>DDAM01000070.1 GCA_002332905.1 Firmicutes bacterium UBA2058 | reverse complement strand
ATTGGATAAAATTTATTTATAATTTTTCCCTGGATTTTTTACAAATTCAGCTGGTGATGCAGCCATTTCTTTTACAATTGATATTAATTTTTCCTTTAGACACTTTGGGTAATTAATAATTAGCGAAACCTCCATAAAATCTATATACTTTTAAGGGCTTCACCGCAAATTTTAGGTGATTTGTCAAGTGTTTTTTGAAAAAATGCAAAAAAAGATCAAGGTATCTATTTTTATACCTTGACCTTTTAGTTCTATACTACTCAACATCTTAACTTAATGACATTACGTTACAGTCCTCGTTTTTAATTACTTGCATTTAAAATGCAGCTGATATACCAAGTAGTATTATTGTAATAATCAATATTAATAATATAAATTTCCAAATAAATTTTAACCATTTATCGTAGGAGACTCTTGCTATAGCTAAACCGCCCATAACGACTGCACTAGTTGGTGTTATAAGGTTAACAATACCTGATGCTGATTGAAATGCTGTTATTACTAAATCACGTCCAACTCCTGCAAAATCTGCAAGTGGAGACATAATTGGCATTGATAAAGTTGCAAGTCCAGATGTAGAAGGTATTAAAAATGCTAGTGGGATATAAAATAAGTATGTTAATATAATAAATACTATTGAACCGACTCCACTTAGTGAGGTCTCACCCCAGTATAATATAGTGTCTGTTATTAAACCAGAATTCATTATTACTGTTATACCTCTAGATACACCTATAATAAACGCAACACCTAATAAATCAGCAGCTCCTGCAACAAATCCGCCTATCAGCTCATCTTCGGATAATCTATAAAACAGCCCTATAATAATTGCTCCTATAAAGAATAATGCAGAAAGTTCCTGAAACCACCAACCAAGAGTAGGAATCATAGTAATTCCCATATCTTCAAATGGTATAACTGAATAAATCATTACTATAAATACTGCCGCAAATATAGTTAATGTAATTTTTCTTTTACCTGTTAATTTTAGATTTTCGTCATTACTGTCACCAAAAGAAAAATGCTTTTTATTTTCTTCATACATATCTGCAACATATGACTTTGTATGATCCTTTCTAACTTTTTCTGCATATCTCATAACAAATATAATAGCTAAAGCCTCTAGAATTATTAATTGTATTACTCTTAAAATTATTCCATTTCCTAGAGAGATTCCAGCAAATCCTGCTGCTATACCTGTGGCAAATGGGTTAACTGTTGAACATAATACTCCAACACCTGCTCCAATTAATACTACTGAAACGGTTGTTATAGCATCATACCCGGCTGCTATAAAAACAGGCAATAATAAAGGATAAAATGCAATTGTTTCCTCGGCCATTCCAAATGTTGTTCCACCTAAGCCAAACAAGCACATAAGTATTGGTATCATCCATTTTTCTCTTCCGTTAAGTATCTTTATTATGTTAGATATACCTGCATCTATTGCTCCAGTTTTCATAACTACGCCCAAAAATCCCCCAACCATCAATATAAAAAGTGCTATATCAACTGCGTTGTAAAAACCTTCAAAAGGGGCAAGTATAACATCGCCTACTCCTTGCTGGTTTGGCTCTACATTGTGATATGTTCCGGAAATTGGTTCTTTAGACCCGTCCTCTGACTCTACATAATCATATTGTCCAGGAGGTATAATCCAAGTTAAAATTGCCATAACAATGATAATACAAAATAGTATAGTATATGCTGTTGGCATTTTAAATTTTTTCTTCATGTTTTTCAACCTTTCTTATCATTATATAGTGAAAGGTGAAAATTTCAGTTTTCACCTTTCACCATGTTATTACTACTTATGAATGACCGTTCCGCTATTTCCTGTTAAAGCATCTTGAGCTTTATTCAAAGAAGTAATTACAGCCTTTCTGCCGGACTTTGATTCGGCAAATTTAACTGCTGCTTGAACCTTAGGTAGCATACTTCCTGGAGCAAAGTGTCCTTCATCCATATATTTTTTAGCTTCTTCTATTGTCAAATTTGCTAATTCCTGTTGGTTTGATTTATTAAAGTTTATACAAACTCTATCAACCTCAGTTAAAATCAAAAGAATATCAGCATCTATATCTTCTGCAAGTCTTTCTGCTGCCAAATCTTTGTCAATAACAGCGGCAATTCCTTCTAAACTACCATCTGAACTCTCAACAACTGGTATGCCACCACCACCACAAGCTATTGGAATAGTTGTATTCCAAAGCTGTTTTATAGTTTCTAATTCTATAATTTTAATTGGCATAGGTGATGGTACTACTCTTCTAAAACCTCTTCCAGCATCCTCCTTAACTGTATAGCCTTTTTCAGTTTGAAGTGATTTAGCTTCTTCCTCTGTATAAAAAGGTCCAATCGGTTTAGTGGGATTTTGAAAAGCAGGGTCATTTTTATCTACAACAACCTGTGTAATTATACTTACAACAGGGGTGTTTTTATTTTTCATTTTCAATGCCTCTCTTAAGCCCTGTTGAATATGATAACCAATATATCCTTGGCTCATTGCACCACATACATCAAATGGCATAACAGGAGTAACATCCTTAGCTGTTTCAGAAGCTAATAAAATTCTACCTACCTGAGGTCCATTACCATGAACAATTGCTATCTCATATCCTTGACTGCTTAAATCAGCTATATATTTTGCAGTTCTTTTAGCTACAATAAGTTGAGATTCAGCAGTAGATGGCAAGCTCTTATCCTCAAGCGCGTTGCCTCCTAAAGCTACAACAACCTTAGTTAAATTACTCATAATTACCTCCATTACACCGTTTTACGGTATCGCAAACCATAGAGTGAAATACATTTCACTCTGTGAAGAGTGTTTTTTCTTCACTCTTTTAAGACATTGTAGCAACTAATATTGCTTTTATAGAATGCATTCTATTTTCAGCTTCATCAAATACTACAGATTGTCTTGATAAAAACACTTCATCAGTTACTTCCATTTCCTTTAATCCGAATTTCTTTTCTATGTCTTTAGCAACTGTTGTATTAGTGTCATGGAAAGAAGGTAAACAATGCATAAATATTGCATCTTTATTTGCATTTTTCATAACATCTGAATTTACTTGGTATTTTGACAACATCTTAATACGTGATTCCCATACCTCTTCTGGTTCACCCATAGATACCCAAATATCAGTATATATAATATCAGCATTAGTAGTTCCTGTTTTTACATCATCAGTTAGTGTAATTGTGCAGTCATTTTCAGAAGCTATTTGCTTACATTGTGCAACTAAATCTTCCTTAGGGAATAATTCCTTTGGAGCACATGCAGTGAAGTTTAAGCCTAATTTTGAACATGCAACCATTAAGGAGTTACCCATATTATTTCTTGCATCACCCATGTATGTGAAATTAAGCCCTTTCAATTTACCGAATTTCTCCTCTATAGTCATCATATCGGCAATCATTTGCGTTGGATGGAAGTCATCTGTTAAACCATTAAATACTGGAACTCCAGCATGTTTAGCTAAAAGCTCAACTACTCGTTGATCAAATCCTCTATATTCAATACCATCATAAAATCTTCCGAGTACCTTAGCAGTATCTTCTAATGATTCCTTTTTGCCCATTTGTGAGCTGTTTGAATCTAAGAATGTTACATGAGCACCTTCATCAAAGCACGCAACCTCAAAAGCACATCTTGTTCTTGTTGATGTTTTTTCAAATAATAATACAACATTTTTACCCTTTAGTGTTGGCTCACATATTCCAGCCCTTTTCTTCGCCTTTAAATCACGAGCTAAATCAATTAAATATTTTATTTCTAACGGTGTAAAATCTAATAAAGTTAATAAACTTCTTCCTTTTAAATTTACAGGCATAATATCCTAATATCCTCCTAGTGTTTGTTATTTTTTACATTCTCTTATAAGTGGCATACTCATACACCTTGGGCCTCCACGTCCTCTGGATAATTCTGAGCTAGGCATTATATGAGTTTTAACTCCGTTTTGCTGTAGAACTTCGTTAGTAACATGATTTCTTGAATAAACTACAACCTCACCAGGAGCTATTGCTAAAGTATTGGAACCATCATTCCATTGCTCACGTGCTGCATCAATTATACTATTGCCGCCACATTTAATTAGCTGTACATGATCTAAATTCAAATGCCTCTTTAAAATATCTTCTAAAGTTCCATGCTCTTCCTTTATGCAGAGTTTTTTACTGCTATCAAGCTCAAGAACATGCAAGCTAATATCTTTTCTGATATTTGGATGCATTGTAAACTTATCATAATCAACCATAGTAAATACAGTATCAAGGTGCATAAAAGCTCTTTCTTTCGGAATATCAATCGCTAAAATCTTTTTAAAGCTACTTTCTTCTGATAATATGTTTTGAGAAAACTTTTCAATTGAATTTGGATGAGTTCTTTGAGAGATACCTATTGCTACTGTATCCTTATTTAATACAAGAATATCTCCACCTTCTAATGAAAAATTCTCTGTTCTATCATACCATAGCTTTGTTCCCTTGAATTCTGGATTATATTTAAAAATATATTTTGCAAATAATGTTTCTCTATTTCTTGTAACAGTAAACATTTTATGAATAGAAACACCATTACCAATTGTTGCATATGGATCTCTAGTAAAATATAAGTTTGGTAGGGGATCGACAACAAATGGATAGTCATCATCTAAAAAATCCAATAAATTAGTTTTAGTGTAGTTTTTAAGCTCTGACTTTCTTATACCTTCTATCATTTTTGAAACCATTTCCTTAGTACCTAAGGATTTAAAATAATCTGTCAATACTTCTGCTTTTTTACTGCTATTAACTCCAGCTTCATTGATGAATTCCTTAATAAATTCATTTTTTATATCATCGCTAGTAATAGATTGCGTTACTAAATCAATTAAGTATACAACCTCAACATTATTTTGCCTTAAAATATCGGCAAAAGCATCATGCTCCTCCTGAGCAATCTTTAAATAAGGAATATCATCAAATAATAACCTTTCCAAATATTCAGGCATTAAATTTTCCAACTCATTACCAGGTCTGTGCAGCATGACTTTTTTTAATTTGCCTATTTCTGAATAGACATTTATTGCACTATTGTTCAAAAATACACCACCTTTAAATTTAATTACTTTATTTATGCATAATATCATCATTTTTTTTCGTAATTTATGATTACAAATAAATAATATTATCTATATTATTTTTACTTTTATATAATTTTTTATACAATTATAAAATTTTAAATAAAAAAAACACTAACTTTTAAATAGCTAGTGTTTTAATATGTTTAATTATCATATGAATTTACCTAAAATTTCCATAGGCTTATCAATTAAGTCCTTTAATAAATATAGATTTTTTTCCTCTATGCTAAGGATACAGCTACAAGAAGGACCGCCAGAGTGCTTTATGTCATAGCTTATATCATTTTTATATTCTATAGTTAAATTATTGCACTGACATAGCTCGTTGATTTCATAAGCTGCTCCTTTTGAGCCAACAGGAATTATTTCATTAATATAATCTAATCTACTAATTATTTCAAAGTCTTCTATAGACATTATTTTGTCAGGATTTTTTAAAACCTCATAGCCTACTAGAGGAAGTCCGATTGCTATGCATAAATCTTCAACGGAGGTTTTTTTAAATTTTAATTTATCCTTTGCAACAATTCCAATGCCTGTTGTTCCAATTGAGGTTTGAACTGTTTTCATGTTTTCCTCAGTACTGCCAGTTAAATGAACCTTACTATGCTTTAGCATATTTACTGTATTATTAAAGCCCTCTATGATTTTTTTACCAGTATCGTTCATTTCAACTGCTAAACCATCAGATAGCACTAATGGCTCAAAACCCATGCTTAAAAGCTCAGCCAGAACAACCTTTGCTGTTTGCTCTCCAACTATTACTGTTGGTGCCTTTACCATATCATGCTCCTTTTCACCGATTCCACCGCATGAGTCACATGAAATTCCCAAATATCTATTTTCATCTATATCTATAAGGGTTATGTCTCTAATTTGTTTTATTATCATAACTACCTCCAAAATATCTTCATATAGATATATTAAGTCAAAAAAATTTTTATTACAAGTAATAATTTATTATTTTATTATTGCTAGTAATGATTATTTTATTACTTGTGTATAAATTTTTTGTATTTGGCACATAATATAGTTATAACGATAATACTTTTTTAAGTATCCTTCCAAAATTAATTATAAAACAACTCCTACAGATGAGCCACTGTAGGAGTTGTTTTTTTATACTTATTTAACTTTTATTCTTAAAATTCTAGATGCATTTAATATAGCAACAATTGCTACACCGACATCTGCAAATACAGCCAATGGCATTGTTACATTACCATATACGGTTAATATCATAACAAGAAGCTTAACTCCTAAAGAGAATATTATGTTTTGCCATACTATCGACTTAGTTTTCTTAGCTATTTCTATACTTTCATATACCTTTGTTGGTTCATCGTTCATTATTACTACATCAGCAGATTCTATAGCTGCATCTGAGCCTATTCCACCCATTGCAAATCCAACATCAGCTCGCATAAGAACAGGTGCATCGTTGATGCCATCTCCAACAAATAAAAGCTTACCTTTTTCATGCTTAGATTTAAATAATTCTTCAACCTTATCAACCTTATCAGTAGGTAGTAACTCACTATAAACTTCATCTAAGCCTAGTTTCTCTTTAACAAAATTTGCAGTAACTCTATTATCTCCAGTAAGCATTATAACTTTTTTAATACCTGCAGATTTCAACTTTGCTACAAGATTATTCACATCTTTTTTTATCTTATCACTTATAACTATGAAACCTGCAAATTTACCATCTATTGAAACATATAATACTGTACCTGGCTTATCAGTAGCTTTTTCGAAGCTGATGTTTTCTTGGTTCATTAACTTTTCGTTACCTAGTAAAACTATCTTGCCATCAACTTTAGCTTTAATACCAAATCCAGCTATTTCTTCATAGTCCTTAATAAATTCTTCATTTATTTGATTAGCGAACTTTTCTTTTATAGAAGTTGCTATAGGGTGATTTGAATAATACTCACCGTGGGCAGCTATTCTTAAAAGATCACTTTCAGATATTCCTCCAAAAGCTTTTATTTCAGCAACTTCAAATTTACCTTCTGTCAACGTACCTGTTTTGTCAAATACAGCAATTTCAGATTTTGATAAAGCTTCTAAATAGTTTCCTCCCTTTATTAAAATTCCATATTTAGAGGCAGCTCCTAGTCCGCTAAAGTATGTTAACGGTATAGATAAAACTAAAGCACATGGACAAGAAACAACTAGGAATATAAGACCTCTATATAACCAGTCATAAAATGGATCATTGAATATTAGAGGAGGTACTATAGCTATTATAGCAGCCAATGCAACCACTGCTGGTGTATAGTATTTCGCAAACTTAGTAATAAAGTTTTCTGTTTCAGATTTTTTATTAGATGCTTTTTCAACTAGATATAAAATCTTAGATACAGTTGATTCCTTAAAGATTTTAGTAACTTTAACAGTTAAAACACCAGTTAGGTTTATTGATCCACTTAACACATCATTACCTATAACCTTATCTACAGGCATTGATTCACCAGTAAGAGCTGAAGTATCAATAGTTGATGAGCCTTCGATTATTACACCATCAAGTGGTACCTTCTCACCAGGCTTAACTACTATAATATCATTTATTTTTATAGCCTCAGGTTTAACCTTTGTTATTCCGCTATCTGTTTTTAAGTTTGCAAACTCAGGTTTTATATTAAGTAAGCTTTTAATTTGTTTTCTTGATTTATTAACTGCAATGCTCTGAAAATATTCACCTGTTTGATAAAATAGCATAACACCTGCGGCCTCTGGATATTCACCTATAATAATTGCCCCAATAGATGCAACTGCCATTAAAAAGTTCTCATCAAATACTTGACCATTTAAAATGTTTTTTACTGCCCTTAAAATTATATCATATCCAATAATTATATAAGATGCTATTGATAATATCATTGAAAGTGTTTTACTAGATTCAAATATTACAGCAGGTATAAATAATATAGCCGCTACAAACAATCTAATTAATGTTTTTTTTGTGTCACCATTTAAATCATGACTGTGACCGTGTCCATCAGAACTGGCATTATCATGTGACGATATTTTATTGTCATGGCTGTCATGTTTGCCATGACCATGATTTCCACCACAATTGCAATCAGAATGACTGTGAGAATGGTCTTCATCATGTATATGATTGTGTTCCTCTTCTTTATTCGTAAATACCTTAACATGAGGCTCTAATTTATGAACTATTTTTTCGACAGCTTCAAAAATTATATTGTCATCACCACTGTGCTCAATAGTTAATGATTTGTTTATAAAGTTTAAAGAAGCCTCATTTATATTTTCTAATTTATTTACCTGTGCTTCAATCTTAGATGCACAGTGGGCGCAATCTAGACCCTCAAGCATAATTTTTAATTCACTCATTTTTTGTCCCTCCTAAAAAAACTTAGTGATTAATATGTTCAAATCCCTGTTCAAATATTTTTTCCACATGGTTGTCATTTAGAGAATAATAAATTGTTTTTCCGTCTTTTCTAAATTTCACAAGCTTTGTATTTTTTAAAACTCTTAGCTGGTGTGACACATTAGATTGTGTCATGTTTAGTTTATCAGCTATATCTTGAACGCAAAGTTCGTGATGAAACAATGAGAATAATATCTTAATTCTATTTGTGTCTCCAAAAGCCTTAAATAATTCTGACAAATTATAAACCATTTCATCTGTAGGCTCTATATTACATATCCTACAATCTCTATCATCATGATTATTTTTTTCTACCATAACGAACCTCCTAAATTAATAAATGAACATATGTAAAACTATTCATATATATAATATAACATATCTACGAAAATTGTCAATATCAAAAAAACAAAAATAAAAAAATGTATCTTTTAAATACATTTTTTTATTTTTTCATTGTGTTTTTTCAAACATATAGCCACAATAACAAATGAAATTAGCTCAGCACATGGAAACGAAGTCCAAACACCGTTTATTCCAAATATAAATGATAAGGCTAGAACAACTGGTATAATAGCCACGACACTACGGACAATAGATATGATAAAACCTAATCTTGCCTGTTCTATAGAACTGAAAAATGATGCTGTTATAATATTGATACCGGCAAATAAAAATCCAATAAAATAAAGTCTTAATCCTCTAACTGCTAACTCTCTTAGCAATTCATTGTTTTCATTGTTAAATATAGATACAAGCTGATTTGAATATACAAATACAATCATATATAAGCATACAGCTATTATTAATGATAAAATTATTGCATATCTAAAAATCTTCTTTATCGATATTACATTTTTGTTCCCGTAAAAGCTACTAATAAGTGGCTGTATACCTTGTGCGATACCAGTGAATATAGAAGCTGAAACTAGTGACAGATTTGCCACAATACCATAGGCTGCTAATCCAGTATTGCCCTCAAGTTTTAATATAACAATATTAAAGATAATTAAAACAATTCCAGATGATATTTCCGTAATTAATGATGATGTTCCAAGACTACATATGCTACAAATACGCTTTATGGATATTTTAATTTTTTTATAAGAAAAATTATTATTATTTTTAATAAAATGAAACGATAAAATGCATAAACTTATAATTGGTGCAAGACCTGTTGCAAATGCAGCTCCAAACATACCCATATTAAGTGGAAAAATAAAAATATAGTCTAAAATTACGTTCGAAAAACTTCCAATCAACATTCCTGCCATTGATAGCTTAGGATCACCATCGTTACGAACAAAAGCAATTAATACATTATTTAATATAAAAAACGGAGCAAAAGAAAGTATTGTTTTTAAATAAGTATTAGTCATTGCAAATGTATGCTCGTTAGCTCCTAATATTCTGCTTAAAGGCTCAGATAAAAATATCCCTATCAACGTAATCAATATACCAATTATAATACCTAAGTTGACTGAAGTCGAAAAAATCTTATTAGCTTCTTCGTGCTCCTGTTTTGCTTTTAAAATAGCATACTTTGTTGCTCCTCCTATACCAATCATCAATCCTAATCCATGAACGAAGCTATATATAGAAATAGCAAGATTCAAAGAAGCCAGTCCATTTGTGCCAAGTCCTTTTGATACAAAGTAGGTATCTGCAAGTATATAACAGGATAAGCCTATCATACCCAATACATTTAATGTTACATATTTTCTAAAAGTTTTTAAAATACATACTTGTTCCATAATTTCCTCCAAAAATAAAAAGCGCTTTTAGCTTCATACCTTCTAAGGCCTAACGGTATGAAACAAAAACGCTTTATTTAAAACTTTGCCCGGCGGCAAAATAACATAATCTTTTTAATTAATAAAACTATTTATATCACAAGTATAAACTTGTGTCAAGATAAAAAAGAAAAAGTTATATTTTCATTTGATTTTTATATATACAAATACTATAATTAAGGTGATTGTTTTAAAGAGTTTATAAAATTTATCAAATTGAGAGGACAACATAGATGAATAAAAATATTTTAGGAAAAACAGGTCTTGAGGTTACTTGCCTTGGATTTGGAGGAATTCCAATACAAAGATTAACTGAACAAGACGCTATTGATGTAATAAAAGAATTGAAAAATCAAGGTATTAATTTTATTGATACTGCTATAGGATATACAGTAAGCGAAGGGTACATAGGAAAAGCATTAAAAGAAGTTGAAAGAGAAAACTTTTATATTGCTACAAAGGCAATGGGTTATACCTACGACACTATGAAGGCATTCATAGAGCAAAGCTTAAAACAATTGGATGTTGATTATATAGACCTATATCAAATACATAATGTAAGTAAACAAGAACAGTTTGATAATGTAATATCAGAAAATGGCGCATTTAGAGCTTTACAAGAGGCTAAGGAAAAAGGACTTATTAAACATATTGGTATAACTAGCCATAATATCTCAATGATAGAAAAATTCTTAGAATTCGATATTGTTGAGACTGTACAATTCCCATTTAACATAGTTGAGCAACAAGCTGTAGAGGTATTTAAAAAGGCTAAGGAAAAAAATGTTGGTGTTTTAGCTATGAAGCCATTAGCAGGCGGAGCAATTCAAGATGGTGAAATAGCCCTTAAATATATATTTAATTCTGGTCTTGTAACTGTTGCTATACCAGGTATGGATAGCGTAGAGCAGGTTAAAAGAAATGCAAGTGTAGCTAATAACTTAACAGCTTTAACAGAAGAAGATAATAATAAAATAGAATCCATAAGAAAAGTTCTAGGCAATGATTTTTGTAGAAGATGTGGATATTGCTTGCCATGTCCTCAAAAGATTGATATACCAAGCATGTTCCTTTTTGAAGGCTATGTAACCAGATATAACCTAAAAGACTGGGCAAAAGGAAGATATGATACTTTGGCAGTTAAACCTGATTCATGTGTAAAATGTGGACTTTGTGAAACAAAATGTCCTTATAATCTGCCAATAAGAAAGAAATTAGAGGATGTTATAAAAGCATTTGAATAAATATTAATGGAGCACATATTACTATTTAACAATGTGCTCCTATTTTATTATATTGCATTAATAAAATTTCTTGCTCTCCATGTTCTATTGTACAAGTATTAAACCCTCGACGAATCTTTGGAAGTGTATTAAATCACGTTCTCTTTGAAATCTCAAGGCTCAAGGTATCTTTTACAAGTGGGTCATCAGTTAACATTATTAGATTTTCATAAGTCACCCGTGCTTTTTGTTTTGGTGCGATAGTGTAAAAATTACATTAAAATATGGGATAAAACAAGAAAATAAACATATTACAAAATTCTACAAATTATTTGTTTTGTTTATGCTAAAATTAGAAATAAATCGACTTAATATCATTAAAGGAGTATTGTAAAATTATTACTCTTTTACAGCAGGTAAGGTTGAGTTTGATATAATATTACCTCAAAATTTCCAAGCTTCATCACCAGTTTCGTTTAATCAAACTACTAGTTTTAATATGATGCTTCCTGTTTACACTAAGCTGACTGGCTTTTCAATAATTGAAATTCCTATTACAACTGCTAAATCATCATTCACTGCATCTGGTAGTCCTGACCAAAATAATGCTAAATGGGTGCTTACAAACTATAGGGTTAAATTTTATTGTAGTGTGGTTGTAAAGAGTGGCACTGGCTATGATTATATATATGAAAATTTAGAACTTATTCCATCAGCTTCAACATTGCAACTAATACCTTAGTAAATTAAGGGGATATAAATGATTAACAAAAAATATTTAAAAAAAGAATATATTATTATTATAATACTTATAGCTATTGTTTTAATAAATTTATTTATGTATTCATATAATTATAGAAAAATAGCTTTGATTAATTTAGAACAAATAGGTACAAATTTAAGGCAAAGCTATAGCATGTTTATGAGAAATAGAGAATACTATGATAATAATTACATGGAAGTAAATCAATTGAATAAGAGTTTAAGCATTACATTAAATAATGTACAGTATTATAGAGCTAATTTTATACCAAGTAATTCAATAAATGCTATTAACTATATTACTTCTACCATTATGGTTGTTCATTTAAATACTTATAACTTAGAGAAGTATTATGGAAAAATAGAAATACTTTTTAGGTTAATTTCTAATTCTATGGAAAATACTAAGTATGGTGATATATCTAAGGAAAATTATGGACAGATAATAAAAGCTTTAGATGAAATAAGAGAATTAACATTATCAAAGAGTGATTAAATAGTATTTATATAAAGCAATAGAGAATTGATGTAGTAATATTATCAGTTCTCTTGTTTTTTTTAGTTATTACCAATAAACCATTTCTATTCACTCTGAACTTAATGCTAATGGTACAATAACTGTGTTGTTATAAATACTGTTGAATCATATAGCAGACTAAAATTATAAATAAAGGAATTGTTGAAAACTATTATTTAAAAATAGTTATGCAACATTCCCTTTTTTATGTCTATTTATACTTTAAATAATTTGCATTAAAAATATTTCTTACTCTCTATTTCTTCCTGTACAAGTCTTAATCCTTCACCAAATCTTTGAAAGTGTATTAATTCACGTTCTCTTAAGAATCTTAATGCATCTATAACTAGAGGGTCATCTGTTAGCATAATTAAATTTTCGTAAGTGGCTCTTGCTTTCTGTTCAGCAGCCATATCGTGCCATAAGTCAGCTATTGGATCTCCCTTTGCCTGAGTATATGCTGCAGTCCATGGTACTCCACTAGAATCAGTGTAGAATGGACAATATTCATGGTTTGCGTAATAGCCGTCAAAACCGGCATCTATAAGCTCTTCTCTGCTAGCTCCTGTTATTAGTTTTCTAAACAGAGTAGCTATCATTTCCATATGACCTAATTCCTCTGTGCCTATATCAGTTAACAGTCCTTTTATTTCATTCATTGGCATACAAAACCTTTGTGTCAGATAGTTCATACTTGCGCTAAACTCACCATCTGGGCCACCATATTGATTTAGTATATTCCTCGCCATTCTAACATCACGGTTAGATACTCTAACCGGATATTGTAATTTTTTTTCATACATAAACATAAATAATTACCTCTCTTTCTGTGTTAATTAAAATTAACGCTTATATTAAAATTATTCCCATGGCCAAGGACTATCAAGATATCTCCAAGTACCAGATATGTCTGGGGTATATAAGTCTAAAGGTCCATACTTAATTGAAAATTCATCCTTTAACTGCATTAATTTAGTGCTGTATTCATGATGTCTAATAAGTGCAATTGGATCATTAGGATGAGTATCTAAAAATAAAGCTGAATCAAGTGTAACAAGCTGATATTTCATTATTTCTAGAAGTAATGCATTTCTATGCTGCATATTTATATTATTCATATCAAAATTCATATTAAAATCCATATTATTCATTCTGTTTTCGCATAAAACTTCCATACATTACACCCCTCTTCTTAATTGTTCGCTGTAAGGAGTAACCAAATCAGGGAAAAGTGTTCCAGCTTGAAATGCCTGATCTACATCCATAAATTCTGGTGATATTTGATAAGGTACATATCCATAACCTACCCTAGGGTCTTCTGGCATAAAAGGTACTAAAGGTCGATAAATTTCGTGTATATTTTTGTTTAATATCATATAAACTCATTCCTTTCAAAATTTTGTTTGAATTACAAAAATTTTACCTTATTCTATTTTAATAATTATTTAAAATATGACAAAATTTGTAATTATGTAGAATTATATACAATCATTGTATTCTTTAGGTAAAAAAAGGTTCAAAGAAAATAAAAAGTAATAATATAAAATAATATTAATTTATCTAAATTTAACAATAGGTATTGCATTTTTATTAATGTAGTGATATCATAACTACGTCAACTAAATAAATATATAATATTTTGCTAGGGGAGCTTTATGGCTGAGATTTCACCCTTATAACTTGATCCGGTTAGTACCGGCGAAAGGAAGCGTGTGAGTTCTCTTTATGCAAAAATAAGGAGGCTTTTTTTATGGAAGAAATTTTACAAAACTTTTTTGGATCAATAGGTGGTCAACTATTGACAATAGCTATTATTGTTATTTTAATGATACTTGTAGCAAAAACAGATAAGAAAAAAATGGACGTTAATATTATGGTTAAAACAGCAATACTAATTGCCATTGCTTATGTTCTTAATCAAATAACATTGTTTAGAATGCCACAGGGTGGTTCTGTAACCCCATTTAGTATGTTATTTGTTGTATTAGTAGGCTATTTATTTGGAGTAAAACAAGGTGTTATAGCTGGTGTTGTGTTTGGTTTATTAGATTTACTTATAAATCCATATGTTATACATCCAGTGCAATTAATTCTTGATTATCCGCTAGCCTTTGGTGCTTTAGGACTAGGTTCCTTGTTAAGAAACCAAAAAAATGGTTTAATTAAGACTTATCTAATAGGTATACTTGGAAGATTCATAGTATCTTCTTTATCAGGTATAATTTTCTTTTTGGATGTAACAAATGGAGTATGGGCAGGATTAATAACAGCTATTGGTTATAACTTTACCTATATAGCAGCAGAAGGTTTTGCAACAGTGCTAATCTTATTTATTCCACAGCTTAAAATTCTTTTTGATAAATACAAGATTAATCAATAGACAATATTGAAACAATTTTGATAATAAACTATTACACGAATACTGCACAATATGACGCTGTGCAGTATTTTATTGCAATTATTTATTTTTTATTAAAAAATCTTTAATTAATAGAACAGGTCTTTTTTGAATTAATTATTTACAATTTGTCTATATAGAGATAAAATAAGGTGATAGTGGCTGTTGCATCAGCCACTTGAAAATAAATTTTGTGCAAAAGAATTGCAAAGTCTCAAACATTGTTTTAGATTATGGAGATAAATTATGGAAACTAATATAATAATTCATAAGGCGATAATTCACATACTAGATATGTCTATAACTTCACCTGTTTTATCTGAGCTGCTATTAGAAATTGATGATGATACTTTTGAATACATAGCAAAACAAATTACAAAGATAGCTTTTTTACCAACAAATAAAAAATATACATTGTCTAATAGTAGTGAAAACTGTGAACTTTTAATGACCTTTGATAAAGATAATTTTGAGCAAATAACTCAAAGCTTAAGTAAAAATATATTTGAAATAATGAAAAGGTGTACAGACTCTTATTCTTCGGATCTTATGTATTGCTTATATGAGACTGAGGGAGTAAAAAAGCTATGCATGTTAAAATTAGATTATAAGGATAGCTTTATACATAAAATTGATGAGATAGATGATAAAAGAATAGTTAGCGTTATAAAATATAAATCAACCTTGCCGAATATTTCGCAAAAATCAGATGAAAGCTTTATATATGAAATAGACAATAATGTGCTGTTCATAAATGAGAAAAAGCATGAAGTTGAGGAAGAAAAAACAACAATATTTTCAAATTTTATTTTTAATTTACCATTTACACTATCACCAAAGGATACTTATGATGCAATAGAAAAGGCATCTAAAAAAATGGTGAAGGAATACTTTGATAATGATATTGAGAAGAAAATAAATGTCAAAAAAGAAATTGTTGAGTCCTTTAACTCAAAAGGAACAGTTGATATAAATAAAATTACAGACACAGTTTTTGAAGCTGATTCAGTTGTTAAAGAAAGATATAATGAAGAGCTAAAAAACTCAGGAATTAAGGAAGATACAGTTAAGCTAGATTATAAGCTTGACAAAAAAATAAATAAAAAACAAAGAATAAAAACTGAAGAGGGTATAGAAATTCTTATACCAGTTGAATATTTAGATGATACTGATAAAATATCATTTAATACAAATGAAGATGGAACTGTAAATATTGTTATGAAGTCATTAAATAACGTTGGATAATTGGATATAATGGGTTAGAGGGATTATTGATAACGAGGTAATTATGAAAAAATCAATTAAAGATATGTTTTATGAGCTAGTATCAATACAAAGCGATACGGGTACAGAAATGGAATACAATATGGCTAAGCATATATTAGCTTTAATAAAAAATGATGATTATTTTATAAAAAATGCTGATGATTATGGAGAATACATTGGGAGCGATCCATTAAAAAGACCAGTTATATGGGCTCTTAAAAAAGGAAAAACTAACAAAACAATAATTCTAACCGGGCATTATGACTGTGTAGAAATTAATTGCTATGGAGATTTAAGAGAATTCGCCCTTAATCCTGATGAATTAAAGATAAGACTTAAAAAGCTTAATTTGCCAAATGCAGTAAAGGTTGATTTAAACAGTGAGGACTGGGTTTTTGGCAGAGGAGTTAATGATATGAAGGCAGGTATAGCAATAAGTTTGCATACCTTATTTAATAATAAAGATGAAAATGTCAATATACTTTTTTTAGGTGTACATGATGAAGAAAATCTGTCATCAGGGATGAGACAAAGTGTCAATCTTTTAGTTCAGCTAAAAGAAAGGTACAATTTAGAATACAGCTTAATGGTTCTTGCCGAGCCTCATGTTGGTGAGAAAAGTGATAGCTTTAAAGTTTCTACGGGTACAGTTGGTAAAATTATGCCAGCTATAGTTGTAAAAGGACAAATTTCTCATGGAAGCGAGGTAATGTCAGGTTTAAACTCCTCCTACATTATGTCTAAGATTATAAAGAATATAGAATTAAATTATAATTTGTGCTCTAAGGATTTAAATGTTGCAACACAGCCACCTACAGTTTTATACAATAGAGATTTAAAGGAATTATATGATGTTTCAGTTCCGGAATACAGTGCCTCATACTTTAACTATCAGTTTTTAAAGGATACTAATACATCGGAAATACTGCAAAAGATTATTTCAATTTGCAATCGTTCGGTTAAAGAGGTATTAAAAAAATATGATGCAACATTTGATTATATGTATAAAAACGATTTAATAAAATTAGAGAAAAAAAGAGAATTTAATCCATTAGTTATAACCTATAAAGAGCTAGAAGAAATTGCCGCTGAAAATAATGAAAATTATGCTGCTCTTAAAAAAGCTTTACATAAAAACATTGTTCAGCTAATAAACAGTGGAAAGATAAACATTCAAGAAGCAGGCATAAGGATGATTAAAAAAATTATAGAGCTATCTAAGATAAGTGGTGTAGTAGTGGTTGTAGGTTTTATACCTCCGTACTATCCAGCTGTAAAAAACCATGGCAATTTAGATAAGTATTTAAGCTGTCTAGATGAAGCTTTAGCAAATAAATATAAATTAAAGCTATATGTGGAACCATATTTTATGGGTATATGTGACATTAGTTATACTGCATGCACAGACATTAAAAACGAAAAAGAAATTATGTCAAATATGGTAGTTCAAAGCTCTACATATAATATAGATTTTAAACAAATACAAAAGTTAAATATTCCATCAATAGTTTTAGGTCCTCTAGGTAAGGATTATCATACTATGTATGAACGAGTATATATAAAAGATGTGGTAGATACAGTTCCTAACCTATTAAATAGCCTTATATCACATATGAGTAATGAAGAGGTATTAAATTGAATTCATCAAAGCCGAAAAAAATTAGCAGAAAATGCGCTATAGCAGTATTAATACTTATAGCATTAGTTGTTAGTGTGCCATGTAGCTTATATGGACTGCCAATGGAGCCATTATTTTTCTTATCATGGTTAATAATTATACCAGTATGTTTAAAACTAGGATATAAATACAAAGATATAGAAATGTCAGCAGTAGACTACTGTGGAAAAGCAATGAGTCCTATTTTTGTAATGTTTGCTGTTGGTGCTATGATGGGTGTTTGGATTGCCGCTGGTACTGTACCAACCATCATATATTATGGACTAAAGGTTATATCACCAAAATACTTTTTAGTTTTGTCCTTTTTAATTTGTTCAGCTGTGTCATTTATAACAGGTACATCATGGGGGACAGTAGGGACAGCTGGGCTTGCCATGTCGAGTATAGGGTTAAGCCTAGGAATTTCTCCAGGACTAGTGGCTGGTGCTGTAGTTAGTGGATCTTTATTTGGTGATGGCACATCCATAATGTCTGCTAGTAATAATTTAGTTGCATCTGTTTCAGAAACAGAGCTTATGGATCATGTTAAGGAAACATTAAAGAGCATTATACCAATTTATAGCATAACACTAATAATTTTCTTAATACTAGGATTTAAATATTCTTCATCACAGATGGATTATACCTTTACTAACAATATGATGACTTTAATATCAGATAAATTTAAAATATCACTGGTAGCGTTAATACCGCTTATAGCTTTACTGATTTTATTAGCGCTTAAAAAACCTGCACTTGTATCAATTATGATTGGAGTAGTTATAGGTGGTTTAATAGCAATATTTTATCAAGGATATTCATTTGAAGAAATAATGAATATTTCATGGAGTGGCTATGTTTCAAACTCTGGAGAAGCCTTTTTGGATACTCTTAATAGAGGTGGTATATCAAGTATGCTCAAGCTTATGAGTACATTTATTTTTACATTTGGGCTAATTGGAATGCTTAATAAAGCTGAAGTAATTGAGACAGTTTTAGAGCCCTTATTCAAAATAGTTGATAATAGATTTAAATTGATAGTTGCAACAGTTATAATGGGTATGATTGCAAATACTGTTGCTGGATCAATGAATGTTTCAATTGTTATGACGGCTACTGCTATGCTGCCATTATATAAACGACTTAATGTATCCCTTTTAAAGCTATCTTCAATTGTATCTTTGGTATGTATTTTAGGTTCTGCCTTAATACCTTGGAATACTAATGGTATTTTTATAACATCTGTGCTGGAAATAGATACATTTACATATGTTCCATATTCTTATCTTAATCTATTAGCACCAATTGTTATAATATTTACTGCATTGTTTAGTTCTAAAAAAAATAAAGAAAATACTAATATATAGGTGTGAAAGTACTTCACACTATGGAGGTAAGAGTGAAGAAAAANNTTCACTCTATGGAAGAATCAAAAATGATTCTTCATCAAATTTTGTGACGCCACGAAGTGGCGCAATGGGAGGAAATTATGAGTATAATTGATAGAGCAAAAGAATTAAGTAATAAAATGATTGAAAATAGGAGATATATACATAGATTTCCGGAAATAAATGATGATTTGCCAAGAACAACTAAATTTGTATCAGAAAAATTAAAAGAAATGGGCTATAAGCCAGAAGAAATATGCAAAAGCGGTATAGTTGCAACAGTTGGTCATGGCGGAAAGACTATTATGCTGCGTGCAGATATGGATGCATTGCCAATGAAAGAGGAAAGTGGATTGCCATTTAGTTCGGAAAATGATTATGCTCATACTTGTGGACACGATATACATACTTCTATGCTTTTAGGAGCAGCAAAACTTCTAAAAGAGGTAGAAAAAGACTTAAAAGGTACTGTGAAATTAATGTTTCAGCCAGCAGAGGAGTCGGTTGTAGGAGCTAAAGCAATGATTGACGCTGGACTTATGGAAAATCCTCATGTTGATGTTGCAATAGCTATGCACATAAATGCAGCGGATTTGCCAACTGGAGTAGTTGGATATACTATAGGAGAAACTTTTGCTTCGGCAGACAAATTTAGAATAACAGTAAATGGATTAGGCAGTCATGGAGCACAGCCGCACAATTCTGCTGACCCTATAAATGCAGCTGTGCATATACATTTAGCGTTACAAGAGTTATTATCAAGAGAAGTTGGACCCCTTGAAAATGCTGTGGTTACTATAGGTCTATTCCAAGCTGGCACAGCCGGAAATGCAATACCAGAAAAAGCAGTTATGGAAGGTACAGTTAGAGCATATAAAAAGGATATAAGAGAATTTATCATAAAGCGTATAGAAGAAATAAGTACACTAACAGCTAAAGCGTTTAGAACTAAATGTGAAGTTGATTTTTATGCAAGTGTACCAGCAATAATAAGTGATGAAAATATAACTAATGAATTTGTTGGATATATTAAAGGCATTATAGGGGATAAGGTTGTGCCGTATAGAAAACAAATGCTTTCCGAGGACTTCTCCTTTGTGTCAGATTTAGTTCCAAGCTCTTATTTTGCATTAGGTGCTGGAAGCAAGGAAGAAGGATATAAATATGGACTCCACAATCCTCAAATTATATTCAATGAAGAGGCGATACATGTAGGTGCGGCAGTTTTTGCAGAATGTGCAATTGAATATTTAGAAAATAATTAATTATTAATAAGTAGGATAGATATGAA
The DNA here is from genome assembly GCA_002332905.1 of Firmicutes bacterium UBA2058. Taxonomy (GTDB): domain Bacteria; phylum Bacillota; class Clostridia; order Tissierellales; family Sedimentibacteraceae; genus UBA1535. The sequence goes on along the minus strand of DDAM01000070.1, from coordinate 19,764 downwards.
AAAAAATATAATAAATATTTTGTTTTATGCATTTGGCGTGTTTTTTATTATTTATTACTTTACCCTTACTGCGGCTATGGGACTTATAACCTTTAGCAAATACCTTTTGCTAGGAGGGATTTTTTTATGTATATTTGGCTTTATAAATCAAACATTATATAAAAATGAAGTATATAAAAAAATAATTAAAGTAATAAAACCATTATTTATAGTAGGTCTTACTATATTTATATTAACAGAGTTAGCGATCATAGGATTTTCATTTCAAAAAAACATGGATAAAGCCGATTATACTATAGTTTTAGGAGCTGGAATTCGTGGTGAAACTATGACTGTTACACTAAAACAAAGAGTTGATACAGCTATAGAGTACGCAAACTTAAATGAAGATTATGGTTATATTGTAGTAACTGGAGGTCAAGGTCCAGGTGAAAGCATAACAGAGGCAGAAGCTATGAAAAGACACCTTGTCAAAAATGGAATAGAAGATGAGCGTGTTATAAAAGAAGAACATGCTACTGACACCTATGAAAATCTAGAATTTTCTAAAGAAATTATAGAAAAACATAGCGGTAAAAAAATAAATGAATTAAATATAAAGGTTATAACAAGCGGTTTTCATCTTTTAAGATCTAGGATGCTTTGCAATGAGCTAGGCTATAAAAACGTAACCTATTGTGCAAGTCCGATTTGGGCAATATTTATACCGACCTACTACATAAGAGAATTTATAGGTTTTTATAAAATGCTGGTGTTTGACATATTATTAAAATAAAAAATAAAAGTACTTAATTCAATTTTGTTAATTAAGTACTTTTATTATACTGAAATTTCCAATTAATTCTTACTCTTATCCAACTATGTAAATTTAACTATCTTAATGGTTTTTCAAATTTAACTTTGTTTTGGACTCATTCCTTTCTAATGACTTTTATTTAATACTATAAATCTAAATATGGTTCTAATCTAATGTTTTGGTGGAATCATCTCCTATCTTTATTATTTGTATTTATATAATACCCGAAGAAAACGTATCTAAACATAAAAATAAATGTTTTTGACTTTATTTAAAAACTTTATTTTTTCACTTGTAAAAGATTTGCTCATATAATAATCTTAAGAATTATTTAGGAGGTTTATATGGCAACTAAGGTATTAATATACAATAACGATAGTAATGAAATGGAGTCTCATTATTTAGAAGAAAGTGATACAATGCCTTATGCTACCGCCGGAAGTATAACAGTTGGAGAATTTAGAGGCAGTTCTAATTCACCAACCATATGGACAAATAAAGCGGTAATGGATTGTTGGAATATTTTAAGAGAACAATGGGGAAGCCCAATAGGCGTAAGATATGCATTCAAAAGAATCTGGGAAGGAGGACACGGAACTCAACTACAACATTAATGTTAACTTCTCTAAAAAATACAGCAGGTACAATAATCGTAGCTGTTTTTTATTTTTCAAAAAATATTAAGGAGATTAAAAAAATGGAATTAGACATTAAAAATTAAAATTTGTGCCATCAGGAAAACGAGATAATGAACAAAAAATTAAAAGCAGTATTTTTCTTTCAGAAAGCAAAAAAGCAAGAAGTGTTTTTTGAGTATAGCAAGCAGTGCATTTGTTTACACAAAATGCGATTTTTTAGGGGGATACCCCTAATACCACTTTAAAGAAAAAGTATATATTTATGAGAAGAGTAATAAAATTTGAAAGAAAATAGGTTAAGAAATAATCTAAATAAGGTTTATTTGAGTGATGAAGAATATAAAATAATGAAAGAAAAGATGAAGGATACAGGTAATTCAATAATATCATTTTTTATTAGACGTCTTATTGTTCTGAGTGAAGTAATAATATATGATTTAAAAAAATTAGGTATATCATCACAGGAGATTAGTAGGATTGGAAATAATATAAATCAAATTGCTAGAAAACTAAATCAAGATAACGAAAGTATAAATATTAATGATAGAAAAAATATTTAAGAAGCAAAATTATTGATTAAACTTACAGAACAAACATGTTTATAAATTAATGGATAGAAATATCTAAAAAATAAAAAGATAAAATGAATAGTGCATTATAACATTGCAGGTGTATAAAAACACTGTTTTGAAATTGCAAAGAGATGATAGTACAATATAGTAGATATTAAAAGAGAATTTGTATCATGAGGTGGTTTATACATCGTCCTGAAATGCTATCGCTGCTTGATTAAATAGAACATAAAAATTATGATTAAGTATTATGTATGGACATTGGTCGTGCTTTCTAATTGCAATATATTGATTACATAATGGAAGATGATACGATGAGTGTTAGTAAATAATGTGTCTAAGTGGATGAATAGTTAATCATAAATTTAGTTTGCGTAAACTGGTTAATGTGTAGTGTATAAAAAGCTTTAGAATAAATAAAGCAACAAAAAAATTCTGATATATTTTTATAGAGTAAAAATAAGTTACAATATCTGCAGTTATTTTTTATTTTTAATGGATTAATATAATTAGTGAAATAATGAGAAATTAGTTAATATATATATACACTATAAAATATGTTGAAAATAAATAAAATTATTGATATTATATATTAGATAATGTAAAAAATATTTAAATTTATTAAATTACATTTACTTTTTATGAAATTGTTTTACTATTAACTATTCAGTAGTTTTTCATTATGGCGTATTTAGAAAATTGATAATTGATTGGATAGTCGTTTAAGAGAAATATAAAGTTATAATATGCCCTGTGTCAAGATTTAAAATTCTAAACCTGAAGGATTAGTCAGAAATAATTATAAAAAAAGGATTCAGATACAAAATAGGAAAAACTTACAGATTACCTGATATTGTATTTCATAAACTCAATAATCGATGCTTTTGGCATAAACAAAATAATTGCATTAAATTCTCAAGGTCCTCTTCTAAAAAGGATTTTGATGAAAAGAAGCTTAATTTAAATAAGTTAGAGGATGTATAATATTGATATGCTTCATAGATTGAATTAGAAAGAAATAGTTGTATTGTAATGTGAGTTAAAGTAAAAAGTATAAGATAAAAGCTTAAGGAAGTTACATAAAGAAAATAATTTTAACAAAAATATTTATTTTAAATATTATTTAAGGATGTGAAAACATGATCGCATTTGATTTTTTTTGCGGATGTGGAGGGCTCTCAAAGGGATTAGAACTTGCAGGCATAAAAGTTCTTGCAGGATTCGATATAGTTGAACAATACCGAGAAACATATGAAAGAAACCATAATGCTAAATTTATTTGTGAAGATGTAAGAAATATAAATTTGAAATATTTAAAGAGTATATATACAAAATTAGGAGCTAATAAAAAAAATTTGTTGTTAGCAGGCTGTGCACCATGTCAACCGTTCAGCAATCAACAAAAACATCCTGAAACACATAAAGACAGGACATTATTAGATTCATTTGGCAGAATTATTGATGAAGTTAAGCCTGGATATATATTGTTAGAAAATGTGCCAGGATTGAAAACAAAAGGTGCAGATGTGTTGCAACGTTTTCTTGATATATTAGATAAAAACGGATACTATTATAATTATGATATTTTAAATGCTAAAAATTTTGGTGTCCCTCAAAACAGAAAAAGATTTATACTTATTGCATCACTTTATACAAAGCCAGGATTTCCAGAAATTACACACGGAAAAAATCTACTTCCGTTTGTTACAGTAAGACAGACTATAGAAAGGTATCCTCATTTAGCTGCAGGAGAAACAAATCACGAAATTCCTAATCATCAATCTGCATCCATTTCGGAATTAAATCTGGAAAGGCTTATAAATACACCCCATTCAGGTGGCGGACGAAAAAACTGGCCTGAAAGACTAGTCCTTAATTGTCACAAAGGAAATTACACAGGTCATACGGATGTATACGGAAGGATGTGCTGGGATAAGGTTTCTCCCACATTGACTGCAAGGTGTTGCAACATATCAAACGGAAGGTATGGGCACCCAGAACAAAACAGAGCAATATCATTGAGAGAAGCAGCAAGCCTTCAGAGCTTTGATGATGACTATATTTTTTACGGAAACTTCGTATCTGTCAGCAGACAAATAGGAAACGCAGTACCAGTTAAAATGGCCAATGAATTAGGTAAACATATTTTACAGCTAAAAAAGCTATAGTTTATGAGGACTGTCAATATATTTAACATAATCAAAATGTGACTGAGTATTATTATAATTCGAAATATTATTATAATTTTTGCATATTTTCTTTAGTGCTTTAGTATTTAAGCCTTGGAAAATTATTTTAATATATGGTACATCATTATCAATTATGGATGGGTATTGTAAATTCTGTATTACATACTTTTCTCCTGTGAACAAAGAAGTTTTATTTACAGTTATCCATCTTTTGCACGTTGAACAATAGAGATGTGTTATATAATAGTTTTTTTTGATTTTATACGGGTTTGTGGGGTATTGCATTTGTCTTTTTTTGCACTTTAGACAAATGAATTCATTAACATGTCTTAACAAAATATAATCACCTCAGATCTTGTAAATATGGAGGAGCCAATATGGGTAAATTTAAAACAAAAGCCAGAGCAATCGAACTTTTGGGTAAAAAGCAACTCAGAGACAGTATTACCGGATTATCTGAAATTATGAAAAATTCTTATGATGCTGATGCAGAAATTTTACGGGTTGAATTTAATACGTCTTTAGAAGAATCTTATATTTTAATATATGATACAGGAATCGGAATGAGTCGTGATGATTTTGAAAATAAGTGGTTAGTGCTGGGGACTGAGTCGAAAAAAGTAAATAAACGCGAAAAAACCCCAAAAGGACGAATATTAATGGGGGAAAAGGGGATAGGTCGCCTAGCAGTTGCAAAACTAGGACAACAGACAATTATAATTTCTAAAACAAAACAAAGTAAGTGGAATATGCTTTATATGAACTGGAATATATTTGAAAATCCTATGTTGATGCTTGAGGATGTGTATATACCTGCCAAATATGATTTTAATCTTATAGATTTGAAAGAAATAATTAGTGATCTTATTAGTGAACAAATTACAAATTTGCAGAATGATGTATGGTATAAAGAAGAATATAGTGAATTTCGCTACAAAATTGAAAATCAAATAAAAGATTTTAAATTTCCTGTTTCAGAGATGGAAGATGTTTGCAAATTTATTGAACAATATGAGAATCACGGAACTGCGGTTTTTATATTTAACACTAATGAAAACTGGAATGATTATTTATTACCTAATAAAAAGGATACCGATACGGATCTTATTATAACCAGAAATTATAATAAGTTCGCATCATTTATGTCTGATTTTCAGCATGTCGATAAAGATTTTACTGCGGAAGTTTTTTATAATGGTAAAATTCTTGAGTTTAATTATGATTATGATGATAAGGATTATGAAACATATGACTTGAAAATTGAAGGCTATATCGAAAAAGGTATGTTTTTTGGAAAGATGAAGGCAAGAAATGCTGATGAAAATTTACTTGACGATTGTAACCATGAATTAGCGGAAGGTCTAAAAGTAACACACGGAATTAAGAACTGGGAAAATTACGACTGTGGAAAATTTGATATTAAGCTTTGTCATGTTGAACTTACATCTAAAAACAGCGGTCTTACAATAGAAGAATATAAAAATATAACCAAGAAAATGGCAGTAAGCGGTGGTGTTGCGGTATACAGAGATAATGTACGAATTTTACCGTATGGTGAGGTTGAGAATGACTTTCTTGGTTTAGAAAAAAGACGTACAATTCATGCAGGTACGTATGTATTCAGTCACAGAAATATGTTCGGCAGAATAGATATATCCTCACAACGCAATCCTATGCTGGAGGATAAATCAAGTCGTGAGGGATTGATAGAAAATGAACAGTTTGTTTATTTTCTCAGGACTATACAAAACCTTTTGATACGTTTGGCTAAGGAATATATAACAGATAGTTTAAAAAGTTCAAAAAATCTTCGCAGCACTTATATTAATTATAATAAAAAAATTACAGAAGAAAAAGAAAAAAGAGAAGAAGCTGAAAAAACTGAAAAAAAGTTGTTGTATGGCTATAAAAAGCAGTTGACTGATAAATATGAGAATTATAAAAAAATATTTTCTGAAAAGAAAATTGAATTAGATGTAAATATTAGCCTACTTTTTAACAAATATGTTTTCAATGACAGTATTAATTATTCACAATTAAGTTCAAATTTTGAATTATTAAAGAAAGACTATATAAAATTGAAAAAGAAAATATTTGAACTTAATTATTTAAAGATCGATATAGATCCCAGATATAAAGTATCATTAGATGAAAATTTAATCAGTAAAATTGAGAATCACAATATTAATATATTTGAATATATGACATCATCGGAAAAAAATACAGGAGAAATTATTAAAATTAAAGAACAGGAAATGAAAAGGTACAAAGCAAAATGGGCAGAAAAAGCATCAGAAAGAATATCAGTGTCACCTGATGAGTATGTTTCCGATATTGAGTCAGAAATCGAAAAAACACATAAAATAATAGGAGAGTATTCAAAAGAATTGCAGGAATATTGCAGTTTGAGAGAAGATAAGATTTATAACAAGCTTGAATTTGTAAATAAAATAAACGATGAAGCAAAAAAAATATACGATGATTCAGTTGAAAAAATATTTAATTTAAAAACGGTAGAAATTAAATCAGATATATCAAATTTAAAATATGAATGTTATAAGCTTCTGGATTCAGAACCGCGGTTAATATCTGAAAAAGGTAAAAAAATATATGATAGACTTGCGTTACATAGCCAAACTATGGAAGAATATTATTTCGATACTATAAAGCACATTGATGCTAGTTTTAATACACTTGATGAAAAAGCAGAATTGCTAAGATTTTATTCAGAAAGTGATAACGGACAAGATACTAACAATTTGATAGGTATTTTAAAAGAAAAAAATATGCAGTTAGAAAATGAAATTGAAATTTATTCTGAATTAGCTAATTTAGGATTATCAGCAGAAATAGTAAACCACGAATTTAATCAGTTATTTACAAATGTATTTGATGCAATAAAACAGCTAAAATATGAATCATTAAATCAAAATTCCAAGTATTTATTAAAACAAATAGAAGTAGGATTCAGGGCTATCTCTGATCGCCAAAGTCAGCTTTCTCCTATGTATCGCAGCAGGAGCTTAAGAATAAAATCAGTATCTGTTCGTACAATGGTTGACGATATTTACAATTTTTTCAGAGAAAAACTTGAAGATAATAATATAGAATTTATTAACGATATTTCTGAAAATGTTGTACGTGTTTTATCTTTATCAAAAATGTATCCTGTTCTTTCAAATTTGATATATAATTCGATTTTTTGGGTTTTGGACAGAAAACAGCGTATAATATTGGTGCATTTTTCAGAGGAAGAAAACTCCTTATATATCGAAGATTCAGGTTCAGGAATACCTGTTAAATTTATGAAGAAAATATTCGATCCTTTCTTTTCTTTAAAACCAGATGGACGCGGATTGGGGCTGACTATTGCTAAAAAGGTTTTAGAAAATCAAGGGCATACAATTGAAGTTGTTGATGAGAGTTCTTTCAAAACACTCGAGGGTGCATGTTTTAGAATACATTTTTCAGATGATACAACTAATAATTTTTAGGGGGATATAGCTATGTCAGAAGTTGTAACTAGGGCAGTTGATACAAAAATGGAAAGTATATTAAAAAAATATTTAAATACAATAGTTTATATAGATGATAAATTTGGACTTTCCCTGATAGGTGACAGTGAAGAAACTGTAACAGAATTACCTGGGCGTATAAATCGAAGAAATATAAGAAAAGATTTTATTGAGGAAAAGGAAGATTTTTATATAAAGGGAAGTAGTAATATCGAACCAGACAAGCTATCGGTCTTACTAGAAAAAATGCAGAGGAAATATCCTAGTATAAAATTGTTACCTGTAAAATATACAGATAGTAACGATATCAGTTATGTTGAAACAAGTATTGAATCTTCAAAATTAATCGTTATTGACTGGCAGCTTACTGAAGTTGGCGGTAGCAGTACAGAAAAGAAATACACAGCTGTTGATGCACTAAGCTGTGCAATGAAATCTTCAAATAAAATGAAATTATTAGTCGTCTATACTTCAGACCCCGAAGGAGCCGAGATGGATTTTATTTCAAAAGAAGTTATAAAAAAATTTAATGAAGGCGAAATTAATAATAAAAAATATAAATTTGCCATTCTTGAAAGTTCTATTGTTATGATATGTAAAAAATCAGATTTTAATGCAGAAAATCTTATTGAAGCATATGCAAAATTGATTATCAATAATTTCGGATTTTTTCCTGTCGCCTTTATTGATATGTTACTTAAGTTGGATGATAAAGTAGGATATTTACTCAAAAAATTTTCTCAGCCCTTTGATTCCGTTCTTCTAATGCAACTTGAAAATTCAGGATTACAATATGATGATAATACTGAGCTGATAAGGAATTTAGTCACAAACAGTGTGTATGATGAAATTAACTGTGATGCATGTATAGTTGATAATATGTATCAGATACGTATAAAACGTCTGATTGACTTAAGTAAATGTAAAGATGAGGATATGGCAAAAAAAATAGATTGTGCTACAGATTTTATCATTGCAAGATGTTCTTCAGAAAATAAAAAGGTATACAAGATTATAAAGAATATTGAACCTGACAAATGGAAAGCATGGTTGGGAGAAATTAGTCCTAAACCTGAAAATTGGAGCATTAGTTTAAAGAGTTTTAGTGATAAATTAATTGATAAAATTACAGAATTACAAACTGAAGTGATATTCTTTGATTTTTTTGGGTCAGGTGAGCAGATTTCGAAGATAAAACAAATAAAGACAAAAATTAAGTCAGGATGTAAAGAACAAATAAAAAATAGCATAAAAGATATATCATCTTTATTTCTTATGTTATTAAGTGAAGAAAAAATAGGTACATCAATCACTGAATTAATTTCAAATTTGAAATTAAATAAATATGATGATCCTGATGAGTTGAAATATATATCTGAATGTGTGGAATTCAAAGAAGATGGTAGAATTGAAGAGAAATGTAAAGAAAATTTGAGAAATAAATTGTTTCAAGGAGACATTATTTATAAGAAAAAAGATGATACGTTATATGAATTTTTGATTTGTATAGTGCCATCATGCCAGATGTTAAGACCCGATAAAGTTGACTATATAATAAGCTATGCTAAAGGAGAGGTAACTATATTTAACGAAAAACAAAAACGTGACAGTGAGCATTTTTCAATAATACCTGATCCTGAAAATAAAGATAAACTGTTGAACGTTAAATGGAAATTCCATGATATAAAAAAATTTGATTTAAAAACAGAAGACAGAAATAAGCTTAAAGAATATAAACGTCCGTACAGACTAACAGATGATTATTTCAGACAACTTATGAGTGAGTTTAATAGTTTTTATTCAAAGATAGGAGTTGAAGATTTATTTATTAAAAAGTCTCCTGTACTTGCGGATATTTTTTTAAGAGATAGTAAAAAATAATTATAACTTCAAACCTGTATATTCTCAAAAAATTAAAAATTATTATTGGAAACTCCAAAGATCTTAGTAAAAAATAGTTTAATATATAAAACACATGTAATTTAATTATTATGTGTGTTTTTTTTATTTTAATAACATATTTTAATAGTGGGAGGTGACTTTATGGAGAGTGAAATAATTTGTATAAACAATCGTGAAAGTGAAGAAAACAAAAAGAACATAGAGCATTTAAAAAAAGTACTTAAAAACATTTTAGGCTTAAATATAGATATAAATTACAAAAAAGATTAATAAAATATTAAATGAAAGGGTGTGATTAAATGCGAATTTGTATATATCTTAGAAAATCAAGAGAAGATATTGAGAAGGAAAAAAACGGCATAGATACATTACAATCGCACGAAAGCACTCTTTTGGAGCTTGCAAAGAAAAAACAATACAATATCGTAGCAATAAAAAGAGAGGTAGTATCAGGGGGAAGCTTATATTCTCGTCCCGAAATGTTATCGCTTCTTGATGAAATAGAACATAATAGCTATGATGCAATTTTATGTATGGATATTGACCGTCTTGGTCGTGCTGGCATGAAAGAGCAAGGAATAATATTAGAAACGTTCAGAGATAACGATGTTTTGATTATAACACCCGAAAAAGTATATGACCTAAACAATGATACAGATATGCTGCATACAGATATTAAGTCGTTCATTGCACGTCAAGAATTAAATCTAATAAAAAAGAGAATGGAAAATGGACGCATCAGAAGTGTAAAGGATGGACAATATATACACAATATGGCGCCATATGGATATAAAAAGATAGTTGTAAATAAGCTTAAAACCTTGGAGACAATACCAGAGCAAGCTGAGATAATTAAACTGATTTTTGATATGTATGTTAATCAGGATAAAGGAGCTATAGCTATTACTAAAGAGTTAAAATCATTAGGTGCTATTAATGCAAGTGGTAATAGTAATTGGTCAACTCGTACAATTAAAGCTATTATACACAATCCTGTTTACTACGGAGCTGTTTATTATCAAAAAAGAAAGTATAAAACTGTAGGCAATAAAATGACATCTACTGTTAATAAAAAACCTATTATAGTTGATGGATTGCATGAGGGGATAATCACTTATGAATTGTACCATAAAGCACAAGAGGTAGCGTCTAATAGATATAATGTACCAACAAGAGAAGAACAGGGTATAGTTAATCCTTTAGCTGGTATTATGAAATGTAGCTGTGGATATGCAATGTATCTAAAGAAAAATTACAAAGCAACAAGGCTTGATTGCTCAAATAGGTGTGGAGCTAGAGGAACTAACATCATTAGGGTTGAACAAAGAATTATTCAGGATATGAAAAAATATTTTAAAAATTTAATAGTTGACTTTGAACAATTAAATGATGACAATAAAACAAGTGATAATTTCAAAAAAATAGAAATAATTAAAGTCAATATAGAGAAGAAAAAACAGCAGCTTAATAAGTTATATGAGTTTTTAGAGCAAGAAATATATTCAACAGAATTGTTTTTAGAAAGAAGTAAAATAATTAGTGATGAGATTAATAAATTACAAGATAATTTAGGTGAATTAGAGCTAAAGGTTAATGATGCTGATATAATTCAACAGAATATTAAGGAAATACCTAAAATACAAAATATCCTTGATATATATGAAACCTTAAGTATTAAAGAAAAAAATATGTTTTTAAAATCTATAATTAATAGGATAACTTATTATAAAAATCAGGATGCAGCTCCTGATGATTTTAAGCTTTCATACGACATGAAAATAAGTAATTAAGGAATTATATTAATTTTATATTAACATTTATTGATTTTTATGTAAAATTATGTTACCTTATGTAAAACAATATTATTTTGAGGTGTTGGTGTGGGACGAAAAAAAGATAAAGAACATAAGGACAAACAGGTAAAAAGTGTTTTAAATAAGGAGGATAATGATAAAATAAGTAATAATTTTGAAAAACTTACATTTTCAGAACGAAGAGATAGGGTTCTTGTTGTTACAACAATTATTGCGGCTGTAATTGTAATTTTAAATAAAGCATTAGTTTTAGTTCAAAAAAGTATGAATCAATTTTATGTAAATAAGGATACTATATTTGGCTATAAAGAAGGATTTTTCTCACCAATTCAATTTATTTCAGTATTTCTATTTACTGCATTATTATTTATATTGTACAAGTTTTTTATTTACTGTTATTATGAATTAAAAAACTTATCAAATAAAACTATAGAATTAAAGGATGAGCAAAAAACTAACAAGAAATATATTGATGTATTTGACTCTGCTATTAGATGCTTTATAATGTTTATGATGTTTTTAATAGGAATACTACTAATTTTTGAATTGAAAAATGATATAAAAATTTTATTTGGTGTGGTTGCCTTAATTTCTACGATAATATTATTATTTGGCAAATCAGTTATAAAAATAGTAGAGCAAAATTTTATGAAATTTATTTGTGATGGTCTACTTTTTACTATTGTATATATTTCAGTATTTTATATATCATACGGGTTAATTTTCAATGGGAACTTAACAATTAATTTTAAAGATCAAAATGTAGAAATACTATTTTCAGGAAATGATATACCTAAAGAAGTAAATCTTAGTGTTTTTAATGATGGAGTACTTAATTTTGAAAATTCATATAATTTGGAAAATGATTTTTTAAATTCTTATATGGAATGTATGGATTATACAGATGACTCAAAGAAAGAAGATAAACAGACGTCTTTATCTAAAAATAAATATTATTATAAAATTAAAATAGACTTATCACAGCATTATAAACAAGGAAAAAATAGCATTTTATTTAAGATTGATGTTCATGGAAAATCATTTAAAATAAGAAATGATTTAATATTTAATAATTATAACTATGAATATACTAATGATGAATTAGGAATACAATACTAAGTTAAAGGAAGTTAACATTGATGTAATAATCAATCTCAACATTATGCTGGAACAGCAATGGATATGGCTCAAAGTTTTTCAAACGAAGATAGAAACAAGTTAAGAGATTTAGCAGATCAAATAGGTTGCTGGGTATATGTTGAGCCTGCAAATTTAACACCTACATGGGTACACGTTGATAGAAGATTGACTCCACCTGCGTGCACTGCTGGCTATATAGCAGTAAGTGAAGGGAGTATCAATACCTATGTACTTATATTGCAGGATGCGTTAAATACACTTGGATTCACAGGTGCAGGATTAGATGGGATATTTGGAGTAGGTACTAAAAACGCACTTATAAAATATCAAGATGCAAGAGGTCTAACTCCTGATGGTAAAGTAGGCTGCGAAACTTGGACCTATATAACGAAAGAGGTTAAGGGTACTGGTAGTACAGATACAACTATATTATAATGAAAAAATAAGGGACTTAGTTTTAAAACTAAGTTTTTTATTGGAAAATTATACGTGTTGACTTATAATAAAAACTGACATATTATAACAGTATATATGAAAAATTTGTTAATTCATGTATATTTATAAAATTCCTATTAATTTTGTTAAAACATAACGAAATTAAAGACAGTTTTATATAGGATATATATTTATATAGAGAGATTGTTATGATTAAAGAGAATGTTTTAGTAGTGGATGATAGTATTTTGATATGTGAAATTGTCGAAAAAAAACTAGCTAGTAATAATATAAATGTAATAAAAGCACATGACGGAAAATCTGCACTTAAAATAGTTAAAGAAGTTAAGCCTAATTTAATTCTTTTAGATTTACTGTTGCCAGATACAGATGGTTATAGTATCTGTGAAAAAATAAAAAACACTCCTTCGACATCTGATATACCTATAATTTTTCTTACATCACAGGTTGATAAAAATAGCATAGTAAAAGCATTTAATGTTGGAGCTATTGATTATATATCAAAACCATTTAATGCAATAGAATTAAATGTACGTGTAAAAGCGCACTTGGAAAACAAAAGAACTAAAGATGCATTAAAACAAGCAAATATTGAATTAGAAAATGCCTTAATAGAAAATAGAAGATTAGCCTATACAGATAGACTTACAGGACTATATAATAGATACTATTTTCTTGAACATATAAATAAATTAATAGAAAAATCTAAACTAAATAATTTACCTTTGTGGTTTATTTTGTTTGATATAGATGATTTTAAAAAAATAAATGATACATATGGACATTATCAAGGGGATTGTGTTTTGAAAAATGTAGCCTCAATTATAGAAAAATACTTCTCACATACAGGAATATCCTGTAGATGGGGTGGAGAAGAGTTTATATCGTCAGTTTATGGAATTAATGAGGAAGATTTAGAAATTACAATACAAAACATATGTAATGAAGTAGCAAATTATAACTTTAAATATAATGACATTAATATACATTGTACTCTAACAGTTGGTATTTCTAAATTTGATTATTCTTTAAATATTGATGAAAACATAATAATTTCTGATAAAGCTATGTATTACAGAAAAAGAAATGGTAAAAACGGATATTACTTTAGTAAGTAAAAATAATAAAACATTTACAATCTGACAAAAAATGTTATAATATAATATAATAATATAATATGTAATAACTTGGAGACCGCATTTATTACTAGAATAAATAAGGAGTGTGAATTTATGTTTAAAAACATGAAAATTGGTACAAGATTATTAATAGGATTTGTTTTTGTATTGGTATTAGTTATAGGCTCAATGCTAATTACAAGTATAGGAACAAGTAAAATAGCAAAAAATTTAGAAACATTTTATAACGAGTCCTATAATATAAGTAATTTAACATTCGAAATGAAATTAGCGTTGGAAAAAGCAGAAAATAGCTTATTTAAATGTACAATGTACAGTGAAAAAACTATTGTAAATGAAAACATAGCAAAAGTTGAGGAAGAATTAAAAACATTAGATGAACTATATAAAGATATAGTTCAAAAATATCCTAATAACGAAGTTTTAAAAGAATATAACGAAGTTATGGCTCAGACTCCTGATATATTTGAAAGTATATTTTCAGATTTAAGAAATAATATGAAAGCAAGAGCTATAAAATCTATAAATGAGAAACTTACCCCATTAACTGAACAAGCAAATACCTTATTAGATAAGTCACATGAGAATTCTAATTCTGCAGCTGTAAATTTTGTTAAAAGTGCGTCTAGATTTGCCAAAAGTCAGTCAATAATAATTATTATATTAGTTATAATAAATATAGTATTTATTGTAGGTGTATGTTTAGTATTAACAAAGAGTATAGTTAAACCAATAGCGGAAATAAAATTAGCTATAAGCTCATTAGCTGTAGGAAAACTTGATTCAAGTATTACATATGACGGTAAAAATGAACTTGGAGAATTAGCAGATGATATGCGTAAAACATTACAAGAATTATCTGGATACATTACAAACATTTCTTACATATTAAGTGAAATTTCTAAAAATAACTTGGATGTTACAGTAGACATGGATTATATTGGAGACTTTTCTCCTATAAAACATTCAATGGAAGAAATAATCTATTCATTAAATAATACCATAGAATTAATTGGTGAAAGTGCTGAGCAAGTAACAAATGGAGCTGAGCAAGTTTCAGGTGGTGCAATATTGCTGTCCCAAGGTGCTACAGAGCAAGCAAGTGCAATTCAACAGTTATCCGCGTCAATTACTGAGGTTTCAGATCAAGTTGTAAAAAATGCAGATAACGCAAAAAATGCTAGTGATATATCTGCTGTAGCTTCTAAAGAAGTTGAAAATGGAAATAAATTAATGAGACAAATGATGGATGCAATGCAAGAAATAGGAAGAGCATCTGGAGAAATTGAAAAGATTATTAAAACTATTGATGATATAGCTTTTCAAACTAACATTTTAGCTTTAAATGCTGCAGTTGAGGCGGCTCGTGCAGGTACTGCTGGTAAAGGATTTGCAGTTGTAGCTGATGAGGTAAGAAATCTAGCAGGAAAAAGTGCAGAGTCAGCAAAAAATACTACTGCTTTAATAGAAAATGCTATAAAAGCTGTTGAAAATGGAACCAAAATTGCTGAGCAAACTGCAAGATCATTACAAATGATAGTAGAAGGTGCAAAACAATCAACTGCTTTAATAGATAAAATAGCTGAAGCATCAAAAGAACAGTCTTCATCTATAGAACAAATATCGTTAGGTATTGAACAAATTTCTGCTGTTGTTCAAACAAACTCAGCTACTGCTCAGGAGAGCGCTGCTTCAAGTGAAGAATTATCAGGACAAGCACAAATATTAAAAGAACTTGTTTCTAGATTCACGCTTAAATATGGTGAAACCACAGAAAAAAATGAAATAATATTTGATGAAATAGAAGAACAAGATGAATATGAAGGTAATATAATGTAGATTATATAAAAACAACTTTTAGCATTAGCTTTAAGTTGTTTTTTGTTAGTAGACAATTGTATAAATTACATGATATTATGGTAGTATATTTATATATAATTTGTTTATTATTCTTGAAATAACAAAAGAGGTGTTGCTGTTTGAACGAGATTGAAGTTAAGGTATTGAATATTAATAAAGAAGAAATTGAAAAAAAACTACTTGAAATTGGTGCTAAACTTATAAAAGATGAAGAGCAGATAAATATAAGGTTTGATACTGAAGATAAGTATTTAAGAAATATATATCATGGTTACCTAAGAATAAGAATTACAAAAAACAACCTTACAGGTGAAACAACCAATACATTAACTCTAAAAAGAAATATCGCAAGAGATGTAGTTAGAGTAAATGAAGAGATAGAAACAGAAATTTCTAATGTTGATGAAACAATTAAAATTCTAGATGCTCTTAAATATTCTAAAAAGAAGCCAGGAAAAAAACATAGAAAATCATATATTTATGAGAATATATTGTTTGAAATAGATGAATGGGATAAAGAAATTTATCCACATCCATATTTAGAAATAGAAGTAACAGGAAAAAATGACCTAGAAAAAGCTATTAAGCTTTTAAATATTGATAAACAAAATATCACTGCTAAATCTATAGATGAGTTGGTTAAAGGAAAATAAAATGATTGAAATTGGAGTAAGTAATTTAGGAAAAAGCTTTGGAGTAGATAAGATATTTGAGAATATCACATTTGATATAAAAGATAAGGAAAGAGTTGGTCTCGTTGGGAAAAATGGCGTAGGAAAATCCACGTTAATGAAAATTATATGTGGAGTTGAGGAGGCAACATCTGGTCAGATAAACAAGAGAAAAGGTTTAAAAATAGGGTATTTAGAGCAAATGCACAGCTTTCAGGATAGAATGCTTGTAGAAGATATTTTAAAACTTTCTTTTTCTGATATATATAATATAGAAGCAGAAATGAATACTTTACAAAAAACCTTTGATAATATAAAAGACGAAAAATTAGAGCAGGCTGTAAAAAAATTCAGTCTGCTTCATGATAGCTATGAAGCAATGGGCGGATATAGAATTAAAGAAAAGTTAGATAAAATAACTATCGGACTAGACATTCCTGATAAAATGCTGCAAAACAAATTTTGTGAATTAAGCGGAGGAGAAAAAACCAGAGTTGTTCTGGGTAAAATTTTACTAGAAAATCCGGATGTTTTGCTACTTGATGAGCCATCAAATCACCTTGACATTAAATCAGTAGAGTGGCTAGAGGATTATTTAAATACATATGAAGGCACTGTAGTAATAATATCTCACGATAGATATTTTTTAGACAGAGTAGTTAATAGAATTATTGAACTGAGTTCAGATGGGGCTTATATATATAATGGTAACTATTCAAAATATGTTGTTGAGAAAGAACTTAGGTTTTTACAAGAACTTAAAGAATATGAAAATCAACAAAGAAAAATCAAAAAAATGGAAGACCAAATACAACAATATAGAATTTGGGGGGCCATGCGCGACAGCGAAAAAATGTATAAACGAGCTAAAGAATTAGAAAAACGTCTAGAAAAAATAGATGAATTAAAAAAACCAATAAAGGATAAGAAGATAAAAAGTTTTGCATTAAATTCTTCAGAAAGAACAGGAAGGATTGTTCTTGAGATAAATGAAGTTAGTAAATCATTTGGTGAAAAAAACCTATTAGCAGATGTTAACCTATCTGTATATTATAAGGACAGCATTGCAATTCTGGGAGAAAATGGAACTGGAAAATCAACACTAATAAAAATGGTTTTAAATGAAACTCCATGTGATTCAGGGAAAATAAGATTAGGTTCTAAAGTTAATATTGGATATTTACCACAAGATGTTGTTTTTGAAGATGAAAGTATGAAAGTTGTTGATTATTTTTCATATAAATATAGTATATCTATAAGTGAGGCTAGGAATGAATTAGCTAAAATTTTATTTACTGAGGATGATGTTTATAAAAAAATAAACAATCTATCTGGAGGTGAAAAAACTAGATTAAAGCTATTAACACTTATGTACGAAAAATCAAATGTTTTAATTTTAGATGAGCCAACAAATCATTTAGATATTGATTCTAGAGAATCACTAGAAGAAGATTTAATAAACTATGAAGGCACAATAATGTTTATATCACATGATAGATACTTCATTGATAAGGTTGCAACTAGAGTAGCTGAAATAGAAAATAAAACAATAAATGTTTATGATTATGATTATGAGGGTTATAAATATGAAAAAAGTAAAATTCAAAACATGATGATATTTGAACAAGAAAATTCTAGTAGTGAACTAAAAGATGTAAAAATGATTAATCAATCTAAGGAAGATTACCTTAGAAAAAAGGAAGAGATAAAGAGAATAGAAAAGAAAAAAAGAGATTTAAAAAAATTAGAAGAAAAAATAATGCAATTAGAAGAAGAAGTAAAGGCTCAGGAGCAATTACTATACAGTGAGAATAATGATATTAATGTCAATAATGAATATGAAAAGCATGTTAAATTAAAAGAAGAGCTTAACCATATGTATAAAGAGCTTGATGAATTATATGAAGACGACGAAATAATTGAGTACTCAAATAATTAAAAATATTATTATATAAAATATTTAAATTAATTCACAAAGGAATAACTAATACATACATTAATAATATAGTGTTGCTAATATTTTTAAATATAAACACTAATATTACAAAAGGATTTAGAGGTGATTAAATTGATAAATCCAGTATTACCGTTATTAGTTATTCCTTTTTTGACTAATAATCTAAATCAGCAGAACAATCAAAACTTTACAGCACCTAATATCCAAAGCTTACAGGAAATAATGGATATACTTGAAAGAATAAATAGGGTATCAAACAATATGAACAAAAATAATAATAGAAATGGTGGTAGAAACAGTAGAATTAACAGAAATTATAGGGGAAATGAGTCTTATGAAGAAGATGTTATCAGCAAGATTAGAAATTTTCTTAATAAGTTAAATGGGGAATAGAGTAACACAATTATTATATATTGAATATTATAATGTATATTTAAAAATGGGGGTATTAAATTATGTTTAATAATTTACAAAATGTGTTCGGATGTGGAGAAGGAATAGGAGATAATTTATTATTCTTTTTCTTAATATTAATAGCTATTAGTTGTTTTTGCAATTGCGGAGATAATAACGGTTTATTAAACGTATTTGGTGGCTGTGAAGGGGATAGCCTATTGTTCTTTTTCTTAATATTAGTTGTACTATTCTGCACATGCGGCGGAAAAGAAGGCTGCGAGTGCTAAGAGTAACATATTAAAATCTTCTATAACAAAATAAACCAGATATAGATCAATCTATATCTGGTTTATTTTGTTGAGAAGAATTTTTTGTGTAACTTAATGTTGACAAATGTAATTTGTTGTGTTAATATGACAAAGCTGTCGTTTGACGATACTTTGTAAATAAAAAAAGCTGATAAAAATAAATTGAAAAAGTAGTTGACAAACAATAGTATTGATGATATACTGAGTAAGCTGTCGAGAGACACAGTCTTTTAAAAATACTAAAAGACAAATCAAATAAAGTTAAAAAAATTAAAAAAACTTCTTGACATCGAAAAGCTGATGTGATAGAATAATCAAGCTGTCAAGAGACAGTAGCCCGTTAAAAAAACTAACAGGCATAAAAAATAATAGAAGTTTTGAATCGAACCTTAGACAATAAAACAGCATAAG
>DDAM01000056.1 GCA_002332905.1 Firmicutes bacterium UBA2058 | reverse complement strand
TCGCCAGATATCTTTTTTTATTTTTTGTCTATATATAATACTTTTTGTTGAAAAAAAAGGAAAAAAATATTATAATATTAATAATATGGTTTTAATACTATTATTAAATTTAGAAGTGAAGATAAATTTAAAAGATATATAAGATATTTATATATTTTAATAATCTTGGAGGTTTTGAATGTTTTGCGGTAAATGTGGCACTAAATTAGATAATAGTGCTAAGTTTTGTGGTAAATGCGGTACCAAAGTTAATAAACCAAATAATAACCCTAGTGTTAATAACTTAAATAGTTTTATAGGTAATATTGTAAAAAAAGGTGAGGAACAGTCTACTGATAAGGATATTTTCAATCAATTGGAAGAAGAAAATGAAAATAAGTCTTCTAAAAAAGAGAAAAGCAATACAAAATTTAAAATGAATTCAAAACCGAAAAAGAAAAACAAGCCAAAACCTAGACCTAAAGTTAAAAACAAAAAAACAGTACAAAAAAAGAAGCACAAAAAATTAAATATGAAAGTTTTAATATCTATCATGGTTATAGCTTTAGTAGTGATAGCAGGTATTGGTTCATTTATATTAATTAATTATGGTGATGATTTATTTGCAAATAATTTTGTTAAAAATTCTATATCCAAAACGTTTAAAGAATTTGGTAAATATAGTAAAAAAGCTGATTTAATACCTAATTTACTATTAAGAGAAAATTCAGAGAATAAATTAACTGAAAGAGAAATGTATTTGGAAATTAAAGAGTCACAAGGTGGATTAATTAATGAAAATATTTTAAGTAGCTTAAAAGGCTTATCAGTTAAAACAAATGAAAAGTACAACACTGAAAAAAATTTATTCAATACAAAATTGACATTTGCTAATAGCAAAAAAGAAGAAATGTATGGAGAGATATTTTCATCTCCTAGTGTAGCTACTGTTAGTATTCCAGATTTATATTCTGATACTCTAGGTATAAATCTTAATGATAATGATGATACAATAGTTAATTCTCAATACTATACAAAATTATCAGAAGTAGTTGAATTATTATCAGAATATGAAACAACTTATGCTGAATGTATGAATGCTATAAATGATAAATCTAAGAATCTTGTCACAAATATTTTTACGAATTGTGAATATGAGCTTGATAGCAAGGATAAAGAATCAAATATAAGAGTATATAACACTACATTAGATAATAAATATATGTTAGAATCTCTTAAAACTTTCATGAATGATGCAAAAGAAGATGAGCACATAAGAAAATTATCATCATATGCTTTATATTTCATTGAAGGTAAACCGTTACATTTAACTGAATCTGCACTTACTGGGAAAATAGATAGATTTATTGCCAATATAGATAATGCTATTGAGTTTAATAGAGTGGAAGATGTTGAATTAAAACTAGTCATTAATGAAGATAAAATTATAAATAATATAATATTTAACACTGTCATTGATGGTATTGGTATATCAGTTAATATAGATTTAGAAAATGGAGAAAAATCATTTGACTATAATATAAACATGAAATTATCAAATGATACTAGCTACATAATTTTTAGCATAAAGTCATTAACTAAAGAGGTAGATGATAATATAAAACAACAAAATACTTTAATTTTTAGTACATCATTAGATGATAAAATAACATTATCTTTCAATGAAGACTATAATGTAAAAGATTATAATTATAGCAATAATATAGATTTTATTGTTGATAGTGTATTTGAGAATCTTTCTGTAGGTTATAATTTAAACGGTAAATATCAAATTGAAAAAGATTTAGAGAAGCTAAACATAGATAGTTTGAAGTTAAATGTTAAAACAGAATTATATAGATTTAATTTTGACTTTAATGGATATGTACAGCAACAAAATTCAAATTTAACTGAGGAAGTAAATTTAGATAATGTAGTTTTTATAGATAATATGTCAGAGGAAGAAATAGATAAAATTAAATTAGAAATATATAAAAATGGAATAGAGTTTTTAGACTTATTTGGTAAAGGAAAGTGGTAATATAATATTTAAATAAGAAGGAGAGTAGAATGAGTTTTTTTAATAAGAAAAGCTTACCTATTAATAAAATTGAAATTGGTAGTAAAAAAATTAAGAAAAGTAATGATGTAGCAAAGCTGGAAGAAAAAATAAATCAAGAAAGTTCGGAAATCAAAGATACTTTAATTGAAATTGGTAAATTATACTATGAGTTATATAAAAATGATTCTCATGAAAAACTAGTACCACTATGCAATGTAGTTGACGAATCATATAGAATAATTGGATTATGTGAAAAGCAAATATTGCTATTACAAGGTGTGCAGTTATGTCCGAATTGTAAAACACATGTAAGCTTGGATTCTTTATTTTGCAATAAATGTGGAACTAAAATTGACTCTTTAGAAGAAGATAATAGTCTAGATAATGTTGGATCAAGTAACTCTTCAAAACATGTAGAGCCTAAATTAGAATCCATTAAATGTCGTGAATGTGGTAGTAATATGCCTGGTGATACGGTTTTTTGTACAAACTGTGGAGCAAAAATAAAATAAAGCAATCAAAGAATTGATTGCATTAATTTATCAATAAAATTATATAAATTATCATTGTTAATACCGCTATAATTAAGCGAGAATAGTATCTTAGTTGAAGTATGATTAATTATTTCAATTAGGATATTATTTTTTTTACATTCAGTAAGCATATCTTCTACTAGTTTATTTGTATAAGCTTCAAGCACTAAATGAAATCCTGAATCAGAATTTACTATTGTAACTTTATCGTTATAATTTTGATTAATATAATTTGTTATAAGGATATTTTTCCTTTTATAAATTCTTCTTATTTTTCTTAGATGCTTAGTTATATGACCTTCTTTCATAAATAAAGAAAGTACAATTTGATCTATCTTAGATGTTGATTGAGTGTATTTATACTTGATTTTTTGATATCTGACAATTAATTTTTTCGGTATAATCATATAACTAATTCTAAGTGATGGTAATAAAGTTTTAGAAAATGATCCTAGATATATAACACAGTCATTATTATCCATACCTTGTAAACAAGGTATGGGCATACCATCATATCTTATAATTCCATCATAATCATCCTCTATTATTAGACCATCAACACTATAAGCCCAGTTCAACAACTCTAATCTTTTATTTATTGGCATTACATCGCCTAAAGGATATTGATGTGATGGACTGACATATAGTAGTTTTGATTTAGAATTATATAAGCTGTCTATTGATAAAGAGTCTTTATTTACCGGTATATGATTTATTTTAAACATATAGTCTTCAAAAATATATTCTGCTTTTTTATAACCTGGTGTTTCTATAGATACACAATTATACTCATTTTTTAAAATACCTGTTAAAATACCTAACAAATATTGAATTCCTGCACCTACTATAACCTGTTCAGGATAAGTTTTTCCGCCTCTTAGATTGTTAACAAATTCAGCTATTTCATAACGAAGTTCGTATTCTCCTTGAACCGAGCCCCCTGTATAAATATTAGTTGCTTCTTCAGTTATGGTCTTATTATATAGTTTTTTCCATACATTAATATTAAAGCTAGTTGAATCTACTCCATTATTTTTGTAGACATATTCATCAGCTATTGTTTTTTCAAAATTATGAGTTGGTGTAAATTCTTTACTATATTTGTAGCTACCAATTTCATTGATAAAAAATCCCTTTTTCGGAATGTTTTCAATGTATCCCTCTACAATTAGCTGATTGTATGTGTTTTCAATAGTTGTTTTACTTATATTTAGCAGTGAGGCTGCCTCTCTTATTGAAGGTAGCTTATAGTTTGCTTTAAAGTTGTTATTTACTATTTCGTTTTTTATATAGTCATACAGCTGTATATATAAAGGGGTTTTACTGTTTTTATTTATTGATATAGAAAAATGTAATTTTTTATCCATATAAACCTCCAAACTGTACCTTTTAAAAATATAATTTTAATTAAATACTAAAGTACAAATTTATTATATCACAAAAATACTTCTGGTAAATAAGAATTTAACTTAGCTAATGTATTGGCAAGTGAAAGCTTAGTAGAGTGTTGTTTCTTCGACAAACTTTTATTGTGAATTCAAGGTAAGCAAGAAATATAATAAAATTTTCTGTCTCCGCAACGAGATTTACCTTGATTTTTAAAAACATTAGGGGATTATCCCCTAATGTTTGGAAGGTAAATCTCGTTGAAGTCGCATAAACTTTTATTATATTTCTTGCCTTCATAGCACCGAAAAAGAAAGAAAAATAAAAAAGCATTTTTCTTTCTTTTTCTTTTGTATTGGCGTGTTCTTCTACTAAGCTTTTGCGTATACATAGTTACTGGAAAAGCCTAATAAATGTTTTTCGGAGCGATAACCTAAGTACATTGAAGGTATAATAGAAATTACACTTTTACACAGCTTCTGTACCTAAACCACTTATCGTTTTACTGTGTTAGTACTCTTTTAACGCCCCTCAGTAGACTAACAAGCTTAATAGACCATTCTACCAATAACGCAGATAATCAAAGAAAAATCCTTTTATTTTTCTTTGGTTATCGGTTGCTATGAATAGCGAAGTGTATAAAAAACGTTTATGTGACTTGATGAGGCTTTCCCCTCCTTAACAAAAGTCAAGGGAAACCGAATCACGGAATCAGAAACGTTTTTTATATGCTTTGCTTTCCTTAGATTGGTAGTAGAAGTAAGTCGAAGAAATTATTTGTCTACTAAGCTTACAACTGACCTTAGTCGGTAAATTAAATTCTTATTTATTTTTATTTTATTTTCTGTTAAACTAAGTTAGTATTTTAATTAATGATAGGAGTAATTATGGATTTAAATATATTGTTTGAAGATAAATATGTTTTAGCAGTTAAAAAACCTCAGAGTATACCAGTTCAAAGTGATAAAACTAACGATGAAGATTTAATGTTACAAGTAAAAAAATACTTGAGAGAAAAGAGTAGCCATGAAGAGCCATATCTAGGTCTTATACATAGAATTGATAGACCAGTAGGTGGGGTAGTTGTTTTTGCGAAGAATAAATTTGCGAATTCAGAGCTTTCCGAACAAATTAGAACAAATAGTATAAAAAAAGAATACATGGTTGTTGTTTGTGGGAAACCTATTAAAGATGAAGATATATTAGAAGATTATATGAAAAAATTAATTACAATCAATATGTCTAAGATAACTAGTTCTGATGATAAAAATGCTAAACTTGCTAGATTAAAATATAATACAATCGAAACTTTAGAAGATAAAGAGTACGGTTTGCTTAGCTTAGTTAAAGTTGAACTTTATACAGGAAGACATCATCAAATTAGATTACAGTTATCAAATAATATGATGCCTATTTGGGGAGATAATAAATATAATAAGGTATTTGTAAAGAAAAAAGAATTTACTAATATAGCTTTGTGGTCATATAAATATGTTTTTAAACACCCGAAAACTAAAGTAGATATTATTACTGAAAGTGTTCCTGAAGATATATATCCATTTAATTTATTTAAAGAAATATTAAAATAAAAGTGGTTTATATTGACAATGCATTTTAAAATGTTACAATTAATTGAAAAGGGTGAAAGAATATTTAGAATATGAATAATAAAATATAGGAAGAGAGACTAGAATGTTAAATTTGAAAAAAAGTAGCTTATTTTTACGTTATGTAAAGTTAATGATTGGGTTGTTTATTTGTGCTGTTGGTCAAAACTTATTTTTGTATTGTGATCTCGGAATGAATCCTTGGAATGTGTTTCATCAAGGATTATCATTGCATCTACCTATAACATTAGGACAAGCCTCTCAAACAGTTGGATTAATAATAATAACTATATGTATGTTTTTTAAAATTTTTCCTGGAATTGCAACAATATTAAATATGTATTTTATTGGTTTTTTCGTTGATATGCTTATTAATTTAAATATAATGTCAACGCCTGAAACGATTATTGGCAAGGTAATAATGTGTATAAGCGGAGTTGTAGTGTTGTCACTTGGTATGTTTTTTTACATGAGTCAAGAGCTAGGAGCAGGTCCAAGAGATGGTCTCATGCTTGCATTGACACAAAGAACTAGATTTAAAGTTGGAACTATAAGAAACTTCATGGAAATAACAGTT
This sequence comes from Firmicutes bacterium UBA2058, assembly GCA_002332905.1. Taxonomy (GTDB): domain Bacteria; phylum Bacillota; class Clostridia; order Tissierellales; family Sedimentibacteraceae; genus UBA1535. Next base: position 47,476 of record DDAM01000056.1, on the reverse strand, counting down.
TTAATTGTGGGAATTATGCTTGGTGGCAAATTTGGAGCAGGTACAATTATGGCTAGCTTTCTGGCAGGACCAACATTACAAACTATATTTAAGATATTTAAAACAAATCCAAAAGAATTAAAACAAGAAAACTTAATTGAAGTATATAATAAATTTAAACTGAAAATTAATTATAATAAGTAAAAGAAATATATTACAGATTTAACTTAATTGAGAAAATGGTAAATCGAAAATAAATAAAATAATGCTACGCATTTTATTGATATAAAAAATGCGTAGCTTTTTAATTTTATGTTTTTGTCGTATTTTTAATTATTATTCATACTATGTAAACATGGCTCATATAATTTAATATTCAGGAGGTGTTAAATTGGAAGAGAAAATAATTCAAACTTTAACTCTCGAAAATAGAGAAAGATTAGGAATAACAGGTGTAGAAAGGGTTGAAAGCTTTAATAATGAAAATGTTATATTAGCTACTAATAAAGGGAGACTAACTATAAAAGGAAGTAATATATCTATCAGTAAATTAAATGTTGAAGAAGGAAGACTTACCGTTAACGGAAATATAAATTCTTTATTATATACAGAAAATAATGCTGAAAAGGATAAATCGGGGTTAGTAAAGAAAATTTTCAGATGATGAAAGGATATTAATGATGAGTGCTGTGCCTTATTCTCAAGAAATAATATTTTTAACGTCAGTACTTGGAGGAGTGCTTTTAGGATTATTATGGGATTTTTACAGATTATTACGTCATTTTATTCCCTTAGGTAAAGTAGGTACGGCGCTAGGTGATATTGTATATTGGATAATTAGCTTATATGTTGGACTTAACATAATAATAAATATAAGCTGGGGAAATGTAAGATTATTTATTTTAATTGGCTTTTTAATTGGAGCCTTAGTTTATTTTTATATTTTTAGTAATACTATATTAAATTTATGTATAACTTTAATCAATTTTGTTATACAAGCAATTATAAAAATATATGGTGTCATAATTTTTCCTATTAAATTTTTTATAAAAAGGTTGAAATTTTTCCTAATACCATATAAAATAAAAATAGACACTAAAATTCAGAATAAGAAAAAAGAAATTAAATTTTATATATATAAACATAAGCAAAACATAGAAATTAAGAAAAAACAGAGACTTAAGAAGAAAAAAATTAAGAAACTTATGAGGGAGCAACAAAAAAATGCACAAAAATTCAAAAATAGTAGAGCTGCCAGTAAGAAATGATAATAATGATGATAAGAACATAAAAAAAGCAGCACACAAAAAGAAAAGAAAACTAAATTTTATAAACTTAGTTTTTGTTGTATTTATGTTGTATTTTTTTATGACTGTAACATCACAAAAGCAAATGATAAGAAATCTTGATGAACAAATTGCGCAAAAAGAAACACAAAGAGATACTGTTAAGAAAAAAGCGGAAAGTCTAGCTAGTGATGTTGCAAGCATAGACGATCAGCAGGTGTTATTAGAGGTTGTTGAGAGAGTTGCGCGTAATGAATATAAAATGGTTAAACCTAATGAAATAATATATATAGATAAAAACAAAATGAACAACAAATTTATTATGGGTATAGGGTATGAGCAGGATAATATAAACATTAAAGACAGCAGTGAAAATAATGAATAATAAAGTGCTTATTAAAACTACATATAGTATGTAGTTTTTTTATTTAATAGGAAAGGTTTCTTCCTATAGAGTGAACGTAGTTCACTTATTATACCTTAATCAATTTGTTCGAAATTGTTATTTCGCCATTTTTTGATAATGAGAAAAAATCTTTTTTTGTAAAAACAAGGTTTTGACAGTATATTACATTTATATTAGTTATTATTTAACATATAGTATCATAGTCTCAGCTACGCTGAGCCATAGGGGTGTGAATATATGTTAGAAAATACTAAAGGAATGAAAAAAGTTAAAACTGCAGAAACATTAAATAAAACAAATTTTAATCTAAAAGATATAATATCTGCAAATATTAAAGATATAGTATTATATTTGATATGTATATTTGTTTCCAGGAGCAGCATAATTGGAGAGCTTTTTCCTTGTTCCATAGCTTTTTTATGCGCATATTATTATGTAAAAGGTCCTTCAATTATAGCGTTAATTGTAACAGTTATTTCTATAATATCTGTTAAATTAGAGCTAAAATATATATTATTATGTGTATTTATATATGTTTATTATCTATACATAAAAAAGAAAAAAAGAAGTGTATTGCTATTTGACATTTTTGGCTTCTCAATAATTTTATTAACAATAAATACTGTCATAATGATGTACAACGGCTTTAAATTAAATATTATTTTAATTAATTTGTTTGAAACAATGTTTATTATCAGTTCAACATTTATAATCCGTGAGGTATTAATAGCAGTAAAAAGAAATACCTTTAATGTTGATTCAACAGCATGTCTTTTAGCTTTGATATTTATTTCCGTACTAGGATTTAGAGAGATACAGCTCTTAGATTTTAATATATTAATGTTTTTAATATTCTTCTCAATTATATTTGTTTCTTCGTATATAAGTCCGTTTGCAGGTATGATTCTTGGAATAGCCTTTGGTTTTTTTAACTATACAAAGCTAAATATAAGTGCATATTATATGTTAGCCTTAGGATTTGGAGGAATGAGCTCTGGCCTTCTTAAAAACAAGTACAAGCCGTTATCTGGTATATTATTTATTATTGTTTCTTCACTTATTTTAATTTATTTTAAAAACATAAGCTTATATTTAGAAAATCTTTCTGAATTAGGCTTAGCTATAATAACATATACAATTATTAGCTTTTCTTTTAATGATAAACTTAATAATTTAATTAGTGATGGAGATTTTTATGAGAAAAAAGCCAATGAGGCAATTTTTAAGCTTACAAAATTATCAAGTGCAATTAATGAACTAAGCTTAGCCTATAAGGAGCATTCTGATCCTAAGCTGAATTCAGATGAAAAAAATATTGAGGCAGCGGTTAGCAATGTTAATAGTTCAATGTGTACAATATGTGAGTCCAATGAAAAATGCTGGCAAAAAAACTATAACCGAACTTATTATTCTTTAATAAAAACTGCAAATAACATTACAAAAAATAAAAATATTGCTGATGATTATTTGAAAAGTCAATGTTCTAACTATAGAAATGTAATAAAAGAAATGTATAAGTATCTTAAAAATACAGATGAATCTACAAAAGTTAATAAAGAAAGTGTAAGTAATAATGAAGTTGTACTTTCTCAGCTAAAAGAAACCTCTGAAATTATAAATGATACAATAGTTGAAATGAGCTATGTTGATATTAAATCAAAAACGGCAAAGAACAGAATTGAAGAAATTGTAAGTGAAGAGGAAATAATTATAAAAAGCTTTGATGTTAGTGAGATAAAAAATAATTTAGGGGTTATAATTACATTGTCTAGTGAGAAAAATCTTAGAGATGTATGTGATATTATCAGTAGCTCCATTAAAAAAATTACAGGTCTGAATATGAAATGTACAGAAAAAATAGTTTCGACTGATAAATATTATATATTAAGATTTAATATGTTGCAAAAAATATCTGCTAAAGCTTATTATTCAAAGTTAACTAAAGAAAATAGTCAAATATCAGGTGATAATTATTCCTATGGAACTTCTAATAATAAATTCTATGGAATTTTATGTGATGGTATGGGAACAGGGGCCAGAGCATTTAATGAGAGCAAAAGTGCCATAAGTCTTTTAACAAAGCTGCTAGATGCTAATTTTAACGAAAAACAGATGATTAGCACATTAAATTCACTTCTTCTATTAAAATTAGATGAAGATAGATATGTTACTCTGGATTTTAGTGTCATAGACTTTGATACTCATGAACTAAGGACTTATAAGGCAGGTGCAGCACAATCATACTTAATTAGTAATAATGAGGTTATAAAAATCCAATCAAGCAGTCTGCCAATTGGTATACTTGATTCCTTTGAATGTTATTACAATAGATTTGATATTAAGCCAAATGATATTTTTATTATGATGACTGATGGTATTGTAGATTCCATTAATGAGGATGAACAAAAATCACTTGATAAATATTTAGAATTAATAAAAAATAAAGATCCGCAAAGCATAGCAAATACTTTATTAACCTATGCAATAAGAGGTTGTAATAAAATTATAGATGATATGACGGTATTAGTTATAAAAATAGTTTAAAAAGCGTAAAAAAACACTCTTCACAGAGTGAAATATATTTCACTCTATATTAAAAGAAGTTTAAATTATGTGAAAAAATGATATTATAAAACCATAAAATGTGATATAATATATTAATAGGTTCAAACATCGTTTGAAACTATTGATATTATAAAATAGCTCAATGTCTCAGCGTAATGCTGAGACTATGCATAATTTGAGACTGTGATATAATAAAGTGAAAGGTAATTATACACCTTTCATTTTTAATTGTGAGAAGGATTATTATATTATGATTTTGGAAATCAAAGATACAATATTAAAAGAAAATTTAATAAAAGAAAATGATAATATTCTAATTGCTTTATCAGGAGGTCCTGATTCTGTATTTTTATTTCATATTTTGAGAATATTAAAGGATACATTAAGTTTTAACCTATATGCTTCTCATATAAACCATATGTATAGAGGTGTAGATGCTGATAGTGATGAAGGTTTTGTAAAAGGACTATGCCAGCAATATGGTGTTAAATTATTTATAAAAAGAAAAAATGCCACAGAATATGCCCGTGAGCTTAAATTAACTGAAGAAGAAGCAGGACGTAAATTGCGTTATGACTTCTTTAATGAAAATTTAAATGAAATTGGTCAAGGTAAAATAGCTGTTGCACATAATTTAAATGATCAAAGCGAAACAGTGCTTCAAAGAATTATACGAGGTACAGGAATTGATGGTTTAGCCGCTATGAGCTATCAAAGTGGAAATATCATACGACCTATATTGAATATTGAGAAAAAAGATATAATAAGTTATTTAAATAGTAATGGATATGAGTATTGTAAAGACTACACAAATGAACTCCCAATATACGGAAGAAACAAAATCCGACTAAATTTAATACCATATTTAGAAGAAAATTTTAATCCAAATATTCAAAACGCATTATTTAGAATGTCTAAAATAATGGAAAAGGATAGTCAGATAATTGACAAATATATTAATATATTATTTGATAAATCAGTGCGAAAAAACATAGAGGGTACATTAACTTTAGATGCAGATTATTTGAAAAGCTTAGATGTAAATGAAATTGGTCGAGTTATTAGACGAGCAATAAGAGAAGTAAAAGGAAATACAATTAATATAGAAAATAAACATATAGACTATGCGATTTCACTATTAAATAAGAAAGGAACTGGAAAAAGTATAGATTTAACAGATGACATCACAATAAGTATAAGCTATAATAATATGATTGTAACAAAAAGTATTGAAAAAATTAAAGATTTTGAATATAATATTAATATTGGCAATAAGATATTTATAAAAGAAATTGGTAAAACTATTATATTAAATATAGAGGATGCCCATAATTATATAAAAAAAGAACATGAATTTTTTGTTGATTATGATAAAATAAATGGTACAATTAAAGTAAGAAATAGAAAAAAATCTGATTTTATGATTCCATTTGGAATGAGTGGTAAAAAAAAGATAAAAGATATATTTATTGATAATAAAATACCACTAGAGGATAGATCAAAACTGCTTATTTTGGAAGATGATGAAAAAATAATCTGGTTAGAAAACTATAGAATTAGCAATGAATGCAGAGTAACTGCTAATACACAAAAAATATTGACAATAAATGTTTTGGAGGATGGAAATGGAAGATTGTATTAAAAAGGTACTTATTGATGAAGAAACATTACAGTTAAAAATAAAAGAACTAGGTACTAAAATAACTGAGGATTATAAAGGAAAAGATTTATTGGTTGTATGTGTCCTAAAAGGTGCTGTAATGTTTGTTACTGATCTTATAAAGAGAATAGATTTACCTTTAGAGATTGATTTTATGGCAGTTTCTAGTTATGGAAATGCAACAAAATCTTCAGGAGTTGTTAGAATTCTTAAGGATTTAGACGAAGAAATTAATGGAAAGGATATATTAATAGTTGAGGATATTATTGATTCTGGATTAACCTTATCATATTTAATTGATAATCTAAAATCAAGAAATCCAGCTTCTGTTGCTGTATGTACTTTATTAGATAAACCAGATAACAGAAAAACATCTATTGAAATAGGTTATACTGGATTTGTTGTTCCTGATGAATTTGTAGTGGGATATGGACTTGATTACGCTGAGAAATATAGAAATGTCCCATTTATTTTTGTGTTAAAGGAAGAGATATACAGTAATAAATAATAAATGTAAATTTATAGGAGGAAGACATTGAAAGGTTTTGCAAAGAGTGTAGCTATATATGTATTAATATTTGCATTTATAATACTAATTGTAAATACATTAGTTAAACCAGCTGATAAGATAAAGGCAATAACTTATTCTGAATTAGTTAATGAGCTGGAGAGCAATAATATTAAGACTGTAAAATTTGTTGAAAATAATGTAACAGGTACATTTAAAGATGATACAGAATTTAAAGCATATATACCTACAATAATATTTTATACATCAGATTTTTATGATAATTATATTTCTGAAAAAGTTGAAAAGGGCTTGATAAAAGTTGAGGGAGAAGCTGTTCCTGAGACATCCTTCTTTATACAAATGTTGCCTACTATTGGTATAATAGTAATAATGGGTATATTTTGGTTTGTATTTATGCAACAATCACAGGGCGGTGGTTCTGGAAAGGCTATGTCCTTTGGAAAAAGCCGTGCTAAATTAAATAAAGAAGATAATCCTGACAAAATAGTAAAATTTGTTGATGTTGCGGGATTAGATGAAGAAAAAGAGGAATTAAAGGAAATTGTTGAATTCTTAAAAAATCCTATTAAATATACAAAACTAGGAGCAAGAATTCCTAAAGGAGTTCTAATGGTTGGACCTCCTGGTACAGGTAAAACATATCTGTCAAAAGCAGTTGCTGGAGAAGCTGGTGTGCCATTCTTCAGTATAAGCGGTTCAGATTTCGTTGAAATGTTTGTTGGTGTTGGTGCATCAAGAGTAAGAGATTTGTTTGATCAAGCAAAAAAGAACGCTCCTTGTATAGTATTTATAGATGAAATTGATGCTGTAGGTAGAAGAAGAGGTGCTGGACTTGGCGGAGGCAACGACGAAAGAGAGCAAACCTTAAATCAGCTATTAGTTGAGATGGACGGTTTTGGTGCTAACGAAGGTATAATAATCATAGCGGCAACAAATAGACCGGATGTTCTTGACCCAGCTTTATTAAGACCTGGAAGATTTGATAGACAGGTTAGAGTTGGCGTTCCAGATTTAAAAGCAAGAGTGGAAATATTAAAAGTTCACTCAAGAAAGAAGCCTTTAGAGGAAGATGTAGATTTAGAGGTTATAGCAAGAAGAATACCGGGATTTACTCCTGCTGATATAGAAAATTTAATGAATGAGGCAGCACTTTTATCCGCTAGACTTGAATCAAAAACAATATCAATGAATGCTATTGAAGAGTCAATCACTAAGGTTATAGCGGGTCCTGAGAAGAAAAGCAGAGTTATTAGCGATAAGGAGAAAAAAATTACTGCTTATCATGAAGCTGGTCATGCAGTAGTTGCTAGATTATCATCAAATTTGGATCCTGTTCACCTAGTAACTATTATTCCAAGAGGTGGTGCAGGAGGATTTACTTGGTACTTACCTGAAGAAGACAGACACTATTCATCTAAAAAAGAAATGGTAGAAACTATAATTAGATTGTTAGGTGGAAGAGTTGCTGAAAGTTTAATTTTAGATGATATCTCAACCGGAGCTTCAAATGATATAGAAAGAGCTACATCAATTGCAAGAGACATGGTTACAGTATATGGTATGAGTGAAGAACTTGGAACAGTTAACTATGCTTCAAGTGATGATGAGGTGTTTATAGGAAGAGACTTTAATAAGGTTAAAAACTATAGTGAAGAAATTGCAGCTAAAATTGACAAAGAAGTAAAAGACATAATAGATAAAGCATATAAAAAAGCAACTTCCATATTAAGTAGCAATATAGAAAAACTGCATAGTGTTGCAGAAGCACTGCTTGAAAAAGAAACTATATCAGGTAAAGAATTTGAGGAGCTTATGGAAAGCTAAAAATATTAAAGAAAAGCGAAAGCTTTTCTTTTTTTAAGGAGGAATAAGAAATGATGGAAAATTTAAAGATTGGAATGACTAATAGATTTGAGAAGACAGTATCAGAGGATGATACCGCAAAGAAATTAGCTAGTGGTACAATTGAAGTATTTTCTACTCCAATGATGGTCGCAATGATGGAATGTGCAGCAAAAGACGTAGTACAGCCATCTTTAGAAGAAGGCTATTCTACTGTTGGAATAAGCTTAAATATTAAACATATAGCAGCAACAAAGGTTAATAAAAAAGTTTGGGCGGTTGCTGAACTTATTGAAATTGATAGAAAAAGATTAGTATTTAAAATTGATGCATTTGACGAGGATAAAAAGATTGGTGAAGGAACTCACGAAAGATTTATCATTGAAAATCGCAAGTTTATAGAAAAACTATAATATGTTTGTACTAATGCTATTAAATCATTATTTTCTATAATATTTTAAAAATGTTGAAATTTGTAAAACATAGTGGTAAAATATTATAAAGTAATAATGATGAAATGGAGTGGTGTAAATGGAAGAACTAAGAACTAATATAATATTAGAAACAGGCACTAATGAAATTGGAATTATGGAATTTACTATTGCTGGAAATACTTTCGGAATTAACGTTGCTAAGGTTAGAGAAATTATGACATATTGCCCAATAACACCAATGCAAAAATCTCACCCGGCTGTAGAAGGTGTGTTTAAACCAAGAGATGTTTTAATGACTGTTATAAATCTTCCTAAATATTTGAATTTGCCAGAGTCAGAAAATAGAGAAAAAGATATATTTATAATTGCAGATTTTAATAATATGAGAGTTGCCTTTCATGTTAATACTGTAGTTGGCATAGATCGTATTTCATGGGAAGCAATTTCAAAGCCAGATAACACCATATATGGTGGTGACGAAGGTATTGCTACAGGAATAGCCGAATACGAAAATAGATTAATTACCATTCTTGATTTTGAAAAAATAGTAACAGATATTAGTCCTAATAGTGGAATAAAGTTAAGCGATTTAGATTATTTAGGAGACAGAGGACGATCAAGTTATCCTATATTAATAGCTGAAGATTCAATGCTTTTATCAAAACTTATATTAGAATCACTTAAAAAAGCTGGTTATGTAAATGTAACACAAACAAATAATGGCAAAGAAGCATGGGACTTTTTATGTGAGTTAAAGATACATGATGAAGTAGAAAAACATGTGTCTTGTATTATAACCGATATAGAGATGCCTCAAATGGATGGACATAGACTGGTTAAGCTTATAAGAGAAGATCAAAAGCTTAAAACAATACCAATAGTAATTTTTTCATCACTAATTAACGATGAAATGAAAATAAAAGGAAAACAGCTCGGTGCTGATGAGCAAATATCAAAACCTGAAATTGCAAAATTAGTTTCCATTATAGATAAGTTAGTAGGACATAAACACTTACAATAAAAATGTATTGGCATATAGAAAACGCAATGTTAAATCTATGTGCCATTATTTATTTCATAATATAAGATTTATATCTAATAAAAATATTATATAAAAATCTAATAATGACTATTGATATATATCTAGCATATATGTTAGATATATATCTAACGAGGTATGGGGGTATTGTTATGGTAGAAAGGCAAAGCGAGGGTTATTCATATAAGGATTAAATACCCTCATGGTATAGCTCTTAAATCCACTATATCAAGATTTGCAGAGCTAATTGGATTTGGTGTTGCTGGATTTTTGATTGGAGCTATAGGCACAGGTGGTGCTATAATAGTAGATTCTGTTACATTTATATTGTGCTCAATTATTATGTCAACAATCAAGTTTAAAGATGTTAAGGAAAAAAAAGAAATCTTAAATGTAAAAAATTATTTTTCAAATTTAAAGGAAGGCTTTGCATATTTTAAAACTAAGGATATATTATTTACAATTTGTATATTTGGTTGTATAATCAATGTAATTATACTTCCTACAAATACACTTCAAGCTGCTTATGTTAGCGAAAGCTTAAACCTTGGTGCACAAGCAATATCAGTGGCAGGTGTATGTATGACGGTAGGAATGTTTTTGGGTACTGTTATTTATCCTAGCATATCAAAATACATGTCCAGAAGAAAAATCTTTAATATGTCCTGGATTTTTATGGGATTGTTTTGTTTTTCTTTAGTAGGTATGAGTTATATTTCAGGAGATATAGCCAAGTATTTGTTTTATGGGATAAATTCAATCTTGCTGGGGTTATTGGCTGCAACTCTTAATATGATAACAACGGTATTGTTTATGTCATCAGTAGATGATGATTATATAGGCCGAGCAGGAGGAATATTTAATTCCTTTGTTTCGTCATCAATGCCTTTGGCTTCATTTGGTATAGCAGCTATCGCCCCTTTTTTTAGTGTGAATCAGATTTATAGTATATTTGGTTTACTAGCTATAGTAGTATACCTGTTATGTATAAAATTAAAAGTATTAAAGAACCTATGAGGAGCAATAGACTATGAAAATTAGTATTTCAAATGATATAAATTACTATTTAGAAGCAGTTAGTATACTTAACTCTTATAACAATAAAAACAGCTATTATGAAGACTTAAAAGAAGCGTTAGTACAAAAATATAACATACCATATGAAAAATTAGAAAAAATGCTAGAAGGTATATCGGGTCTATACAATTATGTTGTCAATAGCGTGAAAATTTCAAAGGATAAGTTAGACTTTTATTTTACTGCTGAAAATCCTGAAATACCAACTTTATGTGAATTATTAATGCTTCCTTTAATTTATGATACTAACGAATTTAATATAAAAAATATTTTTAAGCAAAACGAAAATGAGAAGCTTGAAAGTGTTATTAAATTGTTATTTTATGCATTTGATTATGATGTAGAAATAGATAATTTTACTTATGTTGATTATATAAACCATATAAATAAATTAGATGTAGACAACGATATGAAATATAAGTATGTTTTAATGTGCTGCAATATCAACGATTATTTTAGTGAAATTATGAGATATGTTGATGAAACTGTTGTATTGTTAAAGGAAAAAGCTAATGATTTACAGTGTATTGCTGATGAATTTGAAAAAACTACAAAGCTGGATATAGAAAAATACGGAGATAATTTTTTTGCAAAATATGAAATTCAGATAGATATATCTAATGATATAGTTATTAAACCAAGTATCATGGCACCAAACTATTTAATGATGAAGCCATATGATATATATGAGGATAAAAGCTTGCATATAAATATGGGTGTTTGTGTTAAAACTATAAATGAATTAAAAAAAGAATACTTTATAAGTGATGAAAAAACTATATCCATATTAAAGGCTATGGGAGATAAGAGCAAATTTGACATATTAAAAAGTATTAAGGAAAAAGAAATGTACGGTGCTGAAATAGCTAAGATGCTTAATCTTACAACTGCTACAGTATCGCATCACATGTCAAATTTATATAATCTATCTTTAGTAAATATTATAACTAATAACAATAAGGTCAACTATACATTGAATAAAGAATCAATAAGAGAATTGATAGGCATATTAGAAAGAATTTTCTTAAAATAAATTATGTATTGACTTACTAGATAAATCATAATATACTGATGATGTAACATAGACCTTTTGAATGAGATGGAGACTAAAAGAAATGAGCAAATTATTCTTTTAAACTAATAAAATTTAATAGTTTAAGTATGTAACACATAATACAATTTAATTGTATTGATTTCAGTGCCAGCATACATTTAAAGAATAATCTCATAGTATTTTTGTAATTTTAATATGAATTTTTAGAGATTGTAATAATGCAATCTCTTTTTATTATATTATTATATGTTAATTATTATATTTTAAAATTTGAATCCTTATATCGAGATTATTATTATTCTTGATATAAGGATTTTTTAATTTAGGGAGGGATAAATATATGTCACAAATAAAAGTGAGTAATTTAACGTTTAGCTATGATACAAACTATGAAAATATATTTGAAAATGTGTCCTTTGAAATAGACACTGACTGGAAGCTTGGATTTATAGGAAGAAATGGAAGAGGTAAAACAACTTTTTTAAATTTACTTCAAGGTAACTATAAATATAGTGGGTCAATTACAACTACTGTTAATTTTGACTATTTTCCATTTGACATAGGTATGGAAGAAAATACGCTAAATGTAATCAAAAACACTATTGCACCTTTCTCAGAATGGGAAGAAAAAATGGATTTATATATAAAAGAAAATACAGAAGCCGCAATGATTGAGTATGGAAAAATATTAGATTTATATATGAATTACGACGGCTATATAATTGATGAGCTCATAGAAAAGGAAATAAGAAAGCTTGACGTTCCAGTTGATGTGCTTAGAAGAAGCTATGGCACACTTAGTAACGGTGAAAGAACTAAGCTAATGCTAGCAGCATTGTTTTTAAAAAAGAACAATTTTTTGCTTATTGATGAGCCTACAAACCATTTAGATATGGAGGGAAGAGAAAGTGTTGAAAGGTATTTAAATACTAAAAAGGGATTTATATTAGTATCCCATGATAGACACTTTGTAGATAAGATTGTTGATCACATTATTTCAATAAATAAAAATAATATTGAGATACAAAAGGGTAATTTTACGAGTTGGAACCACAATAAAGAGCTTCAGGATAATTATGAAATAGCACAAAATGATAAGCTTAAAAAAGAAATAAAATATTTAGAGGATTCATATAGACGTTCAAAAGGATGGAGCGATTTAGTTGAGAAAACTAAGATAGGAAATGGCCCTTGCGATAGAGGTGCTATTGGTGCACAAGCAGCTAGAATGATGAGAAAGGCTAAAAATATTGAACATCGCAAGGAAAAAGCAATTGATGATAAGAAAAAGCTTTTGAAAAATATTGAAAGAGCAGATAATCTAAAAATTCATACAGAAGCTTACCTTAAATCAAATTATATCACTATTGATAATTTATCTATAAGCTATGGTGATAATAAATTGTTCGATGAAATTAGCTTTACAGTAAATGAAGGTGATAGAATAGCACTAAGAGGTAAAAATGGCTGTGGAAAATCAAGTATTATAAAACTTATACTTGGTGAAGACATAAGCTACATTGGTAGCGTTAATATAGGCAGCAAGCTAACTATATCCTATATATCACAGGATACATCGCATTTGAGAGGTAGCTTTAAAGATTATGTTGAAAGTGAATCAATAGATGAAAGTTTATTTAGAGCTATACTAGCAAAGCTAGACTTTAATCCTAATTCTATCGATAAAGACTTATCAGAGCTTAGTGCAGGACAAAAGAAAAAAGTATTGATTGCAAAAAGCTTGTCACAAAAAGCAAACCTATTTATTTGGGATGAGCCATTAAACTATATAGACATAATTTCAAGAATGCAGATAGAAAAGCTGATACTTGAATACAATCCAACTATGATATTTGTAGAACATGATTATATGTTTAATGAAAATATTGCGACGAAAATTGTTAAATTGTAAAGAGTATAATTGAGTGTAGGTTACTACTAAGTAAAAATGTATTTATTTTGTAACATTATATGTATTGACTTAGTAGTATTTACATATTATACTAAAATAGTATATTATGCGTAGCGAGACTATGTATATTAACCCTTTAAAGAAATAAAGGAGATTGATAGAGATGAGAAAAATATTCTTTTAAACTAACAAAATTAAATAGTTAGAGTATGAATGTAAACAATATTTTCAATATTATTAACAATATTTTCAATAAAAAGCATAATGCAATTTAGTTGCATTGTTTTTGATGCAAGCATACTTTTGAAAGAATAATCTCAGCACTATAAAAAAATTGACTTTTAAAACAAATAGTCTAATTAAATGCTTTATTACACGGGTCATTTACTTAAACGGTGAGATTGTATTACTACAATCTTTTTTTATGCCTTAAATCAATTTATATTTTTTTTATACGCAAAAATCCCTGAGACGAGATTATTCTTGTTTTAGGGATTTTTGTGTTAAATTTTATATTAATAATGGAGAATTGATGAATACAAATAAAACAATTAATAAGATTAATACCATTAATCTGGGAATAGTTGCCCACGTAGATGCAGGCAAAACAACAGTTACAGAAAATCTTTTATATCACGGTCATGTGATAGATAAAATAGGAAAGGTTGATAACGGTGATACACAAACAGATACTATGGAGCTTGAAAAGGCAAGAGGTATAACAATAAAGGCTTCAGCTATATCTTTTAATTACAAAGATGTAAAAATAAATATATTAGATACACCGGGACATATAGATTTTATATCAGAGGTTGAACGCTCACTAAGTGTGCTTGATGGTGCTGTGCTTGTAGTTTCAGCCGTAGAGGGTGTTCAGTCACAAACAAAGGTACTGTTTAATACACTAAAAAAGCTTAACATACCAACAATAATATTTATAAACAAGCTTGATAGAATAGGTGCTAATGCAAATAGAGTATATAAAGAAATTCGCAAGCTGCTCAGTGATAAAGCTGTTTTGATGCAGACTTGCGTAAATGAAGCAAGTAAGGATGTGAAAGTTATTGATAGCTTTGATAGCGCAGAATTGTTCAACAGGCTATTGGATGTATTGTCAGAGCTTGATGAAGAGATTTTAAATGAATATTTAGTAAAGGAATATGTAAATAAGGAGCTTATAATCAAAAAAGTATCATTATATTCAAGTGAAGGTTTGATTTATCCTGTATTTATAGGTTCAGCCGGATTAAATATAGGTACAGATTTACTGCTAAATAAAATTCTTAATTATTTTTCAATAAACAACAATAACGGTAACGAATTATCAGGAGTTGTATTTAAAATTGAAAGAACAGCTTCAAATGAGAAAAAGGCATATGTAAGAATGTTTGGAGGAGAAGTAAATGTAAGAGACGTTATAAGAATAAATGATGAAACTCTTGAAAAGGTAAAGAAAATAAGTAGTTTAGAGAATGGACGTTCACTTGATGGCAAAAAAATTTCATGTGGAGATATAGGAATAATACACGGTATTTCATGTATGAAAATAGGCACTGTCATTGGGAAAAAGAGTGATAAATTAAGACATGTTTCACTTGCAAGACCCACTTTAAAAACTAAGATTTCTTTAGCTGATGGAGAAGATAATCATAAATTATACATGGCACTTCTTAATTTAAGTGACGAAGATCCGCTTTTAGAGTTAGAGACAGATGACTCTAATGGAGATATTTATATTAACTTATTTGGTGAGGTGCAAAAGGAGATAATTTATTCTGTTTTAAAGGCACAGTATGGCTTAAACATACAATATTCAAACAATCAAACTATTTATAAGGAAACAGTATGTGGAATAGGAAATGCCATGATGTATGAGGGTCAAAAGCTAAATATGTTTCATGCTACTGTTGGAATTAAAGTAGAGCCATTAGAAAGAGGTGCAGGACTACATTATAAATCAAATGTTACAACTGGATTTTTACCTAAATCTTTTCAAAATGCTATTGAGGAGGCTGTTTTTGAAACATGTAAATATGGATTATATGGATGGGAGCTTACCGATATGGAAGTAACGCTTGTTGATAGCCAATACAATAGCGTAGAAAGTACTCCATCGGATTTCAGAAATCTTACTCCTATGGTTTTAATGGAGGCTATAGATAATGCTAAAACAATGCTTTTAGAGCCAATAAACGAGTTTGAGTTAAGCGTACCCGAATATGCAATTAGTAAATCAATGTTTGATTTGAAAATGATGGGCGCTGAATTTGACAGTCCAAATTTAGTTGGTGATGATTATGTACTAAATGGTCTTATACCAGTTGAAAATTCTAAGGATTATCAAATTAAAATTGCGTCCTATACTGAGGGAAAGGGAATATTTATAACTAAGTTTAGTGGTTACAGAAATACAGTATTTGATGAAAGCAAGATTTGCAAACGAAGTGTTATAAATCCTCTTAACAAGAAGGAATATATAATGTATAAGCTTAATGTAATAAGAAATTAGGATTAGGGAGGAATGTATATGTCACAGATAAAAGTAAGTAATTTAACATTTAGTTATGATACAAACTATGAAAATATATTTGAAAATGTGTCATTTGAAATAGACACTGACTGGAAGCTTGGTTTTATAGGCAGAAACGGAAGAGGAAAGACAACATTTTTAAATTTATTGCAGGGTAAATTTAAATACAGCGGAACAATAACAAGTGCTGTTAGTTTTGACTATTTTCCATTTGAAGTAAATATGGAGGAAAATACATTAAAGGTTATTAAAAATATTATTGCACCATTTTCAGAATGGGAAGAAAAAATGGACTTATATATAAAAGAAAATTCAGAAACATCTATGGTTGAGTATGGTAAAATACTTGACTTATATATGAGCCATGACGGATATATAATTGACGAGCTTATAGAAAAGGAAATAAGAAAACTTGACGTTGAAATCGACGTACTTGACAGATGCTTTAACACTCTTAGTAATGGTGAAAGAACTAAGCTAATGTTAGCTGCATTATTTCTAAAGAAGAACAATTTTTTACTTATAGATGAGCCTACAAATCATTTGGACATAGAAGGCAGAGAAAATGTAGCAAGGTATTTAAATTCTAAAAAAGGATTTATATTAGTATCCCACGATAGACACTTTATAGATGAAATTGTTGATCATATTATTTCAATAAATAGAAGTGATATTGAGATACAAAAGGGTAATTTCAAAAGCTGGAACTACAACAAGGAGATTCAGGATAATTATGAGATAGCACAAAATGATAAGTTAAAAAAAGAGATTAAGCACCTTGAAGAAGCTTACAAAAGAGCTCAAAAGTGGAGTACACTGCAAGAAAACACAAAAATAGGTGCTGGTGTAGCAGATAAAGTCAATAATAGAGGCTTTATAGGAGCTCAAGCTGCCAGAATGATGAAAAAGGCAAAATGTACTGAAAAGCGTAAGGAAAAAGCAATTGATGATAAGAAAAAACTATTGAAAAATATAGAAAGAGCAGATAACCTTAAAATTCATCCACAAAACTATTTAAAGAATAATTATATTAATATTGATAATTTATCTATTAGTTACGGAGAAAATAAATTGTTTGACGGAATTAGCTTCACTGTAAATGAAGGAGATAGAGTAGCCCTAAGAGGTAAAAATGGATGCGGTAAATCAAGCATTAATAAACTTATACTAGGAGAAGATATAGATTATACTGGAAATGTTAATATAGGTAATAAGTTAACTATGTCATATATATCACAGGACACATCACACTTAAAAGGTAGCTTTAAAAATTATGTTGAAAGTGAAGCTATAGACGAAAGCTTATTTAGAGCAATACTAGCAAAGCTTGATTTTAATCCAAATTCTATAGATAAGGATTTGTCGGAGTTAAGTTCGGGGCAGAAAAAGAAAGTTTTGATAGCACAAAGCTTATCACAAAAAGCAAACCTTTATATTTGGGATGAGCCGTTAAACTATATAGACATAATTTCGAGGATGCAGATAGAAAAGCTAATACTAGAGTATAAGCCAACAATGATATTTGTAGAGCATGACTATATGTTTAATGAAAATGTAGCAACTAAGTTAATACAACTAAGCTGATATACATTGTCTCAACAATGTAAATTATATAAAACAATACAAAAATAAAAAGGAGAAGAGTATGAAAAAAGTAGCCGTTTTAATTTACCCTAAGTTTTGTAATTTTGAAATAAGTGTTGCATTAGAAATGTTAGCAATAGCAGAAAAAAAAATTACAGTATTTGCGAAAAATAATGAGCCAATTAAGAGTGAAGAAGGGTTAAGTGTAGTGTGTGATTTGACAATTGATAATCTTAATATTGACGATTATGATTCACTGATATTACCAGGAAATATGGATTTAGGACCTATAATAACCGATAAAGAAACAATGGATTTCATAAAAAAATTTGATAGACCTGATATAAAAATTGGCGCAATATCAAGCTCTCCGATGTTGTTATTAAAAAATGGTATGCTTGATAATAAAAAGTTTTTAGCTGGTGTTGATAAGGAATGGTTTATTGAAGAAGGCTTTACTTATGAAGATATGAAGAATATGATTGATGTACCAATGTTATTTGAAAATCCAATACCGGATGGATATGTTAAGGACGGTAATATAATTACTTCTGTTGCATGGTATTTTCGTGAGTGGGCCATGGAATTTGGAAGAATGTTAGGATTAGAAGTATTTCCAAAATCTTATGGTTTAGAAAAGTAATTCAAATCAAAAATTCCAATGACATAATAAAAATAAAAAGATGATTTTATAAAGTCATCTTTTTATTTTCTTGGATGGAATTATCAATATTAATGCATCAGATGATGGTATTCATGATGTAACATAGGTAATAGGGGCTTTGGTGGCGGAAGAAAATAGAATATAATTAAAAATTATAATAATAATAACCATATCAATCCAATTAATAGATATGGTTATTTTTTTATAAAAAGTACTTGAAAAAATCTCTTATATATATTATTATATAAACATAAGTTTATCAAGTATAAACAAACGCTTACAATATGAGGTGATGGTTGATGACCAATAGAGAACGTGAAATATTAAAGTATATTCAAGAAAATCCACTTATATCACAAAATGAGTTAGCAGTTAAATTAAATATAACAAGATCTTCTGTAGCCGTACACATTGCAAATCTAATGAAGAAAGGTCTTATAAAAGGTAAAGGATATATAATAGCAGATAAACAATATGTAAGTATGATTGGTGCATGCAATATAGATGTTGCTGGTATTCCATTTGCAAATCTAATTGATAAGGATTCAAATCCAGGCAGAGTGTCCTTTTCAATGGGTGGAGTAAGCAGAAACATTGCTGAAAATCTTAGAAGACTAGACGTTAATGTAGAACTATTAACTATATTTGCAGATGATGTATATGGTGGACTATTGAAGAAAAACTGCTTAGATTTAGGTATAAAGATAGGAAATAGTGTTAGCATTCCTAATGCTACAACTGCTACTTATGTTTATATTGCAGATAGTGATAAGGATATGAAACTTGCTATATCAGATATGGAGATTTATAAAAACATTACACCTTCTTTATTAGAATCAAGAAAAGATTCCTTAGAGCAGTCAAATGCAATAGTAATAGATACATGTCTTGAATTAGAAACAATAGAGTATTTATTATCAAATATTAAAGTTCCTATATTTGTAGATTTAGTATCTATATCAAGAGGAATGAAGATTAAGGACATTATAGGAAAATTTCATACCATAAAACCTAATAAATACGAAGCAGAAATGCTGTCAGGTATAAAAATAAACAATGAAAAGGATTTAATGACCGCATCTGATTACTTTATTGAAAAAGGAGTTGAGCAGGTATTTATTTCGCTAGGTGCAGACGGAGTATATTATAACAATGGTGTAAAAAATGGTCTGCTACCACCTTATAAGAGTGAGGTTGTTAATACAACTGGGGCTGGAGATTCATTTATGGCAGGAATAGTATATGGTTATTTAAATAACTATGATATTGTAGATTCTGCTAAGATAGCTAGTGCAGCAGCTTCAATATGTATATCGAGTATAGAAACAATAAGTAAAACTATGTCATTAGAAAAAATAGAAAAAATAATAAATAATAATTAAACAGTGAGGTAATCAAATGAATTTAGAAAAATATTTAGTTATATCAGATGAAATCAAAAATGCTCTAGAAAATAATTTGCCAGTTGTAGCATTAGAATCAACAATAATCTCTCATGGTATGCCATATCCACAAAATTCTGAATCAGCAATTAGAACTCAAAATGTAATAAGAGAAAGTGGCGCTATACCAGCAACAGTGGCAATTCTTGGTGGAAAATTAAAGGTTGGATTAACTGATGAAGAAATTCATTATCTAGGTAAAAAAGGATATGACGTTAGAAAAGCAAGTAGAAGAGACTTAGCTGTATTAGTTTCTCAAAAGCTAGATGGTGCTACTACTGTTGCTACAACAATGATTTTAGCTAAATTGGCTGGAATAAAGGTATTTGCAACAGGTGGAATAGGTGGAGTTCATAGAGGTGCAGAAACTACTATGGATATATCAGCTGACTTAGAAGAACTTGCAATGACTGATGTGGCAGTTGTATGCTCAGGAGCAAAATCTATATTAGACTTAGGTTTGACAATGGAGTATCTAGAAACAAAAGGAGTTCCAGTTGTAGGATATCAAACTGAAGATTTACCAGGATTTTATACAAGAGAAAGTGGATTTAAGGTTGATTATAGATTAGATACAGTTAAGGAAATAGCTGATGCATTTAAGACTAAGCAAGAATTAGGCTTAATGGGTGGAATGGTTGTAGCAAACCCAATACCTAAAGAATTTGCATTAGATAGTGATTTTATAAATGGTGCTATAAATGAAGCAGTTAAGGAAGCAGAAAAACAAGGTATCAAAGGTAAAGCAGCCACACCATTTTTATTATCAAAATTAAAAGAAATAACAAAAGGTGTAAGCTTAGCTTCAAACATAGAGTTAGTACTAAACAATGCAAGAGTAGCAGCTCAGTTAGCTATTGAGTATAGTAAGATAAGTAAATAAATAAAAACAGAAGTGTAAACTTAATACACTTCTGTTTTTTTGTTTATATTCTACTCATTTGCTTTCATACTTTCAACCATGTCAATTTTTCTTAGCTTTTTATTCATTACTAAATTTACTAACATACTAAAGCACATTGTTAGAAGTGCCGAGAATACATAGCTTAGAGGGTAAATTGTTCTGCCAAACATTGCAGCATCTACCTCTGCTGTTTTTACAACAAAGGTGTGTAGGAAAATTCCAAATACTAAACCAATTAATGTGCCAATTAAACTCAAAATAATTGTTTCTCTATACACATAGGCTGAAACTTCCTTTTCATAGAAGCCTAAAACTTTTATAGTAGCTATTTCCTTTTGTCTTTCTGTAATATTTATATTGGTTAGGTTATATAAAACTATAAATGCTAGAAGTCCAGCACTTACAATTAAAACAATAACTATATAATCTATTTTACTTAATAAATCGCTAAACTGATTTTTAATTACATCCGTAAAATTAACTGCGTTTACCTCTTTATCTTTTAATAATTCAGTAGAAAGTTCATCCCTGTGGGTCTCATCTGAATTTGGTACATTACCAATCAAAATATTAAAGACCGGTTTTTTACCATAGGCATCCTCATATATTTTGTGTGGTATATATACATATCCAGATACATAATTTTCTGTTATTCCAGCTATAGTGAAATTAGCTTTTATATTATCTTTTATTTCTAGGGTAATTTCATCACCTACACCTAATTCTAATCTTTCAGCTAGCTTTTCAGTCATAACAACTGTATCTTCGTTAAATTCAACTGGCATTTTAGTTTTTCTATCCTGTAATGTAATGAACTCCTTTAATTCACTTTCATCTTCAATAGAAGTAATTGTAGTCTCTATTTTGTTTTTATTTATATTACCAGTAGCTTTAGCCTTTTCTTGGTGTATAGTAGTAAAAGCTGATACAACATCCTTATTTGATACTATATCATATAAATTTTCTGATTTTTCTAATGAATTTTCATTTTTTATACTAACTACTAAGTTATATTTAAAAATCTCATTAAACTGCTTATAAATTATATCTCCAATACTGTCTCTTAACCCAAAACCTGTTACTAAAAGTGCGGTACAGCCAGCGATTCCTATAACAGTCATAAAAAATCTTTTTTTGTACCTTATAAGGTTACG
The DNA here is from genome assembly GCA_002332905.1 of Firmicutes bacterium UBA2058. Lineage (GTDB taxonomy): Bacteria > Bacillota > Clostridia > Tissierellales > Sedimentibacteraceae > UBA1535. Next base: position 25,412 of record DDAM01000056.1, on the reverse strand, counting down.
AGCCGTAACTTTGTGAGTAAATTTCATTCTTTTCCAAATTGGAGTTATATACTCTAAAAATACGCGTTTACCAGCCTTTGGAGCACGAGGTAGCATAAGTCTTGCAGGACATTCCATAAGTGAACTATAGCATGCCGCAAATGTTGCTCCTAAAGTGCAAAGTATAGCTGTAAGTGATGATATTAAAGCATATTTTATATTAAACTGTGTTATTAAAGGAGGCAATGTATACATCATTTCATATGCATTCCAAATAACTGTAGGAAATAACTTAAATCCAACTAATAACCCAATTATAGAGCCTAAAATACTGGCTAATCCAGCATATAGCATGTATTTAAATGCAATTGTAGACTTGCTGTATCCAAGAGCCTTTAATGTTCCTATTTGTGTTCGCTCTTCTTCTACCATTCTAGTCATAGTCGTTAATGCTACCAAAGCAGCTACAAGGAAAAAGAAAATTGGAAATACCTTTGCTATCGCCTCTACCTTTTGAGCATTTGATGTAAAACTTTCATATGCTAAATTTGAATGTCTGTCTAGAATGTACCATTCAGGCTGTTCTAATTTTTTAATCTCATATTCCGCGTCATTAAGCTTCTTTTCAGCATCTGTAAGCTTTTCATCTGCTTCTTTTTTTCCGTCATTGTACTTTTTAATTCCATCTTCTAAATCAATTTTTGCAGCGGCAAGTTCTTTTTGCGCATCATCTAGCTTTATTTTAGAATCAGATAATTCTTGCTCTGCTAAGTTAAATTTTTTATAAGCTTCCTTTATATTATCATTAAGTAATTTTTCACCTGCTATCAGCTCTTGTTCTTTTTTGTTAAAATATTGAGCGCTTTGCACAACTCCCACTACCTCGAACTGGTTTACACTTAATTTATCCTCAATATTAGCACTGTGTCCTTTTTTGGATACAGTTTCATCTGATACCATAAGTTTATCGCCAATTGTTATAGGCGAGCCAAGCAGATTCTTATGTTCTACAACACATTCTCCGGGATTTTCCGGCATTCTACCATCAACTAGTATGACTTGATTTTGATAACTAGGATTATCTAAAGGTATACTGTGAATCTTTGCAACTATTGAGTCATGATTGGTGCCAGTTAAAAGTGCATCTACACTGTATGCAGGCATTACGTTTAAAATCCTATCAATACTTTTAATAGCATCCACATCCTTGTTTGTTAATCCTAGTGTACTTATCACCCTGATATCCATTGTATTTGTATCATCATAGTACTTGTCTGCTGAAAACCTCATATCAGGAGTTGTAGCCATAAGTCCAGCTAAAAAACCAACACCAAGAGCAACAATAGCCAGTATTGCCATAAACCGACTTAGGCTTTTTGTTATTTCTCTTTTTATGTTCTTTCTAAATGTCTTTTTCAAAATTATCCTCCATTATGCCACTTTACGGCTATCAGTATGAAGAATCGGAACGATTCTTCCATAGAGTGAACGTAGTTCACTTTTTTACCATTCAATCCTTTCTACAGGGATTGGGTTTTTATTTATTTCACAGGATTCAATTTTTCCATTTTTTATTTTAATTATTCTATCCGCCATAGCAGTAATAGCTTGATTGTGAGTTATGACTATAACAGTTCTGCTTGTATTTCTGCAAGTATCTTGTAAAAGCTTTAATACAGCTTTTCCTGTATTGTAGTCAAGTGCTCCCGTAGGTTCATCACATAAAAGTATTTTGGGATTTTTAGCAAGAGCTCTTGCTATAGATACACGCTGCTGCTCTCCACCAGAAAGCTGGGCAGGAAAATTAAACATCCTGTCTTTCAAACCTACATGCTCTAAAGTTTCTCTTGGATCTAAAGGCTCTTTACATATTTCACTGGCAAGCTCTACATTTTCAAGGGCAGTTAAATTCTGAATTAAATTGTAAAACTGAAATACAAACCCCACATCATACCTTCTATATTCAGTAAGCTGCTTGTTGTTATAATTGCTAATTTCTTTACCATCCAGCATAATACTTCCTTCATCACATGTATCCATACCACCTAGCATGTTTAATAATGTAGTTTTACCTGCACCGCTAGGCCCAACAATTACACAAAATTCACCTTTTTTAATATCAAAGCTTATGTGATCAGTAGCCGATATTTTTTGTTCACCCATCTTATAATATTTACATACATTTTGAAAACTGACAAATTCTCTCATTAAAGCACCTCATTATTGACAACTTTAGTAATTTTGTTTAAAATTACTTATATTATTATATATCATCCGAATTAATATTATCTTAATTAATACTTAATTATTATATTAATTTTTTAAAAAAATCAATAGTTGAGGAAAAAATATATGAAGAAAAATTTAGAAACACACGGATTTGTAGAACAGGCTTTGCAATTAGCAAGGTTGTACAATTTATGTTGCCGTTGGGCTAGCGGGAAAAATGTTAATATTTTAAATATTTTAATTTTGATAGAAATTTATGCTAATAAAAGTGGATGTGAAGCTTCCCAAATAGCTGACCATCTATATTTACCGCGACAAACTATGACTTATGCAATAGATTCATTGGAAAAAGACGGTTACATAATAAGACAGAGTCATCCTACAGATCGTAGAAGAAAAAATATAGTATTAACTGAATTAGGTACAAAATTTATAACAGATATTATGACTGAAATAGAAGAAGAGTTTTATAGTTTCACAAGCAGTTTTATGCCTGATAGAAAGCATTTTGATGAGTTATTTAATAATTTTGTATCTCATTTAGAAGAGAAGCTAGATAATATAAACTAACAAAGCATGAAAAACTGACATAAACTGTAAATAAATGGTGAAAAAAATAATATAAATTATGCGAATATTTAATATTCGCTATTTTTATGAAAAATATATATACCTTGAAAATGTGCGAAAATTATTTTTTTAACAATGTTATTAGCTATAAATTACAAGTTTTAATGCAAGTAGTAAAAAAAACAAGTCATTTTTGCAAAAAATCTTGCAAAATTATTGAAAATAGATTATATTATTCGTGAAGAATAAGTTAGTGTACAAGAGTAATTATACTAAGCATGATTACTTTTGTAATTATACTAAATATAATTATTTGATAATATATTATAAAACGTCAATCACAAAAAGTATAAAATAGGGAGGTACCAATTGATGTTTGACAAAGAAAAGAAAGCTGCTTGGGAACAAAATGTTCTTGGCAAATCATTAGCAAAAGCGCCTGAGAGTAGAGAAACTTTCAGAACTGGCTCAGGAGATGTGATTAATAGATTATATACTCCAGAAGATGTTGAAAATATTGATTACGACTCAGAAATAGGCTATCCAGGACAATATCCATTTACAAGAGGATATCAGACTACAATGTACAGAGGAAAGCCATGGACAATGAGAATGTATGCAGGTTTTGCAACTGCTGAAGAATCAAATCAAAGATATAAATTCTTGGTTGAACAAGGTTCAACTGGATTATCAGTAGCATTTGACTTACCAACACAAATTGGTTATGACTCAGACCATTCATTAGCTGAAGGTGAAGTAGGTAAGGTTGGGGTTGCTATTGACTCATTAAAGGACATGGAAATATTATTTGATGGTATTCCACTTGACAAGGTTAGTACATCAATGACTATAAATGCACCTGCATCAGTATTATTAGCTATGTATATTGCAGTTGCTGAGAAACAAGGTGTTTCTGCAGATAAATTAAGAGGAACAATCCAAAATGATATATTAAAGGAATATATAGCAAGAGGAACATATATATTCCCAACAGAACCATCAATGAGATTAATAACTAATATATTTGAATATTGTTCAAAAGAAGTTCCACAATGGAACACAATCAGTATATCAGGATACCACATTAGAGAAGCTGGCTCAACAGCAGCTCAAGAGGTTGGTTTTACATTAGCTGATGGTATCGCATATGTTGATGCAGCTATAAAGGCTGGTCTTGATGTTGACACATTTGCACCAAGATTATCATTCTTCTTCAACGCTCACAATGACTTATTAGAAGAAGTATCTAAATACAGAGCAGCAAGAAGATTATGGGCTAAAATCATGAAAGAAAGATTTGGCGCTAAGAAAGAAAAATCTATGATGCTTAAATTCCATACTCAAACTGGTGGATGTACATTAACAGCTCAACAACCAGATAATAACATAGTTAGAGTTGCTATACAAACATTAGCAGCAGTTTTAGGTGGAACTCAGTCTCTACACACAAACTCAAGAGACGAGGCTTTAGCTTTACCAACAACTGAATCAGTTCAAATAGCACTTAGAACACAACAAATAGTTGCTTATGAATCAGGTGTTACAAATACAGTTGACCCATTAGCTGGATCATACTACATCGAAGCTAAGACAAAACAAATCGAAGATGAGGCTATGGAATACATCAGAAAAATTGATGAATTAGGCGGAGCACCTAGAGCAATAGATTTAGGATTTATACAAAAAGAAATAACAGACTCAGCTTACAAATACCAAATGGAAATTGAATCACTTGATAGAATCGTTGTTGGTGTTAACAAATTCCAAGTAGAAGAGGAAGCACCAAAAGGATTATTAAGAGTTGATCCAATCGTTGGAGAAATGCAGAAGAAAAAAATTGCTGACGTTAAAGCTTCTAGAAATAACGAAGCTGTTAAAGCTTCATTAGAGGCTTTAAGAAAAGCATGTCAAGGAACTGAGAATGTAATGCCATTTATCTTAGCAGCGGTTAAAGAATATGCAACACTTGGAGAAATTTGTGGCGTTATGAGAGAAGTATTTGGCGAATACGAGCAAGCAGTTTTACTTTAAAATATTTGATAAGTTGGAGGATAAAAAATGAGTAGACCAATTAGAGTTTTAATAGCTAAACCGGGTCTTGATGGACATGATAGGGGAGCTAAATTAATAGCTAGAGCCTTAAGAGACGCTGGAATGGAAGTTATATATACAGGATTAAGACAAACACCAGAACAAATCGTTGCAGCAGCAATACAAGAAGACGTTGATGTTGTTGGAATGAGTATATTATCAGGAGCACATAATCACTTACTACCAAAGATAGTTGAATTATTAAAAGCTCAAGGTGCTGATGATGTATTGATTGTTGGTGGTGGCGTTATACCAGATGAAGATATACCAGGATTAAAAGCTGCTGGGGTAGATGAAGTGTTTACGCCAGGTACAGCAACTACTACAACAATAGACTTTATAAAAAATAATATTAAAAGAAAATAGATAATTAAAGGGGAAAATGGTAAAGTTTTATCCATTTCTCCTTTTAGTTTCTAATGAAAATGCACCGTGGAGGTGATAGCGTGAAATGTATTTCACACTTATATTCTATGATGCCACTACAATGTCTCCAATGTATATGCAAAGCCTATACATTTGTAGTCGAGACTATAGCATAATAGGAGGATAAAATGGAATTAATTGAAAAAATGCTTGCTGGAGATAAGCGTTCCTGCGCTAGAGTCATCACTTTGGTGGAAAATGATGAGCAAGAAGCAAGAAACATACTAAAAGCAATACATAAACACACTGGCAAGGCTCATATTATTGGAATAACTGGACCTCCGGGAGCAGGTAAAAGTACATTAACAGATAAGTTAGCTAAACAACTTTTAGCTGAAGGGAATAAGGTTGGAATAATTGCTATAGATCCAACAAGTCCATATTCAGGAGGTTCAATACTTGGAGATAGAATTCGTATGCAAGATTTAGCCCTTGACCCTAATGTATTTATTAGAAGTATGGGTACTAGAGGTTATCTTGGTGGATTATCAAAGTCTACAAAGGATGCAGTGAAGGTTTTAGATGCATATGGAGTCGACTATATATTCATAGAAACAGTTGGGGTGGGTCAATCTGAGGTTGATATAATTAAAACTGCAGATACAATACTAATGGTTATGGTTCCAGGACTTGGGGATGATATACAGTCAATAAAGGCTGGAGTTATGGAGATAGGTGATATATTTGTAGTTAACAAAAGTGACTTGTTTGGATCACAACGTACAGCAACTGAAATTAATATGATGCTTGATTTAAATCAAAACATGGAAAGACGTCCACCAGTAATTATGGTAACTGCAAACAAAAATGAAGGAGTTACAGAGCTAATAGACGAAATCAAAAAGCACACTGATTATTTAATAGAAACTGGTAAGCTAAAACAAAGAAGGCATAACAATACTAAAATTGAAGTTGTTGAAATGATAGAATCCGAGCTTAGAAGAATAGTAATCAAGCATACTGATAGCGAAAATAAATTAGACGGAAAAGTTAATCAAATATTGGATAAAGAAAAAGATATTTATGATGTTATGGATGAATTCCTTAGTATCATCCAAAATTAAAAGGAGGATAATTATATGAATTTAACAAGAATAGACCATGTAGGTATAGCTGTAAAAAACTTAGAGGAAGCATTAAACTTCTATGAAGGAGTTTTAGGATTAAAAGCTACAGGAACAGAAGTCGTAGAGGAGCAAAAAGTTAAGGTTGCTTTTTTACCATGTGGAGACAGCGAATTAGAACTATTAGAATCAACAGAATTAGACGGACCAATAGCAAAATTCATTGAGAAAAACAATGGAAATGGTGGAATCCAACACGTTGCATTAAGAGTAGATAACATTGAAGAAGCCATAGCTGAAATGAAGGCTAAAGGAATGAAGATGATAGACGAAACTCCAAGATACGGAGCAGGTGGAGCTAAAATAGCTTTCTGTCATCCAAAATCATCAATGGGTGTATTATTAGAGCTTTGTGAAAGAAAATAAAATAGTTATAAAATTCAGCCGTAAGCAAAATTAGCTTACGGCTATTATTATACCTAAAGACATAAAAAATGACATAAATATACAAAATATCCTATTTACAACAATATTTTATAATTATAAGCTGTATATAAGTAATAAAATATTAGATTAGGAGGAAGAAAAATGAAGAAGGTTTTATGTTTTGTTATGGTTTTACTGTTTACTGTTTCTATTATGGTGTATGCTTTACCTGTTAAGCCTGATGTGCCTCTTACTTGCTCTTGTGGAGGGACTAATGTATACATGGGAACATCAGTAGGTGATTGGAGTGCTCCATTAAGCCAAAGAAATTGTGTACATGGTCATGGAGGTTATGATTTCAAATGTTACAGAGAGGTAACAGACTATTATGAATGTTCTCTTTGTGGTAGAAACTTAAGTTCATCCTATAAGGAATTTGACTGGATATGTGGAAGTGAAATACTGCCAAAGTCAGCAATAGCAGCTATAGTGAGTGGAGGAAGACCTGAACTATGTGATAATTGTGGTACAACTATGAGTCCGTATAAAGTAAGTCGTGGTGCATGGGAAGGACCTATTGACACTAGACAAACTCCAAATGGATACATGTATTTATTTATAAGAGATGTTAATTCATTTTATAAATGCCCTTATTGCGGAACTTATGAAACAACTACCTATACAGAACGTATGTGGACGGATAAAAATATGTAAAAATGACAGTTATGTAACGAATTGTAATAATTGTTATACCTGTGATTTATGTGGATAATTATGCATATATTAAAAACAAATGTTTTTCTGTCAAATTGTTTTAATATAAAGATATAAAGATAAAATAATATTAAAAAAGCTATTGCAAAACTAAGATTAATTTTGATTTTGCAATAGCTTTTTTATAGGAATAAAAAATTTATTATTTTAAATAAGTATAGTAAGTATATAACATAAGTTTCTGTAAAATATCTTGAATGTACAAGTAAAGAAATATTTATAGCAAAAAATACAGGAGTTAATGTTGCAGCTGCAATAATTACTTTTGTTCTATTTCTATTTATATATTATAAGTTTTTATTACCTATTATTTCGTATAGGCTGTATTTTTAACTATATAATATACATATTATAATTTAGAAATTTAAGTAATGAAAAAAACACTCTAAATATTTAAAAATCGAATTTTAGAATGTTTTTCAATTGTAAGTTTAAAGAAATAGTATATTAAAAATTATTTTTTAATTTTCTCTGATAGTACCTTTTGAAGCATTTCTGGTATTTGAATATGTTGTGGACAGTGAGTCATACATTTACCGCATGCTACACACTTTCCTGCTGATTTATAGTCAATAAATGTACCAGAAATCCAGTTGGAGCTGCTATTGTGCATTGCCTTAGTGTTCCAAGCTTTGAATATATCTGGTATTTCCACACCAAATGGACATGGCATACAGTATCTACATCCTGTACATTTTACCTTTTGTAGCGTTTTTATGTTTTCTTCAACCTTAAGTATTGCCTTGTGCTCATCCTCTGATAAAGGCTTAATATCTTCAAATACCTTTATGTTTTCTTCAAGCTGCTGCATGTTGCTCATGCCGGAAAGTATAGTAACAATACCTTCCTTTTCTGCAAGCCATCTAAATGCATAGCTTACATTTGAGCCACCAAGTGTTCTAAAAGGAGCTGCAATATTATCAGGTATATCTGACAGTAATCCACCCTTTAAAGGCTCCATAATTATTATAGGAATATTGCGTTTAGATAATTCTAAGTAGCCCTTCTCGCCAGGATTATCTTCTAAATCAATATAATTAAATTGTATTTGAGCGAAATCCCAATCATATTGTTTTAATACTTCTAGTAGGAAATCATAGTCGTCGTGAATTGAAAAACCTAAATATTTAATCTTACCTTCTTTTTTCTTTTGTATAGCCCAATTTATTGCATCATATTTCATCATATTTTCATAAACCTCTCTATCAAGAGCGTGCATTAAGTAAAAGTCAATATAATCTGTTTGAAGTCTATTTAGGGTTGTATTAAAGGTATTATCTAAATATTCCTTAGAATCAGCTTTCCAAAATGGAAGCTTATCAGCTAGGAAAAAATCCTCTCTTTTTAATTGTTTAAGAGCAATTCCAAGGGCTATTTCACTTCCACCGTCGTTATATACAAACGCAGTATCAAAATAGTTTATACCATTATCAAAAGCATATTTAACCATATTATTAACCTGCTCTTGATCTATTTCTCCATTTTTATGCGGTAATCTCATAGCCCCAAAGCCAAGTTTTGAAAGGCTCAAATTTAACTTATTTAGCTTAGACATTTTCATTTTCAAATACCCTCATCTTTCTTTGTTTTTCATATAACAGTATATAATTTTTTATTTGAATTTACAAGTTTTATATTGAGTTGGATGTATAATTGTGGTACTATTATTTAGTATTAAATGAAAACGATAAACTTATAATAATGTCTCAAGGTTCATTTGAGACATGGGAGGAATATTTTGAAAAAGTTTGACTTATTATGGCCATTAGGTGTTATTGCAATAGTTTTTTGTATAACAAGAGAAAGTTTTGTAGAATTTGCTGGCAATTATCTTTACATATCAGGGTTTGTAAAATTTGGATTACTTGCTCCAATGGGAGAATTGCTTGTTATTAGGATGACAAAGGGAGATTGGAAGCTCTCGTCAGGGTTTATATTTAGAGTTATAATATGGGGTATTCTTGGAATGGGTATAGCTCTAGCCTTTAAATTGTTTGAATATGGAGTTATTGCAGTGCTTGATAAGGGATTAATATTTGGACAAGGAAACAAGATTTTAACTGCTTTTTATATAAGTGCAATTATGAACTTAACCTTTGGACCTATTATGATGGGTACACATAAGATTACAGATAAATTTATTGATTTAAAGTATGAGAACAAAGGTAAAAAGGTATCAATTAATGATGCGGTAAAAGCAGTTGATTGGCATGGATTTATAACATTTGTAGTGTTTAAAACAGTTCCGTTTTTCTGGATACCGGCACACACGATAGTATTTTTACTACCAGGAGAGTATAGACTTGTAGTTGCAGCATTATTGTCAATAGCCTTAGGTATATTATTAACTTTAGCTAACAAAAAACCTAAAACAGCTAAATAAATATAAAGTAAACAAAGAAATTTTATTTGACAAAACATATTTATAGTATTATAATGAACATTGTTCAAGTTGAGGAGATTATGCTATGAATAAAATGGTAACATCTAGGGATGAATTATTGAAGTATGCTAAAGAGATAATTGTTGAAAATGGTATAGATAAATTAAATATCAGATATTTGGCTCAAAAATCTGGAATCGCAACCGGTTCAGTATATAATTATTTTCCTTCAAAAGCTGATTTGATTTTTTCATTAGTAGAGGATTTTTGGAAAACTATTTTTAAGCCTGAAGAATTTAATTTGCACGATAATACTTCATTTGTAAATTTTATTGAAGAACTATATAATTCTTTCTCTAAGCATTTAAACAAATTTAGAGGTGTTTATACAGGTCAGTTGACTCTTATGAAAAGTTCTGACAAATATATAGGGAAGCAAATTGAACAGCAGTATTTAGCTTTGGTTCATAGCTGTATACGAGATGCGATAGATATTGATACAAGTATTAAAGACAATGTATGGACTGAAAAATTCACAAAGGATGAATTTTCAAAATTTATTTTTGATAATATGTTTTTTATGCTAATTAACGGGAAAACAAATTGCGAATATTTAAAGGAAGTAATTAATAAAATATTATATTAGCAATATCAAATTATTTATAATAGCCGCTATTTCATATAGCGGATATTTTATAAATTAAAATGAACAATGTTCAGGAGGGATATTTATGCAAGCAATTATGGAAACATTATTTGATATTGTGTACCTATTTTCTGTCACAGCAATAGGTATAACAATGATAAAAAAATCTAAAGGAAATAAGCAATATCTTTTGTTTGGAATTATGGCAGTTGTATTAGGTTGTGGTGATGCGTTTCACTTAGTTCCAAGGGCGTATGCTTTATGCACAACAGGACTTGAAAATCATGTTGTTGCTCTAGGAGTAGGAAAATTTATTACATCAATCACTATGACGATTTTTTACGTAATTCTTTATCATATTTATCTTATGAGATATAATGTTAAGAATTATAAATCAATTACTGTAAGTGTATATTTATTAGCGACTATAAGAATAATATTATGCTTATTCCCACAAAATGAATGGTTAAGTGCTAGTGCTCCATTATCATGGGCTATATATAGAAATATACCATTTGCATTGCTTGGAATCATGATAATAGTTATATTCTTCATTCAAGCTAGAGAGCGTAATGACAAGTCATTTAAATTTATGTGGTTAGCAATTACTTTAAGCTTTGCCTTTTATGTACCAGTAGTATTGTGGGCTGATGTTTATCCAATTGTAGGAGTACTTATGATACCAAAAACAGTAGCATATGTATGGGTTGTATGGATGGGATATTCAGAAATGAGAAAAGCTAAATAAAAATTTAATAGAGTAACTGCTGAAAGCAAAAAATATTGTTACATTAGAGGTTAGCAGACAAGTTAACTGCTCCGTTAAACTGTACTGTGAAGCAAAGTAAAGCGAATAAAATAAAAAACTCCTATACTTTGCTTCATATCACAGTATATCGAGGCAACTTACTGCCTGCTAAGATTTTTAACAGCATACTTTATTAAAAATTACTCAACTAAATTCTTATTTATCGTATAAAATTAGTACGTTGTTTTTGTTCTTGTTCAGGAATGTTTATTCCGTTTTCTTTTCCGGCTTCGATACATTTTAGAAGCCACGCCATATTTTTTCCTAAAGTTCTCATAATTTGAAGACCTTCTAAATCTTGATTAACCTCATCTGGATTGTTACCATGTACCATATTCCAGTATTGAGAAGATACTATAGGCATACAAGAAATTGTAAAATACTTATTTAATACATCTAATGTCGCTGTTGTTCCAGCTCTTCTAGCAGAGGCGATTGCTGCTGCTGGTTTGTATTTAAGTAAACTTCCTCCGGCATAAAACATTCTATCTAGCAGTGAAACGACAGCTCCATTTGCAGACGCATAGTAAACAGGTGAACCAACTATAAATCCATCAATATTCTCACATTTTTCAAGAGCCTTGTTTACTATATCATCATTAAATATACATCTATTGCCACTGCATTTTCCGCAAGCTGTACACCCTCTTATAGGCTTATTGCCAATTTGAAAGATTTCAGTCTCTATATTTTCCTTGTTTAGTTCTTTTTCTATTTCTGATAGTGCAGTATAAGTACAGCCATTTTTGTTTGGACTTCCATTGATTAATAATACCTTCATTTAGCACCTCAATTTTAATTTATTATTTTTAAAGCGTGAAGTTTTTTCACACTATTAGTATTCAACTTCTTTTAAAAATAGTGCATGTGCTGGTGCATTAGGTCCAGCTTCTTGCCTTTTTTGCTGATTAAGAATTTTTTCTATGTCATTAGGGTTGATATTTCCCTTGCCAACCTCGATAATAGTTCCGCAAATTATTCTAACCATGTTCCACAAAAATGAATTACCTTTAATTTTAATATCTACAATGTTATTTTCCTTAGTTATGTCAATTGAATAAATAGTTTTAACAGTAGATTTTTTCTTGCTTTTTAATGTGGTAAAGCTTTGAAAATCATGTGTTCCAATTAAAAATTCAGACGCTTCTATCATTTTACTAATATCTAAGGCTTCCGTTACATTATATTCATACTTTCTACTAAATATATTACGTTTATCATTGTTATTTATTATATATAAGTATGTTTTAGATAGCGCATTGTATCTAGCATGAAATCTTTCACTGCAATCCTTTATAGATTTTACTTGTATGTCCTCAGGTAAAAATTTGTATAAATATTCTGACATTTTTTCAGTTGATAAATTACTGTTTGTATGAAAGTTAGCGGTATAATTCAAAGCGTGAACACCAGCATCAGTTCTACCACAGCCTATTACAGATATTTCTTCATCTGTCATTATGGACAATACATTTTCTAGTTTTCCTTGAATTGTAAGATCTTCTCCAGTTAGCTTCTGCCATCCCTTATATTTGCTACCGTCATACTCAATTAACATTTTTATATTTCTCATAATAGCCTCTTTTTTAAATTTTTAAGCTTCAAATATTCATTTTTTATTTATTCTACAAGTATAATAAAATTTTATGCTTAAATCAAGAAAAACAAAAAAGGGTAGAATGATTTGTTGATATAAATTATTTAATACTATATTATTTAATCATTAGGGTTTTAACTAAACTTATCTTGGAGAGGGAAAATGAAAAATAATAAGATTCGCAAGGAAATGGTTTTATTTTTTATACTAATTGCAGCAGTTGTGATTGGTAATGGTCTTAGTGACTCTGTATATTCAAATTACTTTAAGGAGGTATAAAACATAAGTTTAATAGTTTGCACCGATTTTATATTAATTATATAAAATAAATGTAACATATTTATATTTAAATCGTTTTTATAGTGAAGGAGATTTGATTATGAAAGGATTATTGCTTGAACAATTATATAGTTCGTATTCAAAAGAATTATATCTTTATGCATTTGCTTTATGTAAAGATCATTATAAAGCACAAGAACTTGTAAGTGATACCTTTTATAAAGCTTTGCTTACAGTAGAAAAGGGTAAAAATATTGAAGTTAAATATTGGCTCTTCACAGTTTGCAAAAATATTTGGTTAGATAGCTTAAAAAAGAACAAAATAGAGATATTGTCTTTATTTGATAATATTGGTGCTTCACTTAAGAAGGATATTATAGATGATTTGATTAAAGATGAAGTAAATAAAGATTTATATAAAAGAATATATGAGTTGCCTCAAAATTATAGAGAAGTAATTATATTATTTTACTTTTGTAATTTACCATTAAATGTTATATCAAATAATTTAGGATTATCTTCAAGCGCAACTAGAACATTATTATTTAGAGCGAGGCAAAAGTTAAAAAATAAATTAGAGGAGGTAAAATAAATGGATTTTATAAAAATATTTGAGAAATATAAAACTGGTGACGCCAGTGAAGAAGAAAAATCATATATTGAAGAAGAGATTAAAAAGAACGAACTCATAAGTGAATACCTAGCTGAAAAATATGATTTTGATAATGTAATAATAGACACTAAAAATAAAATTAATATTAAAACTGTAGAAATTAAAAGAAATGTAAATAAAAAGATTATAAAAATAATAGCTACTTCAGTATTGCTTGTTTTCACTTTACTTATTTTATTTAATTTACTAAAAAAGACTATTGATAAGAATATGTATTACAATCCAACAGCTAAAACAGTAGGACAGGAATATCATGATGACTTTTTCTTTGATTTAAGGGCATATACTGAGGTTTCATTGCCGGGATATGCGGTTCAATCTATATATGCATATGATGATGGCGAGGCGAAATATGATATAAGCTTTTCAAGAGTTGATCTATTTACTAAAAAAATTAGCAATATTAGTGCTGCAATTAATAAGGGTTTAAGACAAGGCACATTCGAGGATTTTAGTGCACAGACATATTATGTTTTTGGAGGCTTGTGGGAGTATGCTAAGGGTGAGCAGGAGTATGAAGAGTGGTTATCACTGGAATTAAGTTTATTGGAACAGGAACTAGAGCATTTAAAACAATTACCAAAAACCTCATATATATCAGCTTATGTTTTATTTAACGATGATATTTCATTAGAGGATTGCATAGAGCTATGGAAAAACTATAAAGTTGAATTTCCATGGGTGGCGGTTAAAACAGATGATGCAAATAAGAATAATACAGTAGTAGGCTTTAGGATGTTAAAAAACGGTGGTGGTGATTCTAGTACAGGAGATAGACCTAATGAAAAATTGTATCCAGCGTTACAGTATACTGATTCTATAGAACTTGTTAAGCCTAATGGTAATTACTTTATTGAGAGATATTCGATGCATTTTATTAGTCTGTTAAAATACCTTTCAGACAGAGAAGAAGCAACATACGCACTATCAGGTGGTAAATGTAATTACAAAGACGCGTTGGAGTATGTTAAAAAAAATGGTATAAAAATCCGTGGTGCTTTACTATACGCAGAGGTTGATGAATTAATTAAGTTTATAGAGAATGAAAATGTAGTTGATTTATTTATCGATAATGTATTACCTTCTAAATACGCAGGTAATGTATATAAATAGATATTAATAAATTTATAAAAATTTAATAAAATTTGGTTGACATTAATGTCGACTTATGATATTCTAATTGGAAATTTACAACGAACGAATGAAAATAAGGAGTATTTTTAAACAATGGCAAAGATTATTCAAGAACCATCAAGAACGTTTGGAGAGTATTTATTACTGCCAAATTTAACTACAAAGGATTGTATTCCTGAAAATGTTGATTTAACAACACCGCTTGTAAGATATAAAAAGGGCGAAAAGCCTGAATTAAGCTTAAAAATTCCTATGGTTTCAGCTATTATGCAATCTGTTTCTGATAATAATATGGCAGTTGCTTTGGCTAAAAATGGAGGAGTTTCTTTTATTTTCGGCTCTCAAACAATAGAAGAGCAAGCAGAAATGGTTAGAAAGGTTAAAAAATATAAAGCTGGTTTTGTAATTAGTGATTCTAACCTTACACCAGAGCATACATTAAAGGATGTATTAGAGCTAAAACAAAGAACAGGTCACTCTACCATGGCGATTACTGTAGATGGATCACCTAAAGGAAAGCTTGCAGGTATAGTAACTAGCAGAGATTACAGAATAACAAGAGATCCTTTAGATAAAAAGGTTAAGGATTTTATGACAAAAGCTGAATCATTAGTAGTAGGAACAGAGGGTATAACATTAAAGGAAGCTAATGATATAATATGGGAGCATAAATTAAATTCATTACCGATAGTAGATAAAGATTTTAATTTAATTAACATGGTATTTAGAAAAGACTACTCAGATGACAAGGAACATCCATTATCACTGTTAGATAAAAATAAAAGCTATGTTGTAGGAGCAGGTATAAATTCAAGAGACTATGCAGAAAGAGTTCCTGCACTTGTAGAGGCTGGAGTTGATATACTTTGCATAGACTCATCAGAAGGCTTTAGTGAATGGCAAAAAGACACTATTGAGTGGATTAAAAAATATGATAGCAATATAAAGGTTGGAGCAGGTAATGTAGTAGATAGAGACGGCTTTAGATACTTAGCAGATGCTGGTGCTGACTTTATCAAAATAGGTATAGGTGGAGGCTCTATCTGTATAACTCGTGAGCAAAAGGGTATAGGAAGAGGTCAAGCTTCATCAGTTCTTGAGGTTGCAGCTGCAAGAGATGAATACTTTGAGGAAACAGGAATATATGTGCCAATCTGCTCAGATGGTGGTATAGTACATGATTACCATATGACCTTAGCACTTGCAATGGGAGCAGACTTTGTAATGCTAGGAAGATACTTCGCAAGATTTGACGAAAGCCCAACAGCAAAGGTTAAGTTAGGTAATGGATATGTTAAAGAGTACTGGGGCGAAGGCTCAAACAGAGCAAGAAACTGGGCTAGATATGACTTAGGAAGCAGCAAAAAAGAGCTTCAATTCGAAGAAGGTGTTGATTCATATGTTCCATATGCCGGAAAACTTGATGATGGTTTAGGAATCACACTTCATAAAGTTAAAAGCACAATGTGCAACTGCGGATGCTTTACAATCAAGCAAATGCACGAAGAAGCAAGATTATGTCTAGTATCTTCAACTTCAATAACAGAAGGTGGAGCACACGACGTAATACTAAAGAATCAATAGTATAAAAAAGAATCAAAGGGACAGGTTAAGAAAAAATGCAACCTGTCTTTTTTTATGCGTTTATTAACTTTTATAATATGTAGAAATATTGTTATTCAACTATCTTCAAATTTAATCATAAAAGTTAAAAACAACTAATAATACAAATATATCTGTATTTAACATATATTGACAGTTGAAATACATTACAAAATAATAGCTTTAATAGAAGAAAATTACTATAATACAATATATATAATTTATAACTAGAAGGGAAGAAAATTAGGATGAAAAAAATTAGTAGTAAGGTTTTTTGCTTGACTATTTCAATGGTTTTAATAACATTTTTGTTATTATCAAGTATATCAATTGTTAAATTTAATGAAGAAATTAAGACAAGCTCTATTGCTCAGCTTAAATCCATGTCTACCTTAAATGTAAGTGAAGTAAATAGGGTGTTAAGAAATGTTGAAGGGAAAATTGATAATGTTGAATTCGCAATTGCAAACAGCATTGATAAGTCCAAGCTATATAGTAAAGATAAGTTATACTTTAAAGGGTATGAAAAAACAATTAATGCAATAGCTATAGAACAATTGGGGAAAATTGAAGGATTATTATCTGCTTATGTTAGATATGAGCCAAAACTTACTTATGGTACATCAGGCTTGTTCTACACTGATACTGATGGAGATGGAAAAATGGAATCAGTAACTCCTACTGACTTACTAGCATATAATGCTGATGATAAGGAGCATGTAGGTTGGTTTTACGAGCCATTAGAAAAAGGAACTGCCACATGGATGAGTCCTTATTATAATGCAAATTTGGAAAAGACTATTATATCATATGTACTGCCATTTTATCTTGATGGTAAAGGTTTTGGTGTTATTGGTATAGATTTTGATTTTGACTACATACGACAAATAGTAAACAATAATAATGTATATAATACAGGCTATATATTTATATTAGATAGCCAAAATAATTTTATTGAGCATCCTAATTATGTTAATGGTGAAAATTTATCATCGGTTGAAAATGGAGCATATTCAGCATTAGTAAGCTTTATGGAGAAACAAGACAATGGGTATTTTGCAGATAAAATTAATAATGACGAATTTATTGTAGGATATGCAACTATGAGTAATGGTTGGAAAATAGGAATTGTACCAACTATCAAGGAGCTATATGCTCAACTCTATTCAACAATTACTACATTAGTTATTTCTATAATAATAATTCTCGTATTTGCAGCAGTAATTTCGTATTTCATAGGTAATAAAATAACTAAACCTATTAGGAAGCTAACTGATATTTCTCAAAAAATTGCAGCTGGAGATTTAAGTAGTAACATAGATATAAATTCAAAGGATGAAATTGGGCAACTAGCTACTGCTATGCAGGGTTTAACACAACGACTATCAAAATATATAGATTATATAAATGAAATTTCATATTCACTAGATGAATTTGGTAAGGGTAATTTAAATTTAAATCTTCAACAGGACTATGATGGGGAGTTCGCTAAAATAAAGGAGGCATTACTTCATACATCATCTATGCTTAAAGAAACAATTGGTAAAATAATTGAAATATCAAATTTTGTATCAAGTAGCTCAATTCAAGTTGCAAATGGTTCAGAATTACTAGCACAGGGTGCAACTGAACAGGCTAGCTCTATAGAAGAATTATCTGCTACTATTCATGAAATTTCAAATAATGTTAATAAAAACGCTGAAAATGCTAATGTTACATCTAAGTACATACAAACACTAGGCATAGCTGCTGATAAAAGCAGTGACCAAATGCATAATATGATTGCTGCAATAGAAGAAATTAACACTAAATCTTCAGAGATTAGTAAAATAATTAAAGCGATAGAGGATATAGCCTTCCAAACAAACATATTGGCATTAAATGCTGCAGTTGAAGCTGCAAGAGCAGGAGCGGCTGGTAAGGGATTTGCGGTTGTAGCAGATGAGGTTAGAAGCCTAGCAACTAGATCATCTGAGGCTGCTAAGGACACAGCTACTTTAATTGAGGACACAATCAATGCAGTTAAAAATGGTACGAGCATAGCTAATGAAACAAATGTTGTTCTAAAAGAGGTGGTAGAAGGTGTTGATAAATCTGTAATATTAGTTAATGAAATCTCTGGAGCATCCAATGAGCAAGCAAATTCACTAACTCAAACATTAGATGCAATTGATCAAATTAGTGCAGTTGTTCAAACAAATTCAGCTACTGCTGAACAGAGTTCTGCAACAAGCGAAGAGTTATCTAGTCATGCAGAGGAGTTAAAAAATATATCAAGCCAGTTTAGAATTTACTAATAAATGTTGATGTTATAATATTTAATTTTTTACCTATCATGTATCTAAAAAGATAGGTTTTGACTATTTCTTCTGATTAAAAAATACTCCCTTCATAGTATGGTAGTTTTATTATTTTAACTACCTACCATGGAGGGAGCATATCAAAGTCTATGTGCTTTTGTTTTAATTAATTTTTATAAAATACTCCATCCTTATTCACAAATAGCTCGAAGGAATCATCGTATTGTATATATCTTACACCATTTTTGATTGTAGTGCTTTCTTCTTTATCTTTGTTCACTACAAATATATTGTTATTAACAGCAGCCTCTTCTATTATAGTATTAATTACTTCTTTTTCTCTGTCATCAGTTATTTTGTTTAAGTCATAGTTTAATGATATAAAAATATTTTTGTCAGAGTAAGTGGTTAATGCTTTGATTTTATCCCATAGCTTAGTATCTTCATAATTAATGCTTCCATTTTTTATGTTAATACTTAATGATATTGGAGCTTCAACTTTAGTGCCATCTTTCTTTTCAGATTTTATAGTCCCATCAACTAGACTTAATTTGTGGTCAAAATCTTTCACAGATGCAACCTTTAGCTCATCATTGAAAATAGATTCTTCACGTAAATTTAAATCCTTATCGTTTGGTTCATACAATGCTCTTAAGCTATCTATATAAATTGCTCCAGCATCCTTTTTGGTTTCATTGATTTCTGCTAAATAAACACTTTTTACAGTTACAGGATATGCAATATCAGAAGGAAGTTTAGCAGTTACAAATTTCCAACCATCCCAATTAACTTCTTCTGCAAAATCAATTTTATGTATTTTACCATATCCATCTTGAATTCTAGTTCTTAACCAGTGAGTGCTTTCATCACCGTAAACCCACATACCTATTGCTTGAGGTGTGCCCTTTATTGTAAGTCCTTCTGAGTCTTTACCAAAGTTTACAAATGCGATACTTTGGTCTGTCATATTTGTAAAATCATATGATAATTTTATAGCACTATTCTTTTCTTTAAAGATGTCAGTTACTAATTCAATTCCACCATTTGATTTTTCAGGATATGTTGAGAAGTTTAAATTTTTCATATCTTCACTTTCAAAGCTAAATATTGTTTGAGCTCTATAACCAACCTTAACAGTTATATGCTTAACAGCATCACCGCATACTGCAGTTATGGCACCTGTATTACTTACATCATTAGCTGTAAATATACCATCTTCAACCTTTCCTACAGAGTTTCTATAAGTCCAAGTTAAATTTTTAGGTGATATATAAGCAGAATCTCCATTTTTATCAACACCTATTATATTTTTAAACTCGTATTTTTCTCCAGCCTCTAATACTAATAAGTCCTCCTCAAATGTCAAAGTAACAGGTTTATCAAGTACTGTTATAGTTGCGGTAGACTCTATATCACCTATTTTTGCTGTTACTTCAGTAACACCTGGAACAGAAGGTATAAATTTATTATCAACTACTTTACCTCTTGATTTATCAAAAGTGTATTCAATTTTTTCATCTGATATATCTACTTCTGAATAGTATTTGTTAAATCCTTTTACATTCAATGCTACTTCTGTATTGTTGAATATTTTATCATATTCAGGGCTTAATTCAATACTATCAACCACATTGCTTTCAGGCGCAGTATCAAATATACCTAATCCAGAAACTATAGGTCTTTCCTTACCATCTGATGGGAAATTAACTACTTCAATATTTCCATTTTTTAAGAAGTCAACACCCATAGAGGTTGAACCACCACCATCTAGGTTTATAACATTGTATGCACCCAAATCTATCATTATTTTTGCAAGCTCAGTTTGAGTAGCTCCAACGTAATTTTTATTTCTTCCATCTATAGTAACAAATATTATTTCTGTGTTATCCTTATTAAATCCAACTGCAGTTCTAGGGTGTCTTCCAAGTACACCGTCATGAATTACATTAATCACTCCATTTTTTACCAGATGATTAACTCCTCCAACTGCCCATTGAAGATTGTTAATATCAAAATCAAATTTAAAATTCAACTCAACAGTTTCGCCAACAGTAAATGAACTTTTAACATCATTCTTCTTATCTGAAGCGCAAACTATTATATAACCATCCTCTGGTATTGTAGTTGCATCCATATTATCTCTAATTTCAACAACTTTATTGTCACTAACAACAATTTCAACTATATCTTGGTTTTTAGACTTTCCAATTGAATTTTTACCATAATATTTATTCAATATTACAGTATTGTACTTTACTGAAGCACCTTTGTTTACAAACGCAACGTTAGTTACTTTACCCGCTGAATTTTTAATTGTTATAATTGGATTCCATACTGAAATATCTACCCCTCCGTTTTTATCTAAGGAAATAGTAGGGTATTTTTCGTAGTTATGTAATGGAGAGTTAATTACTTCACCATCAGTAATTATAGGGCCATAAGGCTGCACTGGATTTTGCATATAGAAAAAGTCGCCATTAATCCCTGCAATAGCACCTAAATTTTCCATCATTGATGACAGCGTAGTTCCAGTTGATGTTCCGTTTACATTATATAAAGGTTTAGTTTGTGTATATTCATCTGTTAGGTTTGCACGAACAACATTTATGTTCATCCAACCTAATGTAGTTAATTTCTTGATTCCTTCATATGATATACCACTTGATATTCTAAGCTTATTTGATAAATCATAAATTGAGCTATATTCAACTGCATATACAGGGTAACTCAATGCAAAAGAACATATAAGTGCTGTAGCTAGTATTTTTTTAATTTTAATTGTAATCACTCCTTTTCTTTCAAACTTGCCACCTGTGGTGGCACAGTAATTTTAGTGTAAAAAAATATTTACACTTGAAAAATCGTCTTTTGATTTTTCCAAGCGTGAAACGTCTTTTTTCACGCTACCACCAAAGGCCGAAATTATCCTTGTTGCTTATAGAAGTTAAAAGTCTATCTCTGCTTTCTGGAATGGTTTTATAGATTTGGTTTAGCATTTGTTTAACTTCTTCGCGTTTTGTATTTTTATCCATTGGACATGGGCTTTTAACAACTGGTATACTATGTCTTTCAATAGCGCTTATAACTTGTTTTTCTTTGACATAAACTAACGGACGTATGTTATAAATATCCTTACGATCTAAATAAGTAACTGGTTTAAATGTAGTTATTCTTCCTTCATAAAGCATACTTAAAAACATAGTTTCGATAGCATCGTCGGCATGATGACCAAGTGCTATTTTATTATAGCCAAGCTCCTTTACAGTATCATGTAGTGCACCTCTTCGCATTTTTGCACACAAAGAACAAGGATTAGGCTCCTTGCGAATATCAAAAACAATCTTTGCAATTTCTGTGTTTACTACTTTATAAGGCACATCTATCTTGTTACAAAAGTCATATATAGGGGTTACATTAAAGTTTTCAAATCCCATGGATAAAGTAACAGCATATAAATCAAATTTTGCAGGACTAAATCTTTGGAATAATTTCAAGGCATATAATAAAGTCATACTATCCTTGCCGCCTGAAATCCCAACAACTATTTTGTCTCCATCCTGTATCATAGCAAAATCGTTTATTGCTTTACGCATTGCGCCAAGTATTTGTTTCATAATTTCTCCTAGGTTAAATATCGGTATATACCACAATTATGTTATATATTATGATATAATCTAATAATACAATAATATTTAAACCTTAATATTACATTATAAAAACATATTATATACACTATGTTTTTTAAAGTTTAGGAGCTATGAAATAGGGTATAATACAATAGACGAAAAATTTATATTATTGTTTCAAGAAACCACCAAATATTTATTAAAAGAGGACAAATTATTTTTTAAAGAAAAATAGTATTGACAATAAAAAAATCTTATGATAGCATTAAATAACAAACCTTATCAAGAGTGGTGGAGGGAATAGGCCCTATGAAACCCGGCAGCCTGTTAATCTTTTATGAGAAAGATTATTCAAGGTGCTAAATCCTACGTATATCGAAAGATGAGGAGAATATAACAAAAACAGTTATCTTTCTCTTCATGAGAAAGATTTTTATATTTGTAGGCAAATTTTTTATGGAGTAAGAGTGAAGAAAAACACTCTTCACTCTATGGAAGAATCAAAAAATTCTTCATAAAATTTTGGATGCCGTGAGACGGCATAATGGAGGTATTTATGAGAAAATGGTTATTTACTTCTGAGTCAGTAACAGAAGGCCATCCTGATAAAATGTGTGATCAAATATCAGATGGAATATTAGATGCAATATTAGCATGTGACCCAAATGGTAGAGTAGCTTGTGAAACAACAGCAGCTACTGGTATGATATTAGTAGCAGGTCAAATCTCTACTAACTGTTATATAGATATACCTAAAATAGTTAGAGAAGTTGTTGGTGAAATAGGATATACAAGAGCAAAGTACGGCTTTGACAATTCGACCTGTGCAGTTTTAACATCAATAGATGAGCAGTCATCTGATATAGCAATGGGAGTAGATACTGCGGTTGAATTCAAGACAAGCAGACAAGATGAAAATGATACAATTGGTGCTGGAGATCAGGGATTAATGTTTGGTTATGCATGTAATGAAACAGATGCATATATGCCAATGCCAATTTATTTAGCTCACAACCTTGCTAGAAAATTAACTGAAGTAAGAAAAAATAATACACTTGATTATTTAAGACCAGACGGAAAAACTCAGGTTACTATTGAGTATCATGACAACAAACCAGTAAGAGTTGACACAATTGTTATTTCAACTCAACATGATGAGCATGTAACTATGGAAGCTATATTTAAAGATCTAAAAGAACACGTTATAAAAACAGTGGTACCAGCTGAATTGATAGACGAAAACACCAAATACTTTATTAATCCTACTGGAAGATTTGTTATAGGTGGTCCTCAAGGAGATACAGGACTTACAGGAAGAAAAATTATAGTAGATACCTATGGTGGATACGCTAGACATGGTGGTGGAGCGTTCTCTGGAAAGGATCCAACAAAAGTTGATCGTTCAGCAGCTTATGCTGCAAGACACATTGCTAAAAACATTGTTGCAGCAGGACTAGCTGACAAATGTGAAGTTCAGCTTGCATATGCAATAGGTGTTGCAAAGCCTGTATCAATTATGGTAGATACATTTGGTACTAATAAAATAGCAGAAGAAAAAATAGAAGAAGCAATAGCAAAGAACTTTGACTTAAGACCAGCTGCTATAATTAAAGATTTAGATTTAAGAAGACCTTTATATAAACAAGTTGCATCCTATGGACACTTCGGAAGAAATGACTTAGATTTACCGTGGGAAGAGCTAAATAAGGTAGAGGCACTTAAAAAATACTTGTAATTGACAAATAAAAATTAAAATCAAAGCTATGCATTATTAAATTATAGATGCATAGCTTTTTAAATTAACTAAAGTTCAACTTTTTCAAATCTATATTCTTGCTTAACTTCTGGGTATTTTTCTTTATCTACTTTACTAAAAAACATTTCATATGGTCTTGCGTAAATTTTAAAATCTCCGTATAAAGCCTGATAAATTACTAAATCCTCCTTTGTTTCTGTATGCTTTGCAATTGTAATAATTTGATATAAATTTCCCTTAAAATGTTTATATGTTTCAAATAGTTTATTCATACTTTTTATCCTTTATCATAATCTTATATTATATATAATTGTACAAAAATATTTAATAAAAGAAAACTAAATTTTCTAAGAATAAAAAAAATAAAAAAGGCAAGCATATATGTATTCTATTACAAATACAATATAGTAAAATAAGGATGTGATTAAATGTATATAGTAACTTTTGAAAATGACTCAAGAGTAGTTAAAATCAGAGATATTCAAGAATTATACGGGCTTTGTAGAGAAATCAACCAAGATACGTTAGAAGAGCTGCAGGATGTATATACCGAAGATATTGAAGATATGCAAACTAACAGATTAAAGGAACTATTAAATGTATATACAGAGGGCATATCAGTTTTCAAGATAAAAAAGGTTATAAAATCAGTAAAAGAAAGTGATATGGATACAGAAGAAAAGACAGCTTTATTAGAAATATTACACGATGAAGACATCGAGGAGTTTAGTATTGCTGATTTTTATTACTTATCAGATATCTTAGCAGATACAGAAGAGGAGATATTTTAGTTGGGAGGGATAATGCTATGAAAGCTGAAGTTAGTCATGACTTATGTATAGGATGTACCCTGTGTACGTCAATTTGCCCAGAAATATTTTATATGAATGATGAAGATAAAGCAGAAACGTTAGAACCGGAAGTTCCGAAATCTCTAGAAAAAACTGCAATAAGTGCTATGCAATCATGTCCAGTAGAAGCTATTTCTATAAAATAAACAACAGGAAATTTTTAAGAGCTGTTACAGAGTGAACTGCTTCCCGTCAAGT
>DDAM01000032.1 GCA_002332905.1 Firmicutes bacterium UBA2058 | reverse complement strand
ATTGGTAAATTTTAACTATTTTAAACTTGTGCAATTAGCGAACTTGATTAAATAGAGATATATTAAACTATATTTAATCTTTGACGCTGATTTTATATAAATAAATGATTGTACAAATAATATAAAATAGTTGTATAATATATAATAATATAAGAATTTTAAAGGATTAAAATTATGAATCTAATAATGGAAAAAAGGAATACGGAAAAATATAATAATAATTCGCAAAAAATTAGAGTTATAACAGAAAATTGGATGAGCCAAAATTTATTTTGTCCTTGCTGTGGAAATTCTA
The DNA here is from genome assembly GCA_002332905.1 of Firmicutes bacterium UBA2058. Classification (GTDB taxonomy): domain Bacteria; phylum Bacillota; class Clostridia; order Tissierellales; family Sedimentibacteraceae; genus UBA1535. The sequence continues at coordinate 33,428 of DDAM01000032.1, read as the reverse complement.
ATATTATACATTTTCATAATAATAGACCAGTAGCTGATTTTTATTGCCCAGAATGTAGTGAGGAATATGAACTAAAAAGTAAGAATGGTAAAATTAGCAATAAGATAACTGATGGTGCATACGAAACTATGATTAACAGAATAAATTCTTCAAATAATCCTAATTTATTTGTAATGCAATATGAGAAAACCAATTTAACTATTCAAAACTTAATAATGATACCAAAGTATTTTTTTATTCAAGAGATAATTGAAAAAAGAAATCCTCTATCTAAAAATGCTCGTAGAGCGGGGTGGACAGGATGTAATATTATTTTAAAACAAATACCTATAGAAGGTAAAATTTATATAGTTAAAGATAAGATTGAACGTCCTACTGAATTAATAATAAATGAAGTGAAGAATACAAGTTTTATAAAAGAATATAAATTAAATGAACGTGGTTGGATTTTAGATATTTTTAATTGCATAAATAAAATAAGTAGCGTAAATTTTACATTAGAGCAAATTTATGCATTTGAAAATGAGTTATCAATAAAACATCCGGATAATCACCATATAAAAGATAAAATTCGACAGCAATTACAGTTGTTACGAGATAAGAATATTATTGAATTTTGTGGGAAAGGTAATTATAGAAAGGTGCTATAAGATATGAAAGAATTTGAAGTTGAAATAACTGAGATATTACAAAGAAGAATAAAAATTATGGCATTTTCTGAAATAGAAGCTTATGAAAAAGTTCTTAATAATTATGAAAATGAAGAGATTGTTTTAGATAGTAGTGACTTTGTTTTTAAGAAATTAGAAGTAGTGTAATTAAATCCATTGTTTGCAAATAAAGAAATAGTACAATAAAATAAAAACGAGGTAATTGAATAAGATGTTTATTAGCTTTCTTTTTAACAACAATAAATTTCGTCATTAGATAATCTATCTAATTTATCAAAAGTTCTAACTAATAGAGCTTTGGTTTTTTGTACGAATTTATTGATTGTAAGGGTAATGTGTACCCTTGCAGAATTGTTAGAAAGGAAGTTTTTTTATGCAAAATAATAATAAATTACAATATAAATCTGCTTTAGTATATTTGAGTAGGCTTATGAAGCCTCACAAAAAATGGTATTTACTTGCCTCGATAGCTTCAATTGTGCTAGTTATAGTTGGGCTGATACAGGCTAAACTTTCACAACTTTTGATTGATAGCTCAATATTAGGAGATATTAATTTGGTTGTCATATCAGTTTTTTCTTTTTCAGTTGTTTTAATTTTCCATGCGCTTTTTGAATATATTAGACTACTTTGTTCTTTTAAACTTTCAGCATCAGCAGGCAAGGACTTAAAACAGAGAATATGTCATATACTGCTTCATGCAAGATATAAGGATATGGTTAGTATTCAAGCAGGAGATGTTTTAAAAACTGTAAATGTTGATACAGAAAATGTATGCGGTTTTTTAGAAGGCAGTTTAATTGATTTATTTTCACAATTGATTATGGCCGTTGGTGCCTTGATTTATCTGTTGTTTATAAATCCAAAGCTTGCTGTGATAACATTTATATATACTCCTTTGGGTATGTTTTTTACATTGACGCTTAATAAAAAAATGAAAAATCTATACCAAATAGAAGCGGATAAGAGTGGTAAGGCACTGTCCCTCGTTGAGCAGTTTATATCTCAAATACCTGTTATCAAATCGTTTGTCATGGAAAGGCAGGTAAGAACAAAGCTTTACAAAATGTATGAAGATATAGGAAATGTGCAAAAGAATATTTCTATTTGGAATGCGCTTATGCAGCCTGCATGTTCATCAACCTCCAGTATACCGAAAATTATATACTTAATCTATGCCGGCAAACTTGTAATTGAAGGTAATATGTCTATTGGCTCTTTGATTGCTGTTTATGATCTTTTAAATTATATCATAGGTCCGACAGTTTACTTTCCGTTTCTCTTAAATAGCTTTAATAAATCAATAGCATCTATCAACAGAATAGAAAAAATAATTTCTATGGAGCTTAATGAAATACAAAATAATTATTATGCAGATTCGGATAACAATATAAATAAAGTTGAACTAATAAATGTTAACTTTAGCTATGATGACAATTCTCAAATTGTAAAAAACTTATCATTTTCACATGAAGGAAACGGAATAATTGTTTTATGTGGAAAGTCCGGCTCCGGAAAAACTACGGTTATTGATTTGCTTAGCGGGTTGTATAGTCAAAGTAGTGGTGAAATAAAGCTATCATCACCATGCAGCGTGGTTACACAAGATACATATATTTTTGTCGATACACTATTTAATAACATACATATGGCAAAACCCACTGCCACAAATGATGAGGTAATATCTTCAATACATATGGCTGGTCTTAATGTATTAGTAGAAAAATTAGAATGCGGGTATGATACCATGATAGGAGATGGAGTCAGAGCGCTTTCAGGGGGAGAAAAACAAAGAGTATCATTGGCAAGAGCTATACTTTCAGATTCGCCTATTTGGCTTTTAGATGAGCCAACAAGTTCTCTTGATGTTGAAACTGAAAAAATAATATTAGATGTCATAAAGAAAAAATCCTCTAATCATCTTATAATAATGGCAGCACATCGCCAATCGCTCATTAATATAGCTGATAGGAGGATAGATTTAATATGAAAATCGTAGATAAATTTAGTTTAAAAACAGTTAAAAAAGCCATAATGCTTATGGGCAATATGAAAAATACATACTTGTTTTGTATTGTGATGTTTTGTGTGGTCGAGCTTATTGTCACACTACTAAACACCTTTGGTATGAGAGGTATAATAAATTCGCTTACAGATAAAAATATTAAAATGTTTTGGTATTCGTTAAGCCTTATTATATTTCAATATATGCTATGGTGGTGCTATGCACCTATATCTGGGTATTTATGCAGTAAGGCATCAATTAGAACAATATGTGAATATAAATCAAACCTCTGCGAACATATTTTCAAACTACCTATGAGCTATCATGATAAAAAATCAAGGGGAGACTATATAACACTGTTAACATCTGACATGAATGGTCTTAAATCCATATATGATTGGGACTTTTTTCAGGTTATACGCTCATTTATAGGTGGAATAGGCGGAATAGCGGTTATGATGATTTTAGACTATAAATTTGCAATTGTAGTATTAGGGTTTGGTCTTTTATCAATTTATGTGTCGTCAATTTTTGCAGCAAGGCTTGAAAAAATAAGCGGAGACAGACAGAAAAATTTAGAATGTACAGCTACAGATATTTATGAACTAGTAAAAGCTAGTAAAACTATAAGAACATTAAATGTGCAGAATAAAAGAAAAGCACATATAGAAAAAGCTTTGAATTCTGAAAAAGATATTAGACAGCAATTTGGTAGCTCTGTTGCTAAAATGAAATCGTATGAAACCTTAATAAGCAAGCTGACCTATACAGTCCTATTAATCGTCGGTGCAATATTTGTTTACTTTAATCAATCTGATTGGGGAACTGTTGCAGCTCTTTTAAGTCTTAAATATATAACAGATATGATATTTGTTGAATGTGGGCAATTTATTAGCAAAATGCAAAAACAGGTCGTTTGTGTTGAAAGATTATTTGATATTCAAGCTGTAGAGGAGGAAAAACTATACTCAAGAGCGTATTCTTTTATGGAGCAAGAAAATGTCTTGTCTATTAAAAATATATCATTTGGATATGAAAATGATTTTAATGTTTTGAATGATTTTACGTTGGAATTGCCAGATAAATCCTTTACAGCGCTTTTAGGAGAAAGCGGAGGCGGAAAGAGTACGATATTAAAGCTTTTAATGGGATTATATGAGCCTAATATAGGAATTATCGTATTTGACGGAAAGGCTGATAAACCTACACTAGATGTAATCAGGCAAAAATCATCCTATGTTCCACAGGAACCAATGCTATTTAACGGTACTATCTATGATAATATCAAATTTGGCAACAAAAATGCTGATTTTGATGATATAGTAAGAGCTTCGAGGTTAGCTGGAGCTGATGAATTTATAATTAACTTGGAAGGTGGGTACGATTATGTTTTAAGTGATGATGGTAACAATTTGTCAGGTGGTCAAAAAAAGAGGATTGCTATTGCAAGAGCATTAGTAAAAAATGCAGACATTTTACTCTTAGATGAGATAACATCAGCTCTTGATTGTGATACTGAAGAACAAATTTTACAAACAATAAAAGGGATAAGTAGACAAAAAACTGTTTTACTTGTTACACATAACAAAAATATAGTAAAATATGCAAATAGAATAGTAAATATATAACTATAATAATATAGTTATATCAATAAAATAATGTTTGCATACTAATACATTTCCATGGTATAATATTTTGTTAATATATAATGAGGTGAATACTAATGTTAGATAAATTAGAATTTCTAGAAGGAAAATATATAGATTTAAGTGAAAAAATTGCAGACCCTGATGTTATTGCTAATTCAAGTGAGTGGCAAAAGCTTGTTAAAGAACACGCACAGGTTGAGCCGATAGTTTTAAAATATAAAGATTATAAAAATGCTAAGACACAACTAGAAGAATCTAAGGAAATGATTTACGATAAATCATTAGATGAAGATTTTAGGGAAATGGCAAAGGAAGAGGTTAAGGAATTAACTTCTCAAATAGAAGAGTTAGAAACTGAGCTAAAAATACTGCTTTTACCAAAGGATCCTAATGATGAAAGAGACGTTATAGTAGAGATTAGAGCAGGTGTTGGTGGTGATGAGGCAGGTCTTTTTGCCGGAAATTTATTTAGAATGTATTCTAGATATGCTGAAAGACAACGTTGGAAAACTGATATAATTTCTATCAATGAGCAAAGTATGGGAGTATTAAAAGAGGTTGTATTTGCAATAAAAGGATATGGAGCATACTCAAAGCTTAAGTATGAAAGTGGAGTTCATAGAGTTCAAAGAGTTCCTGACACTGAATCAAGTGGTAGAATTCATACTTCATCTGCTACAGTTGCTGTTTTGCCTGAGGTAGACGATATTGAAGTTGAAATCAATCCTAATGATATTAAAATTGACGTATTCAGATCTTCAGGTAACGGTGGTCAGTGTGTAAATACTACAGACTCAGCGGTTAGACTTACACATATACCAACAGGTATAGTTATCTCGTGTCAGGATGAAAAATCTCAGCTTAAAAATAGAGATAAAGCTATGAAAGTATTAAAGGTTAAATTATATGACAAATATCAACAAGAACAACATGATGAAATAGCTTCAGCTAGAAAAAGTCAAGTAGGTTCTGGAGATAGAAGTGAAAGAATAAGAACATATAACTTTCCACAAGGAAGAGTAACAGACCATAGAATTGGACTTACACTATATAAGCTAGACAGCTTTATAGATGGAGACCTAACAGAAATGATAGAAGGTTTAATTACATCAGACCAAGCAGAAAAACTTAAAAACTTAAATAACTAATTTGCACAGAAGGGCTGTATGGAGGTTAGTGTGAAAAAAGGCATTCACACTATGTATTTATGATGCCACTTCGTGGCATAATGAGAGGATATTATGAGAATTGATAAATTTCTTAAAAATGCAAGAGTTATTAAAAGAAGAACTGTTGCAAAAGAAGCTTGCGAACAGGGACGTGTATTCGTTAATGGAAAGCTTGCTAAGCCAGGTACTGAATTAGTAGTTGGAGATGAAATTGAAATAGTATTTGGAACAAACCCAATGAAGATAAGAGTAGAAAAATTATTAGAACACGTTATGAAAGACGATTCAAAGGATATGTATACTATATTAAGCTAATTTTAAAAATTAAAAAATACCATGGAATTTTTTTATAATTCCATGGTATTTTAATGTTTACAATAAACTTAAACTATTTCTTTTAAAACCTTTCCTATTGAATCATTTATAACAAGTGTTGCCGTTTTATCATAGGCTGTAGGTGATTTATTGATAAGAACTAAATCCTGACCTTTGAAGTAATTGATAAAAGAGGCGGCTGGATAAACAGCTAAGGATGTACCTCCAACTATTAGAGTTTCTGCTCTTTCTATATAGCCTATTGCTTTTTCTATATTATTATAATTTAAGCTTTCCTCGTATAAAACCACATCCGGCTTAATAATGCCTCCACATTCACATCTTGGGACGCCATTTGAATTTTTTATAAAATTAGCATCAAAATATTTCTTGCATTTTCTACAGTAATTTCGATGTACACTTCCATGTAGCTCTATAACATTTTTACTGCCTGCTTGCTGATGTAAGCCATCAATATTTTGTGTTATAACTGCCTTTAATTTCTCTATATCTTCAAGCTTAGCTAATGCAAGATGTGCATAGTTTGGCATAGCATCTAAATAAAGCATATTTTCTTTATAATATTTATAAAAAGTTTCAGTATGATTTTCAAAAAAAGTTCTGCTTAACATTTCCTCTGGAGAATAGCCATAGTTAGAAACAGCATTGTATAAACCTTTTTCTGATCTAAAGTCAGGTATATTGCTTTCGGTTGAAACACCAGCTCCACCAAAGAATACTATATTATCACTATTTTTTATTATATTTTTTAAATTAGCTATTAATTTATCCATGAACCCTCCAAATTCTTTAATATTGTACTATTTATATAAGTATACTACAAAATTCAAAAAAACAACATACTTTACAAAATTTTAAGTAAAGCAATAAAGATTATATACATATATTGTCAAAATGTGGTATAATATCCAAAGCAACAAACGTTTGCAAAATCGTCTGATATGATTTTTTAATCCGAAAGGAAAATTTAACTATGGGAGAAAAAAAGTTAGTTAAATATTCATTGTTAAGTATATTTGGTGTAGCAATTCTATATATAGTTCCGTTTATCATAGCACAATATTTTTTTGATATTGATATGATCAATGTTAAAACAGGGATTTTTAGCAATACAGGGTTTATATTAGCATCAAAAAATACATTGACTTTTATAACAATATTTGTTCCTACTGTTGTAATTTTAGGTTTTGTTTTAGCATATATGACTGAACATCTAAAGCTAAGCAGTATTGTATCGCTGGTTATCATATTTCCTATAGCTGTTCCCGTTTTATCTGTATCGGGATTTTTTAGAGAAATAATATATAATGTGCTAGTAAATTATATTAATGGAATTTTAATAGTGGGAATTGCTTATTTGTGGGGCAGTATTGGATTTACTTATCTTGTTTTTCTAATATCCTTCAAGAACAGAAACAAATCAATTGAAGAAGCCGCATATCTTGAACAGCAGCATATTATTTTGCTCGTAGAAAAAGCAAGCTTTCTGAAATTATTTTTTTATTGTATATATTTTTAATGCTTTTGCCATTGCAGATAACCCTAATTCCGAATGTATTTTTATATAGCAGTATTGAAAAATATATTGGAATTACGCTATTTGATACTCATTTGGCTATAATATTACCGGGTATATTTAGTACTATTGGAGTTTTTTTCTTAAAGCAGTTCTTTGAATCTATTCCTAACCATTTATATGAAATGGCTAAAATAGATGGAGCTAACAGATTTCAGATATTAACAAAGGTAGTAATACCATACTCAAAAAATGCTATTTTAGCATTATGTATTTTAAATTTTGTTGAAAATTGGAACATTATTGAGCAAGCACTTGTATTTTTAAACAGTATGTCTAAAATGCCTGTTTCAATATACTTAAATACTATATATTCATATAAAAAGGAAATATACTATGCAGGAAGTATGCTGTTTATGTTCCCAATTATATATTTAGCTATCAAAGCAAAAATAAAAGTAAGCAGTATAGCCGTAAAAGAAAACATAAGAGAGGACTAAGGTGTTTGGAAGGAGTGAGATGCAGATGATAACAAAACTATTAAAAAAAATATCAAAGATGTTTTTAGGATTTCTATGTACTTTTTTAGTACTAGGTTTTCTAATGTTTTTAGTAAGGGACTACAGTACACCTGTTGTAAGTGCAGTTAATGCAAGTAACGGAGGAGCTATAACAAAAACATTTAGGCTTACTGGTAATGTTATAGCACAAAACACAATAGAAGTTAAAGCACCTGAAAAATTGTATTCGAAAGAAATAAATGCTGAGAATTCACAAATCGTTAGTGCAAATACCCCAATAATTCTATTTGATACAGAGACGCTTACAGATAATATAAAAAACAATCTTCAAATAAGTGAAGATGGAGTATATAGGGTTAACAAAGATATTTACATTGAATATATAAATGATAAGAATGCTATTGAAGAAGGAGAGGTTATAATAAAATATTCGGTTCATGATGCAGATAGCCTTGAAATTGTAACTGAAGTAAACGACAGTGTTTTATATAAATTAACAAGTCAAAATACAAAAATTTATTATTATAAAAATAATTATAGCGAAAGGGTAAAAGCGAATATATCCAACGTAAAAAAATTTGCGGATTATAACAGGATTTATTTTTCTCTTAATGAAAAATCAAATGAAAAAATTAACATAAATAATACTGCTAATATAGTAGTAGAATTGAGAGAGGAATATAACGCAATTATTGTACCTATATCTGCTTTAATACCTATAGGTGAAATTAATGATAATACGAGTTGTTATGTTTATGGCATAATTGAAGAAGATACAATATTCGGAAAACAATCACGAGTTATACTAAGAGATGCTTATATATATTCAGTTGGCTCCTCTAAGGCGGCTATTTACATAAATAATGATGATAATATGATTGTAGATTATAATCAGCTAAAAATTGTTAATTATGCTACCTCTGCAATAAAAAATGGCTCAAGGGTGAGAGTAAAATGAAGCGGTCCATTGTTTTTATAAATATACTTTTGATAATTACTGTTTTTATACTTGTTATTTTTGATAAATATTATCCATCAAGTATTTTAGAGATATACCTAAAGGAATGTTACACACCTGAGAAAATCTCCTATGTGCTAAATGAAAAGTATCCTTATGAGCATCTGAATATTTATGAAATTCTTTCAGCAGAAGGAAACGTTAATGTTTACACAGGAAATCTTAATATTATTCTTAGAAATCGCAAGGTAGAAGATTATGGAATTAATGTGGACAAGGACACACTGATTGCAGGAGATAAATATCTTGATAAAAGATACATTATCAATAAAAATAACAGTCATATAACAACAAAGATAGGTGAATATAATTTACGGGCTATTATAAAGAATAGTAATGAGTCATATTACTGCGATACAGAGATATTAAAAAATAATCAGATAAGACGACAGAGATTGTATTTGATTTTAGATGATTCTGATAACCCAAACAAATATATAAATTCTGAAACAATGCTTAGGTTTATAAAATCAGAGGGTATTGAGATTGCCAGCTCAATAGCATATGAGGATGTAAGTGATATTTTAAAAAAAATAATCTTAATAATTTGCTTTATTCAGGCTCTTATAGGGTTTATACATATACAAAAAAATATTATTAATCAAACAAAGGTTATGATAAAAAAATATAAAGAACTAAAGTATGATATATATTTAAGAGACTATCTTTCGGATAAACAAAACATAAAATCAATATTTACTGTTATAGGGAAAATAATTGCAGCATTTGTTTTTTTAATTGTTTTATTAATACTATTTGTTTTGATAATTAATATTAGGACATCTTTTTCATTAAATCCTACATCATATACAAGCATAAAAAATACAATAATATTGCTTGTTAATTTATTGAACTATTTTTTCAAATATGGGTTTACGGATATTTCTTTAGCGATATTAGGTATACTGTCTACATATTTGGCACTTATATTTCTTACTTTCATAGTATTTATGACTAAATTTTGTATAACAAAAGCCAAAAGACATATTGATGTTGAGAAATTAACAGGAGAAATATAATGAAAAAATTTATTAAAGCTTTAATATGTATTTTTATTTTATTATTTCTATTAATGATATTTTTAGGCAATATTAAAAATAAAAATGAGATTAATACTGTAGAAATTTGGTGGTATGAATACGAAAAGGAACAAGCATACAATAGTATAATAAGTAATATTGTAAATGTTATTGTTTATAATTCAAATGCAAAAGGTATACCTGCGAAGGAAGTAAAATATAGCTATAAGGATATTCCATATAGTGATTATGTATTTAAAAGAAATATAGCACTATCTACAAAAAATGCTTTTACTATAGATGATTCTAAAAGTTTGTATAGTCTGCAAAAATATCATGATGATTATAATAAAATTGAAAATTATACTAAAGATAATTATTTTGACATATTTAAGGAAAAATATTGCGTACCAATGGGAGTATACAGTGAGTGTGTTCTGGTAAACAAAGATATTTTTGATTACTATGATATTGATGTAAGTTCAAATAAGCTATACATATATAGTGAATTTTTAGATCTTAGGCAGAGTTTAAAGGAGGAAGGCGCACGATTTAGGTTAAACAAGCAAGAGTATTACTATACAATAGATTACTATATTGACAAGAATAAACTTAATTCTGCTGACCTACTTAATCCTCATGATATGGCGGAGGAAGAATACAGACAATTGCTTAAAAAAACAATTTTAGAAATTTATAATGATTTTAATAGCTATTATAATGATAAATTTAATTATGATTTGCTTTTGGGAAATAATGATGAAGTATCTGTAGAAATGAATGATAATGAAATATATGATACTACATCAAAACAGGTGCTAATGTCTACCTACGCAATTTTCCCATTTAATACTGTTGATTATAATAAGGCTAGTTCAGATTTTAGTAATAAAACACCTGTACTGCTTGATAATTACTATGCAAGATGTAAGCTTAAAACTCCATGTATTTTTATTTATAAGAGAAATCATGATAAAAATGTATATAAAATAGCCAGTGAATTGCTTACAGATGCATATTATAATATTATGTCGCCTCCTAATAATCATGGCGGAATTAATATATACTATTTACCTGCATTAAAAAGCCCTTTAATAATTAATAGACTTGGTGTTGATGATAATTTTGTTAATAACACATATATGGCAACTTTTGCTAAGCTTGGATATAAAAAAATAGCTGAACAGGTAAATCTTATGAATACAGTAACATCAAACATAATGAGTGATGCTAAGTCACAGGAACAGCATAAAACTAGCTTTTCAAGAGGTGGAAGTATAGAATATTTGTACGATTTCATAATAGAGGAATTAAATAATTTATTTGAGGATGGAGAAAATTCTGAAAAACTTGACAATAATATCTATAAATATACTAAAAACTATTATATACGAATTAAATAAAGAAACCTTAGAATTTAGTAAATTCTAAGGTTTTTTTATTATATTCTTTATTCCATATGCAGCTGCCAAAATGGCTCCAGCAATTATATTAATGCCAAATACAGCACCGCCTAAACCGTATACCATTAGCCTTCCAAAATACTTACCTGCAAATGAGTTAAACATAGTGTGAATTTTTCTAGGCTTCATAGCGTTTATCTGTTCTTTTGCTATTTTGTCAAATTCTATATCTTTTAATATATCACTAAGGTTGTTTTTTAGTGTAATAATACTTGCCTCAGTTATAATGCTTATAAAGTAGTTCTTAGCTTCATTGTTTATAAAGCTAAAACCATCTTTAACAGCATCATCAAAAACATTTGCCGAAACACCGTAGAAATGCTCTCTTATTTTGTTATTAGTTACTAAATTTCTTGCAGTATTTTTAATAGCTTGATTTAAATCATCTTCATTTGCAAAATCAAATAAGCTTATATTTTCATTGGAGCTGTCTATATTAGCTATTATGTTATCAATACTTGAATTTATGAAGCTATCATCTGATACAATATTAGAAATATTTCTTGATATATTAGCTATATCATTATCTTTAATGTTCTCAAATAAATTGCTTATGCTTGTAGTCATAGTTTTATCATTCAAGTATCTATTCAATACATCCTGAATCATTTCGATTAAATCAGTTTTATTAGATTCAACCATTGTGTGTATCTCGTTTATAAGTATAGTCAATTCTTCGTTATATTTAACAAATGCCTCATCAATATTGTCTAATGATAATGACTTAAGGATGTCACGTAATGCTAAGCTAGAGGTATGTGTCTTAATTACATCAACAAGACAACAAGATAATTCTTTTATCTTGTTTGTATTTTTAGTTTCTGCAATGCTATCTACTGCGGCATTAATAAAATCTTGATTGATAGATAGATCAAAATCTTTTAGCTGTAAGCATAAAAGCTTATTATTTAGCAAATCTAATGTGCCGCTGTATAAGCTCTCTTTTTTTTCAGATATAAGCTTAGGCAGTTTATATAATAGCACCTTTTCTACAGCTGTATCTACAATTTTATTGCCATCAATCATATTATAGGCACCTCTAACTAAAAAGCTAAGATTAGAAGTAACCTTTTTTTGTACTGCATTCGACACACTAGGCTTAATCAGTTTTAATATTGATTGTGAATTATCTTTAGCATTATCGAAAAAGCTATTTAATGCCTTGTTTGAAATTTTGCTAACCTCTCCGTTAAGTATTTGCCCTAGTTCTATTTCACTATTAAGTCTTGAGTTAATTCCGTTTGCTAGCTTGTTTTTTATATCAATATCTTTAAGCTTTTCTGTTGCTAAATTATTTAGCTTTTCTAAATTATCAATAGGTATAAGCTTGGATATGCTTGTGTCTATAATTTTATGGTAACTTTCATTATAATCAGAAAGCATGCTTTTTAAATCATGATAATTTAGCTTATTTATGAACAAGTTTGCGCTATCATACAATTTTGATTTTGCTACATTTTTAATATTATCTATAAATGAATCAGGCAGCATAGAAGCTATTGGATAGCTACTGTGAGAAAGTTTTTTTAATCCAACCAATATTAATTTGTCGTATTTATCCTTTGATCGTTTTAGATACTCTGCAGCTTTATCCTTATTGTTATTTAAAATATTGATTAGGTTTATTTTATCTAATTCGTAAGTGAAACCGTTGCTTATGTTATCTAAATTTGAATTTATAAGTCCAACTATATACTTATCTATTGTCTTTAAAATAGAGGCTTTGTTGTTTGTTAAAATATTAATAGCTGACTCGTAATTGTTTTTAGTCATTCCCTCTATCATACTTATTTTAATTTTGCTGTTATTTACATTAATTAGTTCATTCATACTGTCCTTTGTTAAAAGGTATTCACTGATAGCATAGGACATATTATCTGCTAGTGCTGTTTTGTTTTTTGCAATATATCCAAGAGAAAAATGCCTCAAAAATGGAATATTTCGTATAAGTTTAATTTCATTATATGGTTTAAACAGCATATTTATAGCTATAGCGTTTGTCAAATATCCTACAAGTCCATAGGTAACAGCACTTGACAGTGAAAATGGAGCGAATACACTTGAATTAGGCTGTAGTATTGCTAAAATAATACCTGCAATAATTCCGAGCATTCCACCAAATAACATAATAGGTTTTAGGTTATTACCCATAAAGCTTTTAGCCATCTCGCACAGCTTATCATCATCAAGTTTATTTAAATTGTTAACTGTAACCCCCTTTATAAGGCTTTGAAGAATATCCTCAAGATTATCAATTATCAGACCTCTAAGTGCTTCAGAGCTGTTTTTTTGCACCCCATCTATGTCATTTAATTTGTTTATAATCTCATAAAATTCTAAGTCAGATATATTTGATTTAAGCTCAGTTAATTTTTTATCTATAAAATGTGCAGCTTCCTTGTTTATATTGTCAAATGAGATTCCTTTTACAGCTTCATATATAGTTTTGTTTTGAATATAGTTATTTATATCATAAGCTATATTTTTCACTATTTTTTCTTTATTATCTGCTAGTATAGTACTAAGCTTATCCTGTAAATTTAGTTTATCAAGAGAAATACTTTTTGTAATTTCGCAAATTTCTGTATTTAAAGCGTTAACTAAATAGTTTTCTAATTTTAATTGTGCAGTACTTATAAGCTTATCTGAGAAAATAACCTTATCCTTTAATACTTCTATAATCTTGTTATTTATGATAGCTTCAATAAATTTATTTTTTAATGCAGGCACGAGACTATCAAATAATTTTTCTACAAGAGTATATGTATTTTTTCTTGTAAAATCCAGTATAAAATTTGATAAACTATTTGAAGTAAGTATATTTTTTTCCTCTAAAGTCCGCACCAAATCAGCTACTGTAGTATTATTAAGAAGATGTTTAATTTTAACTGACAACAAGGTACTTATATTTTCAATGTTATTTACGTCATCTAATATATTTTTAAGTGTGTCGGCAATATCATTATTTACTATACTGTTTACTATACTTCCCTTTGCCATTCCTAACAATGCTTTTTTTGTTGCATCCTGCTCATTGATAGTCTCATTTATAGCTTCAGTCATAATTATTTTAAGCTCAGTATTATTCTCTTTAGCAAATTCTATTATTAATTTGTTAATATCGGGAGCTAATGTAATAATTATGTGTTTTATTTTATCTATGAAGCTATCATTAACTAAATCCAATAAAGCTATGTCTATGCTTTTGCCGTATTCTATAAGACTAGATGATAAATCAAGCACTAAATTATTAAACTCTTCAAGCTTTGTAAATTCGTTTATTTTAGAATCTATAAACTTTAATACTGTATTTCTATTTTCACCTAATATATTTTCAATAAAGCCGCACAATGAATTATATAAATTAGTTCTTATAAGTACATCGTTTAGTAAAATATTAATATCATTATCATATTTAGCTTTAAAGCCGTCTATATCAAAAGTTAAGCCAGATATGTTTTTTATAATTTCTTGTGAGATATTCTCTCCTAATACTTCCTTAAAAGATATAGTTTTGTTATTTTCAATTAAACTATCTATAAGCTTAATTATAATATCATTGCTTTTTATTTTTTTAACTGAATAATCATATAAAGAGCTTGTTATGTGATTTATTTGTTTTTTATCAACTACATGCTCAAGTTTTACTTCCTTTGATAAAATTTCAATAATTTCAGGCAAATTCAGTTCTACTTGATTATATAAAAATTTATGAGTTTCATCAAGCATTTCAGAGAGACAACCAATACTATTAACCTTAAGATTGTCGGATGCTTCATAAAGACTCTTTACAAAAAAATCCTCAACTAAATTATCAAAGTTTTTTATAAATGCATCATCCATTAATATAGAATTTACTTTTTCTTTGTTTATTATATCCTCTTCTACTAATCTACTTATATTTTCAATAAATTCTTCCCTTGTTTTAGGTATGACGCCACCTAATTTAAAAGGTGTATATGTATTAAAGAGCATATTAATAGCATATTCATTAGTTATATATCCGGCTGCGCCTCCTAGAATTGGTTGAATTATAAAATTTAATAATTGCATATCCATAGCTTTTCTCCAAAATCTTTTGTATTATAATGTATTATCAATAAATATTTGAAATGTGCTCAAACAAAGTTTGAGATTATGAAACAATAATAACATATTTTTACAAAATAATAAACAATAATAGCTTATCTAGCTATACTTGTATTTTACTTTTATTTCACAGTTTAATTAAAAAACTTAAATAATTATTCTTTTAATATTAGCTAAAAAATGTTATTATAATAGTATTACACAATTATAGGATATTACACAATCTAAGCATTATATAATTTCATAATAAATAAATTTTAAATACAAAATATAAAATTTAATTTTATATTTTATTAGAGAATTAATTTTTGATTTAAGAATAATCTAATTATAGAATGGTTAATATTTTGGGAAGGAAAGAAATAATGCAATCTAATAATTATATAAAATATATTGAAGAATTATCTTTAAAAATAAATAGTAAGATTTTAACAGATGAGGATTTAAAAAAACACAGCTATTTTAGAATAGGTGGCTGCGCGGACTTATTTATAGAACCAAATAATAAAGAGGAATTAAAAGAAATCATACAGACTTCGAGAAAATATGATACTAAATTCTATGTAATAGGTAATGGTACTAATTTGTTAATATCAGATAATGGTTATAGAGGACTTATAATAAAAATAGGAGATAAATTCTCTGATATTTCAGTAGAAGATAATATAGTTAAAGCAGGTGCTGGTGCACTTTTATCAGTTGTAGCTAAAAAATCTGCAAATCTTGGGTTGGCTGGACTTGAATTTGCCAGTGGAATACCCGGATTTGTAGGAGGGGGAGTTGCAATGAATGCAGGAGCCTACAACGGTGAAATAAAGGATGTTGTTTATAGTGTTGATTGTATGAATCAACAAGGAGAGATATTTACTTATAGTAAAGAAGAAATGAACTTTGGATATAGAGATAGCAAGGTTTTAACAGACAATCTAATTGTATTAGGAGTACAATTTAATTTAGAGCATGGAGATTTGGAAAAAATCCTTGCTAGAGTAAAGCTACTAAATGATAAGCGAACATCAAGTCAACCCCTTAGCTATCCAAGCGCAGGAAGTACCTTTAAAAGACCAGAAAATGGTTTTGCTGCAAAACTTATTGAAGATTCTGGATTAAAAGGCTATGTTCATGGTGGAGCAATGGTGTCAGATATGCATAGTGGATTTGTAATAAATCATAACAACGCTACATGTAAGGATGTAGTAGAGCTAATGGATATTATAATTAAAACAGTATATGAAAAATTTAATATTACATTAGAACCAGAAGTTAAAGTTATAGGAGAATTTTAAGTGAAAATTAATAAAGATTATCATATGCATTCAAAATTTTCAAAAAACAATCATGCGAAAAGTAAATTAGAGGATATAGTAATAGAAGCAATAAATAGGGGACTAGATGAGATAGCTATAACAAACCACGGTATTGGTCATCCTTTTTATGGAATTCGAAAGAAGCATATTTTAGAAATCAAATCTGAAATTGAAGCTTTAAATAAGAAATACTCTCAAATAAAAATTTTATTTGGAGTTGAGGCTAACATATTAAGCTTGTCAGGTGAAACAGATATAACAAAGGAACTAATTGATAATTGCGATATTATACTATGTGGTTATCATAAGGGTGTCAAATATAAAACCTTTAAAGATTTTTGGAATTTCATAGTCTTAAATAAATTAGCTAAAAGGTTTGGATTTAGAAAGGAAATACAGATACAAAGAAATACAAATGCAATTGTATCTGCATTAAACAATTATAAAATAGATATATTAACTCACCCAGGAGATAAAATATTAGTTGATATTGACAAAATAGCTAAAGTAGCTGAGAAAAATAATGTAATACTTGAAATAAACAATAGCCATACACATTTAAATGTAGAAGAAATAAAAATATGTAAAAAATATGATTTGAAATATGCTATTAATAGTGATTCACATATAAAAGATACAATAGGAAATTATCAGTTAGGTCTTGATAGAGCAGTAGAGGCTGGTCTAGACTTAGATAGAATTATTAATCTAAAAAAGTAAAAGTGAGGTGATTTATATGGAGTTTGTTATAATTACAGGCATGTCAGGAGCAGGAAAAAGTCAAGCAGTGAAGGTTTTAGAGGATATGAATTACTACTGTATGGACAATCTGCCACCAATGCTTTTACCTAACTTTGCAGAACTTTGTAAAGCATCAACAAAATCTGTAGATAAGGTTGCAGTAGTTGTAGATATTAGAGGTGGTATATTTTTTAATGATTTATTCACAAGTCTTAATGTTTTGAGTGAAAATGGTATAAAGTACAGTATATTGTATCTTGATGCATCTGATGATGAGCTTGTTAAAAGATATAAGGAACTCAGAAGACCTCATCCATTAAGTACAACAGGAATAACTTTAAACGGAATATTGAAAGAAAGAGAAATATTAAAGGATGTTAAGCAAAAATCAAATTATATAATTGATACTACAAATCTTAAACTCGGAAGGCTAAAGGAAGAAATAATAAGTATTTTTAGAGATGGTAAAATATCACACAATCTTACTATATCATTTGTGTCCTTTGGTTATAAATATGGCATACCTAATGATTCTGATTTAGTGTTTGATGTTAGATTTTTGCCAAATCCATACTATATAGAAACATTAAAACCGCTAACAGGTAATAATAAAGAAGTTCAAGATTATGTTATGAAATATGATATAAGCAAAGCACTTTTGAAAAAATTAAAAGAGCTATTAGAATTTTTATTGCCTAACTATATAGCTGAAGGAAAAACTAATTTGGTTATCTCAATAGGCTGCACAGGCGGAAAGCATAGGTCTGTTACTATTGCCAATAAACTAGCTGATTTTTTTGGCAATGAAAATTATAGAGTTACAGTATCTCATAGAGATGAATTAAAATAAATAATATCTGAGGCGTAAAATGAAAATAGTAGTTTTTGGAGGAGGTACAGGTTTATCTGTACTCCTTAGGGGGATTAAGAAATTTACAAAAGATATTACAGCTGTAGTAACAGTGGCAGATGATGGTGGAGGTTCTGGAATTTTAAGAGAAGATTTAGGTATGCTACCACCTGGAGATATGAGAAGCTGTATAACTGCTTTGGCAGATATAGAGCCTTCTATGTTAAAACTTTTACAGCATAGATTTAAGGAAGGGTATTTACAAGGGCAAAGCTTTGGCAATCTATTAATTGCTGCAATGTATGAGATTTTTGGAAATTATGAACATGCCCTTAAAGAAATAGGCAGTATATTCAGATTATCAGGCAAGGTTTTACCTATGACATTGCAAGATACTCACTTAAAAGCTTATTTAAGCAATGGGGAAGTAATACTTGGAGAAAATACAATACCATCATATGCTGAAAAAGCAAATTGTAAAATAGATACTATATCATTGGTACCGAGTTGTTGTGATCCTTTGGAGGAGACAATAAACGATATTGAAAAAGCTGACATAGTTGTAATTGGACCTGGCAGTCTTTATACAAGTGTTATTCCAAATTTACTAATCAATTCAATACCAGATAAAATATATGAATCAAAATGCAAGGTGTTTTATGTGTGTAATTTAATGACTCAGCCAGGAGAAACAGATGATTATAATGTAGTTGATCATGTAAATGCTATAAAGAAGCACGTAGGTAAAAATATTATAGATTTTGTTATTGCAAATGATAAAAAACTATCAGATAATGATATTGAAAAATATATATATAAAGGTGCTAAGCAGGTTATTCTTGACGAAGAGCAAATAAAAGAATTAGAAGAAAATAACATAAAAGTGATTTCAAGTGATTTTATAGAAATTAAAAGTAATTACATAAGGCATAATGCCACTAAAATTGGTAATCTTTTAAGTAATTATATTAAAAATTAGCTATAGCTTTATATATTATGGAGGAAGGCATGGAACTATCGTATAAAGGTTTTGAAGATGGTCATTTTAACATAGTTGAAGGGATGATTGATTGGGTTAGAGTTATAGATAGAAGCAATAATATTTTATATGCAAATAAAAAAATGTGCGATGATGTTGGTAGATGCTTAGAGGGTGAAAAATGCTATAACCTACTCAAAAAAGAAAGAAAATGTACTGATTGTATATCTTGCTTAACATTGGAAACAGGTAAAGTAGCCAAAAAAGAGATTGTATATGACAACAAAACATATAATGTAGTTTCTTCGCCACTAAAAAATAATGATGGGGAAATAATTGCAGCTGTTGAGGTATTTAGAGATATAACATATGCTAAAGAGTTGACAAAAGAGTTAAACGAAAAAAGCAGAAAGATGTTTAGTGACATAAAATTTGCTAAAAATATGCAAAAAAGAATGTTACCTCCTAAGGAAATATATAATGGCTTAGCACTTGATTATATTTATGAGCCTTCAGAGATGTTAAGTGGTGATATATTTGATGTATATAAGATTAATGATCGATATACAGGTGTTTATATATGTGACGTTGTAGGACATGGTGTTTCTGCATCTTTATTGACCATGTTTGTGAGACAAACTCTAAGGACTATAAGTAAAAATCAATTTAACATAAATAAAATAATGAAAGAGCTACACAAAATGTTTTTGTCGTTAAATTTAGATTCAGACAAATACTTTTCTGTATTTTTTAGCATATATGATAAACAAACAAGGGAATTTTCGTATGTTAATGCAGGTCATAATACAAACCCTATTCTAATATCAAATAATGAACTTTCATTTTTAGAAGCAAAGGGTTATCCAATATGCAATATATTTGATAATGTTGAATACGAGATTGCAACAATAAAGTTAAAATTAAAAGATAAGTTAATTTTTTATACTGATGGAATTGTTGAAGCTAAGAACCACAGCAATGAAGAATTTGGTGAAGATAGACTAATTGATATTGTTAAAGATGGTAATAATATATTACTAAATGTTTATTCTGAAGTGATTAAATTCAGTGCTAATAGCTTAAAGGATGATTGTGCAATAATGCTAGTTGAGGTAGTTGATTAATAGGTACATTTAAGAATGAAGGAGATATAGTGTAAAAAGACACTTCACAGTGTGAAGAAAGACAGGAGGTTACTATGAGATTAGATTTACGTAATAGTGGAATAAGTGAAATTGATATAAACAATGTAAAAAAAGATGTTATGGTTGCATATGATAAATTGTTCAATAAAACTGGTTCTGGAAATGAATATACTGGTTGGATAAACTATTCATATGATAATAATAAAGAAGAGTATGATAAAATAAAAGCCATCTCTGAAAAAATAATGAATGGTTCAGATGCAGTCATTGTAATAGGTACAGGTGGTTCATACATGGGGGCAAGGGCAACTATAAGTGCCATAAATGGCGAAAATTATAATGATTTTCCAAGCAATGTTCCTAAAATATTTTTTGTTGGCAATAATTTAAGTGAAAAAAGTTTATTAAAAGCGATAAAAATTATTGAGAATTATAACACAAGCTTGATAGTAATTTCAAAATCTGGTACAACTATTGAACCAGCAGTTGCATTTAGATTGTTGAAAAATGAGATGTATAATAAGTATAAAGATAAAGCAAATGATAGGATATATGCAGTTACTGATAAAAGCAAGGGAGCATTAAGACAAATAGCAGAAATTAACTCAATGGAAAGCTTTGTAGTACCAGATGATATTGGTGGAAGATATTCTGTTTTTACTCCTGTAGGACTTTTACCTGTAGCCTGTGCAGGAATCAATATAGATGAAATGATGAGAGGGCTAAATGATGCACATAAAGAATTCTCATCAAACAACTTTGAAGAAAATATATGCTGTCAATATGCCGCTGTACGATATATTTTAGGTAAAACAAAGGATATTGAAATTTTAACTAATTACACTCCTGAGCTTATATATATATCAGAATGGTGGAAGCAGTTGTTCGGGGAAAGTGAAGGCAAAGATGGAAAAGGACTATATCCTGCATCTCTTACCTATACCGCAGATTTACATTCAATGGGCCAGCTAATTCAAGATGGTAAAAAAATATTTTTTGAAACTACGTTATTCGTTGACAAAAATGGATATAATATATCTATTCCTAATGATGACAATAACTTAGATAATTTAAATTATTTGTCAGGCAAATCAGTTGAATGGATAAATAAAAATGCCTTTGAAGCGACAGTTAAAGCTCATGTTGATGGTGGAGTTCCTAATATAATTATTTCTATACCGGAAGTAAATGAATATTATATTGCCAAACTTTATTACTTTTTTATGGTATCTTGCGCAATAAGTGCATATATGTTAGATGTTAATCCATTTAACCAGATGGGTGTTGAAGAATATAAAAATAATATGAAAAATTTATTAAATAATTAATTTTAAGTGAGAGAGTGAAGAAAAAGTTCTTCACTCTAAATGCCACTAAGTGGCATAATAGGAGGAATAATGATTAAACTTGGAGAAATGCAAACATTAGTGGTTGCAAAGGAAGTAGAATTTGGAGTTTACTTGAGAGAGCATGAAGACGATAAAAAAGAAAATGATGTTCTACTACCAATAAAACAAGTTCCAGAAGGAACGAAAAAAAGTGATAAGCTAGAGGTTTTTGTATATAAAGATTCAAATGATAGAATAATAGCAACTACTAAAAGACCTAAATTAACCATTGGTGAAATAGGCTATCTTAAAGTAGCTGAAATATCAAAGATAGGTGCATTTTTGAACTGGGGATTAGAAAAAGATTTATTTTTACCATATAAAGAGCAAATCGGCGAAATTAGAGTTAATGGCGAATATATGGTTGGTATTTACATAGATAAATCAAAAAGATTATGCGCTACAATGAATTTATATAACGTATTAAGAACAGATTCTCCATATAAGGTTAATGATAAGGTTAAAGGTACTGTGTTTAGCTTAAGAAGAGGACTTGGAGCTATGATAGCAGTAGATGGAAAATATCTTGGAATGATACATGAAAAGGAATTGTTTAGACCTTTACATATTGGGGATGAAGTAGAGGTTAGAGTAAACCAAGTAAAAGAAGATGGAAAATTAAGTCTAAGCCTAAAAGATGCACCTAGGATGCAAATTGATAAAGATGGAGAGCAAATCTATAATAAGCTTGTTAAAAACAAAGGTAAACTTCCTTTTAACGATGATAGCAATCCTGAGGATATAAAGAAAAATTTCAATATGAGTAAAAGCTCATTTAAAAAAGCTATCGGTAATTTAATGAAAAGAAAACTGATTGTTATATCAAAATCAGGAATTGAATTAGCTAATGAAAAAAATTCATTTACAAAAAATAACACAAAGCAAAATAATAATAGAAAAATCCATAAAAAACCACAAAAATAGCCAAAACAAAAAGGAGTGTATATAATACCTCCTTTTATTGTTCTTTGAAATACCTTATTTAATATAGATTGTTATATATATTAATAGGTTAAAAGTACCTTAGACTAAGCTAATGTTACGTTGCTAGCTTGAGGTCCTTTTTGACCATCTATGATATCAAAGTTTACTTTTTGGCCTTCTTCTAATGTTTTAAATCCATCTGAAGATATAGCAGTAAAATGTACGAATACATCTTTTCCGTCATCACAAGAGATAAATCCAAAACCTTTCTTAGAATCAAACCATTTAACTGTACCTGTTTTCATTGAAAATCCTCCAAATATAAAATATAAATACATTATAAACCCTAATTAATAAAATAGCAATATTTATTTAAAAAAAAGATATATTTTAAATATAATCAGTAATTCATGTATTGCATAATTTATTATACATTTTATTAAAAATTATTTTAATTTTTAATAAAAATTGTGCATAAAAAATATAGTAATTTTGTCAAATTGTGTTTTGACTATTTCAAAATTAACAAGATTGTGGTATAATATCAAATGACTTAACGCTAAAATTTTGTGGCTCTGCAAAGGGTCGTAATGAGAGGATAAGATGAAACATTTTTTTAAAATATATTTTACTACAATTTTGCTATTTATCTGTGTTTGTACAGTAAGTGCTTTTGGATATGTAATTTTTAATAGAGATGCTGTTAAATTTCCATCATTAAAAGAGATTATTGATACTGTAAAAATAGATGAAGATAAAGATTTAACACCATTTGAAAGAGCAATTAAAAATAGTTCAAGAATTAATATATTGCTAGTTGGTAAAGAGCATGTAAGAACCGACACCATAATGCTTGTTAGCTATGATAAAGAAGAGAAAAAGGCAAATGTTTTGTCAATACCTCGAGATACATACTATGAACGAGAGAATTATGATAATAGACAACAAAAGAAAATTAATGCTGTGTATCAAACTGAAGGTATAGAAGGGTTAATAGATGCAGTTGAACATGTGACAATGATGCCTATACATAAGTATGTAACTGTAGATTATGATGCTGTTGTAAGTGTTGTTGACTTGCTAGACGGAATAGAAGTAAATGTTCCGATGAATATGCGATACAGCGATCCATTTGATTCACCTCCTTTACAAATAGACATTAAAGCCGGAGTTCAAACTCTCGATGGAGAAACTGCACTTAAATTTTTAAGATTTAGACAAAATAGTG
This sequence comes from Firmicutes bacterium UBA2058, assembly GCA_002332905.1. Taxonomy (GTDB): domain Bacteria; phylum Bacillota; class Clostridia; order Tissierellales; family Sedimentibacteraceae; genus UBA1535. The sequence continues at coordinate 9,410 of DDAM01000032.1, read as the reverse complement.
ATGGAACAGGTTATCCTGAAGGAGATATCGGTAGAATAAAAACACAACAGGACTTTATACGCGTAGCAGTTAAAAAAGCTTTAGGGTTAAAGCTTCCTGCTGTTATAAATGAAGCGTTTAAACACATTGATACTAATTTTACACTTACTGAAATGTTGGGCTTAGCAACAGGACTGGTTGGTTTTTCTATGGATAACCTGCAAACTGATATAATTGATCACTATACAAAGAAAATGGATAATCTGGATTATGTAGTTCCAAATGAAGCTGGAATTAAGGAATATGTTTATAAACTTTATAATGTAGAGCCAGAAGATACATTAAATAATGGATTAATACAAATAGAAGATGACACAATAGAAAATAAAAATACAGAAGATGACACCAAAGACGAATAAATCTTAAAAAAATCTAAATTATTTATAAACTTTTAAATAATTTAATTGAAAATTGATAGTAATGGTGATATAATTTTACGTGTTTTAGTGATGAAAGGTGGAACTTATAAATGGCACGTTTTTTCAAAGTGTTTTTCTCAACATTATTCATATCAGCATTGCTAATTATAGGCGGATTTTATTTATATTTAAGAATTTTTAATCCACTAGATAATTTAGGATATGAAAGTAACAACCCTGATTTTAATGATAATAATGATGATATAGAAAATGATCCTAACGCTACGCCACTTGAAAAAGCTATAAAAAGTAGTAAAAGAATTAATGTTTTAGTTGTTGGATTAGAGCATACAAGAACTGATACAATTATGGTGGCAAGCTATGATAGAAAAAATAAAGTTGGAGACATAATTTCTATACCTAGAGATACCTTATATGAAAGGGAAGGATATACGAGTGGTGGTTTAAAAATAAATGCTGTATATCAAAGTGAGGACATTGATGGCCTCATAGATGCAGTCGAAACCTTATTAAGCATACCTATTCATAAATATGTAACAGTAGATTATGAAGCAGTTGTTGAAGGTGTAAATGCTTTAGGTGGAGTAGAAATAGACATACCATTTCCTATGAGGTATAGCGATCCTTATGATGATCCTCCGCTATACATTAATATTCCAGCCGGAAGACAATTTTTAGACGGAGAAAATGCACTTAAATTTTTAAGGTACAGAAAAGGATATTCTGAAGGAGATATTGGAAGAATTAAAGCTCAGCAGGAATTTGTTAAAGAAACTGTTAAGAAGTTATTAAGCTTTAAATTACCTACATTTATAAAAGAAGTTTATCCTTATGTAGGCACAAATTTCTCAATTACAGAATTAATTGCTTTAGCATCAGATGCAGTAGGATTTTCTATGGATAATTTAAGTACTCATATACTTCCTGGAGTAGGAAAATATATTGGAGATTTATCATTTGTTATACCAAACCATGAGGAGACATTGCAATTAGTGTATAAAATGTATGGTTTAATTGATGAAACTAGTGAAGCAGAGACAGAGAAAACTGAATAAATGCAAAGGTGAATAAAGACGGTTATATTAATTTATATAACCGTTTTATTTATACTTTCTAGCGAAAGGTGGATAGACCTATGAAAAAAAATTTATTAAAATTTTTGAAAATTTTTTCATTAACATTATTAGTATCTTGTTTAATAATTGTTGTAGCTTTATTTTCTTATATAAAGTTATTTAATCCTTTAGATGAATTAGTTTATAGTGAAAATGAATCTGATTTAAATTACACAAGTGATTTAGATGGAGACCCAAGCACAGATACACCACTAGAAAAAGCAGTAAAGAGCAGTAAGCGTATAAATGTTATGGTTATAGGACTTGAGCATACTAGAACGGATACAATTATGCTTGCTAGTTATGATAGAGATACTAAAGAAGGCAATATAATATCAATTCCAAGAGATACATATATAGATAGAGATGGATATTTAGACGGAAGTGCTAAGCGGATTAATGCTATTTATGGCAGTGATGGTTTAGAGGAATTAATTAATACTGTTGAAAAAATGTTTCAAATTCCTATACATAAATATGTTTTGGTAGACTATCAAGCAGTAATAGCTGGCGTTAATGCACTCGGAGGTGTTAAGGTAGATATACCAATTCGTATGTATTATACTGATCCTTATGATAATCCACCATTAGTTATAGATTTTCAGCCGGGAGAAAAAGTACTTAATGGGGAAGAGGCTCTGAAATTTTTAAGATTTAGAAAAAACAATGATGGTACAGGTTATCCGAGAATGGATTTAGATAGAATAGCTGCACAACAAAATTTTGTGAAGCAGGCATTAAAAAAGATTTTAAGCTTTAAGCTTGCAAATCTCATTAGGGATGTATATCCTTATGTAAAGACTGATTTTTCACTAACAGAATTAATGGCATTAGCTGTAGATGCATTAGGTTTTACTCCGGATAAATTAGACACCATAGTTTTAGAGGGTGTGGCAGGAGATGTTAATGGTGCATCTATATTATATCCAAATTATGAAATGGCTATAGAATATACATATAAACTATACGGTTTAATAGAGTAAAACAACAAAAGTAGGTGAGTAAATGAAAAAGACGATACTTCACTGTGATTGCAATGGTTTTTTCGCATCAGTAGAGTGTATATTAAACCCAAAACTAAAGGATGTGCCTATGGCTGTGTGTGGAAATCCAGAAAGTAGACACGGTATAATACTTGCTAAAAACGAATTAGCTAAAAAATATAAAATCATAACTGCAGAAACAGTATGGCAAGCTAAGAAAAAATGTCCTGAACTGGTTCTTGTAGAACCTCACCATGATGAATATTATAAATATTCAAAAGTTGTTAACAAAATATATGAAGAATTTACTGACTTAGTTGAGTCATTTGGTATAGATGAATCATGGCTTGATGTTACATATAGTGATAAACTATTTGGAGATGGAGTTCAAATAGCAAATTTACTTAGAGAAAAAATCAAAAAAGACATAGGTCTTACTATTTCAGTCGGAGTTTCTTTTAATAAGATTTTTGCTAAGCTTGGTAGTGATTATAAAAAACCTGATGCGACAACGGTTATTGATGAAGAAAATTATAAAAAAATTATTTATCCTCTTCCTGTATCTGATCTATTATATGTTGGAAAATCTATGACAAAAGAATTAGAAAAAATAGGAATACACACAATTGGTCAGCTAGCCAGCAGTGATAAAAGAATGCTTAAATTAAAGTTTGGTAAAATGGGTGAAGTAATACATAATTATGCAAATGGTTTAGATGATAGCCCTGTTAAATCTATTTATGAAAAAAGTGAAGTTAAGTCAGTTGGTAATGGAATGACATTTAGAAGAAACCTAGTTGGTCTTGAGGATATAGATATAGGTGTTACACTTCTTGCGGATACAGTTGCCGCAAGGATGAGAAGCTACCAAGTAAAGTGTACAACTGTACAGGTCACTATAAAAAGTCCGGATTTTAAAACAATTAATAGGCAAAAGCCTTTGAACAATTCTACTAACTTATCCTTAGAGATAAGGGAAGCTGCTATGTATTTAATAAAATCCTCTTGGAATATGAAATCTCCAATTAGAATGTTGACCATAACTGGTACAAATCTTGTAAATTCTAACATAGTTAATGAACAGATTGGCATATTCCACAATGAGAATAGAAAGCATGAGAAAGAAGAAAAACTGGAAAAAACTATAGATAATATACGAAATAAGTACGGTTTGAAATCGATTAAAATAGCGAATACGATGAAGACAGACATTGTTTTAAACGAAAATAACGATGAAGATTAAAAAATGCATAAATATTAATCAGAAGAATAATTATAAAAAATGGTTGACACTGTAAACCGTAAATGATAAACTCGAAATATATACAATTTTGATTTTATTAAATATGGTTGGTGGTGATAAGGCTGAAAGAAATTTTTAATAGCATTAAAAATACGCCCCGACTCCATGCACAAGTGAATAAACCTTTTTTAGTAAAAGGTTAACATTCTTGTGCAAATAATTGCATGGAGGTAAATATGATAAACAATGCTATTCAGATTTATTCTGAAATAGGAAAACTGAAAAAAGTTTTATTACACAGACCGGGATATGAGTTAGAAAATTTAATGCCAGAATATCTCGAAAGATTATTGTTTGATGATATACCATTTTTACAGGTTGCACAAGACGAACACGATGCTTTTGCGCAGATTCTAAGACAAAATGGTACAGAAGTTGTTTACTTATTAGATTTAGTTACACAATCATTATATAATAATGATATCAAAGAAGAGTTCATTAATGAATTTATCGTCGAAGCAGGAATTAAAGAGGCTAGAAAAACAGAAGTATTAAAGGAATTCTATAAATCATTTGAAACCAAAGAAATGGTTAGTAAAATGATGGCTGGAGTGAGAACTTCAGAAGTAAAGAATTATGAAAAAAGAAATTTAATAGACTATCTAGAAAGCGATTACCCCTTCATTGTAGATCCAATGCCAAATCTATACTTTACTAGAGATCCATTCTCAACAGCTGGTGTTGGAGTTTCAATTCATAAAATGCGTACTGTGACACGTAGAAGAGAAACTATATTTGGAAAATACATATTTAAATATCATCCTGAATACAATAAAACTCCTCTATGGTATGATAGAACAGAGGATTTTTCTATTGAGGGTGGAGATGTCTTAATACTTAACGAAGAAACCATTGCAGTTGGTATTTCTCAGAGAACTGATGCTAGTGCAATAGAAAAATATGCTCATAACATATTAGGTAAAGAAAAATTTAAAAAGATACTAGCTATTGATATACCAAAATACAGAGCATTTATGCATCTTGATACAGTATTTACTATGGTTGACTATGATAAGTTCACAATACATCCAAATATCAAAAAAGATATGAGTGTTTTTACCTTAACTAAGAATGAAGGCACTAATTTATCTATACATGAAGAGCATGGTACAATTGATGAAATTCTAAGAAGACATTTAAATTTAGACAAAATTTCATTAATTACATGCGGAGGCGGTAACGTAATAGATGCAGCACGTGAGCAGTGGAATGACGGCTCAAATACACTTGCAATATCTCCAGGAAATGTGGTAGTATATTCTAGAAATTATGTATCAAATAGGATACTAGAAGAGAGTGGAGTAAAAGTACATGTTATGCCAAGTGCCGAGCTATCTAGAGGTCGTGGTGGTCCAAGATGTATGAGTATGCCACTTGTTAGAGAGTAGTTTTACTGTGAAGTTAAAATTAAAAATTAAATAAATAGAAATAATAAAAATGAAATATTAGGAGGATATTAAAATGGCAGTTAACTTAAAAGGAAGAAGTTTTTTAACATTAATGGATTTTTCTCCATTAGAAATTAGATATTTATTAGATTTAGCTCATGATTTAAAGGCTAAAAAAAGAGCAGGAATTTCTAATTATGTATTAAAGGGAAAAAATATTGTTTTATTATTTGAAAAATCATCTACAAGAACTAGATGTGCTTTTGAGGTTGGCGCATTAGAAGAAGGTGCTCATGTTACATTCTTGGATTCAAACAGTTCTCAAATGGGTAAAAAAGAATCTTTGGAAGATACTGCTAAGGTATTAGGAAGATTTTATGATGGTATAGAATATAGAGGATTTAGCCAAGAAGTTGTTGAAAATTTAGCTAAATATTCTGGAGTTCCTGTATGGAATGGTTTAACAGACGTTGATCATCCAACTCAAATACTTGCAGATATGCTTACTATAGAAGAGCATGTTGCTAAGCCTTTAAACAAAGTTAAGGTTGTATTTGCAGGAGATATAAGAAACAACATGTCATATGCTTGGATGTATGGATGTGCTAAAATGGGAATGCACTTTGTAGCATTCGGACCAAAAGACTTAAAGGTTGATGAAGAAGTTTTAAGACAAGCAAACGAAGTTGCTAAAGAAACAGGTGCTATAATAGAAGTATCAGATAACATAGAATCAGTTAAAGGTGCAGACGTTATATACACTGACGTTTGGGCATCAATGGGAGAAGAAGCACAAATACCTGAAAGAGTAAAATTATTAACTCCATACAAAGTAACTATGGATTTATTAAAAGCAACAGGAAATCCAGATGTTAAATTCCTACACTGTTTACCAGCTTTCCACGATTTTGAAACAAAAATGGCTAAAGAATGGATGGAAAAAGGAATAGATATTAGAGAGGTTACAGACGAAGTATTTAGAAGCAGACATTCAGTTGTATTTGATGAAGCAGAGAACAGAATGCATACAATTAAAGCTGTAATGGTTGCAACTATATAGTATGTTAAGGAGATAATATATGGCACAAAAAGTAGTAGTAGCATTAGGTGGCAATGCTCTTGAAGAAAAAGGCTTACCGTCAACAGCTGAGTCACAATTAAAGGTAGTAACAAAAACTAGTGAAAAGCTTGCTGAAATAAGCTCACAAGGATATGAAATAGCTGTAGTGCATGGAAATGGACCACAGGTCGGTAGAATATTATTAGCATCAGAAACAGCTAAGGATATAACTCCAGCAATGCCATTTGATGTATGTGGAGCTATGAGTCAAGGATATATAGGATATCATATTCAACAGGCACTAAAATTTATACTAAAACAACAAGGTAAAGATATTCCTGTAGTTTCTTTAGTAACACAGGTTGTAGTTGATAAAAATGATAAAGCGTTTCAAAATCCAACTAAACCTATAGGACCTTTCTATTCAGAGGAAGAAGCAAAAGCGCTTCAGACTGAAAAAGGCTATACAGTTAAAGAGGATGCTGGCAGAGGCTGGAGAAGAGTAGTTCCATCTCCTATGCCAATTAAAATAGTTGAATTAGATACAGTTAAAAAATTATGGGATTCTACAATCGTAGTTACTTGCGGTGGTGGCGGAATACCAGTAATAGAAAAAGAAGATGGTTCATTAGAAGGCGTTGCAGCAGTTATAGACAAGGATTTAGCTGCTGAAAGATTAGCTGAGGATATGGATGCTGATGTTTTATTAATTTTAACAGAAGTAGAGCAAGTTGCAATTAACTTCAATAAACCAAACCAACAAAATTTAGCTTCACTTACAGTAGAAGAGGCTAACAAATACATTGAGGAAGGACACTTCGCTCCTGGAAGTATGCTTCCAAAGGTTCAAGCTGCAGTTAAATTTGCTCAGTCGAAACCAAGAAGAAAAGCTATAATCACGTCTCTTTATAAAGCAGTAGATGCTTTAGAAGGAAAAAATGGTACAATAATTAAATAATTAAACATAATAAAATTAGCCACAAAGCGCAAATATCCTTTGTGGCTTTTTGCTATAACTATAAATTCACATTGGAGGTATTTTATGTCTATATTTTCCATAGGGGAAATAATAAGAAAGCAACGTAATTTACTAGGAATTAGCCAAGAAGAATTAGCTGATGGCATATGTTCAGTACCAACCCTTTCACGTATTGAAAATGGCGAACGTGTACCAAGTAAAGCTAACTTTGATGCATTGATGCAGAGGATGGGACAAAGTGGGGAGATGTATGATGCTTATATAGGAGATAATGACTTAGAAATCCATGAAAAAAAGTTCTATATAAGACAGGCGATTATGTGTGGTAGTTTAGAAAATGCAAAAATTTTATTAGAAGGTTTAAGAAAAATTATTCAAAATAATGATACTTTGACAATACAGTTTGTACAATACATGGAAGTATTAACTGAAAGCGTGGAAATCAAAAATGAAATACAGATTAAAAAGTTGGAAAATGCTATAAAAATGACTGTGCCAAAATATGGACAAGTTAGACTATGTAATTGCTTATTGACATTTGATGATATAACTATAATTAATAATATAGCAAATGCTTATGGATATATCAAAGAATATAGGAAAGCTATTAATTTATTTTATGAACTAAAGGAATATATAGATACTAGGTATATAAATTCAGAGGAAATAATAAGAACATATCCTTTACTTTTGTATAATTTATCTAAGTGGCTAGGCTTAGAAGGCAGATATAATGAATGTATAGAAATATGCGATATCGGAATTAAGTTAACCAGCGAAAGTGGAAGGTCAAAGTTCTTAGGAAAATTGTTGTATAATAAAGCTTGGTGCATGGTAAGAAAAGGGAATGTAGAAAATGAAGATGAATTAGCTAAAATATTGTTACAGGCGTATTATATTATGACAATAATGAATGACAGCGCTACTGCTCAAAGTATAAGGGACTTTGGTTTAAGCAACTGTCATTTATTAAAGGAAAGTTTTTATTTTTAAATCGTTATTGATGAACTTTTTCTGCTGGTAAATCACACATTGGTAAAATTAGATTATTATTAAACAATGGGGTACAAATAGTAAACACAGTTAAAAGTAAGATTGAAAAAATTACAGTTAAATTTTTAAATTTTTTTATCATTATATTATATCCTCCATTTTAAAATAATTTATTGTTGAAATGAAGTATAATATGTCGAAAAAAAACCACCATAACATTACTGGAAAATTAAAATTTTCCAAAAACGTCATGGTAATTTTTAAAAAAATAAGTTATAATATATATGTTTCATTGCAAATGAAGCGAAGAATATTATAGCCAAAGGCTATGGGGGGAGTATTTTGAGCGGATTTTGTATTTATAATTAACGGGCAAAATTAAACTTTTTTAATAAAATTATATTTCATTAAAAAAGTTTAATTTATTTTTTGATTAAATTTGTTTGTCTGTAGTGATAAACAAAATTTGTTTGTCACTATTGACATTATAAGTCATAATATGTAATATAAATTAATTATTATGTCAAAATAGACTTAAACAACAAATATGTAGATATTTCTTATACCTTAAAAAAGTGTATTGAAGCTAAGTCTACGACTCCATGCACAGTTAAGAAACTTAGTGCAAATAAAATTGCAAAGTTTCAAATAATATTTGAGACTTTGGAGGTAATTATGAGAATTATAATAGATGGTGATGCTTGTCCGCAAAATGTTAAAAAAATATGTGAAAAAGTAGCAAAAAAATATGGATTAGATCTTAAAATAGTTGTTGACATGGATCATTTTTTAGTAAGTGACTTTGAGGTGATTGTAGTTGAGAAAGGAAGAGATGCAACAGATTTTAAAATTGTTCAAATCTTCCAAAGATATGATATTCTGATTACTCAAGATTATGGACTTGCAAGCATTGTGCTTCCTAAGGCAAAAGGTGTGGTTCATACTGCTGGATTTGAAATAGATGCCAATAATATAGATACTTTGTTGCAATCTAGATATATAGGTCAAAGAGTTAGAAAAACTGGTGGTAGAACAAAAGGTCCAGCTAAAAGAACAAGAGAACAGGATGAAAAATTTGAAAAAATACTTATAAAAATTATAACTTCATAAAATGATAAAAAAAGAGGACGTTACAGTCCAATGTCATTTAGTTAAGAGACATCCCAAAAC
>DDAM01000068.1:40118-67184 GCA_002332905.1 Firmicutes bacterium UBA2058 | reverse complement strand
CTTTACAAACTATAACTTCGTTATAGTCTGCTGAAACTAAAGGTTGTTCTTATGCTGTTTTATTGTCTAAGGTTCGTTTTTTTGTACCTATTGATTTCCTTAACAAGTTGTTGTCGTTTTTGAAGACAACTCTGTTATTATAGCATGTCTAACTTTCTTTGTCAATGCTTTTTTTATTTATTTTTTAACACTTTTTTACAGTGACTATCGCATTGCCTTCATTAGACAGCTTAACTATTCTATCACGTCGAATCTTGTCTGTCAAGAGTTTTTTAAAAAACTTTTTGTTTTCACTCTTAAAGATAGTATGCATCTTCTCACAGACAGCTTTGTTATAATAGCATATCCAAAAACAAATGTCAATATGTAAAATAAAAAAGAAATAGAATGCATTATATTATCTCTATTTCTTTTAATTCAAAATTCAAATAATCACTTGCTACACAAACAAAATTTATACCGTCTATACGTCCTTCTCTTACTAGTTTATGACCTTCACTGCCATGTAAGTGTCCGTATATACATGTATCAACCTTATACTTTTTCATAATTTCAACAAAATCATTTGGACTTTTATCAATATTAAATGGCGGGTAGTGAAGCATAGCTATTTTATAATGATTAAATTTTTTTGTTTTACTTAGTGACATTTCAAATCTTATTAACTCTCTATCATAGATTTTCTTACTATCTATATTAGAGTCGATTTCATAAGTATCCCATCCCCTTACGCCACATATAATTATATCATTATTAACATAAAAATCATTTACTAAAAACTCTAGGGAGTCAAGCTTTAAATTGTTAAGCTTGTTTTTTGTTGCCCACCAATAATCATGATTTCCTCTAATAAGAACCTTTTTACCAGGTAGATTATTAATAACTTCTAAATCTTTTTTCGCATTATCTAATTTTATAGCCCAAGATATATCCCCTGGAATTAAAACTAAATCATTATTGGAAACTGTTTTTTCCCAGTTTCCAATGATTTTTTGTTCATGATTTATCCAATTATCACCGAATATATTCATGGGTTTTTCTTTTGTGCTATCTAAATGTAAATCTCCTATAGCATAAACTCTCATAAAAAACCATTCGCCCTTTACTTTACTTACTGTATTTAACCTATTTCTATATTATTATACTCAATTTGTAATTTATTTAATAATTCTTTTTCTCGCTTCTGACATGTAAATAGAATTACTTGTCTTCTGTTTTTTTCTTTCTCAAGTATCTCTAAAGATTTTTCTAATCTTTCCTCATCATATTGTATAAAGCTATCATCAAGAATCAGTGGTATTTTTTTATTACTACTTATTAAATTACTTAGACCTAATCTTAATGAAATATACAATTGATCTAATGTTCCGCCACTTAGTGAACTTATCGCCACTATTTCATCATTATCAGCACTTATAACAGATATATTCATATCTTCATCTATAAGTACCTCCTTATATCTTCCTCCAGTGACATATGAGAAATTTTCACTTATAGCATTTTTAAGAAGCGGCATAAAATCTCCTCTAATATAATCTGATATAAGCATGATATTTTCAATTGCAATATTAGCAACTTTTATTTTTTCAGTATTTTGCTCTATTTTATCCTGATAAAAGTCAATTTCTTCTTCTATTTCAGATAATCTCTTTGTAACTTCTTCAATAGAATCAATTTCTTTATCAATTTTTTCTATTTCTTTTCTTAATGTAGTTTTTGCTTCTTCTTTTTCATGAATTTCTTTTAGCTTATCTTCTTGGCTTATTTTTTTAGCTAATTCGCCACTTTCTTCATTTTCAATTATTTCTCTAGTTTTTTCAGCTATTTCTTTATAAGTATAATTTTCTAATATGTTTTCAATAACTCTTTCCAAATTACTTATTTTGTCCTTTAATTGAGCTATCTTGTAATTATTGCTGATTAAAGTCTTAAATTCTTCTATGTTTTTAATATTATTGCTTGTTAGTATAATATTAAATCTCTTCTCTTCATAGTCTAATTCTTTCTCAAGTTTTTGATAATTCTGACCTAATTTATCTAATAAAGCAGATTTTTTAGTTAGTTCTTGTACAATCTTATCCTTCTCTAAGACTAATTCATTTAGCTTTTTAATAGATTCATCAGTTATTTCGTGTAAATTGAATTTAGATAATTTATTTAAAATATCATCTTCTAGTATTTTCTTAGATTTCACTGCACTTTTAAGAGAATCTTTATCATATTCTAATAATTTAATTTTTTCTTCAACTATTGTTTTTAAAGAAAGATAATATTCACATTTTTCCTTAAGCTTATTAATAGTTTCACAGCTCTTTTCTTCTAGAATTGTTTTATTTTCTGACATACTACTTTCTACAACTTGTTTTAATCTATTTTGTTCATTATCTATATCTTCTATTTCTTTCTTTAAGCCTTTAATTTTTTTATTCATTTTACTGGCTGAAGCGAATAATATAATAGATATTATTGCAATTAAAGTACCAAAATAGTATTCGTTTACTTCAAAATAATATGCTGCATAAGCTACACCGCCAGCTGCTATTAAAAATAATATTGCAAAAACAATAGAAAGTACTCTTTTATTATTTAAACCTTTTATGATTTTTTTGATTATATTTTTAGAAGAATCATTTAATAGATTATTTATTCTATTAACTTGCTGCTCATTATTGCTTACTTTATCATAAGCCTCAGCATATTCAGCTATTTCATCAGTATTATATGATTTAATATGTTCGATACCTTGGTTTACTTTTTCCTGAAGTTTAGAAATTTTTTCATTACTTTCTATGTATGTTTTATAATCCAGATTGATTTTTACAACAAAGCCATCTGCAGATATACTACATGCTGGATCACTTTCAAGCTTAACCATTTCAGTATTTATTGATAGCATTTCTTCCTCTAAGGAAGCCTTTTCTTCTCTCATTTGTTTTAAAATAGTCAAAAGCTTAACTGCTTCTTCATACTCATCTATTCCTATATTATTGCCTTCACCATATTGTAGAAGTTCTTGCTTTATAGTATCTATTTCTTTGTATACTTCATCTGCTTTTAATTTTTTAACTGATAAAACTGATAATTTATATACATCTAATTCTTTATTTATATCCGATATTTCCCTGTCAATATCAGATATTTTATTTATGAGCTTTCTTTTTTCCATAGCTAGATGCAAAGTATATTTTCTAGCATCAGTTGCCTTATCTCTGCTTTGATTTAACTCATTTACCCTAGCTATATATTGGCTTAATATACTTTTTGGATTATTTATATCTCCAGCTTCATCTTTTATACTATTTAATTTTCTAATTATTTTTTCTACAGAAATAGTTTCATCTTTTGTCTGGCTTAAATTAAGTATCTTTTCTTTAACTTCAGCAGCCAATTCTTCATTTGTTGAATTTCCTAATTGTTTTATACTAAGTGTATTTGAGAAAGTAGATTTATTTATATCAAACAAATATTCTCCTATTTCTTCCTCTTGTTGATAATCACTTATAGGCTCTTCATTTGTCAAGGAAGCTTCTTTTTTTACAAAAGATGTATTTTTATTTAAGAAGTCTCTTCTTATAATGTAATCACTATCTCCATCATCCAATACCATTGCGCCATTAAATTGGTCATTGTTCCAAGGTCTATACTTTTTATATAAGGATTCATCATATTTATCTTTATTATTTTTAAATCCATATAGCATTGCCTCAATAAAATTGTGAATTGTACTTTTGCCGGCTTCATTATTTCCATAGATTAAGTTTAATCCATTTTTTAACATCACATTTTTATGAAGAAACTTACCAAACGATTTAAGGTTTAGTTCTTTGATAAACATATTATCTACCCACCTCTTCAGATTTTAGCATTTGTAATCCTAATTCAAATGCTTTCTCGTTTATTTTATCCGACTTATCAGTATTTTCAAATTGTAATATGTAATTTTCAATTATATTGCCTCTTAACTTACCAACAGTTTCCATTATCGATTTCTCGTAAGTGTAATCATCTTCAAATTCAATATAGTAAAAGAATTGTTTGGCTTCATTTTTAATTTCTTCTACAGAAACATCATTACTAACAATCCCTGTTAGTTTAATTTTTACAAAATCCTTCATTATATCAATTTTATTTTCAGTAGCTTTTATTAAATCTAAAATCTGGTTAAAATCAAAATCCTTTTCTATATTTACCTCTTTATAAACAAATTTTCTGTTACTTATAGGTAAGAATTCTGTTGATAAAAAATCTAAACCTATTTCGCCTTTTATTATACCGTGTCTGTCATTTTGATTATATTTAAATTTAAACGGCTCTGGTGTCCCCGGATATATAATGTTTGGTTCTAAGTTTAAATGCTCATGAACATGTCCCATAGCGCAATAATTAAACTTATATTTAATTATATTAGAGTCAATATGCAACCCGTCGTTTTTATCAATTAAAGCATCAGCATGTAAAAGCAGAATGTTAACCTTACTGTTATCTGTCTTTGTATTATATACCTGCTCAATTTTATTTCCAAAATTATTTTCACTACAGCTTAATGAGTATACGCATATATTGTCTTTTTCAAATTCAAATTTCTCGACTCTATCCGTATTTTTAAAGAAGAAAACATTGCTTGGCCATTCTACAAATTCATACAGACTTGTTATAGTATATGGGTCATTATCTCCGCATGTAATAACAACATTTGTATTTTTTATCTTTTCAAAAAGCGATATAATTCTTTTCACATCTTTAAAAATGCAATACTCTTGATTTATCATATCTCCAGCAATAAAAAGATAGTTAATGCATTCTTCCTTTGCAATATTAATTATTTTTTCAAAGGTTTCCCACAGTTCTATTCTTCTTTTTTCACGTTCTCTAAGACTAAAATTTTTATTATTAATTTTAACGCCTAAATGAATGTCCGCAGTATGTAAAAATGTAGCTTTCATATGATTCTCCTCGATTAAGGTATAGTTTAATTATTATAATCTATCTTAATATTAACACATAACTTATTATTTTTAAATAGCAGAATTAAAAAAATGTAGATTTATGACAAAATTAGCAATCCGGATTATTATTGTATTTTGCAAAGTGTATATGATCCTCCCAAACTCCGTTAATTTTCAAATATGTTTTAGAAAAACCTTCTTCTATAAAATTTAACTTTTCCATGATTCTTAAAGACCTTGAATTTCTTGGTATTATGTTAACCTCAATTCTATGTAAGCCAAAATCGTTAAACATTATATTTACAGCCTTATTTATAGCTTCTGTTATATAACCCTTATTAATTTCATTTTCATCTAATTTATATGACATGTAACTTGACTTAAAATTACCCATAATTATATTGCTAAAACAAACATTTCCAATTATTTTATTGGTATCCTTGCTTATTAGCCAAAATTTTACTAATGTTTTGTTTTTAAAATCTGTTAAATCATCTTTTAACAGTTGCCTTTGCAATGACAACGTATAAAAATAGTCGTCTCTTTTAGGGTCCCATTCCTTTAAAAAACTTGCATTTCTCCTATAATACTCTAATACATTTTTAGCATGATATGGTTTTAATATTTTTAAATATAGTCGTTGAGTCTGATATTCTTGTTTTATCATTTTAGCCTCTCGTTATGCCACGTAGTGGCATCATAAATAGAAGTGTTAAGTTTTTTCACACTAGCCTCCACTGTGGCTTTATATTTTTATCATTTTCAACCTTATTTTATTAAACATAACTTTACAAGTCAATAGTTTTACTATAAACTGTTAATGAACTAACATAGATATGACGGAGGTTTTATATTTTGACAAACAATATCGGTAAATCAAATAGGATTTACATTTTTTTCACATTATTTTATGCTTATTTTGTTCTAGCATTATTCGAATGTGCACGAGGGAGCTTTATACCTTTTTTTATAAATGATTTTTCAATAAATAATTCCTCAATAAGCATTATAATTTCAATCAGTCAATTTGGTTGTGTAAGCGGATATTTTTTAGCTGGAAATGCAAGTCAAAAATACGGTCAAAAATTTACATTTATAATAGGTACTTTATTATGTAGTGTTGTTGCTTTATCATCATTATTTTTAAATAATGTTGTACTACTATGTGTGTTTTATTTTTTATTTAACTTTGGTCGTTCATTTTTATGCATATCTGTGGATTCAATTGTACCAATGGTATCCTTCGGATATGAAGTGTTATTTATAAATTTAACTCACTTAATGTATGGAATTGGTAGTTTTACAGGTCAGAAAATTTATGGAAATTTATTATTTAACAACGTTTCATGGAAATCAATATACTTTGTATTAGGATTTGTATTCTTACTTTCTGTAGTATTTGTGTTATTTATTAAAATCCCAAAAGCTAGATATGTTGAAAACAAAGTAGAATATAATAAAAAAGAGTTTTATAAGAATCCACTTCTTATTATTTTTATAGTATGCTTTGCTCTAAATGCTGCCGGTGAGGGTATGATGACAACGTGGTTTATTAATTATATGAGTTCTTCGTATAATTTTACACCCCTTGATACTGCTAAATATTCATCTATTTTCTTTATAACTTTTTCACTTGGCAGACTTTTAGGTGGTTTCATACTTCATAAAATTGGAACAATGAAAGGATTAAAAATATTCATGGGAATGGCTGCAATATGTGTTGCACTTGGACTTGTTCTAAAGGAAAATGGTCTAATTATAATATCTATTGCTGGATTTTTCTTCTCAGTTACATATCCAACATTAGTTGTAGTAATAAGCTCGACATTTAAAGAATGTCCTTCACTGGCAATCGGATCAATCACAACATGTAACTCGTTAATATATATAGGAATAACTATGATAATAGGATTTTTAAATGATGCAATAGGGTCATATATGACATTTTACTTAACAGCTTTTTTTATGGCAGTAGCACTATTTTTATTAATTATAATAGATAAAAAAACAATTAAAAACAATTAATGCAAAAAAATAATAAGGTGCTGTTTAACACAGCATCTTATTTATACTTATCAAGCTCATAGTAAATTTCAATTGATTATTTATAATTAGATATCCTGAAGATGCAGTCTTTTCCACCACATGCTATACCTTCAATTAGTTCAGACTCAACTTTTTTGCCACAAAGCTTGCTAAATATTTTAGCATTATGAGCATTACAACATTCACACCAGCTTTTTGAAATAGGTTCATATTCATTAAGCTTACTAAACATTTCGCATACACATTTCGGCAAACCCCATGATATTATAATACTATTCTCTTCATTGCTAATAGACATACTTTTTTTATCCCATTTTACATATTCCTCAATACGTTTTTCTACACTTGAATATTTCTCTATTAGCTCATTGATTTCATCGTCATATTCCTTTGGTATATTGCAAGGGTGTTTATATCGTATTCTTTTCACAGTTTCTGCATCAAGGGAATTATCAAGTCTATCCATAATTTTACTAGCGAGTTTTGCTTGCTCATCAGCTGACATTTTATCAGGAAGAGTTTCATACTCATAAAACAATTGCTTAGCCTTTTGTTCTCCTAATTCCTCTTTTATACAACGAAAAATTTGATAAAACTTAAAAATTGCCATCCTCTATTCCCCACTTTCAATTTATATCCAATACTTTTTCCTATTATAAAACCTCTATACAATAACTCTGTCTGATTTATCTAAAATTTCATTTTCTATTTTCCCATCTTTTCAAATTAGGAAGTATGCTCATAAGCATTGCCCTAGCAGATTCTTTATCTTTGCATGTTCCATCCTCAAGCATAAATGGTATACAAGTTTCAATCATTTCTTCCATAGTCTCATCTTTTGAAAAAGCACCATTTGGATAGCAGTAACAGCAGTAATCCTCATTTTTTGAACCATCTGCGTTCTTTCCAAACGTATTTTCTTCAAGCATTGGCATTCCACAACTTTGACATATTTTTTTATCCATGTTATAAATCTCCTTTGAATTATAAACAATATTTTTAATATTGTTAGATTTAAATTTAATATAACATAATAAACTTGACAACTGCATGTCATATTATAAAAATTATTTATAATTATCTAAAGTTTTTTTCAGCCTATTAACAATCTCTTCTTTTAGGTAATCCGGCGAGATAATTTTTGCGTAATTTCCATATGATAAAATTGTCCCATATACCCATTCATCCAAATGAAAACATTCTGATACAATAAAGCTTCCATCTTCATTGCGCTCTATCTGATTTTCATCAAATGAATCAAAAACCCTATATGCCATACATCTATCTACCCACATTGAAAATGAAATCATCTTTTCAGTTTTGTTTTCTAAAAAAGAGACCTCGTCCTCATTCTGTAAATCTTTTAATTCAAATGTTTCTTCAAGGAATTTTATTCTTTTTATTCGTGTTAGCTTAAAAATTCTAACAGCTTTCTTTTCTTTACAATATGCTTTTAAAAACCATGTATTACTCTTTAGCCAAAGTTGTATTGGTTCAACATCTCGACTGGTAAACTGTCCATAGCTGTTATAATAATCAAATCTTATAACATGTTTTGTTAAAATTGCATTTTTTATTGTTGAAAATAACTCCTGTTTCTGATCACTCCAATCAGAAAAATCAATAGAAACCCAATTTGGGTTTTCTATCTTAAATATTCCGCATAATTTTGACAAGGCACTATAGCTATTACCTTTATCAGCCTCTTGAATACTTTGAAGAGCCGCTAATATTTGCATTTGTTCTTCACTTGAAACAATGCTTTTTTCAAATACAAAATTATCCATAATTGAAATTCCACCATTTTTACCTCTAGTGGCATATATAGGTATTCCAGCCATGCTTAGTGTTTCTATATCTCTGTAAATTGTCCTTACTGATACCTCGAAATGTTCAGCTAAATAATTAGCGGTAACATTTCCTTTTTTCAATAATATATATACTATTTCAAATAATCTGTTCATTTATTTTATTCATCACTCTCTAAAATTATACTTGTAAAAAAATAACCATAAGGATATGTCGCTTATGGCTATTGTCATATTAATTACTTATTTACAATGATTGAAGAATGCTAAGTATCCTTTGTATGTTTCGTATACGTCAGCTTTACTTACTACTTCATATGGAGCATGCATGCTTATTACTGGAACTCCTATATCAACTACATCCATGTTATAGTTTGCAAGAATATAAGCTATAGTTCCTCCACCGCCTTGGTCTACTTTACCTAATTCAGAAGTTTGCCAGTTGATGTTGTTATCATTAAATACTTTTCTAACTTTTCCTACAAATTCAGCATTTGCATCGTTACAGCCGCCTTTTCCGCCGCTTCCAGTGTATTTAACAATAGTTATACCTTGTCCTATAATAGCGCAGTTTTGTTTTTCAGAAACTGAAGGATATGTTGGATCAAACGCAGCAGCAACGTCAGCTGATAAAACACTACTGTTAGCTAATGCTCTTCTTAATTTTAACTCATTTGAATTACCACTGTTTTCTAAAGCAACCATTTCAGCAACAAGATTATTGAAGAATTGTGAATGCATACCAGTGTTTCCATTGCTTCCAACCTCTTCTTTATCAACACATAAAGTTACTGCTGTTTTGTCATTGTTTTCAACTTCAAATATTGCTCTTAGTGAAGTATATGCACACACTCTATCATCATGTCCATATGCAGCGATAAGTCCTCTATCTAAACCAACATCTCTAGACTTTCCAGCTGGAACCATTTCTAATTCTGCTGAAATAAAATCTTCTTCTTCTATACCATATTTTTCATTTAATATTTCTAATATATTTCTCTTAAATTTGTTATCTTCATCCTTATCATTAAAAGGTAAGCTTCCGATAATTACATTTAAGCCTTCTCCTTCAATACCTTCACGTAAAGTCTTTGTATTTTGGTCTTTTGCTAAGTGAGGTAATAAATCTGATATGTAAAATACTGGTTCGTCTTCCTTATCTCCTATTGATATTTCTATTTTTTGTCCATCTTTTTTAATTATAGTACCATATAAAGCAAGAGGAAGTGCAACCCATTGATATTTTCTTATTCCACCATAGTAGTGTGTTTTCATTAAAGTTAATCCTGAATCTTCATACATAGGATTTTGTTTAATGTCTATTCTAGGAGCATCTACGTGACTTCCTACAATATTTAAGCCGTTTTCAACAGACTCTTTACCTACAACTACTAATGCAACCATTTTCCCCTTGTTTTCACAGTAAAATTTTGTGCCAGCAGTTAGTTTTTTTACTGAACTAAAAGGTACAAAACCTTCTTTCTCAGCTCTTTTAATTATCTCTTTTATTGATTCTCTTTCTGTTTTTGAAGAATCAAGAAACGCTTTATAATCTTCTCCAACACTAAAAACTTCTTTTTTTACTTTTTCATCAATTTTTTCCCAAACAAAATTTCTTTTGTAGAATAAATCGCTTTTTTTATTTGCCATTTTTTCCTCCTCTATTCAACAAACTCCATATTTGTTAAATACATTTTTTTGTCTTTGAATATACAGCTAATATTATAATCCTTTATAAGACTAGTTTCAATAGGCAAATCTCCATTAGCTAAAATTGTCCACTGGAGATTTGCCAGCATTTTAACTGAGTCTTTAGTAACTTCAATTTCTTTTACTTTGTTGATTTTAACTTTTGTTGTACGTTCATAATCTGTAGGATTATGATAAATATGAGTTAAAATATCAATATCCGTTTTTAAAAGCTTTTCATCTTCAATCTTAGATAAGTCCTTTTCTAGCTTTTCGAGCTTTTCAAGATCCTTATCGCCGTATAAAAAGGCATTAATAATATCTATCCTCTTATTTAATAGCTCCTCTATTTGATTTGCCTCATTGACGCTGTCAAATTGCTCCAAATAGCTAAAGCTAAATATAAATGTGATTATAAAAAAGTAAGTAATAACATTCTTCATTTGTTCTCCCCCATAATTAGATTAGTATCATCTAGTATAGAGAAGTTAAAACAATAAGTTTATCAATAATTGTCAAGCGAAAACAAAATATTATTTACTACTTTCTACAAGAAAAAACTATTAAGTTTATTTTTCTATAATTTTTACACTTTCTCTTTTTTCTATAGTAAATGGTAGTTCTATTAATCCAGTTTGATTTTTCTCACCTTTTATAGTCTTAATCAGCATTCTCATACCAACTGCACCATAGTCATAGAATGGCTCTCCGATTGTAGTAAGCTGAGGTCTAACAAACTGTCCTTCTTTAATATTACCAAAACCCATAACAGATACATCCTCAGGCACTTTAACACCGTTATCAAGTAAATAATTCATAACTCCTATAGCTAATTCATCATTACTACAAAATATTGCATCAATCTTTTTAATATCCTTCAATAAACTAGGTCCTAATGTATATGCATGATTGTATCTTCTTCCATTTGCAACATACATATTTAAACCTTTTGTACTAAATTCATTGTCTTTTAATGCCTTTTTAAATCCTGAAATTTTTTCTTCTTCTACAGTAACTCCATTTTCATAATCAGAAACATAAGCAATTTTCTTATGCCCTTGCTTTATAAGATAATTTGTCGCCTCATATGCAGCAGCAAAATAATCTATAGAAATATACTCCATGTCTTCTTTTATTTTCTTAGTAAAATATACACATGGTTTATTCAAACTTTTTGCTAAATCAAGAATTTCATCATCAAAGCTATGACCAACTAGAAAAATTCCCTCTGCTTGTTTCCTATCTAGTAATTGTAAATATTTTTTTTGCGCTTCTTTACTAAAATAGCTACTACATAGCAATATATCGTAGTCGTACATTTTCCCAATTTCCTCAATACCTCTAACTATATCTGCTACATAGCTTTGCGCTAAATTGTTTATAATTACACCAATTAAGTATGATCGTCTTGTAACTAAGCTTCTAGCTACATCATTTGGTTTATATCCAGTTTCCTCAATTACACTTAAAACTTTTTTCCTAACCTCAGGACTTACAGGTTTAGAGTCATTTATTACTCTTGATACTGTAGATATTGAAACTCCAGACAGTTTTGCAACATCTTTAATCGTAATCATTTTTATATCCATGCACCTATTGCACAAGAAAACCAGTCTTTCTTTTTAAGAAAGACTAAAGATTTGTGCATGGATTCGGTGCCTACTTTCTTATTATTTTTCATTTCTATTAACTTTACCTCCAATAATAACGTTTTTTACATTATACTATTAATTATATTTAATATCAATCTATTTTCCTAAAAATTTTCCCAAAAAAATAAAACCCACAATGCCGTGAGTTCTTAATTCAGACCCGCTCTTCGCAGGTGGATTATCTGTTAGTCACTTCTGGCTTCCCGTCGTTGCGGGCTTGTCATAGGCGTCTAAACTCGATGTTCCGTTATCACTTTGTCGGTTGAATTAATAAACCCTCGTACATCACAGGCTTTAACTAATTATACTACATTTTTTTATATTTTTCAACTATCTACCAATAATTAACATGCATTTTTTATCTCCAAAATTCTATCTAAATCGTCACCATTGATAGTTTCCTTCTTTTCCAGCATGTCTTTTATTAATCTAATATATTCTTTATTTTCATTTATTATTCTTTTTACATCATTATAGGATTCACTTATTAATTCTTTAACTGATTTTTCGATATCTAAGCTTACATTAAAGGCTTCAGACAAAACTTTGTAGTTAATCAGTCCAGCATTTTCACACATTCCATATTTAGTAATGTAATCTATTGTTAGAGCAGTTGCTTTTTCTATATCATTTTGAGCTCCAATTGTCACTTTTTCATTGCCTAAGAAAACTTCTTCTACTCCTCTACCAGCTAAAAATACTTTTATTTGGTTTTCAATCTTTTCTCTTGAGATAATAGTTTCATTTTCAGGAGTGCTTAAAGTATAACCTCCGGCACCTTTAGTTGTAGGTATAATAGAAACCTTGATTATTTTATTTTCAGGCATTAGATATTTTGACATAAAGGCATGTCCTGCCTCGTGGTATGCAGTTATTTCCTTTTGAGCATCATTTGAGCTAACATTTGTTTTATCAACACCTGCTATTACATTAAAATACGCCTTTTCTAAATGCTTCTCTCCTACTTTTTCACTATTATCTTTTATTGCTAATATAGATGCTTCATTCACAAGATTTTCAATCATTGCACCACTAAAATACACTGTTAATTCAGCAATTTTATCTATATCTATACTTTCATCAGCACAAGTTTTATCAAGATATAGATTAATTATATCCTTCCTAGCTTCTTTATCAGGCAACATTACCTCTATTTGTCTATCAAACCTTCCTGGTCTTAACAATGCGTTATCTAGTGTATCTATCCTATTTGTAGCAGCAACAACTATTGTTCCGCTATTTTCAAATCCAGACATTTCAGTAAGCAGTGCATTTAAAGTTCTATCGCCCTCTTCACTTCCTCTTGCTCCTGCGCCTAGTCTTTTTTTACCTATTGCATCAATTTCATCAATAAAGATAACACTTTTATCTACTTTTTTTGCTTTGTTAAAAAGATTTCTAATTCTACTTGCTCCAAGCCCAGCATAAACCTGAACAAAATCAGATCCAGATACTGCAAAAAAATCTACCCCTGCCTCGCCAGCTAAAGCCTGTGCAAGCAATGTTTTTCCTGTTCCTGGTGTACCGTATAACAAAACTCCTTTTGGAGTTCTGACATTAAAATCTTTGTATTTACTAGGATTTTTTATAAAATCTACTAATTCTTTTAAGCTTTCTTTCGCTTCATAATTTCCTGCAACATCATCAAAAGTTATATTTGAATGACTTTTATAATTTACTTCACTTAAATTATTAATTTCCTTTTGTGCAGCTTTTTTGTTTCTGAAGAATATAATATACACAAAAACAATAGCCACTCCAATTGCTGCGAATGTAAAAATATCCATAATTACAACCCCTTTATCCTTTTGTAGATTGATTATAACATGAATATTATTCAAAATATATACATAAATATTTAGTTTATTTGCTTCGTTTTTCCAAAATGCACACAGCCTGTGCTGATATACCATATCCTTTTCCTTCAAAGCCTAACTTTTCTGTTGTAGTAGCTTTAATATTGATATTCTCAATATCAGTCTCTGTGATTTCAGATATAATAGTTCTCATTTGCTCAACATGTGGTGACATTTTGGGACTTTGAGCTATTATTATACTATCAATATTGCCAATTTTGTAGTTCATATTTTTCATAAGTTCAACTACTTTTTTAAGTAGAATTTTACTGTCTATATCCTTATAGTTATCATCATTATCTGGGAATAAATATCCAATATCTCTTTTAGCCAAAGCCCCTAGTATACTATCCATAATTGCATGAATTAAAACATCAGCATCCGAATGTCCTGCTAGTCCCTTATCATATGCAATTTCAACTCCACCTATTATAAGTTTTCTATCTTCAACTAACTTGTGCACATCATAACCTATCCCTATTCTCATACCTACCTCCATTATACGTTAAAAACTTGATGAAGAATCGTAGATTCTTCCATAGGGGCTGTTGCAAAATGAACCTTATATACTATGTATAGTTAAAAATTCTATCAAATACAGCTACTTACACAGTATTATTTAACAACAGCCTCTTTATACCATCCTCGATATTAATTCTGCAACTCTTAAATCGAATTGTGTTGTTATTTTGATATTTTTTTGCAATCCAGGTATTGCTATTACTGAGTACCCATAATGTTCAACAATTGAAGAATCATCAGTAATCAGTGTGTGCGCTCGTGTGCTTAGATTATCTTCTATTACTAAATCATAGCATTTTTTAATTGTTTCATAACTAAACCCTTGAGGTGTTTGTACAGCTTTGTATTTATTTCTGTCTATTGTTTTTTTGACCATATTATCTTTTGTAACCTGCTTAACTGTGTCAACTAAGTCAATAACAGGTACACACGCACCATGCTTATATGAGCTTTCAATGCAATTATTTATAAGCTTTTGAGAAGCAAATGGTCTAACTCCGTCGTGTATAAGAACTATGCTATCTTGCATATCCTCTTCAATGCTTAATATTCCATTATATACTGAATTAATTCTTTCAGCACCCCCAGCTATAACCTTACTAACAGATGGACGTTCATAGGTAATATTTTTCTTAACAAACTCTATGTCCTCATTATTTACAACTAAAATTATATTATCAATTGTACTATTTTTTTCGAATTGTTCTATAGTTTTATCTAAAATTATCTTATCATCTATTACAAGATATTGTTTTGGGATTTCACTACCCATCCTTTTTCCTTTTCCAGCTGCAACGATTATGACAACAACATTTTTATCCTTGTACATGCTTTACTCCTGTTTTTATATAGAAATTTTTTTTTAATACTAATCTCGATTATAAAGTTTTAATAAGAGATTAGTATTATATATATCCTATCAATATTAAACAATAGTATATCAACTTAAATAGTCTTTTACAATAATAAAATGCTAATATTATAAACTTGAGTTTATATATTAGCATCAATAATCAATAATTATTCTGTTCCCCTTTTATGCAATCAGTATCATAAAATCTACAATTGGTACATAATGACCTTTATAAATAACATTATGCATTCCCCCCAACAGTTTTATCGAACTGAATATATATATTATATACTAATTTGTATATACAGTGTGTCGATTTTTGTCGAAATGATTTTATATTTAATTCTTATGCCAATTTACTTATTTCAACATATAATTATACTAATAATATTGAATCAATATTATTTATAATATTAAAACAATATTATTTATAATATATTTGGAGTGATTAAATTGTTAGCTAGTCAAGTATTTATAAGACTACTTATAGCTCTATTGCTAGGAGGTCTTATAGGAATGGAAAGGGAAGGAATTAGAAGACCTGCAGGACTAAGAACACATATACTTGTATGTATTAGTTCAGCATTAATTATGTTAACTGGTATATATCTCTATAATTTATATATAGATAAGACCAATTTAGATCCTTCAAGGCTTGGAGCTCAAGTAATTAGCGGTATAGGATTTTTAGGAGCAGGAACAATTCTTAAAGTTAATAATGGAGTAAAAGGTTTAACAACAGCCGCAAGTCTGTGGAGTGTTGCAGGTATAGGCTTAGCTTGTGGAGTAGGCTTTTACTCTGGTGCCATAATATGTACGATACTAATTTTATTTTCTCTTAAAGTATTTAGTAAAATAGAAAGGTTAATTAAGAACAAAAAACATGAATCATGGCTTGAAATAGTATGCGAAAGCAGTCCTGGCGAGATAGGAAAAATCGGAACAGCTCTTGGCAATAAAAAAATTCAGATAAAGCAAATTGAATCAAATAATTTAAATAGCTATAATATGATGGAAATAAAGCTATTAGTTTTACTTCCTAAAAGTATTCGTTTAGATGAGGTAATTAATTTAGTTACATATATTGAAGGTGTCAAAAATGTTAAAATTGAATAGGAAAAGGTAGGCTTCTACCTTGGTATGAAGCCTACCTTTTTATATACTTTTCTTAAAGTTTTTCTTGCTACATTTTCTGCTTTTTCAGCACCCTTATGATATATTTCTTCTAGATAATCTTTATTTTTCAGTAAGTCATCTCTTTTTTCTCTTAATGGTCTTAATTCATTAACAACAATTTCTGCAACATCTTCTTTAAATTCCGCGTATCCCTTGCCTTCATATTTTTGAACTAAATTGTCTACGCTCTCTCCAGTTATCTTTGAATAAATACCTAATAAATTTTTTACACCAGGTTGATCATCACTTAATTTAACTATACCTAAAGAATCAGTAACTGCACGCTTAAACTTTCTTCTTATTGAATCATCGTCATCAGATAGAAGAATATAGCTATTATCATTTGTATCTGATTTTGACATTTTACTAGTAGGATCCTGAAGATTCATTATTTTTGCTCCTACCTTTGATATATATGGCTCAGGAACAACAAAGGTTTCGCTATATCTATTATTAAATCTAATTGCTATATCTCTGGATAACTCTAGATGCTGTCTTTGATCCTCACCTACTGGTACAAGGTCTGTTTGATATAATAATATATCGGCTGCCATCAATGAAGGATATGTGAAAAGTCCTGCAGTTATATTATTATTTTCCTGTTTTTTTGACTTATCCTTAAACTGAGTCATACGTCCTAATTCACCATAATAAGTCATACAATTAAGTACCCAACCAAGCTCTACATGAGCCGAAACATGTGACTGTATAAACAGTGTCACTTTATCAGGATCAAGTCCAGCAGCAACATAATTTGCTAAAACCTCAAGTGTATTTTTTCTCAGATCCTTAGGTTCTTTTGGAACTGTAATAGCATGCATATCTACTATACAATAATAGCAATTGTATTCATCCTGCAAATTTGTCCAGTTTTTTATAGCCCCTAAATAATTGCCAAGGGTTAAAGAACCTGAAGGCTGTATTCCACTAAAAATTACCTTTTTATTATCTTCCATATCTATCACCTATATTATATATATATTTAAACAACTTTTATATTATGGTATTATACTACACAGTAAACTCTTAATCAACATTCAATAAAAGAAAGTTTTACTCTATATGACTTCTTTTTTTAATATAGCCTTGTGTTTATACATTGCTATGTCGGCATTTTCTACTACATCATATATGTTTTCATAGCTATCCTTAAAAAAAGAATAACCAAATGCAAGCCCAATTTTAATATCACTGCTTTTATTAACTTCCTCTAATCCATTAGTTAACTGAGATAATGATTCATCAATTAAATTTTTCGATACATTTATACATATAACACAAAATTCGTCGCCACCTATTCTATAGGGAACTCCGACTCCTTTAAAGCTATCTTTTATAATTCTAGCTGAAGCATTTATTACCTTATCACCTTTACAATGTCCTTTTTTATCATTAATTAATTTTAAATTATTTAAATCAAACATAACTACAGCAACATTTTCATTGTTTTTATATTTTTTTAAATCAATTTCATATGCAAATCTGTTTTTAATACCTGTTATAGGATCATATTTTATTTGTAAATCACGTAGGAATATATAATTTAAAACTAATGCAAAAGATACACTAGACCATACTATATATAAATTTTTCAAGAAAATCTGTGCAACGCAGCTACATGCGACGATTAATAAAATTGAATATAATAATATTCTTTCATCTTTACCATAATCTATAGTTTCTTTCTTAATAATCAGAATAAGTAGAATAAAATAAAGCATCCCTATTATAACAGGCACAATAAATAGAGGACCTCTTGAATACTGATTATTCATACCAATTAAAAAAACACAACCATTAAAACCACTTACAATACAAATTACAAAGTTAATAATTAATGGAAATACAAGTATAGAATTATATAGTTTATTGTCACCATTATAGTAAGAAAATATAAGTATGAATGGTACAGTTGGAATTAACGAAAAGCCCAAAATATTTATTAAAATATGCATGTATATTATATAAGTTCCATTTAAACTTTCTGTGTATCTATCAAGAACCTCTAATATAACAATTAATATGGTTAATATACAAGAGATTATATAAAATTTGTTCTTATTTTCACAAATAACTGTATTTTGCTTTGCCAATATCATGACATAACATAAGGAAATAATTGAAATAATATCACTTCCTTGGAAAAAATTTAAATTCACCTAATATACACCTCTTAAGTTAAAATAATAATCTAGTAATAAATGATACCAATAACATTATAAATTCACTAGTTTTAATAATCAAGAAATTTTATTTTTTATTGTATAAAATTATACAAGGAAATTATAATTTTTCTAGCTAAAAATTACATTATTAATACTATATAATCTGTAAATAATATAATTATATAATTAAAGATTATATGTTTTATATAATCTAGATTATATTATTTTTAATGCTAAATGGGAGGAAAATTTAATGAATAATTATAATCCTAATCGATTATCAAATGCTTCACAATCATCTATAAGTAGTATTGAGCAAAAAGCTGCTCAATTAAAGCAAAATCAACAACAATTAGCATTCCAAAACGTACAACAATACGTTAAAACTGCTCAAGCTAATACAGCTAATGCCTACACTAATACAGTTGAACAAAATGCAAAGCAATTAAAAATACAAAATGCCAAAAACTATATCCAGCAAATGAATGGGCAAATTGGTTTGAAGTAAATTATTTTTTAAATGTCACTCAACTAAATTAGCAAAATAAGTTAGAAACCAGAAAGAGATTCTTTTAACTAGATAAAAGAATCTCTTTCATTTATATGTTTAAACTATCTATTATATAAGGTTTTGTAATAGAATTATCAGAATTTAGTATTTCTTTAGGTGTACCTGCGAACAATATATTACCACCTAAAATTCCTCCACCTTTACCAAGCTCGACAACATAATCCGCATTTTTTATAACATCAATACTATGCTCAACCAAAAAAAGACTATTGCCATTGTCAACCATTTGATTAAATAAAATCATAAGTTTTTTTATATCATCTAGGTGTAAACCATCTGTTGGCTCATCTATGATGAATATTTCTCCCTTTTTATTTAAATACGTTGCAAGCTTTATTCTTTGAAGTTCTCCTCCAGATAATGAAGATAATGATTGATTTAAATGAAGGTATGAAAGTCCAACTCTTTCTAACGATTGAAGTTTTGAACAAAATCCTTCACCTTCAAAAAAGCTAATGGCTTCTTCTACTGTAAAATTCATAACTTCAGCTATATTCTTCCCATTATAATTGTATTTAAGTGCCTCTTTTGAGTATCTATTACCATTGCATAAATCGCAAACTGTTTCAATTGATTCCATAAATGCCATTTCAGATATTATTATGCCTTTACCTTTGCATGCAGGACATGCACCCGTTGAGTTAAAGCTAAACAATGACTTATTTGCCTTATTTTCTTTTGAAAAAATATCCCTTATTTCATCGGATATGCCAAGGTATGTTGCTGGAGTGGAACGAAGATTTATACCAATATCCTTTTGTTGAATATAAATGACATCGTCTTTACATGCCTGTAAAAAGCATTCCATCAACGAGCTCTTGCCTGAACCTGCAACTCCGGCTATAACGGTTAGCACTCCTAAAGGTAAATTAATATCTAAATTTTTCAAATTATGTAGTTTAGCATTTTTTATGCTAACCCAGTCCTTTATAGCTCTTACATTTTCTTTTAAAGGCAATTTATAATTTAAAAGTTTACCTGTCAAGGTGTCCGATTTCATAAGTTCATCATAAGTACCAGTAAATACAATTTCTCCACCATGAGCACCAGCACCCGGTCCCATATCAACAATATAATCAGCTAATTTTATAATTTCTCTATGGTGCTCTACAATTAAGATAGTATTTCCATGATTTCTAAGCTTAATTAATGAATTTTTTAATAAATTTATATCCTGTGGGTGCAATCCGACACTTGGCTCATCTAATACATATACCATGTCAGTTAAAGCAGAATTTATATACTTAGCTATTTTAATTCTTTGAGCCTCACCACCTGATAAAGTATTAGTACCTCTGCTTAGCGAAAGATAACTCAATCCTATCTCAATAAGGGCTTCAAGTCTTCTAAGTATTTCTCTTTTTAAATCTACAGCTAACGGTTTATTTATTCCTTTTATAAATTCTATAGCCTCTGGTATAGGCATATCGGCAACATCAGCTAGATTTTTACCACCTATTTTACAGCTTCTAACTCTATCATTTATCCTTGAGCCATTACATCTAGGACAAATGGAAGTTGTTAGCATATTATTTAATATTTTCTCATGAAGTTTTCCTTCCTTTGAATTAATAATACTTCTATACATACGAGGATAAATGCCTTCAAACTTAGCTGTCTTAGGCCAGTTTGACGGTAGATTTTTAAGTTTAATTTGAGGAGAATATAAGAATAAATCTAATTCCTCCTTAGTATAATCCTTTATCTTTTTATCAAGATTAAATAGACCACTGTAAGCATATCTTTTCCATCTCCATGCACCTGTTGTAAAAGTTGGATAATTTATAACATCTTCATCATTTAAGCATTTGTCAAAATCAATTAGCTTATGTATATCTAAATCATTTACTATACCTAAGCCATCACATCTTTCACATTTTCCTTGAGGATGGTTAAATGAAAAGCTATCTGAATATCCTATAAATGGTTCTCCAACCCTAGAAAAAAGTAATCTTAACAATGGATATATATCTGTATATGTACCAACAGTAGAGCGTGTATTTGAGCTTGGTTTTTTTTGATCAATAAATATAGTTACTGGTAGGTTTTCTATTCTTTCAACATTTGGTCTGCCATATTTTGGCAAATACTGCTGAACAAAACTAGGGAATGTCTCATTTAGCTCTCTTCTTGACTCAGCCGCTATAGTATCTAAACACAAGGATGATTTTCCCGAACCTGAAACTCCAGTAAATACGATGATTTTCTTTTTAGGTATCTTCACTGAAACATTTTTTAGATTATTTTCATTAGAATTTATTATATTTATATATTCAATATTGGACATTATAACTCTCCGTAAACAACTATATAATAAGTAAAGGGATATTTTTTAAATATGCTACCTTTATTTATTATATATGTTGTTTAAATTTTGTAAATATATTTATCCTTTTTACTTCATATTTCTTTGTACATAAGATATACTTTTGAGAATCCTGCATCTTTAGTAATTTTTCCTAGCTTTATTAAATTGGTTAGAAAATACTAATTCAATATCATTAACTATATGCTTGTCCACTAAATTTTTTTCTGCCATTTCTAACAATATCCTAATTGATTTATCGTGTGAAAAACCATCCTTGTATGGTCTTGTCTCTGTTAAAGCTTGGTAAATATCTAAACAGCACATAAGCCTTTCTTTAAAGCCTAAATTACTTGCATTTTTCCCAAAAGGATATCCGCTTCCATTAAGCTTTTCATGATGCATTGATGCCCATGAAGTAATATCTTCCATACCCTTAATTTTTCTTAGTATTTCATATGTATAGTAGGCGTGATTTTTTATATGCACGTATTCATCTTCTGTAAGCTTATCGGGTTTTTCTAGTATATCCCTATCTATAACTAGTTTTCCTATATCATGCACTGCTCCTGCAAAATAAAGTTTTGTTGTTGTTTCCTCATTAAATCCATAGTATTTAGCCATTATAGCAGCTTTATTAGCTATTCCCATTGAATGATTCTTAGTAAATTCAGATTTATAATCTATTATACTTGCAAATAAATTGGAAAAGCTTATTATTTGTTCTGAAGAATATTCTTTATAAATTATCGGTAGCTTTTCTTTTAATAACATTTCAATTTTAACATTTTGCATTTTAAATATTTCGTCATAGGTTATATTTTTAATGAACATATCTACACATTTTTCTGAAAACTGAGTATTTATATTTTCATTCAAATACCTTAAAATTTCTTCGTATTTTCTCTCTGTTAAAAAACTTAAATCAAATTCAGCATCGACTTTATCAGCTATATGTATTAACTGTGCATAAAGTGGTGTATCAAGCCATGTTTTGCCAAAAGGGCCACTTCCATCAGAATTTTCATGATGGTATAATATAGCTCCGCTAACATCTTCATTAAAAGGGAAATCCTTAACATTATTTTCTCCTATAACACAGTGTGCACCTATATCAATTTTATGTTTATCTTTAATTATATCTACTCCATTTATATGTTCTTCCTGTATGTACTCAGTTAGTGCATTATCATGCAACAAAGAACAGGCTACAAGATCATTTAATTGCAACTCATTAAGGCCAAATCCTTTTCCTAAAAACATGCAAATATATGCTACTCTTTTTGAGTGCTGAGTAGTAACTCCGACTAAGTCGTGTTCTACACAGTCAAGGGCGTATGAGAAAGCATATAATATATCATTTAAGCATATTTTCATAAATTACCTCCATCTAAGCATATTAATTTATATATACCCATTATTTTCAGTTTAACTTATTTTTTTACAAATTTCTACATTTTTTCTTAAATTACATAAAAAATACGGATACCTTGTACATTTTAAAATACAAAGTATCCGTATTTACTTTAAGCTAAAATAAAATAATATTATTTTTATTAATTTTTAAGTATATTTCTTGATTATTTCCAAACAATTCAGAATTATTAAATAAAAGATCCACTTTTACTTTTAACCCATTAATATCAACATAATAACGTATTATATTTCCTTGAAGTATATTATCTACTATTACACCTTTTGCGCAAATAAATTCTGATACATCAATTACTTTTTCTTTTTCAATGGCTATCATTTCAGGTCTTATTGCAATTTTTTCAGATGATACATCATATCCAAAAAACCTGTATAGATCTTTTTTATCTATAATGTTATAACTTCCGATAAAACTTGCTACATATGGATTTTTAGGATTTGAATAAACCTGAGCAGGATTTCCTGACTGCTCTATAACACCATTATGCATAAGATGAATTACATCTGACATAATCATTGCCTCTTCTTGGTCATGAGTTACAAAAACACATGTCATATTTAACTCTCTGTGAATTTGCTTTATCCTAGTTTGCAATGATTTTCTTAATTTTGCATCTATAGCACTGAAAGGCTCATCTAGTAGTAAAACCTTTGGTTTAGTTACAATACATCTAGCTAAAGCTACTCTTTGCTGCTCTCCACCTGACAGCTGAGAAGGAAATTTTTTCTCACTTCCCTCTAGCTGTACAAACATTAATGCTTCTTTTACAAGATTATCTATAACTTCTTTTCTTTCTTTTTTCATTTTTAACCCAAAAGAAATATTTTGATAGACTGTCATTGTAGGGAAAAGACTATATTGTTGAAAAATCATACCTATATTTCTTTGTCTAGGATTTTTAAGTGTAATGTCCTCATCATCTAAAAATATTTTTCCTGTAGATATACTTTCAAGTCCAGCAAGGCATCTTAGAAGTGTACTCTTTCCACAACCTGACGGTCCTAAAAGTGTTACAAAGCTACCCTTATCAATTGTTAAATCAAGATCCTTTAAAACATGTTGATTATTATAATACTTATTTATATTTTCAAATTTAATGTATGACATAATTCTTCTCTTACTATTTATTATTTTTTAATGCATTCTCTACGAATTGCGGAGCAACGATATTTTCAAAACCTATTCTTTCTTTTATAAGTCCTTGCTCATAGCAAAAATCTTCAACAGATTTGTATCCTTCTTCATTTATTTCACCAGTTGCACTAAATGATGATTTAACAGCATCGAACTTGTCTGCAAGCTCTTGTTCAGTCATACCCTCAAACATAGGACTTAATAGCTTAGCAATTTCCTCTGTGCTATTTTCACTTATCCATTTTAATGCTTTTACATTGGCATTTACAAATTTTTGAACAACTTCTGGATTTTCATCCACAAACTTTTTAGTACTAGTGATTATAGTAGTTTGACAAAATTGTGTGTTGTATAGCTTTTCATGAGTTTCAGGATTAGTTGTATCAACTAAAATATTAGCTCCTGGAACTGCTTCAAGTAAGGTTTTTTTGTTGTAAATATCAAAGAATATTCCATCCACCTGTCCTTCAGCCAATGCAACAATTGCAGCGCCATATTCCATATTTATAAAGTTAACATCATTTTCTGACATACCTGCTTCGCTTAATATTGATAGAACAAATGAATAAGGAGCAGATCCAGGCATACCTGCAAATACTGTTTTTCCTTTTAAATCTTTTACATCTTTTATTTCAGGTTTTGATGCAAAAGCATAAGTTCTATTGTTTGTATTTGTTAATACAAAGTATGATTCCATTCCTTCATCAAAAGCACGCATAACTGGTTCAGCTGATAGTAAACAAAAATCAGAATCTCCTGCATGCATTCCTTGGAAAGCTATTGGACCATCTTTATATATTGCATATTCTACATCTAATCCCTCTTCTTCAAAGTAACCTAATAAATCTGCTGCATAAACTGATGACCAGTTTATTCCTCTAAATTCTGATACTGTAACTTTAGTCAATTCTTTATTTGAATTTTCTCCTGATGCTTGTCCTTCCTTATTAGTACATCCTGTGGCCATTGTAAATAACATACATGTTAATAATATAATTGATACGATTTTTTTCATTTTTAATGTAATCCTTTCCTATGTTTTGTATATTAATTTTATAAAACAATTAATTATTTTCTCCAATTGACAGAGTAATGTCAGGTCTCCATCTAAGTAGTAATTTTTCAACCTTATCTAAAACATAATTTAATGCTAGTCCAACTAAAAGAAGTATTATTACACATGACATAACTCTTTTTATATTAAAATATGATGTTGCATATGCAACCATCCATCCAAAACCCGCAGAAGCCCCCATATACTCCCCAACTATAGCTCCTATAAGACAAGAGCCAAGACCAGTTCTAATACCCATAATTATCCACGGAGTACATGTCGGCAAAACTACATGCAATAAGATTTGAAACTTATTTGCTCCCAGCAAGCTAGCAGATTCAACTAGTTTTTGTTCCATATCCAATATTGCATTATATGTGGCAAAAAAGACATTAAAGAAAACCATTAAACCTGCAAGAAATATTTTAGAGGCATAACCTATCCCAAACCATAATATATAAACCGGCGCCAAGGTTAATTGAGGTATACCGTGAATTGCAGTAATTATTGGTTTAAATATCTTGCCAAGCGTTTTAAATTGTCCAAATAACAAACCAACAGACACTCCAATGATGCTTCCGTATATCAATCCCGTAAAAGCTTCCTTTAAAGTTACACTCGCATGCTTCATTAAGTCTCCACTGACACAGAATTGTACTAGATCCTTTAGTATTTCTGATGGCTTGCTTGTATAAAACGTACTGACAATCCCAGATGTAGCAGCCCACTCCCATGCTAGTATAAATGAAATAATTATTAATGATCTAATGATTATAACAACTTGATCTTTTTTCATATTTTCCACGCATTACGCCACTTCATGGCGTCTTCTCCAATCCGTCGTAATCAATTATTTTCTCTCTTTTATAAAATAAGCTTCATCTTTAAATATTCCAGGATCGGTTAAATTCTTATCTTTGAGCTTTTGCTTAATTCTTTCTTTGTTCTTATTTTGTTCACTTCCATTTACAGTTAAGTAGACACCGTCAGCAGTTTCTACAAATTTTCCATATGGTAAACCAATTCCGATTTCTTCATTACTCCAACCTGCCAAATAGCGAGTGCCAGAGCAAAACATTGATATATTAATTGAATTTGATTCAAATGGATATGCTGTACACTCTGAACATACTGCTTGATTGCCTGCTAGTTTAAAGTTTGCTTGAGTTCCATACTTATATGTATATCCCTGAATTATTCGCATAGAATTGTAAGAATTAGTTATGATAATAACTACATCAGGAGCTTCTTTATACTCTTCTAATGGCTTAGTCATAACACCATATATTTTATGCTTGCAAAATGTCACATTGTTTACAACATTTTTAGCAATGGCTAAATCCTGATACAATCCAAATTTATTATATTCACATCCAGATTGAAAATTAAGACTTGGTTCTTCAAGCCCTAACGCCCGAGTTCCTCCACCACATCCTGATAATTCTAATGTAGCCTTTAAACCCATTCCCCTAGTTGCTAATTTTACCATAACACAATATGGTAATTTTGCTTTAGCAGGTTTTGCATCAGCAATCTCATATTCCTCTTTTGTAAATAAAAATTTAACACCTACAATCTTTCTTTCAATCTCTAAAGAGGCTGTTATTTTGTTTATTGCAATATTTGCATTCTTCATTGTAACCTCCTTTATCAATATTACTTCACTAATTACGATTTTCTCATGAGTTACATTTTATGTTTTAAAACCTTTAATAATATAACATCAAAACATCTATTTGAAAAATGAAATATTTTTCTACTCTATAATAAACATATAACTTAAAGTTATATATAACTAATATTTTATGCAGCTTAATGTGTAAGCAAAAAATGAATCATAACCACCCGTAAAAC
>DDAM01000068.1:0-39863 GCA_002332905.1 Firmicutes bacterium UBA2058 | reverse complement strand
CGTAGTATTCGAATTCATTAACAAAATAAAAAAGCTATCCATCATAGCTTTTCTACTTAAATTAGTTAATTGATATCTTCCAATAATTCTTTTAGCTTAAGCGCTTCTTCCTTTGTAAAAGTTATTCCCTTACCCATTTTTTCATGATCTGGTGCCCAATCTCTTAAATCGAACTTAGCCGCACCACCATTCCAACTGATAAGATTAAGTTCCTTAGTCCATCCTTTTGAATTTTCTGATAAAACTCCTATTGTCTCTATTATATCATATTTAATATCTGCCATTATTTCCTCCATGTGTTTTTTTATTATATATTATAATTAATTCCATGATATAGGTAAAGATAAATAAGATGGGAGTATTGTGTTTTTATTACCTATAGCTGAATTTATCTGACCTTGAGTTAGAAAAATACTTTTGCTTAAATCAGTATTCTTTATATTAGCATCTCTTAAATCAGCTCCTAATAAATTAGTGCCATTTAAGCTACAACCCTCTAGATTTGCAGCGATAAGCAGTGTCATACTTAAATCTCTTCCATCAAGATTTTGTTTTTTTAAATTCTTTCCTATAAAATCAACTGTTTTTTTATCGCTACTCCTGGTACTATTAGGATTAGAAATCAGTTTACTAACAATCCTTAATATATTATTTACCTTTGATTTATATTTATCTATATCAAAATTTAATATTTCATCAGGAGATAACTTTGTTATATTTTCATTTTCAATGATAAGTGCATCTATATCATTTTTGATGCCACTATCAAATACTAGTGATGAAGCTTCCACTAAGTACCAAAGCATTTGATGAAGCTGCCATACTATTAAAAAAACCTTAAACATTTGCCCTGAAATTTCAGACTTTGACTTCCAATCAGAACCATGATAGATGCTTTGTGTTACCATCTGTCCTGCTCCAAAGCAATCATATGCCAGACAACCCTTCATTTTACACTCAATTAACTTTGAATGAATACAGCAGCAAAAATCAGACATCAAATTTATACAAGGCTTACCTGCTGCTTTGTCAGTAGGGAATCCATCTGACTTTGAAAAATATAACGCAACGCAGCATAATCCACAGCATTTCTCACAGTCAACTGATAGTTTTTTTAATACTTTGTTATATGTTTTTACTTTAGTCATTATTATCTCCTTATTAAATCTAAATCACTACTTATATTATAACTATTTAATAAACTGTACCTTCTTTCCTACTAATTTATACCATGATTTTTTAAGATTTTCAACATTATTATCTATCAATTTTCCTACCTCAATTACATGAGTTTTAGAATCAAAGGAAATATAATAAGCATCAAAATATTCATTTAAATAGCAACTTTCTACTCCAGTTTCTGTCCAGAAACATAAGGCATAGCTAGGCGGTAAACTTCCACCTCCATGCTTATATGTTAAAACCTCATCATCATAAATAAACTCTTCGGTGTTTTCTGTTTTATAAATTAGAACAGGAACATTATCTACTATTTTTATGTAAAGACAATTATTAACTGTAGCACCTGCACTATAGGTAATCTTATATATTGGATAATCTAGCTTTATATCTGTTCTACTAAAGTTTTTTTGTTCATTTATCAAGTTAATAAATCCATCCTCCATATTCACATGATATTTCTTATTATCAATATCTATGTACATATAAGTATTTTCATCGTTATACTTTTTATAAAATACCTGCTTAATATCATCAAAAATATCTACTTTTAGTTCACTTTCAATATCTAAGTCATTAATGTTATTAATAATTTCAAGATCTTCATTTAAATAGGATTCTGTAGTAAGTGTTAAATCTTTTAACTCCTCTTCATTTTTCGCAGGAATAAATTCAATATTTGTCGTAGAATTTGCAGTTTGAGTATAATCTACATCATTATTTATTAATATCTCTGTGTCTTTTATATTTCTATCAAATGTACATAAAACAATTACTAGCAAACATATAGACAGTATATAAATAATATTTTTAAATTTAAACCCTTCCATGCAATGTTTCCTTTCTTATATAACTAATTTTATAAATTAACCATATATAATTGAACATATTATAACAAATATTTAACCATTAAACAAC
This sequence comes from Firmicutes bacterium UBA2058, assembly GCA_002332905.1. Taxonomy (GTDB): domain Bacteria; phylum Bacillota; class Clostridia; order Tissierellales; family Sedimentibacteraceae; genus UBA1535. The sequence continues at coordinate 37,766 of DDAM01000068.1, read as the reverse complement.
AAAAATGACTGCCAGTCTATAGTATATGCTCTAGACTATAGACTTTAGGCAGCCATATAATTATTTATTTATCTTAATCTTCTAATTTATTTTTTCTAAATACTAAAATAAATGCAATGATAAATATTATTAAATTAACTAATATAATAGTTAATTCTGTTAATGATATATTAAAGCTATCGCTTGATATTAGATTGCTGATTTGATATCCGTAAGTGAATCTTGAAATTTCAGCAATTCTTTCATTAAAGGTTGCAAGCATCGGTAAAAAGGCAAAAACCATACCAATTGGCACTGCCATTGCATTTGCACTTGTCATATTTTTTGAGAAACCTCCAATGCTTAGTCCAAGAATTATCGAGCATATTGTACCTACTGATATTGAAAGTAAAAATTTTAGTATAGCTTCTGTTGTAAAATCAGCAGCAAATAAAAATATAAGACCAGTAACCATTGTACAAATAAATACAAAACCGCCAATACTTATTAAATAATCAAATGGTCTTACATTTGACATTATTAATGCTCGCAGTGTATTTTTTTCTTTTTCCTCTGATATAATTGAAGCAGTTGCAACAATAGGTGTAAATATACAATGCATAGCTGAAAATATAGATATAAAAAATATTTCCGAGCCAAAACCAAATTCTCCTGATATGGCTGATGTCATAATCAATGCAATTATAGGATAAACAAAAAACAATACTAATACCTGCATGTTTTTCAACAAATCCTTTACTTGCTTTTGAAAAATCCCTGAAATTATACGAACTCTTTCCATTATACAAGACTCCTTCCTGTTAGACTTATAAATACTGACTCAAGATTCGGTTCTGATGAGTGAATTGAAATAACTCTGTTATTTTCAAAATATTCTTTTATAGCATCAGAACTTTCACTAGTATTTTTTAAGGTCACTTTCATACCATCATTAAGTAATATATTAATACTATTATCAAAATTATACTTTCTGCAAATGCTAAGAGGCTCACCATATTCAACTATTTTACCTTCATTTAAAAGAGCTACATTATCACAAAGCTTAGTTGCTTCATACATATCATGTGTAGTTAGTAGAATAGTAGTTCCATTTTCTTTGAGTTCAAAAATAAGCTCATGTATTCTTTCAGTTGTAGCAGGATCAAGTCCGCTAGTTGGCTCATCTAAAAAAAGCAATTCCGGCTTATGTAGGATTGCTCTTGCAAGTATCATTCGTCCTTTCATACCCTTTGATAATTTGTCCACTGTAGTTTTTTTTGCATCCATAAGCTCAACTTTTTCTAAAACTTCATTTATATATGTTTTATCAACATTAAAGATTTTTGCAAAAAGCTTTAGATTATCATAACAATTCAGTCTTCCATACAGTCCGCTGTTATCCATAACTATGCCTATATTTGAGTAAACTTCACTAGGTAATTTATCGCAATTCGCACCAAATACCTTCGCAATACCACCTTCTGCTTTTATCTGCCCAGTTAATATTTTTATAAGTGTTGTTTTTCCAGCACCTGAAGGACCTAGTAGGCCTAAAATCTCACCTTTTTCAATGCTTATGTTTACATTGTTTAGTACTTTTTTGATTCCAAACCTTTTCTCAAGACCATTAATTTCAATTATTTTCATTTATATCCCCCATTTCTTTATTATGCCTCTTTTTATAGCTTTCTAGAAGCTCATCATATTTTTTAGCTTCTCGCTTTGTTTTTGTTACCATTATTACTGTACTTACTAAGAAAAACCCTCCGAATGATACAAAAAATCCTACCCATGCTTCTATAAGATTTATTGGAAACCACTCAAAGCATATGACAAAAATTACTGTTACTATAATTATAGTTACTATCATTAATACACTCTTCCATAGTGTCATCATGTTTTTGAATAGTTTTTCTGAAAAAAATATATTATTTATTAATGAGACAATAATTGATGACAATAAAACCTGTAAAACGGTATCAAAGGCTATTCCTTTACTGCCTAAGCTAAACATGGTAGAGTATTCTCTTGCTGATTCTCCTGCAAAAATTCCGTTAAACGTAATAAACAACAGTGTAACAGAAAATATAATTAAAACCTGTGATATAAATTTGTATATATCCAGAAGTTTATCTTTCATTTATATTACCTCCAATTTACTTTTTATGATAGAAGCATATTGACGTGAAACAAATAATTTTTCATCATTGTTCATAGTGACCAAAATTCTTCCGTCTATATCAGGTTTAAGTGCTTTAATTTGATTAAAATTAATTATAATTGATTTTCCTGCTCTAAAAAAATCGCTGGTTTCAAGCTGTTCTTCTAGTTCATAAAGCTTAAGTGGCGTTTCATATACATCATCCTTAGTGTAAAAAAAAGTTTTCTTATCAACTGTATCTATATACAAAATTTTTGACACATCAAGAATATAAGTTAGGTTATTCTTTATACCTGTTATTTTCTTATCAAGCACACTTAACATAGCTACTATTTTCAGTACCTTTTCATCAGTTTTTTTACAATTTATTATAAGTTCTATATCTTGCAGGTTACTGTCTTCATTTATATGTATTTTCAAAAATTGTACACCCCCATATTTTGCCCATGCATTTATTTTCTCAAGAAAGGCATTGCATTTGTGCACGGGTTTGGTACCTATTCTCTCATTATTTATCATTTCTTCCAACCTTACTAAACATATGTCTTATGTTAAATATATTAAATTTTAAAAATATAATCAATAATTTTTACCTAAGTTGTAAAAACTCGTTACTAAGTTGCATATATTACTATAAAATTTTATATTGATTTTTTATATCATATGTGATAACATGGTAAAAATTTGAAAGGATAGGTATTATGATAAAATCACTTGTTAGTAATTTACTAAGACGTAGATACAGATGTAATATCTTGTAGCTTTGTTTATTTCGCATGGTTACAAGTATTATGTCTTGTTTCTATGCGGCAAGTGATAGCGCACAAGCGTGCTGTATACCTTTTACACAAACCGCAATAGATATTGCCTTATGGCAATAAATTTTGCGGTTTTTTTTATAAAAAATAATGGAGGAAATTGTATGAAAAATGAACTATGTAATTTATTAAAAAACTATTTAGACGAACTAGATATTAATGAAATTGAAAATCTATTGGAAATGCCCACACAAAATGAATTAGGAGATTACTCATTTCCATGCTTTTCGCTTGCTAAGAAGCTTCATAAATCACCAAACATCATAGCTGAAAACTTAAAGCAAAATATTGAAAAATCACTTGATAAAACTTTATTTGAAAATGTTAATGCAACAGGAGGATATTTAAATTTTTTTATAAATAAAGAATATTACATCAATAAAGTTTTAAAAGATGCTTTAGATGAAGACTTTGGGAAAAGCAATATAGGTATGGGTAAAACAATATGTATAGACTATTCTTCACCAAACATTGCGAAAAATTTTCATGTTGGACATTTACGCACGACAATAATAGGAAACTCATTATATAATATTTATTCAAAGCAAGGATATAATGTAGTTCGAATTAATCATTTGGGCGATTGGGGAACACAGTTTGGAAAGTTGATTGTTGCATATAAAAATTGGAGCAGTAAAGAACTAGTTGAAAAAAATGGCATAGCTGAACTACTTCGAATTTATGTCATGTTTCACGATGAAGCTGAAAGCAATCCTAATCTTATGGACGAAGCAAGAGCTTGGTTTGTTAAGATGGAGAATAAGGATAAAGAAGCTCTTGAAATTTGGAAATGGTTTTATGATATAAGTATAATTGAATTTAATCGTATATATAAGCTTCTTGACGTTGAATTTGATTACAATACTGGTGAAAGCTTCTATCTTGATAAGCTACAGGCAGTTGTTTATGAATTGGAAGAAAAAAATCTTTTAGTGCAGAGTCAAGGAGCTAAAATTGTAGATTTAGACAAATATTGCATGCCACCTTGCTTAATAACTAAAAGTGATGGAAGTTCAATATATGCTGTCAGGGATATCGCAACTATTTTATATCGCAAGAATACGTTTAAATTTGATAAATGCATTTATGTAACAGGAATGGAACAAATGCTATATTTTTCTCAGGTTTTTAAAGTAATTGAGCTTATGGGATACAGTTTTTATAATAATCTTATCCATATTCCTTATGGGCTTGTATATCTTGAAGGAGCAAAGCTCTCGACTCGTGATGGCAATATAGTTTATGCAGAGGAGATATTAAATGAAGCAATTAAGCGTGCTTTATTAACTATAGAAGAAAAGAATCCTTCACTTGCTGATAAGGAAAATGTTGCAAAATCAGTAGGAGTTGGAGCTATAATATTTAATGATCTGATTAATACAATTATTAAAAATGTTGATTTTACCTGGGATAGAGTATTAAATTATAATGGTGCAACTGGACCATATGTGCAATATACCTGTGCTAGGGCAAAAAGTGTGTTACGAAAAAGTAACATTAATATTGATAATATAAGCTTTAATGCAAAAAATCTTACAGATGCAAATAGCTATGAATTAGTTAAGCTTATTAGCCAATATCCTCAGGTTATAAATGAATCAGCAAATAAATATGAGCCACATTTTATAGCAAGGTATGCCCTTTTACTTGCACAAACTTTTAATAAGTTTTACCATGAATACAGCATAATAAACGCTGATGAGGAAGTAAAAAATTCACGTCTAGTTTTAACTTATATTACTCAAAAAGTTATAAATGATGCTATGAGCTTACTTGGAATTAAGTGTCCTGAAGAAATGTAGGGGGACATAATCCCCCTAATAAATATTAGCCTCCGCTTGTAGGGCTAATGAATGCTATTTCATCTCCGTCTTTTAGTATAGTTGATAAACTTCTTTTACTAGCCACTTGTTTTTTATTTATGAACATGACTGATGAAAGAAGTTGTTTTTTTGTTATTGTTGGACACTTAGCTATAATTTCTTCTATTACATCTTTAAGTTTTCCATTATCTACAGTTAAATGCTTTATATTATTATCAACATTTAGAAGTCCAAAAAATTTTACTGTTATCATATTTTCCTCCATAAAAGTCGTGAAAAATACTTCACATTTTTAATCCAAGCTTTTTTAACCTTTTCTTAGTAGGAATACCATTAGAATCCCAACCTCTAATTTTATAATATTTTTTTAGCATTTTATCTAAGCTAACAAAGTTAGCTTTGTTTACTTTGCTATCTCTATCATCTTTTCTTTGAAGTTCTTTTAGAAGTCGTTTTGGTAAAGTATCGTCGCTACCCTTTAATCCTTGTCTTAAATTAATAAGCCTTTCTAAATTATAGCCTCTTTCTCCTATAGTCACAAATTTTCCTATATTAATTTTATGTCCTGTTACTAACTTTATTGAATAAGGATGAGGTAATAGATTTTTTATATTAAAGTCCATAAGCCAAGTATTATTATGAACAAATGCTACTATTCCACCAAAGTATGGTATAACTTTATTTACAAATCGAACTATTAGATTGTTTGGATTTTCAATCATAACATTTGGTAATATAGCATAGGTTGTGAAAAGGCAAGAGCCGCCTGATGATACAGCCTCCATCATATCTTGAAAGAATATTGAGAATGCAGCCTTACCAGTGGTTGTTTTACCACTGACGTTTAATCCAAGACCCTCTAATACTACCAAGTACCCTCCATTTAGATGGCAGCCACCTCTATTTGCGGTTGCATAGCCTAGTCCCATACCTTGAGCTGCTCGAGGCTCATATGCTGAAATTTCCATTCCCTTAACATGCATGGCAAATTCAGTACCTCCATATTTTTCTGATAAGCGTTTAGTACCTTCTGCTAGTTCATTGCCTATACCCTCTCTTGTTGCAACCATTCTGATTAATTCCTCTAATTCACTTACCTTACCAAATTCAAGACCATTATTCCACATACCCTTTTCATTTAGCTCCATAGCTTGACCAATTGTACTTCCTAATGTGATTGTGTCCATTCCATACTCATCGCATAAGTGATTAACATTAATTATACTTTGCATATCATCATTTAATAGATTACTGCCAAATAACCCTAAGGTCTCAAGTTCAGGTCCTTTCACTGTCTTGCCATATGCCTTCACTACTCTTCCGCACTGAATAGGGCAGGTTATGCAGCCTTTATTTTTAACTAAATAATCCTGCCTTAATGTTTCACCATTTATTTTTTCAAAATTATCATAGCTTCCACTTGAATAATTTTTAGTTGCTAACAAATTCCTATACTGCATCATGCTAACAAGTCCTGCTGTACCTAACTTAGGAAGCTGTTCACCAGTTAGCTTATGGCTTTTTAACTGCTTAATCCAATTTAGGTTATGCTTTTTAAAGCTCTCTGCATCAAACATTTCTATGCTTTTTTTACCACTAGCAATTATGCCTTTTAAGTTCTTATATCCAAATACAGCTCCAACGCCACCTCTTCCACCGGCACGTTCTTCACTTATAACAGCTGCATACCTAACTAGGTTTTCACCTGCAATACCAATAACTAGCTTACCTCTATTTTTTTCTCCTAATAGTTCCTGAGTTTCACCAGTGTTTTTCCCCCAAAGATGATCTGCATTTTTTATAATTACTTCTCCATCTAATATGTCTATATATACATGTTCACTGCTTTTACCAGATATAATTAAAGCATCATACCCTGCACGTTTTAAGTTAAGTCCAAAACTTCCACCACAGTTTGAGGATACTAAAAGCCCCGTTAATGGTGAGATTGTTGATATATTAAATCTAGAGGAACAAGGAGATGCTGATCCTGTCAAAGGACATGTAGAAATAATTATAATATTTTCTTCACTAAGAGCCTCAACCCTTGTTTTAAATTCATCGAATATTATTTTAGCAGCAAGTGTTTTTCCACCCAAAAACAATTCCCTATCACTATCAGATATTATATAATTATCTATTAGTCCATTACTTAAATTGACTCTAGCAATCCTTCCTGTGTATCCATACATAATAAACGCTCCTTTGACTTAAAATTTATTACTTAATCATATAAAATATTTCTGTTAACTGAACATTCGATAAAATTTTTGGTACTGGATAAAGCGGATTTGCTTCGCTTAAAGCACGTTTAACCATAATAGGTATATCCTCTTCTTTAATACCAGTTATTTTAATTGGTATGTTCATATTTCTATTTAATTCTTTGATTGCTTGTATAAACTTTTCGGATTTTTGTTTTATATTATCATCTTTTTTTGTTATACCTATCAAATCCGATAGCTCCGACAACGTCTTATGTACAGCTTCCCCATAATACTCTAATACGTAAGGCAAAATAACAGCATTTGCTAAACCATGGGGAACTCCATAAAAACCACCTAAGGTATGTGCAATAGCGTGCACATATCCTACATATGCCCTAGTAAAGGATACTCCAGCATATAAAGATGCTTTTTGCATATTTTCACGGGCCACAATATTAGAACCATTTAAATATGCCTCATAAATATTTTCAAATATTAATTTGACTGCCTTCTCACTTAGAAGTTTAGTCTCTTTTGTATTACTTCGTCCAATATATGACTCTACTGCATGTGTCAATGCATCCATACCAGTTGTTGATGTAATATGTTGTGGTAATTTTAAGGTAAGTACTGGGTCAAGAACAGCGAAGTGTGGAATGAGTGAAGTGTCATTAATTGGATATTTTTCGTGTGTTTTAGAATCTGTTATAACAGCTGCAAGTGTTGCTTCACTTCCTGTTCCAGAAGTTGTTGGAATAGCAAATAGTAATGGAATCCTTCTTCTAACCTTTAATATGCCCTTCATGCCAGTGATACTTTTCTTAGGTCTCGCAACTCTCGCTCCTACCCCTTTAGCGCAGTCCATAGGAGAGCCTCCTCCAAAAGCTATAAGTCCATTGCAATTATTTTCTTTATATAAAATAAGTGCTTCCTCTATATTGTCAATAGTTGGATTAGGCACAGTTTTATCATATATTACATGCTTAATTCCTTCCATGTTTAAGCCTTTGAGCAAATCATCCATCAATCCAAGTGATGTTATGCCTTTATCAGTTACAATCAATACGTTGGTAATTTTATTGTCAAAAATAAGTTTGGGTAGTCTAGATAAGCTATTTTGCCCCTCTAACAAATATGGCTTTCTCCAAGGTAGTAAATAAGATACGACTTTAAATACTGTTTGATAAATTCTACAATATAATTTATACATTTAAATACCTCTCTATGGTTAGTATTTAAGACAATTAATTTCGGTCGTTTGACTGACTTTATTTACTTTATTATAATTCTTAAAAAAATAAAAATCAATAAAATTAAAAGTGGAAATTTCCACTTTTAATTTTATAAATATTTATATATTAAAGCATATACTTTAGAGAAAAATGTTCCCCACTAATCTGTTTAAATAATTCAGGATATTTGTATAATCCAGATGGACTAATTACACTATTAATTAAGTACTCTGTGAATTCTATAGGTTTTTCTATTATATTAGTACAATTATACTTATCAAAAAAGCTTTTTCTTATCATTTCACAGGTAACATCACCCATAAAGTAATTATGTAAATATATTGGGTGTGTTGTATGATGTATTCTAAATCCCCAAGGATACTCTTCTGAAAAAGCATCCTCCATTAAGTATTCCTTCTGTGTTTTAAACGCTAATGCATTTATATCTTCTAAAGAATTCAATTCATTTCTATAAAGATTTTGATCAAACATTATGGTAGATATTGCTCTTAATGCATTAATTTTTGAATAATTTTTGTATAATTTAAACTCTTCATTTACATTTTTATTTCCATCAAAAAAATTCTTATAAAAGATTTCATCATATAAAAAGCTTCCAAAAAGATTTGCTATTCCTTCAGTAATTATACCGCTTATGCCTCTATTTAATATGTTTTCTTTTGGATCTTGAAGGAATGAGTGCACTCCATGACCTGTTTCATGCAATAATACACCGTATTCGCTGTATTTATTTTTTACATTAGCCAATATTCTGGAATCCTTGCCAGTTTCAATTGGGAAATTATATCCCCACTCAGATTTATTTGATCTAGGAAAAACATCATATGTAATATTATATTTACCAATATCTATGCCAAAACGTAAAAAGAAATTACGAAGAACACTAAAATATTCTGACATATCAACATTTGCGTTTAATGATGGAGCTAATTTGGAATAAACATATGTTTCATCCCATGGCATAATTATATCTTTCTTTAAGTACTTATTTGCTACTTCAATTCTAGCTTTAACCATATTAGGTAAAATAGCATGAAGCTCATCTTTCCAATTAGCAAACAATTCTACATTTAAATCATCATCAGTCAGCTTCATTTCAACAAAATCTTTAAAGCCACGAAGTTTAGCGTACTCTTTTCTTAATTTAATTAGATCTATAAATCCACCTTCAACAAGCGGCTCATTAACCTGAGCTCTCGCAAGATATGCCTCTTTTCTTTTTTCACTATCATCTTCATTATTTAATATTTGCGCTATATCAACAGATGATATTTCACAACCGTTAATTTTACTTCTGTGAGTATTTAATATTTTGGATAATTTTGTAGTTAAAGCTTCAATTTCTTCAGATAGCTCATTTACTTCCTTAGATAAATGAAAAGGCTCGTAGGTTTTATATAGTATTTCCGCCCTCCTTTTATCTGCATAATCTAAGTCTTTTCTATTATATGCCTCTGCTACTATTTCAAAATCACTTTTTGAGCTGTATTTCTCTAGTATTTTTTTATATTGATTTTCTACACCAAAATCATATCCAGTAGTATATTGAACCCAGCTTAGTCTTGAATACTCTTGTTCTAAATTGTCAATTTCTAATGATAACTTCTTTAATTTTTCCATATTTTCCTCCCATTACGTCGCTTTGCGGCACATAAAATTAGATGAAAAACCGTTTTTTTGATTTTTCTATTTTTATTTTAAATTCATTTTTATTGAATTCTATTACTCCTTCGTCCCTCATTTTACACAGTTCATTTGACATTGCACTTCTATCAACTGAAAGATAATCTGCGAGTTCTTGGCGATTAAAAGGTATTTTAAACTCGTTACTTTTACATTTTATAGCTTGTTCCGATAAATATGATAAAAGTTTTTCCCTTGTTGTGCGTTTAACTATATGCTGTATTTTTTGTGTCATCATAATGTTTTTATTAGCAAGAATTTTTATCATGTTGTTTATTAAATGAGTGTGAAAAACACACGCTGTAGAGCAGGTTGTTATAATCTTTTTATAATCTATTAATATAATCTCAGTGTTTTCAGTAGCTACAACGCTAACAGGTAGACTTTCAACCTCTGCACAGGAAAAAGCCTCGCCAAATAAATCTCCTTCACCTAGCTTAGCTAGTATAGCTCTATTTCCCCAAAAATCCTCCTTAATTATACAAACACTACCTGATATAATAATGCCTACATATGTTGGTTTATCTTCTTCAGAAAAAATAAAATCATTTTTTTTATAATGTTTATTTTTAGCTGACAAGCAACTCAGCATATTGTCCATATCTTTTTCGGCTATTTTATCAAACAAAGGACATTTTTTTAACACTTCTAAATTATTTTTCATAGTTGCTCCATTCGTTGTAAAAACAACATACTTTTTATGGAAATTATAATATAATCATACCATAAAGTCAATAAAGTTTAATATATAATATAAAAATAATTATATTGGAGGTTATTATGAACGATATGTTCTGTTTTCAATGTGAACAAACTGCTGGTTGCACTGGCTGCACTAAAAAGGGAGTGTGTGGCAAGCAATCTAGTACTGCAAATTTACAAGATGAATTGACAGGTGCTCTAATAGGTCTTGCTAAAATAGTAAATGGTACTCCTACTAATAAGTCTACTGACACTTTAATGATTGAAGGATTATTTACTACTATTACAAACGTTAATTTTAATGATGAAACAATAACAGATTTGATAAGTAAAGTTAATAAAGAAAAAGAAATATTAAATCCAAATTGTACATCATGTTCATCATGTTGTACTAAAAATGATAACTATGATATGAATAACCTATGGAATGACAATGAAGATATACGTTCATTAAAATCATTAATATTGTTTGGATTAAGAGGTATGGCAGCCTATGCTTATCATGCTTTAGTATTAGGATATACTGATGATGAAGTTAATGGATTTTTCTATAAAGCTTTATCAGCAGTAGGAGAAGAATTAGAAATGAATGATTTGCTACCTACTGTTTTAGAAGTTGGAAGGGTTAATTTTAAATGTATGGAGCTACTTGACAAAGCTAATACTCAAACTTATGGTACACCAGTACCAACAACAGTTCCACTAACTGTAGAAAAAGGACCTTTTATCGTTATAAGCGGTCATGACTTACTTGATTTAAAAATGTTGCTAGAGCAAACAAAAGATAAAGGTATAAATATTTATACTCATGGAGAAATGCTTCCAGCTCACGCTTATCCTGAGTTAAAAAAATACTCTCAGTTGAAAGGTAACTTTGGAACTGCATGGCAAAATCAGCAAAAAGAATTCATTGATATTAAAGGACCTGTTCTTTTTACAACAAATTGTTTAATGCCAGTTAAAGAAAGCTATAAGGATAGAGTATTTACAACTGCAGTAGTATCATATCCAGAAATGATTCATATTGATGAAAACAAAGACTTTACACCAGTTATAGAAAAAGCCTTAGAGCTTGGTGGATATGAAAAAGATACAGAATTTACAGGAATAAACGGTGGAACACAGGTAACAACAGGTTTTTCTCATGGAACAGTTTTATCAGTTGCTGATAAGGTTGTAGATGCAGTTAAACAAGGTCTAATTAAACATTTCTTCCTTGTAGGCGGATGTGATGGTGCAAAACCTGGTAGAAACTACTACACTGATTTTGTAAAAATGACTCCAGACGATTCTATAATATTAACACTTGCATGTGGAAAATATCGTTTCAACGATTTAGATTTAGGCGATATAGGTGGACTTCCAAGAATAATGGATATGGGTCAATGTAACGACGCTTACAGTGCAATAAAAGTTGCTGTTGCTTTATCTGAAGCATTTGGATGCGGTGTAAATGAATTGCCTCTATCAATGGTATTATCATGGTATGAGCAAAAAGCTGTTTGTATTCTATTGACACTATTATACTTAGGAATTAAAAACATTTATTTAGGACCTACATTACCAGCATTTGTATCACCAAATGTATTAGCATATTTGGTTGAAAACTTTAATATTTCTCCAATAAGCACTCCTGAACAAGATTTAAAGAAAATATTAGGTTAATTTTATATAAAAACATGATAAGAAGATTTGATATAAGTATAAATCAAATCTTCTTATTTTTTATATATAAGTATTTACCTATCAGTTTGATAATATCTATGTACTTTACATATTGTTAAATTAATACTATTATGTAAGTAACATAAAAAGAAAGAGGTAAAGCACAATGAAAAATGCAAAAAATCCAAAGAATGTGTTATGGCAACTATTTAAATCAACATTTGCTCTGAGCGCATTTACTTTTGGAGGAGGATTTGTAATAGTTTCTTTAATGAAAAAGAAATTTGTTGAAGAGCTTCAATGGTTAGATGAAGATGAAATGCTTGATATAACAGCAATAGCACAATCTTCTCCAGGACCAATACCAATAAATGCATCAGTAATTTTGGGATATAGAATGAAGGGTATAGTAGGATCATTAGTTGCAGTTTTAGGTACTTCATTGCCACCTATGATAATAATTTCAATTATTTCAGTATTTTATACTCAATTCAGAGAGAATAAAATTATAGCTACTGCATTACAGGTTATGAGAGCTGGGGTTGCAGCAGTTATATTTGATGTTGTAATAAATCTAGCTAAAAATGTATGTATGACTAAAAGAGCATTATATATAGGTCTTATGATTATATCATTTATATGCACTTATTTCTTTAAAATTAGCGCTATGTTAGTTATATTAACATGCTTAAGCATTGGTGTTATTGATTTACTATGGAATATTAGAAAGGACAGAACAATATGATTACATTATTAAAATTATTTTTCAGCTTTATTTGGGTAGGCTTATTCAGTGTTGGCGGTGGATATGCAGCCATTCCTTTAATTCAAAATCAAATTGTTGAAGTTCATAAGCTTTTGACAATGGCAGAGTTTACAGACCTGATAACTATTGCTGAAATGACACCTGGTCCAATTTCAATAAATTCAGCAACTTTTGTAGGCACAAGATTAGCAGGACCATTTGGTGCTATATTATGTACTTTAGGAGTTATAATTCCTTCATTTATTATTTGCTTAACCCTAGCCTATTTTTACTATAAATATAGAAATTTTGGCGGAGTTCAAACTGTTTTATCTGCATTGAGACCAGCAGTTGTAGCACTTATAGCCTCAGCAGGATTATCAATATTATTACTTGGTCTTTTTCAAGCAGACAAAACATCAATAGTATTATCGGATTTTAGATTTATTGAATTTGGACTATTTGCAGTCAGTCTTTTCATACTAAGAAAGAAAAAAGCCAATGCCATATCTATAATATTTGGCACTGGAGTAGTAGGAACATTATTATATGCACTAATATAATTTAGAATTTAATAGTCTTACAAGTATTTATAAAATCAAGTATAAGCCGGGAGATGAATTTATCCTTATGATAAATAATGTTAATTTCTCGGCTTACTTTTATATTGTTAACATTTATTATTCTAAGACTTCCATCTTCAACTTCTTTTTCTACAGACATTTTTGAAACAATTCCAAGTCCTCTTCCCCTTATAACAGCGTGCTTAATAGCTTGAATATTAGTACAGCTCCAAACTTTTTTCATATTAATGCCATTATCTTGCAGTAATCTTTCATATTGATTACGCTCAGCACTTCCCTCTTCTCTTTCAATAAGCTTTTGATAATTTAATTCTTCAATATTTATAGACCCCTTATCATAAAATGGATGATTATTTCCAGCAATAATTATAAGCTCATCATTATACAAAGGTATCTTTATTATATCATTACCTTCAACCATACCTTCCACTATTGCTACATCAAGCTTACTGTTTCTTATCATTTCTTCTACTATGTAGGTATTATTAACTACAACTGAGGTTTCTATTTTATCTATGCTTTCCTCCAATTTATCGATTATATCATTTATTAAATATGTACCCACTGACACACTTGCACCAATCCTAAGAGTTGAGTATTCACCTGCATTTTTCATAACTTTATCTGTATTTTCTATTATTTCGACAGCTCTTCTGGCATATGGCAAAAGAAGCTTTCCCATATCTGTTAGATATAGCTTTTGAGAAAGTCTATCAAAAAGCTTTACACCATAGTAGTTTTCTAGCTCTTGTACAGCTTGACTTACAGATGGCTGTGAAATATATAGTAGCTCCGCTGCCTTTCGCATTTTTCCGCATTCAGCAACCGTAACAAATATTTTTAAATGTCTTATTGTCATGATAGCTCCTTTTGTTTTCTTCTATAAGTTAACCATGAAATTATAATTGTAATAGCTGGACATAAATAGCACAGTACTGCATATGGTGCATAGCCAAGTGCCGAAATTCCAGTTACTGAATTAATTATAATGGAGTTTACATTCCATACCATTAAAGGAGCTATTATTGTTCCTGTATCAGATATCGTTCTAGCTAATACTACACTATCTATATTAAATTCTTCATATTTATTCTGTAAAGTCTTACCAGGCAATATTATTCCTACTGTCTGATCACAGGTTATAATAGTCATTAAACTTGATAATATACCTGTTTTAAAAATTAACTGAAATTTGCTATTAACTTTACTTATAAGCTTGTTTATAATAGGTCCTAAGACATTACTTTTTTCAAATAATCCTATTAATACTACACTTCCGACTACAATTAATATAACATCTATCATAGAAACAACTCCTCCACTTACCAAAATGCTATTTAATTCAGCTGAAGCAGTCTGTGCACTGTAGCCAAACATTATACTTCTTATAGCTTCTAAGATAGACATGTCCTGCATTGCAACACTAAAAATGCCTCCACATACAACTCCAATTCCTATTGTAATTGTTGATTTAAGACCAACTAAAGATAATATGACCATAAGTATTGGCATTAATAAAAGAAATGGAGATATGTTAATATCATTTATTATGGCCTCTTTGTATACTTCTAAACTACTATAATTATTGACAGTATATTGGCTACCCATAATACAATAAATTATAGCCGTTATAATTATCAGTGGTATGAGTGTAATAGAAAAGCTTTTAATTATCTGTAAATAGTTTCTTTTTACAGTACTCATTGTAAGATTTAACAGCCCTGATAATGGTGATATTTTATCAGCAATAAAGGCTCCAGATACTAAAACACCAATTAACATTTCAGGTGGTATACCAAGTCCAAAGCCAATGCCCATAAGTGCAATACCTACTGTACTTATAGTCCCTACAGCAGTACCCATAAATATAGAGACAACAGTCATTATTAGAAATGCAGCCAACATAAAGTTTACACCGTCCATATAATTAAAACCATAATACATAATAGTAGGTATAACTCCCGATGAAAGCCAAACAGTTGTAGTTGCTCCTATTAACATTATAATAAAAATTAATCCTTTTATTTCAACAATAGATGAAATCATTGTATTAAAAATTTGTCTTATCTTAAATCCAGCAGAATACATACTTAGTGCAGTAAATATTATACCTGCAAAAAATCCTACATAAAGAGGTATATTCATAAGCATACAACCTATTACAGATATAATGCTTACTACTAAAACTAGATTTGAGTTAACAGTAAATTTTTTGCTTGTCAATTTAACACCTCATATTTTTTGTAATTATATTATATCTAACATAATAGGAAATAATGTATTATAAAAACCTCCATTGTAATAATATATTATAAATTATTTACACATATATTATTCCTTTTTCAAAAATAACACAATATTTTTCTAATCTTTTTTTACTTTTTCGTTTTGATTCATATTTCCCACTAGATTTATAAAGCTTATATTATTACAGAGCCTTGCTATCTATATCGATTTTTTTAATTTAAAGTAACAAAACATATATAAAACTACTTTTTTTGGAATATATTTTAAATCATAAATTTAAATACATAAACATATGCATTTATATAAACAAATTAAAAAGCCAATGGTGGTGAATACTTGAAAATTAAAGTACTTTTATTTTTGATATTTGTATTTATAGCATGTACTTTAAGCTACTTAAAAATTGTGTATATAAATGAAAAAAATAGATTTAATGAAGATATTACTTATGACTTAACCAAAAATAATAATGATAAAATGAGTAAAGATGATGATAAAGAAAGCTTAAAGGATATTAAGAATAAGAAAAAATTAGAACTGTGGTGTCCTATTGAACGTAAAGATAATTATAACAATGAGCTTCAATATTATAGCAAAAATAATGTTGTTTTCAACAATAGTGAAATAGCAATCACATCAAAAAAAGAAGATAAGGATAATAAATCATACACTTCAGGTATGATTGAAAGCAATTATGCTTATTTATTTGGAAACTTTAAATTTGACATACAAATAAGCAAGGGAAAAGGAATATTCCCCGCTATATGGCTTATGCCATCTAACAATTCCTCTTATCCTGAAATTGATATTTTTGAAATGATTGGAAGTGAGCCTAATATATTTTATGGTGTGATTCATTACTATACTACACTTAACGAAAAGCTTAGAAGCTACTTCAGTTATGAGGTTAAATCAAAGGATAATTACACAATAGAGCTAAAGTGGAACAAAGATGAGCTAATTTGGTATATTGATGGAAATATAGTACATAGATTTGTTGATTATATTCCAAGTGACTATATGTATATTATCATAAATCAAGCCATAGGTGGAAACTGGCCAGGTTCTCCTGATATTGATACTATTTTTCCTAACACCTTTATAGTTAAAAACATAGAAATAAAACCTGTATACGAGAAAAGAAGGTAATATAATGATATTTTTTATAATAACTTTTTTAAGCACTTTTTTATCACTTTTTCACGTTTTATCAGCAAGAAGACACGAAAATATAATTTATAAATACAATAAAAACGAAAGAGGAATATCAATTATTATACCCTGCTATAATGAAGCTCCAATTATTAAAAATACAATAGAAGGCATTAATAAAATAGATTATGAAAACTATGAAGCTATTTTCATAAATGACGGTTCTAATGATGATACCTTAAAAATTTTATTTAAAGAATTAAAGTTAAAAAAATATAAGTTAAAAAATTCATTATTGTTGCAAGAACAAGTAAAAAATGTCTTTAGATCAGAAAAATATAGAAAAATGTATGTTATAGATAAAATTAATACTGGTAAAGCAGATAGTTTAAACACAGGAATCTACTACAGTAAAAAGGAGTTAATTTTAACAATGGATGGAGACTGTGTTCTTAAAGAGGATGCACTAAAAGTAATGAATAGTGCTTTTAATGATCAGAATGTTATAGCTTGTGGAGGCGCTGTTCATGTCATGCAAATGTTTAAGCTTAACAATAGACCTAGACTCTTAATACTTTTACAAAGCCTTGATTTTATAAAAGGCTTTTATGTTTATAAAAGTTCTTTAGCATACAATGATGCTTTAGCGATAATATCAGGTGCATTTGGTATATTTAATAAGGATGTATTGCTAAAAATAGGTTGTTTTAAGGAAGGTCTGGGAGAAGATATAGATATAACTCTTAGGATTCAAGAGTATGCTTCACATAATAATAATAAAATCGTATTTATTGAAGATTCGATTTGTTACACAGAGTGCCCTGAGAATCTAAGAGACTTATCTAAACAGCGTGTTAGATGGCAAAAAGGATTTATTGATTCAATTATAAAAAACAAAGAATTTGTATTTTACAATATATTTAAGCTAAGAGTATGCTTTTTTATAATTTTTGATGCAGTAATAGTAAATACAATAGCAATTTTTGTTCTTATTATAAACTTCATTTTAGCACTTATAGACATAATTAATGAAAATCCAAACTATATTTTATTATACCTTATTATTTTGACAGTTTTTAATTATATATACTCTTTTCAAGCAATAAAAAAGGCTAACAAATATATTGATGGTATAAAGCGAAAAAGTCTTTATATGGTAGTTCTTCTTGACATGCTATTTTTTAGATTACTATACATTTATTTTTTTATTAAAGGAAGTATAATGTATTGTTTTGATAGTAAGGGTTGGAACAAGTTAAAAAGAACTAATAACTCATATAATTTGTAGCTATTTTATAGTCTAGTTAAAGGAGAATCGATATGGTTAGTAATCTACAAAATGATATCAAAATGTACAGGCATGAAGTTAAATATTATATAAATAAAAAAAGCGCATATGAATTATCAAATATTTTGAGATGTTGTATGAAGCCAGATGTTCATAACAGCATTGATGGCTCCTATTGGATAAGAAGTCTATACTTTGATACCTTTAGCAATATTGATTACTATGACAAAACAATTGGAGTATCTTCTAGGAAAAAAATCCGGTTAAGAATATATAATACATCAGAAAACAAAGTAAAATTAGAAATAAAAAATAAAAATGGATTATATATACTAAAGGAAACAGCCACTATCTCTAAGGAAGATGCAAACTTTTTAATATCCGGCAATTCTAATCCTCTACTTAAATATAACTCAAATACATCCACTAGGGTATTTTACATGATGAACAAAAACTTATATAGACCAACAATTATGGTTGATTATGAAAGAGAGGCTTACACTTACCAATTTGAAAATATAAGAGTTACATTTGATAAAAACATTCGTGTTTCATGCAATAATTTTAACCTGTTTAGTAGTGAAATAAACATGATGCCAGTGTTAAATCCAAATATTTTTGTATTAGAAATCAAATATGATCATACCTTGCCAAGTTTTTTGCAAAAGATTTTGTCTCCATATACTTTAGATAGAACTTCTATTAGCAAATATTGTTTAGGTAGAAAATCATATGGTAAATAGGCGGTGGAAATGAGTAAAGAAAATCTATTAAACTTATTAATTAACGGCACGGAAATATTTACATTAGAAGCAATAATTTTTAATATTTCTGTAACAATTATGCTTGCATTTTTTATTTATTTTATTTACAAAAAAACTTATAACGGAGTATTGTATTCGCAAAATTTTAACATAACCATTGTAATGATTGCTATAATAACTTCAATTGTAATGATGCTTATTGGAAGTAATCTAGCTATATCATTAGGTATGGTTGGAGCACTTTCCATAGTTAGATTTAGAGCTGCAATTAAAGAACCTAGAGACATTGCTTTTTTATTTTGGGCAATCGCAATAGGTCTAGCAGCAGGAACTGGCTCATTTATGCTTGCAATTATCGGAAGTATAGCCATTGCTCTAGTTTTATTTTTATTTGGCAAAACCATGTACTCTGATAATTGTTATTTATTAGTTCTAAAAGGAGAGAATATTAAAACTACAGACTTTCAATCAATTTTGAAAAATTATAAAATCCCATTTAAACTACGCATGAAAAATACTTCAGTTAATTTTTCAGAGCTTACATACGAAATCACGTTAAAAAATGTAAATGTTGATAATCTAGTGGAACATTTTTACACTATTGAAAATATATCAGAAGTACATATAGTATCCTATAACGGAGAAGTAAGCGGATAAAATAGGTGGTCTTATGAAAATATTAAAAATTAAAAGATATATTTTTATTTTAATATGTCTAATATTTATAGTTTTTTTTGCTATAAAAAGCAATAGACATACTATTTTAGAGAAAGATTATAACAATTTATTATGCTTTAATGAAATTATGATTAATAACAGAAACAGTACAAAGGATAAAGATAGTGATTATGAAAATTGGGTTGAAGTATATAACATGTCTGACAAAGAAATAAATTTAAACGGATTTGGTATAACAAATAATAACGAGGATTTGTTTAAGTGGAAATTCCCGGATGTATCTATACAACCACATTCATTCTTAATTGTTTGGCTTTCAGGTAAGGACAGAGTTGACAACATAAGAGATTTACATACGAATTTTAAAATTAAACCCGATAATGATATTTTAGTACTTACTTCTCCTGATTCTTCATGGAACGATATTTTGCATTTACAAAAAACATCTGAGAATATATCTTATGGTAAAAAACCAGATGGTATAGGAGCGTTTTTCACTTTTGAAAATGGAACACCATGCAGAAGTAATAATATTAAAACACTTATAGACGGCGTAAATGCAACAAGGTTAGATGAGCCTAAATTTTCTACAAATGGAGGGTTATTTAACAGAAAAATTAATTTGACACTTAGTACTGATGAAGAAAATTCAAAGATTTTTTACACCTTAGATGGTTCAGAGCCAACTAGAGATTCGCTTTTATATAAAGACCGAATTGAAATATCACCCAAAAAAAAATCAGCAACTATAGTTAGAGCTATATTGTATAAAGATGGATATCAACAAAGTAATATAGTTACTCATAGCTACTTTGTTGACGAAAGTTTTTTAACCGATTATGACATACCTATTGTTTCAATTGTAACAGATCCTAAAAATTTGTTTGATGATGATTACGGAATATATGTAGCTGGTGAGATTTATAATAATTGGTTAAAAAAAAATGAAAATGAAATTAAAAACATCCCCTCCAATTACACTCAAGAAGGTAAAAAATGGGAAAGAAAAGCTCATGTAGAAATATTCGAAGAAGATAGGATAAACAACATAAATCAAAATATTGGCATAAGAATTTTTGGTGGCTATTCAAGGCATAACACTGTAAAATCGTTGTCTTTGTTTGCCAGAAAATCATATGATGATAAGGATACTTTTGATTATGAGTTTTCCAGCGATAATTATTCTAAAGGCAATATACAATCATTAAATAAGCTTGTACTAAGAACTCCATCAACAGATTATAATGGATCATTCTTTAGAGATGACTTAATTCAAAGCCTTATACCGTCAACACTTAATATCCAAACTCAAAAATCACAAACATGCGTAGTGTTCATAAATGGTCAATACTATGGTTTGCACAGCATTAAGGAAGCCTATAATAAAAATTATTTTTACAGTTATTATAATATAGCCGAGGATGATGTTGTTATTCTTAAAAATCCAACTGGAATTGCAGGTATAGAAGTTAGTGATGGATTTGCTGGTGATGAAATGCACTTTAACAAATTGTATAGCTTTATTAAAAATAATGACATGGCAAATTCAGAAAATTATGAGTATGTAAAAACTTTTTTAGATGTCGAAAATTTTATTGAATATAATATAATGCAAATATACTGTGCAAATAGAGACTGGCCAGGCAACAATATAAAAATTTGGAGAAAAAGAACTTCAAAATATATGCCTGATTCTTTTTACGGTCATGACGGCAGATGGAGATATCTATTATTTGATTTAGATTATGGATTAGGCTTATATACAAACAATACTGCAAAATATGATTTTGATATGTTAAAATTCGCTACTGAGGATAATGGTCCCATATGGCCAAATCCACCGTGGTCAACTATGATGCTAAGAAAGCTTCTTGAAAATAATGAATTTAGAGAGCAATTCATAAATACCTTTGCTGATAGATTAAATACAATATATTCTGAAAATGTAGTTTCAAAAAAAATTACGGACTTTGAGACATTATACTCACCTTATGTGAAAGATCACATAGAAAAATGGGATATATTTAAAAATGATGTTTCTGAATGGGAAAAGCAAGTAAATATATTAGAAGAATTCGCTAAAAACAGACCTAAATATGTAAGACAGCATATTATAAATTATTTTAATCTAAATGGATTATCAAACCTATATATTGATGTTACAGAAGGTGGTACTATAAAAATTAACAATATATTTTTAGATTCGTCTTCTCTACCTTGGAAGGGAATTTACTTTAATGATACTATGATTTCAGCAGAGGCTATTCCAAATGAAGGATATGAGTTTGTCAATTGGTCGGGAGATGTAAGTTTTACATCATCAAAAATTAACATAAAACTTAAAGAAACATATAAATTAAAGGCAACTTTTAAAAAACTTGAATAGAAGCATAGGAGGGATATAGAATTTTAAAACTTAAAAGTATGAAACCTATAATTATAGCTATATTGCTTACCTTTTTAATGTATCCAAAAACATATAGTGTTTTATATGGTTTATATAACAATATATTAATTGCTGTTAAAATAAATAGCAATGTATATGGAGAATTGAATAATGGATACACTAGCGACAATATTATAAAAGTAGCTATGATTTTTGACAGCGGATATGAGAGCGTATATAATAATGCTTTGCCTATTCTCAACAAGTATAATTTAAAAGCAAATGTAGGTATAATTCCTTCTCTAGTCAATGAAAAGGGTTATATGAGCTATTTTCAAATATCAGATTTGTATATTAATGATTGGGATATACTTAATCAGACCTACTCACATAAACAAAATATGTATGATTATAGTGAAAATTTGTTAGAAGATATAAAACGTTCAAAGAGATGGATGGACAATAATTTTTTAAGTCGTACCAGTGATGATATAATTATGCCATACGGAGAAATAAATCCATATTTATTAAAGCTCCTGTATGAAAATAACTTTAATAGTGTTAGAACTTCAGATAATATTCTTATTTTAAATAAATCTGACATTCAATATTACCAGGTAAAAGTCATACATATTTCAGCGGATGTGAAAATGAGTGATGTAACGAAATTTTTGCATGAATCATTTGAAACTAACACAACCGCCATACTTATTTTTAACAAAATTAGTGAAATCCAAGATAACTCAAAAATGTATTATAATAAAAATAAGTTTAGTGAAATAGTTAAGTTTTTATATGATAATAATCATAAGTACAAGGTTGTCACATATTCAAAATTATTTGAATAAAAAATAATTACTAATTCAATATTTTTTTAAGTAATGCATTCTTGTTAATCACTCAAAGTAAACATTATCTAGCATTATTTTTCACACCTCGTCTATTAAACCACCCTTCGACACAAAAAACAAGCTATATTAGTAACTTCTATAGCTTGTTTTCATACTTGATTAATTTAAATTCAATGCAAGACTTGCAGCACCTTTAGTAGCTTGTGCTATTCTGCCAATTTTCTCTGCATCTCCTATGATATAAAGATTATCGTACTTTCCCTCCATACTTTTAAATAAATCATTTATAGATTTACTGCCCAACGATAGAACAACATAATCTATCTCTAAAATTCGTTTAGCTTTAGTGGACATATTTTCAATCGTAATGCTATCATTATTAATTCTTTTCAATCTATGCCCTACAAAAAATGTAGTCTCATATTTCTTTAAGCGTGGCATTATATCATCAACATGCTGTATATATGTAGAAGGTGAAATTTTATCAGCCATTTCTATTACTGTAACAATATTTTCGTCCTCACACAGCTTTTCTGCTGTTTCAAGTCCCGACATACCTGAGCCTATTACGGCAACTCTCTTATTTTTCAAAGCAACTGTACCATTAAGAACTTCTGTTATTGTACATACATTTTTATTATCAATACCTTTTATACTTTTAGGCTTTAAGGCTGTTGCGCCAGTTGCTATAATCACTGCATATGGGCTATACTCAGCTATATTTTTTTCTGTTGCATCAGTATTATATAATATTTTAGCTCCATTTTTTTGAGCAGTATATGCCAAATCATCGTAGCACCAGCTTAATTTATCCTTTTTTGGAGGTACACTTCCAAGCTTTGCCTGACCGCCCACATAAGAATTCCTTTCAAGCACTATTACATTAAAACCTCTTTCACTTAATATCTCCGCAGCAGTTAAACCAGCAGGCCCCGCACCAACTATTACTACAGTCCTATTGTTTCCATCCTTTTTAAGATTTAAAAAGGCTTTTTCATTTCCCATTCTAGGATTAACCGCACATTCTCCAGAGTTACCCTTGTATGCATTTTCAAGCATACTTTCAAAACACCACAAACAGCACATGCACCGTTTAATCTCCTGTTCTCTGTTCTCCATCACCTTTTTAACCCAGTCTGGATCAGCAATAAGCGGCCTACCAAGTGCAACAAAATCCTGATATCCATCTTCTATTTGCTCTTCAGCCTGTTTTGCGCTTCTAATAAGATTAGCTGCAATAACTGGAATAGATACTTCTTTTTTGACAGCCTGTGCCATATATTTTCTCCATCCCGGCTCAAATGTTGTAGGCTCTAGCCAATAATTAATAGTTTCATAACTAGCAGAAGAAACATCTATAGCAGCAATCCCTGCCTTTTCCAGCCTCTTAGCTATCTCAACTCCCTCCAGCAATGAATATCCTTTTTTGTTTTCACCTATTTTGTCATAACACTCATCTACCGAGAGTCTTACAACAATAGGAAAATCTTGACCACAACTATTCTTAATTCCCTCTATTATTTCTAGCAAAAATCTCATTCTATTTTCTAAGCTTCCTCCGTACTCATCTGTTCTTATGTTAGTTAATGGGCTTAAAAACTGCTGTATCAAATATCCGTGAGCTGCATGTAATTCAATACCATCTGCACCAGCTTTTTTAACGCGAATCGCACCATCTATAAATTTTTTGATAAGCTTCTTTATTTCTGCATGTCTTATGGTTCTATTCCTGCCCTTAGCAAAGCTACATGGCGGTGTTTTTGAAGGACCAACCACTGATAAAACAATGCCCTTATCCTGCATTTTTTTAGCAAGCGGTGTCATCTTATAAAAAGCGTTTCTAAATTTTGGTATGATTCTTTCTAAACCGATTGCTATTGGCAATATTCCAACAGTTATAGGTAAGTTTTGACGTCCCGGATGGTGTAGCTGAACAAACACTTTACAATCATGGCTATGAATTTTATCAACTAGCCTTTTTAATGGTTCTATATGGTAATCATGGCTTACAGAAAGCTGTGCAAATGCGCCTACACCTGTTATATCATCAACTCTTGTTATTTCCGTGATGATTAATCCTACACCGCCCTTGGCTCTTTCCTCATAATAATCAAGCATCTGTTCGGTTGGTTTTCCATTAAACTGTCCATGTCCGAGCATCATTGCTGGCATAACAACTCTATTTTTGATTTCAACATTTCCTATTTTCATTGGAGAAAATAAATAATTATATTGCATTTAACTCCCCCTTCATAACGCTAAAGATATAGGATTTATCCTATATCTTTAGTTAAAGAATTTACAGCAAAGCTAACTATACTTTCTATAATACTATCATCCTTTATATCAACATTCTCCCCTAAAAAGGTTCTCATTCTTTCTAAATAATAATTGGATGCAAATGAGAATTGTAGCATCATTACAAGGTTATCCAAGCAAAAGGCTATTTCATTTTCAGACAAATCCGCTCTTATGTATCCCTTTTCCTTTGAAATTTTTATTAGCTTTTTATATTTTTCTGCCGTTATATGTTCAATTTTGTTGCATAGCTTATTTGATAAATGAGACAAATTCTGTGTAGTAAGATTTAAGTAGATTTGATTAAACTCTGGATAGTTTAATGCAAACTCTTTACTTAGCCTTAATATTTTTTCAAAAAAAATCAATATATTTTCATTTTCATCAATTTTAGATAGCTCCTTTTCTAATAATAAAGAGCCTTCATTGACTACACCTAAAAACAAATCTTCCTTTGAAGCAAAGTAGTTATATAATGAGCCTATACTTATTCCTACATCACTAGCAATATTATTAATATTTGTTGCATCATATCCGTACATAGCAAAATGTTTAACAGCTGTTTCTATTACTTTTTTCTGCTTATCCACTGAAATATTTTCAAATGTTTTTTTATGATATTTTATTCTTTTGTTTTCAATAATTGTTGTCATAATCTCCTAACGCCTTTCTTCGCTCTATTTTGCATAGTCACCAACAAGCATCATATAATCACCTATTTCTGCTCCAAATTCAGGTGCTCCCTCCATTATTAGTTTTCCTGTTGCAGTAGCTTCTACTAAGTCATCTATCTGTAAAAGAGTTCCTAAAGCGCTATCTACACAGTCAAAGCACATTGTAAAGAACGGTTTTGAACGTTTATATGCTCCACGAACTGCTTTAGTATTACCAGCCTTTACTCTAATATAAGAGCTTAATTCTGGTTTATCTACAACTCTCCAAGCATATACCCTATCTGGACTTCTCTTTGCCCAGCGTGATACGTCAGGATGACCAACTTTATTTAACTGACTTATGCCTGAGGATAACAAGTAAAAATATAGCCTAACTAAAAATTCCTTTTTATCCTCTTCAACTGGCGGTGTTGTAGCACTTAGCATAGATGACATAAAAAGTAGTGTCTTTATCATAGGAATTAAGAGTCCTAGCTTAGTTAAACCCTTAATCTTAGGTAGTTTTTTACTTTTCCCAGAAAAGAATCCATTTAAAGAAGGAATGTCCTTAAATTCTAACTCTACATCAGGATTATCTACAATACCTAAGACAACGTTAAAATTACCATTTTCAATAACATAATGCATTCCAACTTTTCCTGCTTCATCCTTAGCGCTAATTTGGATTATACCGTTCTTACCAGCAAATTTTTCACCAAGCTCTTTTCTTTCTTCAACTATAACCTTAATTAAAGGTAAAACTGAATTTATAAAAATTCTACTGGAATATAAATCTCTATCTGAAATCATATTTTCCTCCTTACACTTTTCATATTTAGAGTGAAGAGTGTTTTCTTCACTCTTTACACCTCGTCGTTCCAGTTATCGTCTTCTTCAAAATCCCTACCCATCATTTCTCTAACTTTTTCCATTATGCCATTTATATCTATTTTGAATATTGACATTAAATCTTCATGTAACCCTATAGGTGAAAATGTATCCGGAATACCTAGTCTTTCAAAGGCACAAGCCTTTCCACCTTTAGCTATTACCTCAGCTACTGCGCTTCCAAGTCCTCCTATAATATTATGATCCTCTACAGTTACAACTCTTCTTGTTTCTTGTACAGCCTTAAGTATAGCTTCCTCATCAATAGGCTTAATTGTATGCATATTAATTACTCTAATGCTTAGCTTATCTGTATCATGTAACTCTCTTGCTGCCTGCAATGCTTGATAAACACATGAACCGCAAGCTATAATTGTTAAATCAGTTCCTTCATGCAGCTCGATAGCCTTGCCAATTTCAAAATCATAATCTGGTGACTCATTTAGTCTATGGTCAAATCCTCTATTTATCCTAATGTATATAGGCCCAAAGGTTTCATATGCTGCCTCAACAGCCATTGCTGTTTCCATACCATCAGCAGGTACTATAACCTTACAATTAGCCATAGTACGCATAATTCCAATGTCTTCCGTGCAATGATGTGTACTTCCTGCCTGACCGAAGGATAAACCAGCGTGTGTAGCAATCATCTTAACATTTAGATTCTGATAGCAAATATCAGTATGTACTTGATCTAGACCTCTCATTGAAGTAAATATTGCAAATGTTGATACAAAAGGAGTCAAACCACACTTAGCCATACCAGCAGCCATACCAAACATATTTTGTTCAGCTATACCAACGTTAAAAAATCTTTCTGGAAATCTTTCGCCAAATGAACCTATTTTAGTAGATTTTCCAAGGTCAGCTGTTAAACCTACTATATCCTCATGCTCTTCTCCAAGCTGACATAAAACCTGACCATAAATTTCAGCTGTTGAAAGCTTTGTAGTTTCTATCATTGTATATGATAATCCCATAATTACCTCCATTATACCGCTTTACGGCACAAAAATATTTAGTGTGAAATGTATTTGGTGTGAAATGTTTTTTTATTTCAAACTTTTTACACTTTCACTACCCTTTTTTCATAATATTTATTTAGACTTTCCCTTGCTCTAGTTACCTTATCCTCATCTAAAGCTCCATAGTGCCACCTATAGTCATCCTCCATATAATCTATACCGCAACCCTTTATTGTGTTAGCTAATATTAATACTGGGGCTTCCTTAGCCTTAAGTGCAAAATCAATTGCTTCTGATATTTCATTAAGATCGTGACCATTAATTTCTTTAACTGTAAAGCCAAATGCTCTCCACTTATCAGCAAATGGTTCAAGCTTCATAACATCCTCAGTACGTCCATCTATCATGCACTGGTTTCTATCAACTATAGTGATTAAATTAGTTGCTTTAAAGTGTGACGCTGCCATAGCAGCCTCCCATACTGCCCCCTCGTCACATTCACCATCACCAAGTAAACAGTAAGTTTTATAAGATTTACCTTGCAGTTTAGCAGCCATAGCCATACCAAGAGCTATTGCTAATCCATGACCTAGCGATCCTGTTGATGCATCTACACCTGGCACTTTATTGCTATCAAGGTGCATACCTAGACGAGAACCTGTTAAATTGAAATCTTTAAGCCACTCCTTGTCAAAATAACCCTTGTCTGCCAATACTGGAGCAAATCCAACACCAATATGACCTTTACTAAGTATAAATCTATCTCTTTCATCCCAATTTGGGTTTTTAGGATTTATATTCATGTATTTATAATATAATATTGTCAATATATCCATAGCACTCATAGAGCCACCAATATGTCCACTATGCCCCCAAACTGTTGTATCAACACACAAATGTCTTAATTCACTTGCCTTTTTTTCTAGCATTTCTAATTCCTGTTTAGTTAATGGCATAAACCTTACCTCCTTCAATTTCTGGATGATTTTGTTTTACTACTCTAAACGCTTCATGAGAAACATCTATCGTATAAGCTATATCTTCATCAGATAAAGCACAGTTAATAAATAAATTATGATGATTTGTAAAGAAAACTCCTCGTTTAACACATTCTGCTACCCATTCTTGATGTAACATCAACGAATTATCGTTAGTAATTCTCATGTACCACATAGAAGGAATTCCAGTAACTTTTAAATTAAATCCATAATCTTTTCCTGCGGCTATTAACCCATTTGTCAATTTAGTTCCCTTTTCTATCATTAGATTAGCACCATTAATCTTTTTAAGCTTATTAATACAAGCAATTCCTGCTGCAAATGGTTCTGCACTTAACCAGTAGCTTCCAGTATAGGTTACGTTAGATACAGCACCTCTAAGAGCATCTATGCCACATAAAGCTGATACATTGTATCCATTTGCTAACGCTTTACAGTAGCAAGTTAGATCAGCTTTAAATCCAAAATAATAATCCGAACCCTTATTATCTAATCTAAATCCACATCTGACATCATCTATTATTAATACTATTCCATTGTCAGTGCAAAGCTTTCTTATCTTTTTCCAGTAGCCTTCTGCTGGCATTTCATTATCATCAAATATAGGATGATAATAAGGTGTCGATATAAACGCTGCAATCTGCCCCTTGTTCTCTTTTACAAGCTTCTCAACTGATTCAAAATCATTCCATTTTACATAAAGATTGCTGCATACATCTTCCTCTATTATTCCCGGATAACCAAGCTTCTGTGCCCAAGGAGCTACACCATGATATCCACCTTTAACCTGTATTATTTTTTTGCGTCCAGTAGCAGCACGAGCTACAAGTATGGCTAGAGAAGTAACATCTCCTCCATTTTTAGCAAAAAACACCCAATCAGCCATATCAATTGTATCAACCATTAATTCAGCGAAATCTATCATAATTCTTGAAGGAGTTGTAACACAGTTACCCTTTCTAAGTTGTTCTATAGCTGCATTATCAACATCTTCATCGCAATAGCCTAAAACATTTGGACCATATGCACACATATAATCAATAAATCTGTTTCCGTCAACGTCCCAATAGTAAGCTCCCTTTGCGTTTTCCGAAAATATAGGAAACGCACTAACAGGTATCGCACATCCATTTGATGGTCCAAGATGACCATAAACACCTGTTGGAATACTCTTTAAAGCTCTTTTAAAAAGCTCTCTATTTTTAGAATAATTATTTATATCCATAGCCTTACCTCCACAAAAATTATTGTACATATGCTGGAACTTGATCTAAAAGTTTATTTAGATTATCAAGCATAGGTATGAAACCCTTCAATCCGAATTTGTCTTCGCCAATAGCAGTATAAATATCAGATTTTCCGTTAAGAACATCATTTACAGTTTTTAAATCACTAAATTCCATCACTGCCCGTGGACTATCTGAAACACCTTGTTTTGCCATAATATGACCATCTTTAACTATCAGTTGAAGTCCGGGTCCGTCCTTAGCAAGTATATTAATAACTCCATCTGGAACTCTTTTAGCATTTATTTTACCTAAGCTATCGTGATTAGCAATTTCAGCTAAAGCAAAAAATGCTGTATAGGCTGTTAAATAAGTATTAATTTTAAAATATTCTGAATTTTTTAGTAATTCATCTGTAGGTTTTAAGAAGTAGCTTAATCTGTCGGTAAGTTTTTTGAATTCGTTTTGTAGAAAACTAATTTTTGTAAATCCCTTTAAAGGTATTGGCATTTTAGTTCCGTCAAACATTGCATTGAGATGCTCAGCAGATGTAAAATATAGTTTAATATTGCATGGATATACTCCATTTTCATAAGAAACCTTTCCATTATTAAAGCTTAACGATCCATTTACTCCGCCCTTTACAACAAACTGAATAGTAAGAATTTTGTCCTTTACTAAGCTAAATGACTCTTTATCCATCTCACATAAATCCTTTAGATTTCTGAGAATGGCATGAAGATTGATATTAGCCTTAGTCAGCTGGTCCATATAAATTTCCTCCCTTTATATAAATTTATTTAAACTAACTTTTAATTAAAAAAGTTAAAAGTCGCAGTTTGATAAGTGAACACTTACTCACTTTTAAAACTGATTATGTCAAATTCATTTTTGGGAATACTTTTAGATACGTAAAAACTAAGTTGAGTTATGTAAGATATGTTTAGTACTTTTTATTAGTATTATATTACTATATTTGTTAAATAATGTAAACGTTTTTTTGCTATAAAAAGTAAACTACGTTCACTTTTAGGAAAGAGAACTTTCCTATAGTCTATTTTTGAATTATTGTTTGGGAAAATAGCTCAATAAACACATCAGGAGCATATTTTTTATAGATTGTTTCTTTTACTTTGAGAGGATTGTCAGTGATAATATTATCTACTCCAAGCTCAATCATTTTTTCTATGATTTTCATATTATTTACTGTCCATACATATAAGTCTTTTTCTTTATCTTTTATACTATTTACTAATTTTTTTGTAATGAAATTTTGTTCTATACTAAATCCATCAGCATATTTTAAGTCAGCAAGATTACCATAGGCTACACTTGAGACAAAAATAGTTTTAATTTCAGGTGCAATTTCTTTAACACGCTTTAATGTATTATACTTTATTGAGGTTACAACGCATTGGTCTTCAATACCATTTTCCTTAATAATCCTTATAACCTCTTTTTCAAAATCTTTTTCATGTCCTGTAGGCTTTAATTCTATATTTAGCTTTGTTCTGCCGTTTACATGTTTTATAACCTCATCTAATGTAGGAATTTTTTCACCAATAAATTCCTCACTAAACCATGCACCAACATCAAGATTTTGTATTTCATCATATGTAACTTCCCATATATTTTTATTTATTCCTGTTGTTCTTTTGAGATTACTGTCATGCATTACAACTATTACACCATCTTTTGTTTGCTTTAAATCAAGCTCAATCCAATCTGCAAAGTGAATTATGGCACTTTCAAAAGCAGCAATAGTATTTTCAGGTGCATTAATTGAATCCCCTCTATGCGCTGTTACATTAGTATGCTGAAACAACTGTATATTAGGTGTGAAAACATTTGGTTCAAATATAAAAATGTATATATTACTTATAATTAAAGCAACAGTCATAATTATAAGCACATTTTTTATAATATTAGGATTTTTAAATGCAGCCTTCGGCTCTTTATAAAAATCCATTATTTCCCCATCTTTGCTTCTTTCTTTATAATAATATGAACTTATGTATGCAAATGAAACTGGTGTAGAAAAAAGCATATACAATCCAATAAGAGAAACAAATATCCACCTATACGATTGTAAAGCAATAATATTAGCAGTTTCACTAATATTAAGTATTTTTAATATAATAAATACAGAAAATACACCTATTACTAAAACAATTACCGCTACTAATGCTATAACAAAATTCCACAGCAGCAGTCCAAAAACTGTTTTTATAAAATTTTCTTTAATTAAACGCAATCCCTTTTTAACAGATTCTTTAAGATTATAGTTTTCAGTACAGAAATAACATAAGCTGTATATTAATTTCATTGCAAAAAAGGATGCAATCATTATTATAATAAAGCATATTAAAAACTCAGAAATATTTTTATTAATGTAATTTGTAATAATTCCTGGAAACTTTAAATTTGAAAAACAACCATAGAGCTGTATGACATTTATTATTGGAAATATCAGCATTGCAATAACAATCAGCAAATAATTTTTTCCCTTAAATAGTTTTTTTGTTGAAAAAGCTCCAAGTCTAAAAATATCTAAGGCAGTAATTTTTTTATCATAATATGAAGCTTGAAAACATCCTATAAGTGCCATAACTTCAAATAAGATATATAAAATAAAGCATAAAATAAATAGGCATATTATCATAATAGTAGACGGATTAGTGAAAAAATATGAAAGATTATCATTGGAAAGATATTTTATACCCGCAAATTTTAATGAAAAATTGACAATAACTAATACTAAAGGTGCAAATAACAAAGCTGCAATAAATTTATAACAAATTTCAAAAATTAGAATTGATTTAAAATTACACTTTAATAGCTCTAGCCCTAATATTTGTTTAATCATGATATGTCTCCATTTATACAAGTCAAGAAAATCTTATATTACCTTAAAATAAATTCTATCAAATTTACTATAATATAGCAAATAAAAAAATCAATTTGAACTAATATAAAAATATTGTTAACAAATTGATTTTTAATACTAATTAAAATATAAATCCTGCAATTAAATAACATATAGCTGATAATCCTGCTGCCAAAAATCCAAATGGTGCCTGTGTCATGGCGTGATCAAAATTGTTGCATCCAGATGCAGATGAAGATAATATAGTTGCATCAGAATAAAAACATATATGTGCACCAAACACTCCTGCTGACATTATAGCTGATACGCAAAGTGCAGTATTTGCACCAATAGCCATTGATAGCGGTATAACTATAGGAAAAGCTATTACGAACATTCCCCAGCTTGTACCTGTTATAAATTCAGTAAGCCCTAAAATTAAAAATAATATTAATGGCATTAGTTTCGGAGTCATGTATTTACTAGCAGATGCTATTACATATTCTGTGAAGCCTATTTGTTCGTTAGCTTGTGCAAATAAGAAAGCTAATACTATTAGAACTAATGGTAAAATCATATTTTTTATACCATGAACACAAATATCTGCAAATTCATCAGCAGTCATTACTTTTCTTCCTACAAAATAAAAATACATAAAAGCTACAGTAAATATAACACCTTTAAGCATATCTACTTTAAAAAACAATGTTGATACTATTAGTACAATAATTGGCAAAAAGAAATTAGCAACATTTGCATTTTCAGGTATATTAAACTTTTCTCCTGATTTCATATCGATTTTTTCAGAACCTGGAGGTGCTAAAATCCCAGTTTTCTGAGCGCGTTCTTCTGCCTTTTTCATAGGACCAAAAATTGGAATCACGCCTAATATTACAAGTGGAACTATTATTGCTCCAAACCATCCATAAAAATTAAACGGTATTGTTTTTATAAAATATAAAACGCCTTCTCCTGCCGGCGCCCATCCATTTACTTCCAATAACTTAGAACAAAATATAGCCCAAGTTGAAACTGGAATTAACACACAAATTGGTGCAGCAGTCGAATCTACTATATATGAAAGATACTCTCTGGAGACTTTGTGCTTATCTGTAACAGGAGACATACAAGAGCCGACAGTTAGTGAATTTAAATAATCATCTACAAAAATAATTGTTCCTAAAATCCAAGTCCAAATCAGAGCTGATTTTTTACTCTTAGCTCGTTTAGAAACCCATGCTCCAAATGCTTGCGCACCACCAGCACGCTCTATAAGGGAAATTATACTTCCCATTAAACCGCATACAATTATTAGCCATGCGATATCTTCGTTTAAAAGTACATTTGTTATACTATCTGTAAAATGTGTAAAAAAGTCTTCTTTATACACTAACACAAAACCCATTAAAGAGGATAGTATCAGCGCTTCTAAGATTCTTTTAGTTTTAAAAATATAGACGACGAGAAAAAGTGCCGGGACCAGTGACAGTGCTCCAAAGTTTTCTATATTGTTAGGTATTAGCGGTATTATTAAAAAAATTACCATTAACAAAACGCAAATTCGAATGAATGTTTTTATTCCGTCAAATCTCGCATTCTTAATATAAGCGTTTTTTATCATTTATCATCCTCCTCAATGTTTATGTCACAATAGTTTATTATAGACTATTTTTTACAAAAATCAAGAACTATTTTTTGAAAAATTATATTCAATATAACATATGAAATTTCATACTATTTTCAATTTTTATATTTAGATAAAATTTAGTAAAAATTAATTTTTTGTTTAATTTTATTAAACATGTTATACTCGTCTATAATTAATATTTTATATTATGCTAATGAAGCAAGAACTGATGCTTTTGTCACTATACCCTCAAGTCTACTCTCATTGTCAACAACAGCAATGGGATATTTTGCTTCAGATGCAGTTGCTAAAATATCTGAAATTAATGTTTCTTTTGATGTCGTTATAATATCTTGTATTAGAATATCACTTATAGTTTTTTTATCTGTTTTAGCTTTTACAGCATCATTAATTGTTATGATACCTTCTAGTCTCATTTTATCATTAACTACATATGAACTTGATATATCATTTGCTTTCATTTCTCTTATTGCATTGTTTATTGAATCCTTAATCTTAATTATACAGCTAGGTATTAGCATAACATGTTTAACGCTGAGAACTTTTGTTTTATCAGCACTATCTATAAAATCTCTTACATAATCATCAGCTGGATTTGATGACATTTCCTCAGGAGTACCAATTTGAATGATTTTTCCATCTCTCATTATGGCTACTGTATTACCTAGTTTAAACGCTTCATTTATATCATGCGTTATAAAAATTATCGTCTTTTCCAATTTACTTTGTAATGATAACAATTCAAATTGCATATCTTGTCTAACTAAAGGATCTAATGCTGAAAAGGGCTCATCCATTAGCAATATTTCTGGATCATTTACTAGAGCTCTAGCCAAACCAACTCTTTGTTTCATACCTCCTGATAAACTTTGAATATTTTTATGCTCTAATCCTTCTAATCCTACCATAGAAATTACTTTATTCGCTTTTTCTTCTCGCTCTTGCTTCGGGATTTTTTTTATTTCTAATCCAAGTGCCACATTATTTAGTATATCTTTATGTGACATTAATCCAAAGTTTTGAAAAATCATAGATATTTTATTTCTTCTATAATTTAACAAATCCTTTTTATTAAATAACCTTATATCTTTACCTTCAAATAGAATTTCACCATCAGTAGGCTTATTTAGTAGATTTAGGCATCTAACAAGTGTTGATTTTCCTGAGCCTGACAATCCTATAATTACAAATATTTCACCCTTTTTAACTTTAAAGTTTACATCCCATAGAGCAACTGTCACTCCTGTTTTTTTGTAGACATCATCCTTACTGCTACCTCTCTTCATAAGCTTAACAGCATCTTGCTTATTTAAACCATAAAGCTTTGAAAGATTCTTTACTTCAATTATATTATTTGCATTATCATTCATTATCTTTTACCTCCATTACCCCTTATCAAGCCTTGCGTTAATCTATCAAGTAATACTGCCACAATAACAACTGCTGTACCTGCAACTAATCCTCTACCTATTTCTATTCTATTAACTCCAATAAGAACCTCCATACCTAAACCACTTGCTCCTATCATTGAACAAGTAACAACCATTGCCATCGCCATCATAAGCGTTTGGTTAAAGCCTGTCATTATAGTTGGTACTGCTTGGGGAATTTGCACCTTAATCAGACATTGTAATTTTGTTGCTCCAAAGGATTTAGCTGCTTCAACAACCTCTTTATCTACTTGCCTAATGCCAAGACTTGTAAGTCTCACTATTGGAACAATAGCATAGATAGTTGTGGCAATAACAGCCGGTGCTTTACCTAATCCAAAAAATAAAACTGCTGGAATTAAATAAACAAATACTGGCATAGTCTGCATTGTATCTAAAATTGGTCTTGTAATTCTATTTGCAGCTTCATTGCTAGCAATAAGTAATCCTATTGGAAATCCTAATATAACAGATACAATAACTGAAGTAATTACTATTGATAATGTTTCGTTCATTAATCCCCAAAGTCCCAAAAATTTTATAATACTAATCATAATTGCATATATTATACCTTGACTTAATTTATTTTTTAATTTCCATCCACTTATAAATACTCCAATTACTATCACCCACCAAGGGATAAAATTAAGAATAGTATATGAAAACAGAATCATTGCATCAAGACCACTCTTTATAGCATTAAAAAATGGTTGAAATTTAATACTAAATTTTCTTACTGCCAAATCTATGCTTTCTATATTGAAGTAATTTTGCATTGACCATCCTGTAGTAGTTACATCACTATTAAGTGCTTTTCTTATTTCATCAGCTTTTTCTTTACCTAACCAGCCTTCGAGTAAGTTATCATTTTCTTTTAAAAACCATATGGCAGCTTCCTCATGACTAGCACCTGTTTCCTGCATATAAGCTAGTGCTTCTGAAATTAAATTACTGCCCGTTTTATAATTTTCTAAAAATCCACAAAATTCTTTATTATTTTCATAAAATTTATTACTTGAGCCTATGGTTACTACTACTGATGGACACTCAGTTTTTCCTTCCTTATATGCAACAGGGTCATATGGCGCATCCTCTAATAATACAAAATCATATTTACCCATAAGCCAAGTAGGTTCCCAATAATAAGCGACAATAGGCTCTCCTTTTTCATAGGCTCCGCTTATAGCAGCTGAAAGTGCCGCATCTGAACCGGGTCTAAAATATATAAAGTCTTTGTTTAATCCATAGTAGTTATATTTATTAAACATAATGTTATCAACTTCCCAGCCTGGTATAGCTCCATATATTCTACCCTTGTCTTTATTTTCAGCATCTTGGAATACATCTTTATACTTTTTTAAATCTTCAACAGTTTTTAAGTCTGGTGCAGACGCTTTAATGCCTCTTTCTTTATCACCTTCAATAACATATCTAGGCACATATAGTCCCTGAATGTTATCATTAAAATTTATACCTAGCTCCTTAAACCTTCCATTCTCTAAATCACTTTTATACGATACAATATTATCAGTCCAGACTTCCATATGTATATCTATTTCACCTTTTATAAGCCCTTCATGTAATACTGTAGTACTTCCAGATACTTCACGCCAATTATCATATCCATAAGCAGCTTTGGCTATGTAGCCTGCTATAGCATTATTAAGCTTTGCACTATCCCAACCAGCATCTGCAAAAACAATTTCTTTACTTTCACCAGCACAACCTGTAAGAATACTAATTATCATTACTATAATTGATAGTAAGCAAATAATCCTTTTCATAAAAATTTCTTGTATGATGTATTT
>DDAM01000035.1 GCA_002332905.1 Firmicutes bacterium UBA2058 | reverse complement strand
ATAAATACATCATACAAGAATTAAAATGAACACTTTTAACAGAGAGACAATTAAAAAAATATTAAAAGCCATTGGCATAGAAAATGGTGAGCTTGTGCTTTTACAGTTTTGGGGAGATGATAAAGACAGAGACACTCTTCATAATTTCAGTTATGAAGTAGCAGCACTTGGAGCTGCCCCTATTGAATTGCAGCAATCTAGAGAAGTAAATTGTGAAATTTTCAATATATCTAATAACACTTGCTTTAATGAAAAATATTTTTCGTTATTTGATAATATTGACATAATTATTGATATTTGTATGTATAGACCAGTAGTACCTTCTGAAAATCTACAAAAGGATAAATTTGAACTGTATAGAAAATATATGGGACAACTATTCTCTACTTTATCAAAAAAGAATAAGTTTGTTCAAGTAAGAATACCGACTGAAGAAAACGCCTTAGAATCAGGCTTAGAGCCATCTACTTTTATAGAAAAAATGAACGAAGCATACAATATAGATTATGATGAGTTAAAAAACAGATGTGAAGAAAAGGTTTCAGAGCTAGAAGGAAAAACCTCTGTCTTAATTAAAACAGGAGAAAACTGTGAGCTAACACTAAGTTTAGAGGAAAGAAAGTGGTTTATTGATGCTGGTGATGGGGATTTGCCTTGTGGTGAAGTAAGCATTGCACCAATTGAAAATAAAACAAATGGCTCAGTATATTTTGAAAAAATCTTCGTAGATATAGGTGAAGTTGCAAAAGATGTTAT
The DNA here is from genome assembly GCA_002332905.1 of Firmicutes bacterium UBA2058. Classification (GTDB taxonomy): domain Bacteria; phylum Bacillota; class Clostridia; order Tissierellales; family Sedimentibacteraceae; genus UBA1535. Next base: position 44,943 of record DDAM01000035.1, on the reverse strand, counting down.
ACTTACAATTGAAAATGGTAAAATTATAAAATCTAATTCAGATACATTTAATGAATTTTTATCTGAACTACCTCCAAATGGAGATATCATATGCGAATTAGGTATTGGAATGAATAACAATGTAAAGGAACTTTCAGGATACTTAGTACTTGATGAAAAAATGATAAATACATTTCACTTAGGAATTGGTATGAACACATTATTTGGAGGAACTAATGAGTGTCAAATGCATACTGATTTTGTTGGTACTGGAGAATTAATATTCAAATAAAAAATAAATCGTTGATTTTTCAATAGTTAAGACCGTTTCAAGTTTTGTGTAGACACAAAACTTGAAACGGTCTCCTTAATTCAGCATAGTCGCGTATGTAGCAGTTTTTAAATCGTCTAAAACTATATCAACTGCTTTCTTAACAGTTCCCTCTTCAAATGGATTACTTAAATTCGCTAATTTAAGTAATTCAAAGTATCCTTTACTTCCACCAGCTCTGCATAGTCTATAGTAATCTTCCCAAGCAGCATTTTTGTCTTCTTTCATTCTTCCGTATAATTCAAATACACAAATTTGTGCTAAATTATAATCTATGTAGTAGAATGGATAAAGGAAAATATGTTGTTTTTGCATCCAAAATCCACCTTCTTCAAAAAAGGCATTTCCATCATAACTGCGCCAAGGCATATATTTTTTCTCTAAATTATTCCATACATTGCGACGCTCTTTGGCTGACATTTTTGGATTTTCAAAAACCTTATGCTGAAACTCATCTACACAACACCTATATGGTATAGCCATTAAGCTTTCAGCCAAATGTGAATAACGATATTTATTGACATTTTCACCAAAAAAACCTTCCATCCACGGATATGTAAAGTACTCCATAGCCATTGAATGTATTTCATTTATTTCACTTGTTGAAGATATATATTCAAATAATGGTTGCTCTCTCATAGCAGTATAGGCTTCAAAGGCATGACCTGCCTCATGAGTTAAAACATCAACATCAGCACTTGTTCCATTAAAGTTTGAGAAAACAAATGGTGCTTTAAATTTCGGCAAACCAGTGCAGTATCCCCCTAAATGCTTATTGGGCTTTGTCTCTAAGTCAAACAATTCATATCTGACCATAAAGTCAAAAAAATCAGAAGTCTCTTTTGATAACTCACGATACATCTTTTGTGCTGTATTTACAATATAATCTTTATCACCAATAGGTACAGCATTGCCATCTCCAAACATTATATCTTCATCATAGTACTCTAATTTATCCAAGCCAAGTCTTTTAGCCTGCTCTTGATACAATTGCATACAAACTGGTACTATGTACTTAATTACATTATTACGAAACGCTTCCACATCCTTAGAACCATAGTCTAATCTTCCTCTATTTATATAAATGTAGTCTATATAATTTTGAAACTTTAATTTTTTTGCTATTTTCGCACGTACTTCAACAAGTTTATCATATATTTCATCAAGTTCTTGAGAAACTTCCTCGTACATATTTGCAAATGAATTAAATGCTTCTTTACGTTCTTCTCTATCTATACTCTGCATGTGCTTTAATAAACCATAGAAATTACATTCCTCACCTCTAAATGTAGTTTTACAAGAGGCTACCTTTTTTGAATAAGCAGTTTTTAAATTATTTTCCTTTGCAAGGTTTAGAACCACTTTAAGGTTCATAGTTTTTTGTGTCGCTTTTATTGTATCTGTAAAATGTTTGCCAAATTCTTTATCAAAATCTAATATAAATCTAGATTTTAAAACTGCTTCTTGACCTCTTTTTACCATCAACATCATCTTCGGTAATTCTTCATTAAAAAATTTCATTTCATCTTCATAAAACTCATCAGAAGTGTTTATTGTATTGCGTATGCTGGCTATTATATAGTTTGTGGTTACTTCCATAATAAGATTCTGCAATAAAAGATAAATTTGTTTAGCCTTCTCATAACTCTCGGCCTTTTTAAAATCCTTTATAAGTAATTTAAACTCTCTTTTTACTTCCTTGACATTAGGACGAATATAAACTAATTGTTTAAATTTGTTCATAAATACCTCCATGCGATTATTTGCACAAAATGTAATTATTAAAATTAGCAAAATATATATTTTTTTCTATTTTATTCATATATGCTAATTGTAACTTTTATACTGTCCAATGTCAACATTGATTTATTTTATTAAGATAAAGATGATAGTAGCAATAAAAATCAAAAGAATAACAGCCTTCTTTTTCTTCTCCCTTTTTTTTCATATAAATAATCGTGTTTAATATTATTCAAATCATATAGCATGTCATCTATTGTTACGTATCTACTTTCAATATCTTTATTCATGGCCTTGTTTATTATTTGCTTTAAGCTGTGACTAATTTTTATGCTGTAGCTATCAAGAGGAATAATATCACTGTTTGAATTTTCAGGTCTTTCTCCTGAAATCAAATGATACAAGGTGGCTCCTAGGCTATATATATCAGACCTAATATCAATCTTACATTTTGTTTGTTTTTTATTGCTGCTTGGTCTTCCGCTATTTAATTCAGAAAAAATTGTATCTGAATTTTTATCTACTGTTTTTTTTGGTACAGTCATTCTATCTATAATATTAAAAATAGAAACCTGCTCAGGCGGAGAATAGCCTTCGCTAAAACCTACAACATTTACATCGTTACTAAATAACAATGAAACATTAAAATCAATTAAACATATATTGTCTTCAGGAGTTAGCATTATATTATCAGGCTTTATATCGCTATGTATTATAGGTATGGATCTACTATGTAAATAAGAAAGTGCCTCACATAATTGTATACCCCACTTAATGACTTTTTTTTGAGAAAACCTTCTTCTTTTTTTTAGCTCCTCTAAAAGACTTAAGCCTGGAATATAATCCATAACTGTATAAATATCATCATCATCTGTTAAAAAATCATATACCTGTGGCAAGTATGTATGCTTTAAATTTTTAAGAATATCAACCTCACTACGTTCATTAATTTTGCCTCTTAGCTCATTTTTTATTTGTTTTATAACTACATTCTTTTTCAGCCTTGTGTGATATGCTTTATATATAATTCCACTACCACCAGATCCTATTCGCTCTTCTATCACATAAGTATTGTCTAGTAAATCACCAATTTTAATCATAAAATCCCCTAAATTTTACCGATTTTAATACAATTTAAATATAAACAATTCATTTGATAACTTAATTTCATAGTTATGCTCTAACTTAATAGCCTGTCCATCACTTACCATATTCTCATTGACATATGTATAATTTTTTGAGTTATTATCTTGGATATAGTAATCCTTATTTATTTTAATTATATCTGCGTGTGCTCTGCTTATTGTATTATTATCCTTAATTGCATAATCAACATAATCTATTTCTTTTCCTATCCTAAATAAATCACTGGTAATATTTATTTTTTCACCGTTCTTTTTTCTAATTAAGTATGGAAAGGTTGGATATAATCCGCTATTTAGAGCATGAAGCAGAGCTGTTTGTTCATTAGCATTTGGTCTTTTTATTAACACTGTATGATTGAAGGTTGTACTTTCATCATTTTCGTCTTTAATTTTTATCTCTTGTATTTTATCTAGCTTATTTTCTTTAGCTACAGACTTATTATCGTGCTTTGATATTTTAAAAATATTTTTTAAATCTAATTTATTATCTGTTTTCTTTATCTTAACTATTTCTTCCTGTCCAGGAACTAAAAAGTCAAAGCTTTCAACTTTTTTTTCACTTGCAATTTTGTCATCATTTAATTTTTTTATGTTTCTTTTTTGAGTATTATTTAAAATATCACATGCTATTTCTATCTTTTTTTCTTCCTTATCAAATTTATCAATTTTATTAATTTTTTCATGCTTTATAAAATTTTTGTTGTTATTAAGATTTTTTAAAACATTTAAAATTTCCCTGATATCAGATGAGTCATCTTTATTTAAAACATCCTTTAATAAATAAATTAGCTTTTTATTTTCAAAATCTTCAATGCTTAAATAGCCAATGATATTATTTATAAAACTTTTTAAATCATATCTATTAATAATATTTTCATCATTATCATTAATAGGCAAGCATACGAAATGCAAACTAATGTCCGATACATTAACAAAAATATAATTTTCATCCAGTATAATATGCTCTTTTAAAATCATAAAATCCTCAACTTCAATAAAAATGTTAAGAGAATTTAATAATATTTTGACTATTTTATCCATATCATTACAGCCGCTAAGATATCTTTTTAGTGGAATTTTTGAAGAAATATCATACTTATAAAAATATTTATCATCTATACTGCTGTAACTTATGTTTAGTAGCCCCTCTATTTTATTATTTGTTATCATATTATGCTCTACTTTATCAATTTCTTCTATGTCTTTAATATTATATACTAAATAATTTCGATTGCAGCTATTTTCAAAGCTAAAGATAGTATCTAGCATTTAATTTACCCCTTTTTCATAATATTTTAATTGTAACAATTGCCATTCAGATTTTAGAACTGCTGCTATACCAGAACTATTAAAGGATTTAGCCATTTTAAACTGCGGACTTATAACTAAATTTTCATTTATATCTATGTATCCCCATTTATCTTCAATTAAAACAGGCGCTAATCCACAAGAAAATGAAAATGCATTATTATATTTTGGCTCTATTACAATATTTCCTTTATAGTCTATAAATCCCCATTTGCCATCAATTTTTACAGCTGCAAATTCATTAAGTGTTATAAAAAAATCAACATCTTCAAATATTGGCTCAGTAATTTTATTTCCATTTACGTCTATCATCATATATTTATCATTTTGCCTAGCAAAAATAATATTAGATCGTACTGCACAGCCTAAATCATCTACCTTAATTTCATCATATTGGTCACTATTTATTTTCTCTAAGCTTTCGTTTATTAAAAACCACTTATTATTAATTTTTATAGCGGCTATATTTTTATCATAAAAGGTACTAGCATAATCATATTTACCATCTAATTCATTAAATTCTTTATCGAGGTACCCATAAAAATTATCTTTTTTAAAAACGGCTAATCCATTATTAGAAAAACTACCTAAGTAGTCATAATTTATATCAGCAACTAAACGCCTATTGCCTTCTAAATCTATATAGAAATATTCATCTTCAAATAATACCGGTGCTAATTTCAAAGAGTTAATTCTACTATAGACTCCAGCATTATCATAAATAGCTTTAACTATCACGTCCCCACTAATGTCCATAATACCGTACTTATTAGCTTTTTTAAAAATAGCATATCCATTATGGAATGTTGAGATATCTGTATAGTTATTATAATTAATATTAAATGCAGATTTTAGTTCGTTTAATTTTTCTGTAATTACATTTTTATCATTATCTTCTGACAAGTACGATTTATAAAGAGATATAGCCTTCTCTTCTTTCCCAACTTCAACATAATAATCACCAAGTATGCTTATTATTTCTACATTGTTTTTGTATTCATCAGTCAATCCTATACAGTAGCTTTCAAAGGAGCTGTAAAATTTTGCTTCTTTATAGATGCTGGCAAGATGTAATTTATTTTCAAAAATATTAGGATAAATTTCTATTGCTTTTTTGTAACATTCAATTGCATCAACATATATTTTTTTATCTAGATACTTATTAGCATCACTTATATATCTATTGTAATCTTCATGCTTTTGACTTCCATTCGCTACTACAAAATACCATGAGCCAGCTAATAAAAGAATCATTGCTATAAGAATTATTTTTTTCATATTTATGCCCATGCCTCTATTGCACAAGAACCCAAGTCTTTATTTTCAATAAAGACAAAATATTTTGCATGGGCTCGGTGCATACTTTCTTTTTATTTTTCATTTTTTTCAACCTTTCCACTCCATTACATAGTTTTATGGCATCACACCTATAATTTAAATAATAAAGTTAACACAGTTCCAAGCGCTAAAAAAGGAGCAAAAGGTATAAAGTCCTTACTAGTAATTTTTTTAGTTATTATTAGAATACATCCAACTATTAAAGATATAATAAGAGATAAAAGCATGCAACTAAATAAATCTGATATACCTACATAAAAGCCAATGACTCCCATTAGCTTAATATCCCCCATTCCTAGTGAATTTTTTATAATAAATGATGCTATAAGAAAAACTCCACTACCAGTTATCAATCCTAAAAATGCTGATAAAATAATAGAATTAATCAAGTCTTTATAAAATAAGCACTCAATAGCTATAAAAGCTAGCCTTATACCAAGCATTATGAGCAAGATTTTATTTGGTATTATTCTTTTTCTATAATCAATGTAAGCCAGTAATATAAGCATATTTATTAGAAATAAATACCTTAAAATTCTTATAGCTGGGTAATCATAATTTATTAAAATAAAAAAACATACAATTGAAAAAACAACACAAACCATACTATAAAAAACAATAGTTTTGTTTCTCTCCATTTCCATTAATCACCTACCTGAATTAATCCATCGCTAAAGTAAAACTCAATTTCTAAATTATCTTCTTTTAACTCTTTTTTAATTTCCAAAATTATTTTGTTAAGCTCGTTAGAACTGCCAACAGCACTTTCCTTTAATACCATAATAATTTTTATATTTTGACTGTTTTTAATACTAGATGAATCATAAACTACTCCATCTTCCATAGTGACTTTTTCTGTTCTTTTTGTATCATTAATAGCATCCTTAGCATAGAATTTAATTTTGCTCTTTATATGTGACAAATTTAGCTTTCCATCATTTGAATAAGACTTAAGTTCAGTGTTCATAGAATGTACATAGGTATAAGTATTATTAGTATTATCGTAAAAATCAAGAGAAAGCGGAGTTCTCACAGCTAAAACATTTCGCTCCTTCATCAAGATTTTTGTAAATTCATCTGTTGTTCTAGCTCCACCATAATCCCAAATGTTTATGTAATCTTGATTATTATCATTTTCTTTCTCGTCATAAAACAATTTTGATTGCCAACCAATAGTAGAAGCATTAATTCTAAAGCACAATGTTTTTTTCGGAAATAGCGGGATGTTTAGTGACATGTTATATATTAATGTAATATTTATATTGCTTCCATTCTTAAAAATTGTAGATGTATCAAAATTAAGTCCATCCAATCCATTATCAATCCCAAGCCTTCTTAAATACTCATCAGCACTTTGAGAACCAGTCGGAAGATATTTTTGAATAAGAAGCTTGCTCATAGGTGCTGCTATATATTTAGATACAGCAAAATCTGCTATTTCATCCTTTGCAATTGCTACAAATCCGTTTAACAGTGCCTTTGGATCCTTTAAATATTCCTTGGCATTGCCAATTAGTGACTCTGTAGCTTCCTCTATATTTTCATATGAATCTTTTATTGTATTTCCTGCTTCATCATACTTTTTATATGTTTTAATGGCGTCATAATAATCATCAATGACTATATCATTTCTATTTATATCTAAATCTTCAATCCTCACTTTTTCCGTGTTTATGTCATAAACGCTGTTTACAACATTTATTAAATTAACTACCTCAGAAATCATTTTATCTGTGTCTTCAATTGTTTTATTCCCTTCAGTCTTATCATTTTTTAATCCCAATTTATTTGTTATGTAACTATATTGTGAAATTTCCTTAGCAGTTTGATTTACAGCATGCTGCAAAACAACCTGCGCTTTAGCAAATTTACATAGATACAAAATTGATAAAAATGCAAATATAAATATTATTAGTGATAAAGAAGCTTCAACTGTTAATGATCCTTTATTTTCCTTTAACATTTCTCGTTTACCTCGCTTCCCTAATACCCATAAATAGTTGAATAATTTATATAGCATTTATTTTCATCCCAAGGATTTGTAAATAATTTATGTCTCATAAATGTAGTTCTTACGCTAGCCTGAGTATCTATTTTTAGCATTGTATAAGAGTTTTTTAATGTAAAATCTGACATTGGCGCACTAGTAGAGCATACTAAGTTTAATTTAATAAGGTCACACATCCTTGATATGAAAATATTATCTTTGCCTGCTAACATTCCCGAAAACAAAAATATCTTAATATACTCTTTATAGCTAATAGTTAAATTGGTAGTTATCCCTGTCCTAAAAGAAGAAGTATTGTTTGTAGCTATATCTCCAACTGTTACCTTATTTACAAAATTATCTATCACTTCATTTGCATTTTGTTTAACATCATCAGTTAAGTTCTTAAAGCTCTTTTTAGCTTCATTTTTTAGCTTTTCATAACCATTCTCAAATATTATGGACTTGGCTTCGTTAGTGAGGTCCGCTATAGAATTTTTTATATATCCCTCAACCTTTAGCTTTAATGCTTCTATATCATTGTTAAGCGTTATTAGCGCATTATTTATTTCACTTTTTAACTGCTCAAGCTTTTTTTCTAAGAATAAATCAAAAACCATAAGCTTTATATTTTTTGCAAAGCTTTCAGGCTCTTTAGCTATTTCCTCTCTTAGACTATTATAAATACTATCAATTGAATCATTTAAACTTTCAATTTTTGTTAAAGTATTGGTTTCTATCCATACTGTTAATTCTGTCTGTATAGGAGTTAAAACTAAATTTGAAACTGATATAGCTAAATCATTAGCTAGACTTTCTGAATATTCATCAAAAGCTGTTTCTAGCTTATACACATTTTCATCTGTTGTACTTTCAGCTAGCTCTATAATTTTACTAGACATTTTATCTAAAGCTTCTTCGGTGGCTGTTTTTAAGGTATAGGTAATAGCCTCTCTTGAGATGCCGGATGGTTTTAAAACCCAAGTTGTATTGGTTTTATATAATACTACATTTTGACCTTTTAGTAGCTTTGAAATATCTAGTGCTGATTCACCCATGGCTAATGCAAGAATAAGTATATTTTGTACAAGAGGAACTCCAAATCCAGTAAAACCCGCTAAGGATATTGCAGCAGCTAGTGTAAATGTCTTTATTTCCATATCTGTATAAGCATATATAGTGTTTAAAATGAAACGTAATCCAAAAATGCTAGAAGTTGTATATAGGTTATTTTTATTAGTGTTTTCACCCTTTTGTCCCCATAAAATATATTCCATTTCAGAGCCAAACAGATAATTATTATCCTTACTAATTTCTATTCCACTTAGTGTTTTTTCAATTGAATTATCTATATTAGTTGTGTGACAGCTAAACATTTCTGTCATATATTCAGTAACAAATAAATAGTCCCTAGCTCCTTCAGCTAGATTTCCAGTAAAATTGCCCAGACCTTCTATTATCTCAACTGAATTTTTCATAGCTTCAGTTTGGTTATTAGCTATTTTTTTGTTTGCGGCTAAATTCTCATTTGAAGACAGCCTATCAACATTTTCACTACTTTCCTCTAAGCTAATATTGATTAATGTGGTTGCCAGATCTTCGTATATTTCTCCGTCTATAGGTACTAAGTTTATGGCATCCTTATTATTAGTTTCTTTTTCATATGTATCGATTGTAGTGTTAACTAAATCAAATAAGTTTTCTTTTTTTGCTTCTGCATCTTCTTTATAGATATTAGAACTGCTGCTTTCATCTATTAATCCTCTATATACCTTATTAAGATATTGATAAAAAGAGGATTCATTAAAAATTTTAGTAGCTAGCCCACTTAAACTACTTGAGTTTGGAGCATAAAAATTATTTAAAAACATATCATCAGCTTCTTTCAAAGCTAAATCATAGTTTATATTGTTAAAAGAAATAGACTTAGATAAATTGTTTACCGATATATCTAATTTTTCTTTTATAAACAATTTATTTAAATACTTAACATTATCTAAATTAGCTTGATATTTTTCATAGAAATTTTTATTGTTATTCATTATATCTTTAAGTTTTTTTATTTCTTCTTTATCTAAAGATTTTGAAATTTCTTCATATTGCAGCTTTAAAGAGTTTTTTACATCACCTTCTGATAAAGAATTTAGCTTTTTTTTCCAAGCTTTGTTTTTCGACTCAACTTCTGGTATAATATCCTTTAATAGAATATTTAATTTTTCACTTGCTATATTAGCTTGACTTTTTATTTCATTTATAAGCCAGTATTTTTTATTTAAATCTGAATTTAATTTTTCCAGCTCATTTTCAATCAAATTACTAATGTAATTTTTTCTATTTTCTAAGTCATTGTAGTATATATTTATTGTAGGCATTTGAGTATTAAGTATATTCATAAGAGCTGAGTATTCATTTTCTGCTTCTATAAGTGCTGTATTTTCACTTGGGACAAATGGCACATTATTTTTTTTAGCCGCTTCTCTAGCTAGCCTTTCTTCACGTTCAAATTCTCTAATCAACTCACTTCTATAGTCATCAAATTTATCTGGTAAAACATTATAATACTTAATAATTTTTGCTATATCATTAGAGTTTTCATTTATACTAAAGAAATATTTTATTGTTTCATCTACATTATTTTTATCATCTAATTTGCCAATACTATTTATTAAATTTTGACCAATTTGAGAATCTAAATAGGAATATATATCATGGTATGACAATCCACTTGTATTAACCATAATTTCTGATGGATTTTCAACAAAAGCTTCATTTGAGTATACAGAAATTAATAACCTATTTATATCCTTCAACCCTAAATATGTACTAGTTCCTTTTGTTGAGTCCATATAAAAGTTATCTAATGAATAATTATTAAGTTCATTTTTCAAATTATTATATTTAGTAATTGCAATATAAATTTCCTTGCTAGCGGAGTCTATATCACTAAGTGAATTTTCATATTCAACCTTAGTTTCTATAACCTCTTGTTGCTTTGGCACTTCCTTAAACATATTTGCCTTGTCTAAAAAATTACTGCCTATGCTGACTACTCCCCTATACTTCATATATTCTACAATTTGCCTTTTCACTGTTTCAGGATAATATAGCTGTGTGCCATCTACACCCTTAGCCACAAAATTAACTGTTTCCATATCAATTAGATTATTAAACTCCAACTTTTCTGGAGAGCTAATCATATTTTTTATATCCTCAATTATTGCTTTAGTATATGAATCCTCTTCATTAAGCTCTAAACCTATTGAGTTTATAGTATTTTCAAAATATTTTATTAAATTATTAGACAATTCATTTTCATCTGCTGATATTGACAATATTCCATAAACGTCTTTTAAAACTTGGCTGTAGCTTGCTAAGCCTGTGTTCATCGCAAGCTCTGCTGAGCCTGATACAATTGCCTTCGCACCATAAATTCTAATAGCATCTACGGCGATTCCAGCTAATATTAAAATAGGTACAAGAATTAAAGATAAAAAGACAGTAATTGCACCATTATTTCTATAAAACATTCCCATTGTATAACCCCTAATTAGAATAATTTTTCCAGAATTAATCTCAAGTAAAAGCTTTTATGTATTTTAATTGATTAGTTTAACCTGTTTTATCTTTTTATAAAATGTGTTTATCTTGTCCTCCAGATGATATTTTTTAAGAAAATAACCAAATAAATCAAAGGCTAAATCAGTATTTCTTATAAAATCAACTGTATCATTTGCATATGCAACAGAGCTTGTTGAAATTAAAATACTAGAATCTATGCCTAATATACGTATAAATTTAGGCAAATTAAAATTGTAGTTAATTAAAACAGTAACAGCAGTTGACAGATTATTAAAATCTGTATCAATATCTGTACTTATTTCTCCGCCATTAAAATACATTGATTTCCGTACTATTTTAATTAATTCTTCTTCATAGATATTATGTTTATTTAGATAGATTCCCCCTAAATATCTATATGGATCATGCTTTTTATATACTAAATCTAGTATATTAAATGAGGGTTCATATGCACTAGGTAAATCCAAATAGCTAGCAAAATAGTCAGCATTATATGCCTCCTCATAAAGCTTTTCATATCCTGGAAAAGTTGATATATTGCATATTTTTTGAGCCATTCTCTGTGCCTGCATATACATAACTCCCTGCTGTATTTGGATTAGCGCCATATATACTAAAATGAAAATTACAATAATTACTATGGGCAAAACAAAAGCAGCTTCTACTACAATTGCTCCCCTTTGGGATTTGATAAAATTTTCCTTTTTCACCTTTCCTCCAAAAAACCTTAAGGAGCTATTGCTCCTTAAGGTATTACAAATCTGTCTTTACATCATTTGATATTCTTGAAAACAATTCATCCAGCAAAACTGACAACTTATCTTTAAAAATTACTACAATAGCAATCAAAATAATAATAATCAACAATATTGCTACTATTTCTGTTCCACCCTTTTCTTCATGAAAAAACCTATAAATACTATTTTTAATTTTTAGTTCGGCTGTCATTAAGCCTTGTCCAATTTTTTTCAACATATTTTTCTCCTTTTTGCATATTATTTAATATTTGCCATAAAGCAAATGAATTAAAAACTTGAAAATATAGGCACTATAATCATAATCATTATGGCTACAAGCATTATACCAACTGGAAGCATAAGCTTCGAGCTTGCTAATTCTCCCCTGATTTTCACATTGTACTTTTTTTGCTGCCAGCTATCATTCGCCATTCCCTTGATTAAATTTGTTATCTCTCTATTGCCTTTTTGAATATTCTGAATTAAAGTTGATGCAAACTTTCTTATTTCTTTAACATTGCATCTCTCAGCGAAGTCTCTATATGCCTTAACTTCAGTTACACCATTAGATATTTCATCACTGGTCAATTTCATTTCTTCGTATAAATTTCCTTCACCACTATTGGATACATTATTCCATGCGGCTCTTAAGGTTACTCCAGCATTTAATAGTAGAGCCAGTTTTGACAAAACTTTAGGAAAATCATTTAAAAGTCTGTCTCTTTTTTTTGAAATTGCACTGTCTATTTCAAAGTCTAAATAATAAACTAAAGCTCCAATAGTAATTACTGCCATTAGAAAAATTAAAGTATCATTAGTTAGAGCACCTACAAAAAAAGAAATTGGAAGTAAGGTTACTATATATGTAAATTTTCCACCAGTGATTATATAATAGTAATAATCTGCATATAAACTGCCTTTTATTTCTGCAATTTTCTTAGTAGCCTTCTTAGCTCTTGATGATTTTAAGTTGTAATTTATAAGCCTCATTACTCCAAAGCCTATAAAAAAAATATCAGACATAAAAAACTCATTTTTACCTATTGGTTTAATTAAGTTATCAAATTCCTTGTTATATTTAATATATATAGTTATCCACATTACAGTTAATACAGAACCAATTATAAGCATAAAAATCTGCATAAGACTAACCCCTACAAATATGAATGTTCGCATAAATACCTCCTAAGTACTTATATCAGTAATTTTTTTGCCAATAAAAAATGCTATCAAAATAATAAATAAAACCAATACTCTTATAATCATATTCACTGGATTTAATGCAGAGAAGGTACTATCTCCAAGCCCATTAAGAGATAAAATTATAATAAATGGCATGGCTAGCATTATATAAAGCTCTGTTTTTTTCTCTATAATAGTTGCTCTTATCTCCATTTCAATTTCAATTTTATCGCTTATAATTTCCTTAGTATCACAAATAATTGTCTTCATGTTGCTTCCAATTCTATTTCCTGATTCAAAAATATTTGCAAAGCTTTTTATATCATCAATACCACTTCTATAGGCAAAATTATTTAGTAGCTCCTCTATATTAAATCCATTTTCTATTCCCATACCTATAATTTCTATCTCTTTTGATATATAAGATTTATTAGTGTGAAGCTCTCGCATATCAGTATGAGCATCATTAAAAGCATTTTGAGTATTTTTTCCTGCCGAATAGGATGCTGCTAAGGACTCTAAAAAATCTTTAAATTGAAGTAAAAGTTTTTTCTTTCTTTTAATTATCAAGTATTTTTTATATGGATTAATAGCCATAAAACCAAAAATAGCACTAACTATAAGACTAAAAAGAAATCTTTCAAAAAATATCTGATTTGCTATAAAGCTAAGAGAAAAGCCGACTACATATCCAGTCAAATAGTCTAATATTTTCATATCATAGGTATGATAGTCTATTCCATTACCTATGATACTTTTCTTAATTTCATATTTAAGTTTGTTTTTTTTCAAAATCTCAACCCCCATTTTGTAGCATCAAAGCGTTTTCAAAATTTGATGAAGAATTGTCTTTTAACACTCTTATCCCCTTATATTTTAATATTAAAACCCGCAGCCATAAGTTTTGAATAGTTTCTAAAAGCATTATCAGTTCGCTTTAATTCTCCTTTTACATTATCTAACGTACTATCCTCATTTTCTACAAATTCATATAAAGTATTTAGCTTTATTTCACCGTTTTCAACACTACACACTTCACTTATTTCAACAGTTCTACGTGTTTTGTCTCTCATTCTTGACAAATGTATAATTATATCTATAGCAGAAGCAATTTGCTGCCTAACTGCAATTAACGGTAATCCTTCAGAACCTGTTAACACCATAGTTTCAAGCCTACTAAGCATGTCTATTGTCGAGTTAGCATGTCCTGTTGATAGGGAGCCATCATGACCTGTATTCATTGCCTGCAACATGTCTAGAGCCTCTTTGCCTCTTACCTCACCTACAACAATCCTTTCAGGTCTCATACGAAGGGCAGATTTAATTAAATCTCTAATAGTCAATTCACCTACACCTGTTGTATTAGAATTTCTTGTCTCCAGCCTAACTAAGTTTTCTACTCCAACAATTTGCAGTTCTGCAGAATCTTCAATGGTTATAACTCTTTCATCTTTAGGAATAAAATTAGACAATGCATTTAAGAAAGTTGTTTTACCAGAGCCTGTGCCACCACTTATAAAAATATTGTATTTAGCTTCTACAAGATACTTTAATACATCAGCTATTTCTTTTGTTATAGAATTGTACTCAATTAATCTTTCTATTGTCATTGGTGTTTTAGAAAATTTTCTTATTGTTACTGTAGGACCATCTAATGAAATTGGTGGTAATACTACATTTACTCTCGACCCATCTGGAAGTCTTGTATCAACTATGGGATTTGCTTGATTAACTTCTCTTCCTGCCTTACCAACTATTCTTTGAATAATATCATTCAATTTTTCTTCACTATCAAATTTTTCATCAAGCTTAAGCAATTTTCCATTTTTCTCAATAAAAATATTATTGTATCCATTAATCATTACTTCAGTTACATTTTCATCACTCATAATGCTGTCTAGAATTCCAAATCCTCTTATTGAGTTAAATGTTCTATTAGCTATATTAATACGTTCGTTTATTGATAAGTAACTTGAAGCTACTTCACTTTCCTTTTGAACTAAATCTTCTATGCAATTTAAAAGCTCTCTGTCAGTAAGTGAATTTGTAGCTAGGATTGTATCAATCTTTTCTTTTATTGATAGAAAAAAATCATTATATATCAAGCTCATTTTTATCTCCTTTAAGAATCAATTTATCAAGCATAGCTGTTTCAGATATTTCTTTTACTATGCTCTTTATATCAGCTTCACTAAATTTAGGTATATAACAAGCAACTTTAATGTCATCATTTTGGTATAGACTACCTTTTCCATTGATAAATTTGTTATATATAAAATTAATTTTATCAGTATATATCTCGTTATTTTGTTTGCTGTTTAATTCAATTGATTTCATTATGCTATACAACTTTAATTGGTTTTCTTCCGTAGTATTTATAACAAAAAAAACTCTATTTGAATATTTTAATAGATTTAGGCAAGTTTCATTTACTAAAAAGTCTATGTCAATAATTATATATTCATAGTCACCAAATTCCTTTAAAGCATTTAATAGCTTTTTAAGGTCATCAGCTGTTATTTCATTTCTTTCAAGTGGATTTTTACATGGATCATAAAAAAATACTCCAGATTTGTCTATTTTTACAGCACTTTCTAATCTGGTTGCTATATCTATTTTATTACTTTTAATAGCAAATATAATTTCACTCATAGAAAATTTGCCTTCTGCATTAAAAATAGAATTAATTGTTGCAAAAGACTGCAAATCTAAAAATAAAGTTTTTATACCTTTTCTAGCAAGATTTAATGCAAGTGCAGAGGCTAGAGTAGATGTACCAGAACCTGTACCAGAAGACATAAATGATATGATATATGTGGAGAAGTTTTTGTTATTTAATATTAAACCCTTATAATTTTGAGAATAAGCGTTTAATATTTCCTTATAGATTAGGCTGATTTTTTGATATTTTAATATTGAATTTGATTGATTTTCTATGCTGTTTTTTTCTACAAGCTTTAAGACTACAATTTTATGGTCTAACTCAATATTTAATTTTATTTCTTCATTTATTAATAAAATTTCTATTTTATTACTCTTCAAAAAATATATCAGAGAATCCTCACTGGTAAATGCATGTATTTCAATTTTATTACTATAATTTTTATTTAAGATATCAAAAAATCTACTTACATAGGTTTTATCCCCATCAAGTATGGCCGCTCTAATTTTCATATTCAATTATCCCCCTAAAAATTTAGTACACCCTTATAATAATCCCCATTACATATTATTACTATTTTTTACATTTTATTTCAATATTATCAGCATTGTACCATTTTTTTCTAATTTAATCAACAATTTTTTACATTTTATTTCCTAGGTCATAATTTCACAGTTTTGAACAATAACTGTAGTTGGTCATAAAAAAGGTATAACTCTAATGGTTATACCCTAACAATTACATAATTTTTATAGTTGTTACAACAAAGCATATTCCTCTTTAGTATAAAATTGATTTGACTTAAGATATTTTGGTATATCCATAGATTCACCATTTACTTGTATGTCAACATGTTTTTTAGCTATTTCTAGTAGATATGTATTTTTATCGTTTTCTAGCTTTCCAATACAACGAAGCTTAATTTTTAATTTTTCTGACAAATTAGGTATATCAAATAGGGTTAAGAATCTTTTGCATCTTCCTTTGAATGCTATTTCAGGATTTAAATTATCAAGAGTGTCATTCTCAAAAACAAAGTCTACATTTAACCAATCATTCTCCATGTATATATACGAAGAACAAAACTCTTCTACATACTCACGATTTTGACTTGCACGAGATATTCTTGAAAATTCTTCTAACTCATCTATAAATGTTAAATATTCACTTCTCTCAATTTTTGTTATTCTAAACGTATCACGAGTGTGATTGGCGATTGATGATAATATCTCCTGTTTTACACCTAAAACGCTGTAATTCGAATGTGTATCTTCTATTCTATCCCCATAAACATATATTATGTTTTGAAATGATTTTAAATTTTTAGTTAATAAAAATGCACTCATAATACCATGATGGTATTCCTCAAATTCATTGCTAAATGCCATAGTCTTTGATGGTATCAACGAAAAATAGCAAATTAACTTTAGATGCTTCTTAATAGCCTCAATTCTTTCGGGCGTCATAGATTCCATAGCACCCTCTTTTAATCCTATTAAATTATATTTTTCATCAATTTCAAAAACTAATTCATTTAAGAAATCTAGTTCACCATTAGTTTGTAAAATAAATCTTAAATCAGAGCTTATAAAATTAATGAAATTTTCTATAAAATGCTGTTGAATGTTATTAAATTCAAATGAAAAATCATTATATGAATTTATAGAAAAATAAGGCAATATTTTTTTCATGCTTTTATTTATTTTTGCTATTTTTTTAATTGGATAACCTAAATCATGGGCCAGTGAAGTTATGCATCTAAATGAATCTACATATTTTTCTGAATTTTTATCTGTTTCATACATTTCATTTAAATGTGAAAAATATTTTTGTAGATTTAATTTTTCTACCAATTCGTGTAGAAGTGGAATTGCATTGTTTTTAACTTTAACATCAGATAAAAAACTATCAAATTCTGATTTTTTATAAATATATTCACCTAAAAAATAAACCCACAAACAGTGTAGAGTATGATCTCTATAAAATGAATCAGATGCAAATATTAGTTCTTCAAATTCAACAAATTCATCAAAGAAGCTAAACAGCTTGTCATAACCTTGTTTTTCAGGGTCTATAAAAGACATAGCAGCCTCAAATAGCACCTTCCAAAGTCCACAGGCAATTTTGATTTTTTCATTCATCTTTTCAGCATTTATCATTTTGTTAATATAGTCAGCTATTTCTTGTTTATATCTAGGTCTGCCTACTAAAAAAGCAATCTCATCATTTTTTATTTCTTCCAAATAAAATTGCATTACAACCTTTTCATTAATAACTTCTCGCATAACCTTCACCTCTTATGTATTTAAAAAAATTATTACTTATCAATTATGTTTCTAGCCCATATTCCTGATTTTAATAAGAAACCTCCAATTATTGCTTTGATGCTATCTGAATATTGTACTATCAGGTATAAAAGCACTATGTTTACTGACGTATATCTTGATAATGTAAATGCAAGTGGTAAGCTTATTAACCATACAAATACACTATCAAATAGGAATGTTATAATTGTTTTTCCACCGGAACGCATTGTAAAATAGGTGCTGTGGTTAAATGCAAAAAGAGGCATTGCTGCAGCATAAACAATTAAAAATTGTGTAGCCAAGGCTCTTACACTATCCTCAGTATTATATATTAATGGTATAAATGGAGCTAGTGAAGCAAGCAATGCTCCGATGAAAACATACATACTCACATTGAAGAAAATTAGTTTTCTAT
The DNA here is from genome assembly GCA_002332905.1 of Firmicutes bacterium UBA2058. GTDB lineage: Bacteria > Bacillota > Clostridia > Tissierellales > Sedimentibacteraceae > UBA1535. The sequence goes on along the minus strand of DDAM01000035.1, from coordinate 26,234 downwards.
CTATATCCTTAGCTTTTTCAATATTGCCTGCACCAAGTTCTTGACCAACTAGTATTGATATTGCACCGCCCATTGCGAAAAATACTATCATAAATAAATTTGATACTGTAGATGATATGTTAAGTGCCGCCATAACCTTAAGTCCTCTTACAGAGTAGCTTTGTGTTATAGTAGCCATACCAACTGACCATAATACCTCGTTCATTAAAAGTGGTGTTCCAGTAATAACTATTTTCTTAATTACATCTATTGGAATATAAAAACTTGAATATACTTTTTGTATAAAAATAAATTTATCAAAGTTTCTATGTGTTCTGATAACTATATAAGCCGTTTCAACATATCTAGAAATTACAGTTGCAATTGCAGCACCTTTAACCCCAAGAGCAGGGAACCCAAAATTACCAAATATTAAAGCATAGTTAAGAGTCAAGTTAACGAATATAGCAATTGTACTTGCTATCATAGGCATTACAGTTTCACCTGTTTCTCTAAGAGTAGTGAAATAGCACTGTGAAATCATAAAAGGGATTAGTCCCCATAGCATTACTTTTAAATAGCTTCTTGCTTCTGAAAGTGTAAATATCAAATCACCTCCACTTTCGCTTCCTTCTGAAAGGTATAATTTTATTAAATTATCTCCCCATGAAATAAAGATAATCGAAGCAAGTACACAAACAATTGCACCTAGATATATTTTAAAACGAAATGTATATCTTACTCCATCGTGGTCCTTTTTTCCAAAAAACTGTGCACCATAAATAGACGCTCCTGAAATACATCCAAAGATTGTAATATTAAATACAAATAAAAGTTGATTTATTATTGCGACTCCAGACATTGATTCGGTCCCTAGACTACCTACCATTATGTTGTCAAGCAAGTTAACAAAGTTTGTTATGCCCTGTTGAACAATCATAGGTATAAGTAGCACTAGCACCATTTTATAGAACGCTTTATTTCCTATAAATTTTTTCATATAAATAATATTTTCCTCCAATACGCCGTTTGTGGCGCCACAAGTATTAATGAAGAATCAAGAATCGTTTGTTTCTTAACTCTTTATCCTTAAGATTTTTTATATAAACTTATTTCCGGCTTCCATACTCCTTTTTTATAAAAAGCAAATGATAATATTGCTGCTAAAGTCCAACCTATTGGCCAAGATAACCATATTCCTGTTGTTTTAAGATAATGAGATAATATAAATGATAAAACAACCCTTATTATTAAATCTAAGAAGGTAGATGTCATGAAATACCTCATAGCACCCGCTCCACGTAAAACTCCATCTGATATTAACTTAATTGATATAATAAAATAAAACGGAGATACAATTTTTAGAAACTGGCTACCTATTTGTATTGCTATTTGACTGTCCTCATTCATAAAAAAATTAATCATAGAGTCGCTAAAAAAGAAAAAAGCTATAAAAAATGGCAATACTGAAGTCATAACTAATATAATACCAGACTTAAAACCTTCATAAACTCTATCTATTTTTTCAGCTCCAATATTTTGCGCAGTAAAGTTAGATAGCCCATTTGCTAACGTAGTAAATGATGTAATTGCAAATGTATTTAGTTTAATTGCTGATGAATATCCAGCTATAACTGTTGAACCATAGCCATTTATTAAGAACTGTATTAATAAATTTCCAATTGATATAAAGCTTTGCTGCAATATACTTGGAATTGCTATTATGCTTATTTTTTTTAACATTACACCGCAAAATAATTTTTCTAATTTTTCTGTTTTTACACTTTTAACTCTAAAATAAAGTGTAATTATGGATAATATAGATGAAATACCTTGCGCTATAAAGGTCGCCCACGCTACTCCTGCTACACCCATTTTAAACTTAGTAACAAACAATATATCTAAAAATACATTTCCTATTGATGAACCTATTAAAAAATATAAAGGTGTTTTGGAATCACCTAAAGCAGTGAAAACACCTGTACAAATATTATAAATAAATAAAAACGTTAATCCTAATATGTAAATTCTTAGATATAAAGCTGAATCACTGAAGATATTTTCAGGAGTATTTATTGCACTCATCATAGATGAACAAAATATTAATCCTAAAACAGTTAATACCACACTTAACCCAAAACATGTTATAAAAGTTGTTGTTATAGCAGTTTTCATATCCTTATATTTCTTTGCTCCGAAAAGCTGTGAAATAACTACTGAGCATCCAATATTGCTACCGATTGCTATAGCCATAAAAATCATAGTTATGGGATAAGATGCCCCTACCGCTGCCAGAGCATTTTCTCCAGCGAATTTACCTGCTATAACACCATCTGCTATATTATACATTTGTTGAAACATAACACTAATAAGCATTGGAATTGAAAAACCCCAAAGTACTTTACTAGGTCTGCCTACTGTCATATCTTTAATCATTTTTATGTCAATGCCTCCAATTGCAAAAAAATGTTAATTGAAATTACAAGAGATATTATATAGCTTTTAACAGATTAAGACAAGCTATAGTTTATTTTTCAGCCTTTATTTTTGCTGACATTATATATTCATTTAAGTCTAAATTATTTCCCCATCTTTTATTGTACTCCTCAGAAACAGGGTAAACATCAATAGAAATATTTTTAAATTTTGCATATCCCAATATTTGTTTTAATTCTTCAACTGAAGAAGCTCCCGATACTCAGCATGAATGCATTAATTCATCATTTCTCATGTCTTCCGATAATTCTTTTATTATAACAATATCTGATATTGCAATAATTCCACCTGTCTTTAATACTCTATACATTTCATTGTATACTCTTCCCTTACTGCTAGATAAATTGATTACACAATTTGAAACTATAACATCTACATAGTTATCCGCCACTGGTAAATTTTCAATTTCTCCAAGTCTAAACTCAACATTTCTGTATCTATGTTCCTTGGCTATTTGTCTTGCTTTATGCAGCATTTCTGGAGTCATATCAACACCAATTACTCTACCTCTTCTTCCAACTTTTTTTGAAACCAAAAAGCAATCAAATCCAGCTCCGCTTCCTAAGTCTAAAACTATGTCACCTTCCTTTATATCTGCAAAAGAAAGAGGATTGCCACATCCTAAACCGACATTAGCTTCTTTAGGAACTGATTCTATTTCCTCTAATGAATATCCTATACTTTTGGAAATCTCTTCAGAATTATTATCTAGCGAAATTATTTCATCCATTTCACCTTTTGCTATTTTTCCATAATTTTTTTGAACATTTTCTAAAAATTTATCATTCATAAAAAATACCTTTTAATTTCCTTTCTTTTGATTTTCAATTTGTTCTGCTAAATCATTTAAATAAACCCATCTAATCATTTTTTCATCTAGTTTAGCTTGAAGCTTTTCTTTTTGTTCAACTAACTCCTGTAATTTTACATAATCAGTTGAATTTTTAGTTATTTCCAATTCTATGTTTTCTATTGACACCTCTAAATCTGCTATATCCTCATCAATAGTCTCATACTCTTTTTGCTCTTTAAAAGAGAATTTAAGTTTCTTAGGTTTATCTAAAGTTTCTCTTTTCTTTTCAGTTAGTGTCTTATCAATTGAAGATTCAACATTTAACTGTTTTTCATTAAATTGTCTTTCATCATAGTAATCACTGTAGCCACCATTATATGAAATAATGCTACCATCACCAACTACCTCAAATATTCTATTTACAACCTTATCTAAAAAGTATCTATCATGAGATACTGCAATTACAGCACCATTAAAGGTTTCAAGATAATCCTCAAGTATTGTTAGTGTTTGAATATCTAAATCATTTGTAGGCTCATCCAATAATAAAACATTTGGAGCATTCATTATTATACTAAGTAAAAATAGCCTTCTTCTTTCACCACCAGACAATCTTCCAATTGTATTATATTGTATTTCACCTGTAAATAAAAATCTTTCAAGCATTTGGGATGCTGATATTTTTCCGTCTACTGTCTCAACAAACTCAGCTATATTTCTAATATAGTCTATAACTCGTAGACTTAAATCCATCTCACTTGATTCCTGAGAGAAATAACCTATCTTAACAGTTTGACCTATGTCTACTGTTCCAGCGTCAGGCTGCAATCTACCACTTATTAAATTAAGCAAGGTGGTTTTTCCAGCTCCATTTTTTCCTACTATACCAATTCTAGCATCCTTGTTTATTATATATTCAAAATCATCTATGATTTTTGTATTATTATAACTTTTACTTATATTATTAATTTCTATTATTTTCTTACCTAGACGTGAAGAAACTGAGCTAAGTGCAATTTTATCATCAACTTCAGGTGCTGATTTACTACTTAATTCCTCAAATCTCTCAATTCTTGATTTAGATTTTGTGCCTCTAGCACGAACTCCTCTTTGTATCCATTCAAGCTCTTTTCTTAGTATGCTTTGTCGCTTTCTTTCACTGGCTATTAAAAAATCTTCTCTCATAGCCTTAAGCTCTAAATATTTATTATAATTACCCTCATAGGTATAGATATTTCCTTTATCTATCTCTACAATTTTGTTAGTTACTCTATCAAGAAAATATCTATCATGAGTAACCATTATTAGTGCACCTTTAAATTTAGCAAGATAGCTTTCAAGCCAAATTACCATATCATTATCCAAATGATTTGTAGGTTCGTCTAAAATTAATAGCTCACAGGGATTTACAAGTGCGCTAGCTATAGCCACCCTTTTTCTCTGACCGCCAGATAGTAAATTTACATCTCTATCGAATTCAGTTATACCAAGTTTTGTTAAAATCATTTTAGCTTCGTATTCCATTAGTTCCTTTGTTTGATTAGAAGCGTTATAAAAAACCTGTTGTATAACTGTTGTATTTTCATTAAACTCGGGGTTTTGAGGTAAATATATAATTCTATCACCTTGTTTTTTTGTTATAGAACCACTATCTGCTTCCTCTATTCCGGATAATATTTTTAACAGCGTGGATTTTCCCGTACCATTGATACCTATAACCCCTATTTTATCTCCTTCATTTATATAAAGAGTAATGTCATTTAGCAAAGCTTTCTCACTATAACTCTTAACTATGTTTTCTGCAGTTAATATCATATTTATGTCCATGCCTCCTGTTGCACAGAATACCATGAAAATCCAGCATGGACTCGGCGCTAATTTTATTCTTTCTCATAATTTCTTTAAGCCTTAAAATAGACCTTTCAAAGTTAATTTAAACCTTTATTTTACTTAGTAATTCATTTATATTTATGTTTGTACCTATACCCTTTTCATGCCAGTGCTTACATCCACAATATTCAAGTAAAACACATTGAGGTATTAGTCCAATCCTTGTAGCTTTCCACCCGCCAGATAAAAGATTAAGCACGCACGCAATACCGATAATTCCTATATTTTCATCATCAAGCTGTGCATTTTTATATAAATCCGATTCATGGTGAACAATATATACATCTATATTATTGTCATTTACAACCCTATTTATTTTATTTACTGGGCAATTAAACGTACAGCCAGTGCATGAATTTCCCCACTTTGTTGGTTTTGCCTGACAGTCTTCTTTATTTAAGACCATGCATCCTGGTAATATTATCATTTTTCCTTTTGTATTCTTAAAATCTTCTAAAAAGGCTATATTCATAATTTCGGCTCCAACCATGTTAAGATAATACTGTTCTTTATTTTTACTACAAAGAAATATATCTTCTTTATTTTGGGGTAGAGCATTTAAATATGCATCTAAATTAGGTAAGTATTTACCTAATAATTCATCACATTTATATGAAAATTTAATAGAAAAGCTTGAAGCACTTTTTAGAAACGAAACTAACTCTTCGTTCGATAAATTATAAAGATATTTGTGCCAAACTTCTAATCTTTTGACCTCTTCAATAAACTCTTTTGAAGCCTCTAAATAATCTATAAGTTTTTTGAAGTTATCAAGTGTTAATTCTAAACTAGCACTATTTGTCTTATGAATAAGCTTTTTAAACAATGGTGGTTTTATAGATAATACCTTTTCTATGTATGAATTCCACAAAACTCCAATTAAAAGAACTTCCAGCCCATATTCTTGTTTAGTCCTAACCTTTTCATGAGAGCTTATTTTTTGAAACATCATATAGTCATCTAAAACATCGCTATATTCATTAACTAATTCTGTACTGACAGTATTTGCTATTTTTTTAATATTTTCATAATATTCATCCGAGGTTGTATTTGATAAATTCAAATTATAGGTAATTATTTCACTCATAATTGCTCCATTAGTCTCTGTAATATAGATTTTCTTCCTTAATATCTAATAATATATCATTTAAAAATAGTTTTGCTTCATATTTAGCCATAGGTAAATTCATGTCTAGATAGTTTCCGCAAGATCTTGCATCTGCTCCTGGTACTTCGCCTTCATAATTAGCTATAAATTCAAACATTTGACGCATTATCAGAACTATGTCTTCTGACTTTAAATCTCCTTTAAATATAACATAAAATCCAGTTCTACATCCCATTGGACCAAAGTATACAGTTTTTTCATCATAGTCACTATGATTTCTCAAAAAAGTTGCAGCTAAGTGCTCTATTGTATGAATTTCAGCTGTATTCATAACAGGAGTGTTGTTTGGCTCCTTCATTCTTATATCAAATGTAGTTAAATATTGGTCACCTACTACATCTCTTCTTGACACATATAATCCCCTTTTTAAGTTTAAGTGATTAACTTGAAAGCTTTCAATTTTTTTCATAGCTACCTCCATTTATATAAAATGTTTTACCATTCCTTTACAAATACTAATTTAATTCAATAAATATTATATCATAGTCCCGACTACGCATATTATATCATAATATATGCATATTAGGAAAGTGACAAAATAAAAGGTGGCAATTTATTGCCACCTTTTATCTATGCATTAAGCTCATATGCTCTATTTACACATTTTACACAGCTTTCATTTATTATGCTGTATAGATTTTTTTCATCAAATACTTTTATTGATTCTATTGTCGTTCCACCTGGAGAGCAAACCTGTTGTATTAATTCCTTTGGTTCTTTTCCAGTTTTTAAAACCATTTCAGCTGCACCCACAAACGTCTGAGCAACAAGTTTTTTTGCTACGTCTTTATCTACTCCCATTTTTTCAACAGATCTTGTTATACAATCTATGAAGTAGTATACATATGCTGGAGAGCTTCCATTTGCAGCTATTATATCATTCATATGGTCTTCAGGTATAACTGCAACCTCTCCCATATTTTCAAATATTCTTAAAATCTTATTAAACTCATTGTCATTTACGTTTTCTGTCTTTGAAAAAGCACATGCTCCACGTCCTATTAGAAGTGGTGTATTTGGCATAACTCTTATTACTTTTGTATCTTTTCCTAAAAATCCTTGAATGTATGATGTTGATATACCAGCTGCAATTGTTATAATAATTTGATTCTTTACTTTTTGTGAAATAGATTTAAGCTTATTAAGTAAGCTTTCATAAATTTGCGGCTTTACTGCTAACAACACTATTTCACAATTTAAAAATATATCTTCCTCTGAAGGTAAAACACTATACCCTTTTGATTTGCACAAATCAATTTTATCTTGGCATATATCAAAAATTGCTACATCACTACTTAAAAAAGCTTTACATCCAACTGCTCCGTCTATTATTGCTAAACCCATATTACCTGCACCAATTGAACCTATTTTATACATTTTGCACCTCATATTATTGTCATTTAATATATTTTATATAACCTCTTAAATTTATTATCAATTTGTCGAAATATTAACAAATTAAAATAAAATAATATTTATAACTACTTTAAACTTTAACATGTGTTATTATATAATTTAAACTTGAAAAAATCAATGCTGTTAAAATCAAATAAATTAAGAGATTGTAATAAGTTGATTTTTGGGTACGTTTTCAAAAAATATTCTCTAATATTTAGTATTATAAAAAACTAAAAACAATGGTCAACGTTTACATATGACAATTATTTAACAATATTAATCTTGTTTTTACGCTTTTAAATCATAATGTTAGTATTTTTTACTTGGCAACTTATTTACATTACGATATGAATTTAAATTTTCCTAATTATGACATTTTGTAAAATACACTTTTTTGTAACATTTTAGTAACTTTCTCTATGTCTACATATATGATATAATAAGTTATTCTACAAATTGCGTTAAATTTCGACTTAAAGATAATACGTAAATAATGTGGAATAAAATATTTAAAGAAAGGGTGACAAGATGACAAACAAAAGATATTTTAGTAACTTCATTGAAACAAACAAAAGGAAAATAGCCTTAGGGATAGTTACTATAGGTGTTCTTTCTTCAATAACTATACAAACACCATACAATACTATTTATGCAGCAGGTGACAGCGCTGTTCATGTACTAGTTGAAGGGCAGAAGTTAAACTCCGATATAGGTGCTTACATAAAAAATGACCGTACACTAATACCTCTTAGAGTGGTAATGGAGAAGTTTGGTGCACAGGTTAAATGGGACCAAACTAATAATGCAGTTGATATATTCAAGGACAATAAAAATGTGAAACTTTACATAGATAACAGGTTGGTCAGCTATACAGAAAATGGTGTAACAACCTATGATGTAAGTGATGTTGCACCTGTTATAATTAATAATTATACATATGTACCTGTAAGATTAGTTAGTAATGCTCTTGGATTAAATGTTACATGGAATCAAGCAAGTAGAGAGGTTAACGTATTTCGTGGAGATGGAGCAGATAAAGCTAAATTTTTCGATATTGACATTTCAGGAATCAATGATGGACAGGTTATAAGTGATAAGACAACTCTGACTTTAAGCGGAGCTAAATCCTTACCTTCAAACGCAGCACAGCTTAGATATTTATTTTTAGATCCTGCAACCGGAGAAGGAAAAATAGTAGCTAAAACAAACAAAATAAGTGAACCGGTTGTTTTAACGCCTGATATAAATAATCAAGGTAATGGTATATTGGCTGCTGTTGTCTATGATAAAAATGGTAATTTTATAGCCGGTGCAGCAAAAACAGTAACTACAAAAATAACTCCAAAGGTAACACTTAAAGGAGTTAATGCTGGGCAAACACTATCCGTTACTACACCGTTAAGCTGTGATTTGAATTTTACAGCCTCTTATACTAAATATGAAATTCATTATCCTAATAGAGATATAAAGGTTTATACATCTGGTGAAATAGATCCTGCAGGTAGCTTTGGATATATTCCGGAAACCTTTGAAAATGGTGAGGTAGAACTTAGAGTTGTTGCATATGATGCAAATGACAAACCATACTACAGTGATTTTGTAAATGTAAATATAGCTGCGAAAGTACCTGAGCCTAAACCACCATACGTAAGCTTAGCCTCAATACCAACTAAAAATGTAGGTGTTGTTCCAGTTACTTTATCAGTATCTAGGAATTTTAACAATGTATCTAAGACACAATACTATGCAAAAAACACGTCTACAGGAAATGTAGTACTTTTACACGAAGTAGGATTTGGTGATTATAGCTGGTTCCCTGGTCCAGATATGGCAGGAACTTGGGATATATATGTTAAATGTACTACGACCTTAGGAAATGTATATACAAGTAATGCGCGTACAGTAACTGTTCCTAATAAAGAAAGCATTATCATAAGCGGTGTAGGTCCTAACCAAGTAATAACAGAGGCATTTTCAGTAAATTCAAAGTCAAATGTTTCTTTGAAGGATGTAACATATGTAATAATCAACCCACAAAACGGAAGTCAGAAAGTTATTGGTACATCTAAAGACTCTTCTATTAAAGTTAGTTTTACACCTACTTTAATAAATGAAGGTAATAGAAATATACAAGCAATAGCAACAACAACAGATGGCAGAACTATAAAGTCTGATGTGATTCCAATTAAATTCTATTTAGGAGAATTATATGGCTCAAGACCGGTAGTTGCTCAAGATAAATTTATAGAGTATGTAACTCCTATGGCACTTAAAACGCAAAAGGAAAATGGAATGTCTGCAGCATTGCAAGTTGCTCAAGCAATACTTGAAACTGGCTGGGGGCAAAAGCTACCTGTTGACAAATACACAGGATTGTTTTCAAATAACTTATTTGGTGTGAAAGGTACAGGAAATGCTGGATCTGTACTATGTAGTACTTGGGAAGAATACTATGGAACAGTATATAGAATTGACGACAACTTTAGAGCATATAAAACTGTTCAAGACAGTTGGAACGACCATAATGCACTTCTAACAACAAGAGAAAGATATATACCTTACACAGAGGTAATGTATAACTCTACAGCTGGAGCTTATGCGCTTAGAAGATGTGGTTATGCAACAGACAGCGGATATCCTGGAAAATTGATATATTTGATAGAACGCTGGAACTTAGATAAATTAGATAAGCAAAAGATATAAAATTACAAAAACCTACTCTTATTTTTTTAAGGAGTAGGTTTTTTAATAAAATGTTTCGATTAGCTGGTAAGTCTTCAATATAGTTTCTTCTGCATCTTCGTTATTAATATAATTATTTTCTACCATTGTAGCTACAACCATACTGGTTCTATCCTTAATATTACAATCTGGATTAGCTAGACTGTAAAAATTAGGTGATTGCGGTATACCCGCTAAAATTATAGCTTGTTCGTTTGATAGCTCACTTGGCTCAACATCAAAATATCCGTTTGCAGCATCCTTAATACCATAATAACCGTTTCCGTAATAAATAATATTCATATACAGCTCTAAAATTTCATCCTTATCAAGCAATTTTTCAAGCCTAAATGCTACTATTAACTCGGCTATCTTCCTACTGTAGGTCTTCTCAAAGCTAAAAAACATATTTTTTGCCAATTGTTGCGTTATAGTGCTTCCACCAGATATTAATTCACCGCTTGAGATATTTTCGATAACTGCTCTGCTCGTAGAAATAAAATCAAATCCATTATGCTTGTAAAACCTATGATCTTCTACAGAAACTGTAGCATTTTTTAAGCTCTGCGGTATATCATTAATTTTTACGTAGTTTGGCAAACTTCTAATTGACTCGATTTTATCCTCAATGCTCATTTCATTGACTGCACTTTTATACATATCTATTCCATCAGTTAATATAGGAATGATACATATTGCAGCTACTACAAAGGCAATTATAAATATATTTAAAATTAGACTTTTTAACTTTATTTTTTTCATAATCCAATACCTCGATTTTTAATAACCATTCTAAATAATATTATTTAATGATATTATTTAATAATATTATTTAATAATATTATAATCCATAATTATTAAAACTGCCTTAGAATTAGATTACAATATCCTTTCATTTTTGTAAGGAAAGCATAAAAATAGCATACAGGTATCTGTATGCTATTTAATAAAATTATTCTAATAGTTTATTTCTTTACCATCGTCTTTTATAGCTGTTCTAACGTTATAACCATTTTTCTTAAGAGCCATAACGACCTTATCAAAGTCTTCACAATCTATACTTAAATAGATTTCCTGCAAATTCATTACGTTAGTATCTATTTGAACAATGTTTTTAATATTACCGCCAGCTTTTGCTATAGTATCAGTCATTTTTGCAATAGTACCTTTGAAATTACTAGTATAAATAGTAAGTACATTTACTCTGTCTCCAAATATTTTTTGATATTGCTTAAATATAGATTGATGAGTTACTATACCTACCAGATCGTTTTTACCGTCTGTAATTGGAATAAAGCGATATTTAGAAGTTATGAAAATAGCTGCTGCATCTTCTATTGGAAGCTCTTGATTAATTGTCATAATTTTTGTCTTTACTAAATCTTTTATTTTTTTGTTTAAGAAATCAAGTTTAGATAATGCTTCATAGTTTTTAAAATACTCTTCGTACATGTGTTCTTTTGAAATAACACCAACGAACTGTTTTTCATTAACAACAGGCAATGATAAAAGTCTATTTTCCTCTATAATGCTTAATGCTTCCTCTATTGTATTTTCAACAGAAAGACATTGTAGCTGACTAAATGGAATCATTATTGCTTTAACTAACATTATTTCACCTTCCCTTTATTTTAAAAAAATGTTTTTTTATTTATTATATATATAAATGTATTATATCTATTCCTATTATATTTATTATATTTATATATATACGCTTATTTCCCAATTTAAAACATATATTTTTTATAGTTTTCCCCTTAAAAATCTTTTTTCATTTTCTTCAATATCAAGACCTAATGTTCCACCAGGGTTCATAATATTTTCTGGGTCAAAATGATTTTTTAAAGCTCGGAAGATATCAAATTCGTTACGTCCTATATATCCTTCTAACCAAGGTCCAAACATTTTTCCTATTCCATGATGATGACTCATAGATGCTCCCGATTTTTGAATAGCATCTAAAATACCTGCATGATAATTTTTATATTCCATAGGATCACTCATTTTAGCTATGAATATAAAATATAAATTTGCACCTTGAGGATAAACATGTGACATGTGAGTCATACATATTGTGTCCGGCCTAGATTTACAATATGCTCTAACTTCACGATGAACATTAGACATATTGCTCCAGTTGACACTACATTCCATAGTGTCTGTTACAATACCAAAATCTTGCATAGTATCTCTCATATACGGATCATTAAATCTACCTTTTTCCCATGATTTAGTAACAATACCTGTAAGGCTCATTCCACCATGAGCTTTAGCAACTTTTTTAACTACCTTAGCGCAGTTTTTAGAAAAGCCTTTTTCACCATTAGTAAATCCTAAGAATAAGCACATATCACCTTCCTTAAAATTCCTTACCTTAAATAAATGTCTAAGTGGACTATCATCAACACCATACAATCTAAGCATAATTCTAGTTTCTTCCGGATCTGATAGTCTAAATACAGATGGATAACCACCCTCAGATTGCATTATTTCTCTAGCAGCCTTTTGTGCTGTATCCCAGTCCTTAAACATAAATGAAAATCTTTTGATTGTTTCAGGCATGTGCCTAAATACCCTTAGTGTAACATGAGTAAGAACACCAAATGCCCCCTCACTACCCATCATGATGTGCCCAATATCAGGACCGGTAGCTTTTCTAGGATATGTATCAGTTTTTATATTACCTTTTGGAGTTGCATACTCTTGACCTATAACTATATCGTCTATTGTACCATAATAGGTAGAGTTTTGTCCAGCACCTCTCGTAACAACCCACCCTCCTACAGAAGAATATTCAAAACTCTGTGGAAAATGACCGCATGTATAAGGTCTTTTAGCACCAAATAGCTTCACTGCGTCATTTAAAACTTCCTCTAATATTGGACCACTCATCCCAGCTTCAACTACGATAGTTTGATCAATTTCATTAAAAGAAATAACCTTATTAAAACGAAGTCTCATATCAAGTGAAATTCCACCCCTTGTACATTCTACTCCGCGAGTTACAGATGAACCTCCGCCATAAACATACACTGGGATTTTTTCTTCAGAACAAAATTCTACAATTTTCTCTATTTGCTCTTTAGTGTCAGGATATATTACAGCATCAGGTATATTCTCAACGATTTTGTTTCTAAGCCTTAATATATCATACATAGTTTTACCATATGCAACCGAAAGTCGCGCATAATCATCTGTACGAACATAATCTTCTCCGACAATTTCCTTAAATTTTTTAATCTGATTTTCTTTCAGCTTAATCGGTATATCATATTCTACCTTGTCAAATCCTAAATTTTCCTTATACTCCTTAAAAAATTCATCATCTAAATGAAATGTCTCTTTAAGCATTTTATATAATGATTCTTTTGGTATTTTGATTTGTAACGGATCACCCCATTTAAATATAGAACGGTAAGAATTCTTTGGAAACTCTCCTTTTATCCATTTTGGCTCGAAACCTTTATATGCATGTGACATTTTATATCATCCTTTCTCTTTTACTATTCAAAGCTTTTTTTATAGAGTGGAAAAAGCTTTTTAAATATCTTACTAAATATTTCATTAAATAATTTTTCGTAAAGTTTATGTTCTTCTTCGTCTGGTAAAAATTCATCTTTTATATGTACCATTGATTTAATTGCTTCATTTATGTCCGAAAAAACTCCTTTTGCTACAAAGGCTACTATCGAACTGCCTAGTCCGCTGGCCTCATAGGTTTGGATACGTTTAACGGGTACTCCAAACATATTCGCGGTTATTTGGCAAATTTCATCACTTTGAGCACCACCACCGGCAACAAAAATCTCTTTAACCTTCAGCTTTCCTCTTTTTTCAAGTGATTTAAGTCCATCCATTAAAGCGTAATTTATGCCTTCTATTATTGCTCTATAAATGTGTAGTCTTGAGTGAACATCAGAAAAACCTATTACAGAGCCCCTTGCCTTTGGCATAACAACACCGGGTGTAAAATACGGCTGAAATACAAGTCCATTGCATCCGGGAGGGATTTCTCTAAGTCTAGAATTTAAAAGCTCCTCCGCTGAAACACCTTTTATGATCGCTTCCTCTACCTCCTTAGCTGCAAACTCCTTTTTAAACCAAGAAATAAGCCAATATCCTCTATAAATTTGTACCTCTGGATTATAATGCTCCTTTATAACTGATGGATATGCAGGAATAAAAGGCAAAGGCTCCATATAAAATGGAGTAGTTAATTGTATAGTTGCGGTAGTTCCAAAGCTTATAGCAGCCTTGTCCGGTGTGGAACAGGATAAGCCTAGAGTTTCGCAGCCTTTGTCTGATCCCGTTGCTATAAATGGCAAGCCTTCAGTTATTCCAGTTTCAATACTTACTTTTTCGGTAATTGGCCCTACAATTGTTCCGGGTTCAACTAATTCGCATAGTTTTTCTTGTTCCACATTAAATATACATCTTCTTAAATCATCAGACTTCATCCATTTTCTGATTTTACTATCAAAAGGTATGTGCCCAATCATGTTTGCACAGGAGTCAATCAGCCTTCCAGAAAATTTATATGTAAAATATCCGGATAAAAAAATAAATTTGTATGTTTTATCCCATAATTCCTTCTCGTTTTCTCTTATCCAATTGCACGCAGATACCTTTCTTTGAAGCTCAACTGATTCACGCATTGAAACTGCTGAAAATAATATTCTTTGTAATCTTGTAAGTGGCTTTAGAGTCGTTACCTCGCGTTTATCAAGCCACAATATCACATCCCTAAGTGGTAAAGCATTTTCATCTACGCAAAGACAGCTATCTCTAATGCATGTACATGTTACTGCTATGATATCATCCCATAATTTTCCAGCGTCATTTTTTAGCTGCAAACTAGCTTGACAAATTGCGTTCCAATAAAATTCTGGTTTTTGTTCAGCCCAACCTGGATTTATTGAATAGTATGGTTTTTCAAATGTTGTTTTTACTTTTTTAACAATTTCCCCTGTTGGACTTACGAGCATTGCTCTTGCGCTTTGTGTTCCTACATCAAAGGTTAATACAAATTGCATAGCCTTACATCCTTTCATACTTTCATATTATTAGGCTACATGTAGCAATTATGTCACAATCACATCCCAATATGTTTTTTAAAATTACTTCACCACATGTAACAGAATTTGAAATTTCAATCTTATTAAGAACCATCATAGCTTCTTCAATTTTAGATTTTGGTATTTCCCCCTTAGTACGAACAGGTAACATTGGCATATCTTTGCTTGTTGTTCTCACTGTGGTAGTCAAGCTGCGCATTGGATTAGTAAGTTCCTGTATGGCGAATTCCTCTCCTCGCTTACACAAATTACCTATCACCTTAATTTGCTCTTTGCCATCAATTTGCATATGACATCCGTTTGGACAAACTATACATATTATTTCTTCCATTTTAACCTCCATATCGTGAATGTTTTTTTTCACAGCGTGAATGCTTTTCTTCACGTTACTTCCTTTATAGACATCATTATTTTACTTTCCCTTGTTATATTTGCCTTTTCAAAGTCAATTTCTATTCTTTCCATCTCAGGTGGGCGAAGTGCTTTATATTTCTTTTTAAATATTTCCCTACCATCTACAGTTATGCTTACAAGTGTCTTTTTAAGTTCATGTTTAGAACGAAAAAAGATTACTACTTTATCATGATTTGAGCCTAAGTCTATGTTTTGCGGAACTGTATACAAAAAATTGTTGTCACTTTGTATTTGAACAAGATGAGTGTTTTCATACCTATAGTTAGCTGCTGACTTCCCTGCTTCTTCTCCACTTTCAGAAACATAATCAACTAAGTCATTAACATGAAGTGCATTTCCACAAACAAATACTCCATCAATTGATGTCATATAGTTTTGATCTATTATAGGACCTTTTGTTTTAATATCGAGCTTAATATTAAGTGTTTCTGCCAGCTCATTCTCAGGTATTAGCCCAACTGATAAAATTAAGCTATCACAGCTGATGTATTCATTTGTGTTCTCAATAACATTCATATTGTCATCAACATCTGAAATTTCTACACCCTCTAGCCGTAAATTTCCAAACACTTTTGTTACAGTTTTTCCAGTATATAATGGTATATTAAAATCATGCAAACATTGGCTTATGTTTCTTGATAAGCCACTAGGTGTTTTTTTAGCTTCGTATACACCTAGTACACTGGCACCCTCAAGCGTCAGTCTTCTCGCCATAATTAATCCTATATCTCCACTGCCTAGAATAACACAGCGTTTTGTAGGAAGTATTCCGAATATATTAGTAAGATACTGTGCCGTTCCTGCTGTGTACACTCCCGCTGGTCTAGTTCCATGAACTGATATTTGTTTAGCTGTTCTCTCTCTACAACCAGTAGAAAGGACTAGACTTTTTACACTAACATATCTCATACCTTTACTGCTTACTAAGGTTATGTTAATGCTATCATTAATTTTCTCTATTTTAGTAGCATAGGTTAAAAGTGCAACCTCAATATCTTTACTCAATAACTCATCTATAAAATGCTGAGCATATTCAGGTCCTGACATTTTCTCACCAAATCTAATTAATCCAAATCCATCATGTATACACTGTTTTAAAATGCCACCAAGTCGTTTTTCACGTTCTATAAGAATTACTGTTTTACCTTCTCTTTTTGCTGACAATGCAGCTGCAAGTCCTGCTGGTCCTCCTCCTATTACAGCTACATCAAAATATTCTTTATTCAATTTCATCACCACCTTTTGTACTTTGCTTTGTACGTCCACTGGCTATATTACTTCCGTCACCATTTTTAGTGACTTCATATATAGGTATATTTTTTTCTTTACTGATGATTTCTGCAACTAATGGACTGCAAAATCCTCCTTGACACCTTCCCATACCAGGACGGACTCTTCTTTTTACACCATCTATAGTGTCACATGGCACAGGTCTATTTAAAGCATCTTTAATTTCACCCTTACTTACCTCTTCACAACGACAGATGATAATTCCGTAGTCGCTATTTTTTTCAATTAATTTTTGTCTTTCATTATCTGGAAGTTTCGATGTTTTTGGAATTGACTTTCTAGTTGGATTAAACCGCTCATTCTTTAATACTTTTTGTGTTTTAGATAGCATTCTTACAGTCATATCTGCTATATCAACTGCAATAGCTGGTGCAGCTGTAAGCCCTGGAGACTGTATACCTGCAGCGTGAATAATGTTTTTTGTACTTTTACCCTCGCAAATCACAAAATCCTCTTCATATGTAGCTGCTCTAACACCTGTAAAGTAAGTTATAATGTCTTGTTTATTTAATAATGGAGATGTATTTTTTTGTTTATTAATTGTGTTATTAATACTATCTATGTTTGTTGAATAGTCTTCTCTTTGATACGTTTCCTCAGCATCTGGTCCTACTAAAAGATTGCCATCTATTGTAGACACAACTCCGCCACCCTTTGAATGTGATGTTTTGACTGCGATAGTTCCAAATAAGGAGGCAATTGTAGCTACTTGATATGCTGATTTTTTATCCATAATTATATTTGTACCCTTTCGCGGGTGTATAGAAAAAAATTTATCACATGCAAGCTCTGCAATTTTATCACTAAATACGCCAGCTGCATTAATTACTATTTTAGGGTATATAATCCCACGGTTAGTAATAACGCTTTCTATTTTATTATTTTTAACATTCATATCTAAAACAGCTGTATCTAAGCTTAAAGATACACTATTTTCTATAGCATTTTCCGCATAAGCTATAGTTAAACCGTAAGGACATACAATACCTGCAGTCGGAAATTGCAAGGCACACTCTATATTTTCGGCCAGATAAGGCTCTTTTTCATATAATTCTTTTTTATTAACAATTATAACAGGAACATTCATTTTTTTCCAGTGTCTAATTATAAATGGTAAGACATACTTAATCCATTTATCCTTAAAGCATAAATATTGACCTGTCATTTCAAAATCAACATCAAGCTCTTTGCATATTTGCGGATACATATTATTACCTCTAGAATTATACATTTGCTTAATCTGACCCTTTTTCAAGTCAATACCTGGATGAATCATACCATCATTGCGTGATGATGCTTGCATAGCAACATCATGCTCTTTTTCAACTAAAAGTATATCTAAATTCCATCTAGATAACTCTCTAGCTATAGCGCTACCAACTATGCCTGCTCCAATAATTAAAACGTCAGTTTTTTTATGATCTAGTAACTTATCATTTAGTTTCGGAAGTTTCATAGTACACGTATTTACATCCTTCAGTATAATATTATTAACAACATATCTTCGACTTTTTTTATCAGCACATATGCTGCCAGCTTCAACAATATCCTTCCAGCTATCTAGACAACCTTCTAGCCTTAAGACATTATTATATTCAGTAGCGGTTACTCTTCCATTATACTTTTCTTTCAATATTTTATTTAATTTTTCAACCGAAATCATAGCTAACCTCCACAGCTTATCAGTCAGTCAACCGACTGTCTTAATATTATATTAATCACTTAGGCAAAAAATGTCAATAAACTTTATAGGTAATATTAAAATATTATCTGTAAAGTTTATTGACGGTGTTAATTTAGTAGTCTATACTATTTTATATAGAAATAAAAGTCTGGTAAAAAAACAAAGAGTGAAGAATAGACGCCTTCACTGGAGGAAATTATTATATGGCTGCACCACTTAAAAATAACATTAAGGAAAAAATATTAGTTACAACTGCCACACTAATGCAGAATAAATCATTTAATGATATTTCTCTTGCTGGCATTGCTAGAGCCGCAGAAATAAGCAAGGGAACTTTATATTATTATTATAACAATAAAGAAGATATACTTTTTGATATAACAGATAACTATCTTTCAAAATTATCTGACGATTTTATTTCGTGGGTTGAAAACAAGGAGAAAGATACCAGTATTTCAAGGCTTATTAGATATGTTTTGGAACGAAGTTCAGCAAAGGATTTTGGGAGCTTAAGACTTTATCTAGCAGGAGCTGCTGTTTCAGGGAATGAGACACTTAGACAAAAATACATAGAAAGATATCACTATTTCAAAAATACAATAAGAGACAAAATAATAGAAAGGTGTCCAGATAGTGATGGTGATTATATATCATGGTTACTATTAACAACAATGGATGGCATCCTCATACAAAATCAACTTGGAAATTCTGAATTTGATAGTAAGGATTTTATAGAAAAGACTGTTTTATTAATTACAAAATAAGAATATATCATAGCTATATTAAGGTGTTGGCAAGTTAAATCTTAGTAGAGTGCTGTTTCTTCGACACACTTTTATTGTGAATTTAAGGTGAGCAATAAATATAAAAAAAGTTTCTGTCTCCGCAACGAGATTTACCTTGATTATTATAAGGATGGTAAATCTCGTTGAAGTCGCATAAACTTTTTTTATATTTTTTGCCTACATAACACCGAAAATCAAAGAAAAATAAAAAGCATTTTTCTTTGAGTATCGGATGCTATGAATAGCGAAGTATATAAGAGAGGTTTATGTGACTTAATGAGGCTTTCCCTTCCTTATAAAAGTCAAGGGAAACCAAATTACGGAACAGAAACGTCTCTTATATACTTTGCTCTACTTAGATTCTCAGTAAAAGTATATCGAAGAAACAATATAGCCTACTAAGTTATAAAGTTGAATTTTTATTTTATTAAGATATATATTTTTTATTTAAATATAGCTTCCTTAATTTTTTCAAGATTAGGAGGCAGTTCTCCTGTTACATCTTTGCCTATCAAATATTCTAACGGCTCTTCTGCACCAATAAATGACAATCTGTACGCATGTAAGAATTGTGTAGTAAGATTAAATCGTTTTTCAATTTCTCTGTTTACATCTGAGCGCCCATATTTTATGTCTCCTATAATAGGATAGCCAGCTTTAGCTAAATGTGCCCTAATTTGATGTGTTCTTCCGGTAATAAGTTCAACTTCTACTAAGGTATACCCATTTTTATATTTAAGGGGTTTAGCAATAGTCTCCATAATCTTGCCATCCTCATCTTCCATAGGCAATACTTTAACCATATTTCTTTCTTCGTCTTTTTCCATCTTATCCTTAAGTATAAGCTCTTTTTTTAAATTACCTGAAACTATGGTCAAATAATATTTATTTACATAGCCTTTTTCACGAATCATTTTATTGAGTGTTTGCAATGCTTTATTATTCTTGCCAAACAAAACTAGTCCAGTTGTATTTCTATCTAATCTATTTACAGGTGATGGCACAAATGTGCGCTCTAGCCTTGGGACATAATCTTCTTTTTCTATAAGATATGAAATCACTTGATTAGCCAAATGATTTTTCTTTTCTGTAGCATCACCATGAGTTAGTAATCCAAATGGTTTTTCTACAATTAAAATATTTTCATCCTCATATGCTATATTAAATTGCTTTTTAGACTTAACGACCTTTTTACTCTTAGTTAATTTCTCCAATTCCTCCTCACTAATGTATAAGGCTATTTCATCTCCCTCTAACAGCATAGTTTCTATGTTTCCTCTTTTGCCATTGATTTTTACATCCTTACGAATAAGCTTGTAAATGTAGCTTAGGGAAGCATTTTTTAAGTACTTCTTCAAAAACCTATCAAGTCTTTGCTCTTTCTCATTTCCACTAATAGTTAATTTTATCATAATGCAATTATATAATAAAAAAGTATAAAAATATAGGGTATAATTAAAAATTTTTTAACTTGCATATGCCTCATAAATACTATTAAAACACTTTTCAAAATTTAAATAATTGTACATTTTTTAAGCTACATACATTGACTTTTATATATATTTAATGTACAGTTTTATTGACTAATATATAAAGGGGATTTATATGGATTACATAAGCAAAATTAAAAACTTAAAGATTCTTTATAATAAAAATCAGTTAGATATTAATGATATAATTAGCTTTATAGAATTAAAAAAATCATTTGATGATTTAGAAGAGCTTCATTTGTTTTTACTATCAGAATTAAACAAGCTTCATAATAATGAAATAAGCACAGTAAATGCAGATGTCTGCAAAGAATCAGCTAGTGCGTTGGAATGTATATATAAATGTGAGGACACTAAAATAGGTGGTAGGATATATTTTTTAAACAATGATTTAGCAACCTACTACGTATTTGGAGATATTCATTCTGACTCTATTTCTGTAATAGAGTTTTTAAAAAGGATAAGCTTTGTAGAGAAAGTACAAAACAGACAAAACATTCGATTGATATTTTTAGGTGATTATGTTGATAGAGGTATGGCAGCATTTAAAACATTAGAATTAATTTTTATCTTAAAGTACATATTCTCTAACAATATTTTTCTACTTCGTGGGAACCACGATGGTGGAACAATTATATCAGAAAATGAATATAAGCTCTGTGTTGGAAGAAACGTAAACACTACAGATAATGATTATTTTGTTGCCTCACTTTTTAATTCTCTAAAAGAACTAAATAAGCCTCTTACATTATTAGAAGGGTATCTTAATTACTTTAGTAAGCTTTGTCATATAGCACTTATAAAAAATTGTGACGAAGTTATATTATGTGTTCACGGTGGTATTCCTAGACCAATAAATGATGGTTATGACCATATACTTACTATTAATGATTTGTGGAATGAAGATATCGTTGATAGCTTAGACGGAAGCGTAATACATAACATGCTATGGAGTGATCCCACTGAGGATACAACACTTCAAAGGAACACTAGAAGATTTTATTTTTATAAAACACATTTTGATAGCTTTACTAGCAAATTTTCAATTTCTACAATAATTAGAGGACATCAAGCATTTGATGAAGGATATAAAGAATTTTTCGCTGGTAGATTATTATCTATATTTTCATCAGGTGAGATTAAAGAAAATAATAATGAAACAGCATATAAGGACATAACTCCATGTATATTAAAAATACATGATGGAAAAAAAGAAATAATTAGATTATAGTAATGCCAATATATTTGCCACAGTTTTATCCATTTGTGCTTGTGAACAAGGGGTAGGAAGTAGTGGACAAGAAACTTCTGGGTAGAATCCTGACACGAACAACAAACCACCATTGATCGGTTATGTGGAAGTGAAATGGATATAAAGTTTTTTAAACATAAATAAGCCCATAGAGTTTTTACCTATGGGCTTATTGTTTATACTACATCATCTTGTTCTTCGCCATTATCACTATTTTCAACTATTTCATTTTGTACACTATCTTCAATTAAATGACTAATAGATTTTTTTGACAATCTATTATTAACAGATTGTCTTAATAGTGCATATAAAACTGAACATGTTGGAACACTTAATAACATACCAAATATTCCAAGTAAACTTCCTCCAACTGTTATAGCTACTAAAACCCACATACCTGGTAATCCAACTGATTTGCCAACTACTCTTGGATAAATAATATTCCCTTCAAGCTGTTGAAGGATAACTATAAATATAACAAACCATAAAGCCTTCATAGGTTCTACCATTAAAATCATAATGCCACCAAAGGCTGTTCCAATAAATGCACCTACAAGTGGTATTAAAGCCGTAAAGCCAACTAATGTTGATATCATTGTTGCATATGGCATTGAGAATATATTCATACCTATAAAGCATAATAAGCCAATTATTATCGCCTCTGTAAGCTGTCCTGTAACAAATTTTGAAAAAGTTACATTTGCCATCTTAGCAATATTTAAGATTGATTTTACAGTATCTTCTTTCAAATAAGCATAAAATATTTTTTTAATTTGCCTACATAAATTCTCTTTTTGGAATAATATATATATAGAAAAAATAAAACCAACAATAAATCTAAATACTCCACCAAAAATTGATGTAGTAATACCGACAGTAGTGGAGAAAATTGATTTACTTCCACGAGTTAAAAAGTCTACAATAGTTGCTCCTACTTGTTTCCAATCTATCTCTATTGAAGGTATAGTAACATATATATTTTCTAATTCCGTACTTATTTGATTCCACCAGTTTTCTAAACGTTCCATGTAGATAGGTATAATTTGCGCAATTTCCGATACTGTTCTTCCTACCTCTGGGACAATCATAAAAATTAAAATAAATATAGCTCCTATGATTAATGCAAAGCTAATACATATACAAATAGGTCTTTTTAATTTATATATTATATTACTTTTATTTTTCTTAAATATTCTATCCCATTTCTCTTCTATAAATTTAAGCAACACGCCTACAATAAAAGCAATACACAGACCAAGAATAAATGGCGAAGTAATTCCAATTATTGATTTTACAACATTTACTACTTTTGAAAGATTTGTTAGCCCTAAATATAGCAAAACTGTAAATGTTATAATTAAAAATAGCTTTTTCATGTTCCTTGAATTTAGTTCCATAAATAGTACCTCCATAAGTACATTTTAACAACTAGTTAACACATCAAAAATTATATAATAATGATATACATTAATCAATAACTTTTTTATATGACGTTGTTTTGTTTAAATAAAATAAAATACATTCATATTAAATTATAGATATGGTAAAATATAATTAATTAAGATAAAAGCTGGTGATTTAAATGATTGAAGTTAAATTAATTGGAACAAGTGGAATGATACCATTACCTGATAGATTTTTATCCTCCTGCCTTATAAGCTATAATGGAAACTCTATACTTATTGATTGTGGCGAGGCTACTCAAATTGCATTAAAAAAAGCAAAGGTAAGCTTATCTAAAATAGATGCCATACTCATAACACATCTACACGGCGACCATGTGCTTGGACTTCCGGGGCTATTGTCATCAATTGGTAATGCAGGAAGGCAAAAACCTATTAACATTTATGGACCAATTGGTATTTATAAGGCATTAGAAGGATTATTATACACAGTTGGCTATATTCCATATGAATTAATGGTAATTGAAATGGAAGAAAATATTGAGCATAGATTTGATATAATAGGAATAGATGTTAAGGCTATATCACTAGAACATTGGATTAGCTGCTTTGGCTACAGCTTTATTCTTAATCTAAAGCCAAGATTTTTGCCTGATAAGGCAAAGGAGCTTAATGTACCAGTAAGCATGTGGCAAAAGCTTCATAATGGAGAAAGTGTGAAGGTAGGCAGTAAAATCATTGTACCTGAAATGGTTCTTGGAGAAAAAAGAGAACCACTAAAAATCACCTACTGTACGGATACAAGACCAATTGATAATATAATTAATTTTGCAAAGGATTCAAATTTGTTTATATGCGAAGGAATGTATGGTGATGAAGATAAAAAAGAAGATGCTATAAGTAAAAAGCATATGACATTTTCTGAGGCAGCCTCCTTAGCACGAAAGGCAAATGTAAAAAGACTATGGCTAACACATTTTAGCCCTTCTATGCCAAATCCAGAGGACTACATCAAAATAGCGCAAAACATTTTTAAAAATACTGAAATTGGTAGTGATTTTTTATGTACTGTTATAAAATAAATAATAATTTAACGACTAATGTCAATTGTAAGCTTAGTATATAAATTATTACTTCGATATAGCTTTGTCGAGAATCTAATAAAAAAATCAAACATCTAATTGCGATTAAGCAATTAATATCGCAAAAATCACAGGCTACTAAATCTTTATTCTATATGAATAATGATAAAATAATTGTAGAGAAAGAAAATAAGGAGTTACTTATTATAACTGAAGCTCTACCATCTACTGATGATAGAAGTCTTGCTGTTTCATATGCAAACCATATAAAAAATTGTAATAAGAATAATATTACAGCGCCATATACTACTGGGCAAATGATAAGCTTAAATAATATAATTAAGGAAAGCTATGTAACCTATAGTTACTTTCATACTAAAATTTCTTTAAACCATAAACTTATTCAAAGGCTAAAGGAAGGTATTTAATCGCTTATCACACTGGATATAATACAATTGATGTAACATATAAAAAAATGTTAAATTTCGCTAAAGAAAACAATTTAAAATTAGGTGATTATTTTTTTGAAGATGCAATATTAGATGAACTGTCTGTTGATGGTTATGAAAATTTTGTAGTTAAAATCTCAATAATGATTATTAACTAAAAGCTAAAATAAAAGGCTTTAGCTTTTACTACATTTTACCAAAGCATTTTGAATAAATTCATGTTTAAATATGGATTATTGTGGTATATTATAATAAAATATAAAAACATATTTATATAAATATACTTAATATGGGGGTTTTAACTATGATTAAAGAAAATGTATCAAAATTATTGAATAGTCAGATTAACAAAGAGTTTTATTCAGCTTATTTATACTTAGAAATTGCAAACTATTATGTTGAACAAGGATTAGATGGATTCGCAAATTGGTATAATATTCAAGCACAAGAAGAAAGAGATCACGCTATGTTATTTATGAAATACATGCATAATAATGGTCTTAAAGTAACACTTGAAGCTATTGATTGTCCTACTACTGTTTTTAACAACACTAGTGAGCCATTAGCAGAAGGATTAAAGCATGAGCAATTTGTAACAGAATCAATCCATATAATCTATGATGAAGCATATAATAATAAAGATTTTAGAACTATGCAATTTTTAGATTGGTTTGTTAAAGAGCAAGGCGAAGAAGAAACTAATGCTGAAACTCTTATCAAAAAAATGGAGCTATTTGGTTCAGATTCAAAGGGACTGTATATGCTTGATAACGAATTAGGAGCAAGAGTATATACTGCACCTTCATTAGTTCTAGACTAATATATAATGAAAAAAGTGACTATTTTGTACCGACCCCCAAAAGTT
>DDAM01000010.1 GCA_002332905.1 Firmicutes bacterium UBA2058 | reverse complement strand
ATATCGAACTTTCACCGACTAGTTTGAGCCCATGCTGGGCGCACATAAAAAAACCATCTGACTTGTATCAGATGGTTTAAAATCTTTCATTACCATAGATACAAGTCTTTTTTAAAAAACCAATAGAGCTTGCATCCATGAATTTTATTTAAAATTCAACTACAAACTCTTGTATCTATTATTATTATTATTAAATTCTTTATTCAAAACAATAATTTTAGTTTTCATAATAATTCATTCCTCAAATAATTTTCTAATAATATTGTAATTAAAAACAATATTGTTAGTAATAATAGCACTGATAAAATTCATAGTCAATATTTATTTATAAAATTTTTTATTTCTTCTTTCTGTAAGAGCTTTTACTACTATCTTTTCTTTTAGATGAATCGCTACCATATTTTGAATTAGCAACGCTTCCCTTTTGTTTTTTTGAAGTTGTAAGTTCTACGACAACATCTTTACCTTTTATTGCTGAGTCATTCATTTTCTTAAGAATAACATTTTTATGCTCCTTAGCTGCATTAAAGAATGAGAATTTATCAAGAATTTCAATTTCTCCAATATCAGTTCCAGGTATATCACACTCACCAGCTACAGCACCCAGTATATCTCTTGGTCTTATACCATCTTTTTTACCAAGGTTAAGAAAGAATCTAACTCCAGATTTATTTATATCCTCATCTCTATTTCTTGATGATTTTCTTCTTTCTGGTATTATGTCATTTAAATCCTTATCATTATCTGAGCTATCAAAGGTTAATCTATCTTTGATTAAAGCAGAAATTATAGCCTCTGGTGAATTTCCACTATCATATAATCTATTGATGATGTGTGAATAATCTTCTGTTATACCCTTAGCGATATTTGATTCAATATCTCTAATAAACTTATCTTGTTTAATCTCATTAACTTTTTCAATAGTAGGTATTTGTCTTTTTCTTAATGGTTTTTTAGTATATCTTTCAATAGCTTGAAGCTTTTTCATTTCTTTGTTTGTTAAAAGTGTAAATGATAGTCCTTCTCTTCCAGCTCGACCTGTTCTACCTATACGGTGAACATAATAGTCTTCTTTAGTAGGTATTTCATAGTTTATAACCGCTTCAACCTCTTTTATGTCTAATCCTCTAGCAGCAACATCTGTTGCAATTAGTACATCCACTAAACCATTATTAAATTTATTAAGTGTATCTAATCTTTGAGCTTGGTTAATATCACCGTGTATTTTATCACAGTTATATCCCTTGTCTACTAGTACATCAAACAGCTCATCAACACTTCTTTTAGTGTTGCAAAATACTAATGCAAGCTTTGTTGTATATGTGTCAAGTATTCTTGTAAGAGCCTCAATTTTATCAGAGTGTTTAACCATAAAATAGCTTTGCTTTACTTCTTTTGCAGTTATACCTTCTCTTAAAGTTTTAATCATAACTGGATTATTTTGAAATTGCTTAGTTATCCTCATTATACTTTCAGGCATAGTAGCTGAAAATAAAAGAGTTTGAGTTTTATGCTCAACCTTACTTAAAATAAGCTCAATATCTTCTTTAAAGCCCATCTTAAGCATTTCATCAGCCTCATCAAGTATAGTTATTTTAAGCTCATCAAGCTTTATAACTCCTCTGTCAATAAGGTCAATAACTCTTCCAGGTGTACCAATTATAATCTGTGCACCACTTCTTAATTTGTCAATCTGTCCCTTAATATCTGCTCCACCATAAACACTTACTATCTTAAGTCCGTCTATAAACTTAGACATTTTTTTAAATTCATTTGCAACCTGAACTGCTAGCTCCCTTGTAGGACAAAGTGCTATAGCCTGCGGTCTTTTAACATCAGTGTCGATGCCTTGAATTACTGGTATACCAAACGCAGCTGTTTTACCGGTACCTGTGTTAGACTGAGCAATAATATCTCTTCCCTCCAAAATATGAGGAATTGCTTCAAGCTGTATTTGCGTTAGCTCTTCAAAGCCCATTTCCTCCAAAGCCTTTTGGATTTTTTCACTTATTTCGATGTTTTCAATTTTCATTAATTCTTTTTCTTCCTTATATTTGATTTTTTCACAATATATTATTTTATCACTTATATTAGTATTATGCAATCATTTATTTTTTATAAGTTAAAAAAATCTAAATTTTTATTGAACTTTAAATATATTTTTATTTTCAAATAAAAAATCTTATATCAATTAGTTTATTATTTTTAGAAAACTTGATATTATCATTTAAAAGGTATATAATTATTTTAAAGTTATTGAAATTTGAAGGGAAAATCTGACATGATGAAAAATAAGACAATTTGTTTATTTATTAGTATAATAATATTTTTATTTATTTTAACTGGTTGTGATATATTAAAACAAAATTCAGAGATTAATGTTAATAAAGACCTCGACTCAGAATTGACTAAAGAGCTTAGAGGCAAAGTTTATGATGCAACTATGTCAACATTAAGTGTTGAGGATGATAATGGTGAAATCTATTATTTCGTATTAGATGATGATATAAAAATTACTGCTGAATATGGAATTGTTATTGATGCACCTGTTAGTATTGTATATAAAGGTAGTTTAGCAAAAACAAAAGATGCTCAAAAAGTTATTATAGATCATATTACCGTATTGCCTATTGAAGAAAAGGAAGATAAAGAAGAAGATAAAACAGATGAAAATACATATTCTGATAAGGATTTAAAAGAAATGATAAAGTCAATGTCGATAGAAGAAAAAGTTGGACAATTGTTTATTGCTCGTTGCCCAGAAGAAAATGCAGCTGAGAAAGCAAGTAAATATCATTTAGGAGGATATATTTTATTTGCTCCGGATTTTAAGGGAAAGACAAAGCAAATGGCAACAGAAAATATTCAATCTTATCAAGATGCTTCAGACATAAAAATGTTTATAGCTGTAGATGAAGAAGGTGGAACCGTAAATCGATTAAGTATAAATAAAAATTTTAGAGCTGTACCTTTTTGGTCTCCTCAAGATTTATATAATGAAGGAGGCTGGGAGCTAATAATCAGTGATACGGAAGAAAAATCCACTCTATTAAAATCCCTAGGTATTAACGTTAATATGGCACCAGTATGTGATGTTTCTGAAAATCCTTCAGACTATATCTATAATAGAGCCTTTGGAAAAAATGCAGATGAAACTTCTAAATATGTAAAGACTGTTGTAGAAACTATGAATTCAGAGGGTATAGGTTCAGTTTTAAAGCATTTTCCTGGTTATGGTAATAACATAGACACTCATACTGGTATTTCCTACGATAAACGTGATTATAATAACTTTTTAAATAATGATTTTAAACCTTTTGAAGCTGGAATAGAAGCTGGTGCAGATTCAATTTTAGTATCGCACAATATAATTGAAGCTATAGATAATCAAAATCCTGCATCATTATCAAAAAAAATACACGACATATTACGTGAGGAGCTTAATTTTAGTGGAGTTATAATGACAGATGATTTATATATGGATGCTATTAATGACTTTGTTGATGAAGAACAAGCAGCAGTATCTGCAATTCTCGCTGGTAACGATTTAATTTGCTGTACTAACTTTGAAACACAAATTCCAGCAGTAATCAATGCAGTTAATAACGGAATAATAGATGAGGATCAAGTTGATGAATCAGTTTTACGTATATTAAATTGGAAAAATAAGCTTGGAATTTTAAAATAAAATTAATAAATTATTTATAAAAATTGAGGATAAACTTTTATGATATCAAAAAAGTTTATCCTCTTTTTTATATAATAGGAAAGTTCTCTTTCCTATTATATAATGAAGAATCGGAATGATTCTTCCATAGAGTGAACGCAGTTCACTTTTTTATTAGCTAATTTGATGTTTTTTGAAGGCTCTATATGTAAATGGTATTAGCAAAATACATACTATAAAACAAAATACAGGTAAAAACACATATGATGTAAGTGCGAAGGACTTCGCACCTGCAAAATCTCCAAATACAAAGAAATGCTCCGAAAACACATCTGATATTTCAAACATTTTAACTGGTAGAAGTCTTATAATTGTTGCTAATACCCTATTGTTTTCTGGTATTGAAATAAACATAGGTGCAAATAAGATAATATTTGTAATTATAATTACTCCAAAAGGATTTTTTAATTTTGATGACATAAACATTGTGAAGGTTGAAACTAATATAGTTGCCATTAGAGAAACTATTGACATAACAATCACTGCCTCAAGCATAGTTAAAGGATAAGGCATAAGTGGAAACATCACCTGTAATTCAACATTCGCCCCATCAAAACCAAATATCAATAAATTTGATAATATAGTAATGCATACTGTTAAAAAAGATACAATAAATGAAAATGTAATACCTGAAAATATTTTTGCATTTATTAACTTGTTTTTACCAAACTTAGATGTAAGTATAAGTTGATCCGTTTTACCACTGTATTCACTTGCAAATATAGGAGCTATGCATATTGATATAGCTAATGTTGCGAATATTGAAATGGGTACTAGAGATTGCATTATAACAGAATATCCTTTATAATGATCGAAATAAAAAGGCGTGCTAATTTTAAAATTTAGTTCATGATATTTTCTAATTTCTGCTTCTGTAAAATACCCGTTTGATAACATTTCATCTATTTTATCTAAACGTTTATTATAAAATAATTTTGCGTCCTCATCACTTAACTTATCAATCGCATCATAGTCAAAGCTTTCACCTTTATGTGCATATACATTTCTAAAAAGCCTAGCAATATAGCTGTATCTCATTGAAAATTTTTCATAGGTTTCCTTTGATAATAAAACCTCACCATTAGATAATGGTGAATTTTCTATATCTGACAATAAAACTTTATTTTGCTCAATAATTTCCTTTATCTTATTTTCATCAATGTATCCTTTAACTGACCTAGAATATTCCCTATCTATATTCATCAGTTCATATTTACTAATACCCTTATCTCCCTCTACATATGTATCGCCGATGATTATACCAAATGATAAAACTATAACAATTGCTATCATTAAAAATGATAAATATGTTGATTTACGTTTAAATATCTTTTTATATTCAAACCCTACAAGTGTAAAAAAATTATTTTTCATTCTCATGCCCATGCACTTATTTTCATCAATAGGCATGAAATCTTTGTGCATGGGCTCGGTGCCTATTTTTTTATTATTCATAATTTCTTTCAACCTCACTTACCTCACTAAAATAATAAATATATAAATCCTCTAAGCATGCTTCAACCTTAACAGCCTCAGAAGTTGGACATTTGTCTGAAACAAGTCGTAAAAATGTCTTATCCTTTTCGTGGCGTATATTTATAATTGTATATGTATGTGTTAATTTTTCAGCTTCCTCTGGTGTGACTGTACATTCCCATACCTTTTCATCAATAACTTTAATAATTTCGTCCAAGCTGTCATTATGAATAAGCTGTCCTAATTTCATAATTAATATCTTATTTGCTATATATTCAATATCAGAAACTATATGGGTAGATAATATTATAATTCTGTCCTTTGATAAATCCGATATAAGATTTCTAAATTTAACGCGCTCCTTAGGATCAAGTCCTGCTGTAGGCTCATCTAATATAAGCAATTTAGGATTATTTAGCATTGCTTGAGCTATACCTAAACGCTGTTTCATTCCACCTGAAAAGGTTTTAATTTTCTTTTTAGCTACATCGCTAAGCGAGGTTAGATTAAGTAGTTCAGTTGAACGTACTTTAGCAGTAATCTTATCTAAGCCCTTTAAAGAGCTTATGTACATTAAAAATTCTATTGCAGTGAAATCTGGATAATAACCAAAATCCTGAGGCAAATATCCAAGTAAATTTCTATACTCCTCACTATTAGTATTTAATCCATTTAAAGTAATTTCACCAGATGATGGTGTTAAAATACCACAAAGCATTCTCATTAGTGTAGTTTTACCTGCACCATTTGCACCTAAGAGCGCATATACTCCGTCTTTAAGAGTACATGAAACTCTATCTACTGCAATTTTGTTTGCATATTGTTTAGTAATTCTATCTATAATAAGTTCCAATTGTATTCCTCCGTACTTCTAATAAATTTTATAGCCTGAAATATAACCCCTACGATCAAGGCAATAGATAACATTAACCAAAATTGAACACTTAAATAATTATATAAATCACTCTTCATATCATATAAAAATATATTAGCTAAGCTTACAAAAATACTTATTCCTGCACAATAAAAATTCACATTTTTATTTCTAACATAATTCATTACATAAAGAGAGCCAAAGCATGTCAATAAAAATGGTGTAAAAATATAAAGACATAGATTTAAAATGTTGTATTCAAATTTAAAGCTTAAAACCATTAAGAGAAAAATTGAGAAAATAAAATTCACACTACCTAATATTGTAGTTCTAGCAATAATAATCTGACCCAAGCTATATCTAGTTGTCATTTCAAGCTCTGCCATATTGTATGCAATAGAGCGAGATATTTCAGTAACTACAATCAATACAAAAAAAGGTATTATGGATGAAAGCATTGAAATATATTTTATATTAGCATTAGAGTATTTTAAATTTAATAAAGGGATTAAGCAAATAAGCATAATAATTGTTTCAATAAAAAATACTCTTTTTCTTATGTATTTTAGCTGTGACATAAAAAATTCGCATAAATTCGTTTTAGGCACTTCTAAATTCATTAAAAACTCTTTTTTTCTATGTGATTCAGGAAGTTCATAAGCTGATTTAATTTCTAATTTTAATTTTTTATCTTTATTCAAAAAAATCCTCCTCTCTTAATACATGTTTCAAGCCTTCTAAGGCTTTTTTTTTTTTCTATTGATGGCAAAGCGTGATATTTCTGTGATTTTAGCTATATCCCCAATTTTTAGCTCATTGACATACCTTAAAAATACTAGCTCCTGCTCATCACTTGGAAGTGTTAAAATTGCATCCCTTACAACTTTTTTTATCTCTACTTTTTCAAACTCATTTTCAGCTATAATTTCTTCGTTTAATGGGTCATATTCAACTTTTCTCATATAATCTATACAAGTGTTTTTAGCAATTGTATACAAATATGCTAGAGGCTTGTCCCTATCAACATAGCTATTTTGCTTAATAAATTTAAGAAACGTTTCCTGAGTTAAATCCTCTGCTACATATAAATTTTTTATTTTAAAATAGCAATATCTGTATATTTCATCATAATGCGCATTTATGTTAACAGACACTAAAAAACCTCCTTTCATATTGTATAACGTACGAGAATACAAAAATGTGCGATAAAATTTATTTAAATCTTTTTTCTAGTTCTTTTTTTATATCGTCTAAAGATAGTCCTTGATTAATTAGCAATACTAACATGTGGTAAACTAAATCACTGGATTCATATATTAGTTCATCCTTACTATTGTTTTTGGAAGCTATTATAACCTCTGCACTTTCTTCACCAACCTTTTTTAATATTTTATCTATACCCTTATTAAATAAATAATTTGTATATGAGTCTTCCTTAGGATTTTCTTTTCTATCAACAATTTTAGCATATAGCTTTTCTATAATACTATCCTTATCAGCTTCACTAGCTTTAAAATCTTCAAAAATTGTATTAAAAAAACATGAAAAGCTTTCTGTATGGCAAGCAACTCCTGTTTGCTTTACCTTAATTAAAATAGTATCATTATCACAATCAAAATAAAACCCCTTTAACTCTTGAATATTTCCAGAAGTTTCCCCCTTTTTCCACAGCTTTTGTCTGCTTCTTGAAAAATAGTGTACATGTTTAGTTTTTAATGTTAATTCAATAGACTCCTTGTTCATATATGCAAGCATTAAAACCTCATTTGTGAAATAATCTTGACAAATGCATGGTATTAATCCATTTTCATTGAATTTTAAATCATCTATATTAAATTCTATATTATTCATTATTTTATATCCTCACTTCTATGCTGTTGTTTTTTAAATAATTTTTTAAGTCCTTAATTCTAATTTCACCAAAATGAAATACTGAGGCTGCTAATATTCCATCAACATTTGCAAACTTTACGGCATCTAAAAAATGCTCCATACATCCGGCTCCACCAGATGCTATAACTGGTACATTAACTGAGTTAGCAATAATTTTAAGAAGATCTAAATCGTACCCACTTTTCATTCCATCTTCATCAATACTATTTACAACTATTTCTCCCGCCCCAAGCATAACCCCTTCAATTGCCCATTTCACGGCATCTAATCCTGTATTTTCTCTTCCACCACCAGCATATACATTCCATGACCCGTCTGATGATTTTTTAGCATCTATAGAAAGAACGACACATTGTGCACCAAAGCTTTCAGAAGCTTCCTTTATAAGCCTTGGATTATATATTGCTGATGAATTTACAGAAACCTTATCTGCACCCTTTCTTAGTATATACATAAAATCATCTACTGTTTTAACACCACCACCAACACAAAATGGTATGTTAATTTTTATGGCGACTTTTTCAACAAACTCAAGTGATATTTTCCTTTTTTCATTAGATGCTGTTATATCATAAAAAACTAGCTCATCTGCACCCTCATCACTATAGAATTTACCTAATCTTTCCGGTATATCTATATCCACAACATTTTGAAATTTCTGTCCTTTAACAACTCTTCCATTTCTTACATCAAGACAAGGTATTATACGTTTTGCAAGCATTTTATCACCTCCGTGAAGCTTAGCTTATTGTCATAAAATGCCTTACCTATAATTGCGCCATGCACATTAAGCTCATTTAATGCCTTAATATCATCTATACTGCTTATACCACCTGATGCTATAATATTTAGCTTAGTATTATTTTGAAGTTTCTCATACATTTCAATATTTGCACCCTGTAACATTCCATCTTTTAAGATATCCGTATAAATAAGAGTTTTAATTCCGACATTTTCCATATAACTGCATATTTCAAAGACATCAATATCTGTTTCCTTCTCCCAACCTCTAGTTTTAGCTTTTCCATTTATTGCATCAACTGAAATTGCAAGATTTTTGCCAAAATCCATTGCTATTTTTTCAGTAAGTTCTATATTTTCAATAGCAATTGTTCCTAAAATAACTCTATTAACACCAATCTCTATAAGCTCTTTTGCCCGTTCGTATGTTCTAATTCCACCACCTATTTGAACTGTTATATTCAAAGCTTTAATAATTTTTTCTATTGATTTAGTATTTATATTAAAATTTCCTCTTGCACCATCTAAATCAACTAAATGCAAATATTCAGCTCCAGTATCCTCCCATGATTTTGCAATACCAACTAAATCATCACTATATATCTTTACATTATCAAAACGCCCCTGTGTTAATCTAACACATCTATTATCCTTTATATCAATTGCAGGAAATATAATCATTCTAGCCTCCATTACATTATTATTTCTTTATATGCTTTTAATATTTTTTCGCCCACATCACCACTTTTTTCTGGATGAAACTGTATACCATATACATTGTCTTTTCTAACTATTGCCGGAACATTTATACCATATTCAGAATAAGCTACGAGCTCTGAATTATCTGAACTAGCATAATATGAATGAACAAAATATACATAATCATCTTCATTTATATACTTTAATATTGGTTCATTAGGTTTATTAAATTTCAGATTATTCCATCCCATATGAGGCACCTTAAATTGTATATCCATAAATTTTATATCTCCCTCTATAAGACCAATTCCCTGTGTCTCTCCAAATTCGTAACCCCTCTGATATAAAAGCTGCATTCCAAGACATATACCAATAATATTTTTTCCTTTTTTGCATTCCTCCTTTATTACTTTAGTTAAACCCATTAAATTTAAAGCCTTCATAGCAGCTGTAAATGCACCAACTCCAGGTATTATTAATGATTTAGCATCTTTTATTTTATTAATATCATTTGATACTGTAGCTTCAATTCCCACTCTATCAAAAGCATTTAATACTGACTTTAAATTTCCTCTCCCGTAATCTATTATTACATTCATTTTTACACCTCTTTTCATATTAACCCTTTGGTTGATTCTACCTTATCTGATACAATTTCTAATGCCTGCCTTAATGTTCTTCCTAAACCTTTAAAAACAGCTTCAATTTTATGGTGGTCATTTTCTCCATACAAAAGCTCTATGTGTAAAGTAATGTTAGAATTAACACAAAATGCTCTAAAAAACTCTTTAAAATCCTCTGTATCCATTGTTCCTATACGTTCCTTATTAAAATCTA
Organism: Firmicutes bacterium UBA2058; assembly: GCA_002332905.1. Lineage (GTDB taxonomy): Bacteria > Bacillota > Clostridia > Tissierellales > Sedimentibacteraceae > UBA1535. Next base: position 33,383 of record DDAM01000010.1, on the reverse strand, counting down.
AATTATACACAAGATATGCCCTTCCGCTAATGTCCACAGCACATCTGGCTAATGACTCATCCATAGGTAAGTAACATGAACCATATCTTCTAATACCTCGCTTATCTTCCATAGCCTGATTAAACGCTTTTCCTAAAGCTATACCAATATCTTCAACTGTGTGGTGTGTGTCAACATTCAAATCGCCTTCACATTTAATATGTAAATCCAATCCTCCATGGAAGCTAAATAGTGTTAACATATGATCCAAAAAACCAATACCAGTATCTATACTACTTTTACCTGTACCATCTATATTAAGACTGATTTCTAAATTAGTTTCATTAGTCTGCCTATTCATTCTACCTGTTCTCATATTTATACCACCTTTAATATCTCCTTTAATTCCTCAAGTAAAATTTCACATTGTTCCACGCCAACCATAGTTATTCTATAATAATTTGATAACTGACCGCCAAAGGCTCTAATAAAAATGCCTCTATCCTCTAATTTTTTATCAAGGTTGTTAATAGTTGAATTTATAAAAATAAAATTTGTAGAAGAGTTATAAACAGTAAAATTAAGCTTTTCTAGTTCTCGAATAAATTTATCTCTTATATCTTTTATACTATTTATATAATCTTTTACCTTATCTATATTTTTAAATGCATTTATTGCAACTTGCTGTGACAATGCATTTAGATTGTATGGAGCCTTTACTCTCCAAAGCATTTTTATTAAATCTTCGTTTGCAATACCACATCCAACTCTTATACCAGCTAATCCAAATGCTTTAGATACTGTCCTTGTAACAATTAAATTGTCAAATCGATTAATTAACTCTACTGATGAATAATCCATAAAATCACCATATGCCTCATCAACTATTACTATGCTATCTGTTATTTCTGTAAGCAATTTCTCTATGTCATCAATCTTGTTAGCATAACCAGTAGGATTATTTGGATTACATAGAATTATTATTCTTGGCATAACTTCTTTAGCTTTTTTTATAAGCTCGTCAACATTCTGAATAAAATTTTCATCAGTAGGCACATATATTAAATCAGCGCTACAAAGCTTACAGTATGTCTCATACATACTAAACGTCGGAGAAAATGTCAGCACCTTATCACCTTTATCACAATAAGCGTTAATAATCATATTTATCACTTCACTTGAACCATTTCCCGCAATAATATTATTAGAATTGCAATTATAGTATTTTGCCATTTCTTTTCTTAAAAGTACTGCATCACTATCAGGGTATAGATTTAAATCTGAATAATCATCAATTAAATAGTTTGTTCCCTCATTTGCATCCAGCTTAATATTATAAGGCTTATTGTAAATAATACTTGAAGCAGTATTATTTACATAGTATGGTATTAATTCTTCAACACTGTTCTTCATTCTTATTTTCATTGTTCGTCTCCTTTTCTTATTCTAATTGCATTAGCATGTCCTGTAAGTCCTTCAATTTCTGCTAATTTAATAATATCATCTCTACACTCCATAAATGCTTCCTTGCCATAGTATATAAGCGAGGATTTTTTGATAAAATCGTCAACTCCCAAAGGTGAAGAAAATCTAGCAGTCTGCGATGTTGGTAATGTGTGATTAGGGCCAGCAAAATAATCTCCAACTGGCTCCGGGGAATATTCTCCTAAAAAAATTGCACCAGCACTTTTTATACCTTTATAAAGTTCAAAAGGATTTGTTGTTAATATTTCTACATGTTCAGGTGCAATAGTGTTAGCTGCTTCAACACAATCTCTTATGCTATCTAATACAATTAAAGCCCCGCTATTTTCAAGTGATTTTTTTATAATCTCTCTTCTTGATAAGGTATTAACTTGTATTTCCAGCTCCTTCTTCACATTGTTTGCTAGTTTTATACTATCTGTCAGCAAGACGGCTGCAGCTAATTCATCATGTTCAGCTTGTGATATTAAATCGGCAGCTATATATCTCTCGTTAGCGTATTCGTCAGCTATAATTAATACCTCACTTGGACCTGCAATCATATCAATCCCTACGACTCCGGATACCATTTTTTTGGCAATTGCTACATATATGTTGCCTGGTCCTGTAATTTTATCGACATTAGGTATTGTTTCAGTACCATAAGCTAATGCAGCAATACCCTGAGCTCCTCCAATTTTAAATATTTTATCAACCCCTGCTAGCTTTGCTGCCACTAGCACTTTATCATCAACGCTTCCATCTTTATTTGGAGGTGTTATCATTATGACCTCTTTAACTCCAGCTATTTTTGCTGGTATTGCATTCATAAAAACTGTAGAAGGATAGGATGCCTTACCTCCCGGTACATAAATACCAACCCTTTCAATAGGTCTTATAATTTGACCTAAAATTATATCCTTACCTTCTACCTTATATCTAACAGTTTCTCTTAGATGCTTTTTATGATATGTGCTTATATTTGCTAAGCTTTTTTTCATAGAATCTATTATTGCTTTATCAATACGTATAAACGCTTCTTCAATTTCATCCTTACTGACTTCATAGCAATCAAGCATAACTTTATCAAACTCATGTGTATATTTTTTTAGAGCTTCATCACCATTTTTCCTAACATCTTCTATAATTTTTAAAACAACCTTTTCAGCATTTAAATTATTATTTTCATTTCTGCTTTTTAATTGTTTAAGAAAAATATTCTTGGAATTTGCATCTATTATTTTCATCATGTTAACACCTCTGTACTAGATTTAAAATACTATTTATTTGTTCTTTATTATATTTATAGCTCACTTTATTTGATACAAGTTTTCCGGATATATCATACATATTTTCAATAACCTCTAGACCATTCTCTTTTAACGTATTACCAGTTTCAACTATATCAACTATAAAATCAGATAAGCCTAAAATTGGTGCCAGCTCTATAGAACCATTAAGTTTAACAATTTCAATTTTTTGTCCTCTCTTATTAAAATATTTTCTTGAAATATTAACAAACTTAGTCGCAATTCTAAGTGATCTGTCAGTACTCCACAATTCATTCCCTTTTAAGCCCGCAACTGCAAGCTTACAATTACCTATACCTAAATTTTTTAATTCATACAAATCAGGATTATTTTCCATTATTAAATCCTCCCCTACAACTCCCAAATCTGCAACACCTTCCTCAACACATGAAATAACATCTGCATTTTTAACTAGCATAAATTTTATTAAATTTTTATTATCATAAAACAATAACTTTCTCGATTCTAAATTAATAGAATCTCCTATACCTACCTTTTTAAATAGCTTTACAGCCTCGTTTCCTAACCTGCCCTTAGGAATAGCAATAGTAATCATGTTCTCACCTCAAAATTTAATCAAAAAATATAAAAAGCCATCTGACATGTATCAGATGGCATAAAATTAAATCTATTCTCCACAGATACAAGTCTTTTTGTAAAACGACTAATAGGCTTGTATCTATGAGTTAAATTAAACTCAGCTACAAACCTTGTATCTATGATGATGTAATTTATTTACTAAAATTTTTAAATAAATACTCATAAGTATACCTCGAAATATTTTTACTTATAATAACATTATTATTATTATATGTCAAATATTTTTTTGTACATCTTTTTTTGTGTTTTTTACTAGTAAATTTTTTAAAATAATATATAATAATTTATAAATAAATATTTTTAATATTTATTTACTGACAGATATTTAAGGGAGATTTTATATGAATTTTCAAGTCGAAGTTATTAAGTTGATACAGTCCTTTAGCAACAGTTTTTTAGATGTTTTTTTTGAGTTTTTAACACTATTTGGAGAAGAAGCTATTTTAGTCTTATTAGCGGCATTTATATTTTTAAGTGTAGATAAAAACAAAGGCTATAAATTAATTTTTACAATAGCTTCTGGAACTTGTTTCAATGCTCTTATTAAAAATATAGTTAAATTTGAAAGACCTATAGGTATAGAAGGGATAGTTTCAAACCGTGTAGAAACCGCAACAGGTTATTCATTTCCAAGTGGTCATACACAGGCAACTTCAACCTTTTGGACATCATTGTCAATTATAGTTAAAAATAAAAGCCTATACATATTTTCAGCTATTTTGATTACACTTGTTGCAATTTCAAGACTTTATCTTGGAGTACATTGGCCTACTGATGTAATTTTTGGAGCTTTATTTGGTGTTTTATGGGCTATATTAATAGGCAAAGTATTTGACTACATTCAAAAAAATAAAAACTATAAATTACTTATTGGCTCATCATTAGTGTTTGTTATATTAACAATCCTGCTTGGAGATAATGATTTTTATAAATCAGCAGGGCTGTTACTTGGTCTTTCTATAGGATATGTTATTGAAGATAAGTATGTAAATTTATCTATAGATATGACAAAAAGAAATAAATCTGTAACATATGTTGTATTAATAGTTGGATTATTAATTATAAAAAGCGGATTAAAGCTGATTTTTCCACAAACACTGATATTTAGCATGATTAGATACTTTTTAGTTGGCTTTTGGGCATTTGGAATTACACCTGTCATCGCAATTAAATTGAAAAAGGATTAGAGAAATTAAAATGGTACCTATAGATAGGACACTTAAAAAAAGTGTTTAGTCTATAGGTATTTTTTTGTATAATAAACTTAATTGAAAATTTAATATAGTGTGTCCTCATAGAAAATCTAATCCTTATAGAAAAATAACTAAAGCTACTAAAGAACATCAAGTAGTTTCAAATAAATTAAATAGAGAATTTAAACAAAATATACCTGGAAAAGTATTATTAACTGATATTACATATTTACCATATGGGAGCAATAATATGGCTTATTTATCAACCATAAAAGATGCCTCTACCAATGAAATTTTAGCTTACAATGTATCTGACAGAATTACTCTTGATATAGCCACTAATACCATCCATAAATTAATAAAAAATAAGAAAACAACTCTCAATAAAGATGCATTTATACATTCAGATCAAGGATGTCACTACACAAGTCCACGATATCAAAAACTTCTGAAAAAGTATGGTTTAGGTCAGTCTATGTCAAGAAGAGGTAATTGTTGGGACAACGCACCTCAAGAGTCTTTCTTTGGGCATCTTAAAGATGAAGTAGAATATAAATCTTGTAAAACTTTAGAACAAATAAAAGCTAAAATAAATCATTATATGGTCTATTACAATAATTATCGTTATCAATGGAACTTAAAAAAGATGACTCCTGTTCAATACAGAAATCATCTTCTTACTGCTTAATTCTCTTTTTTAAAATGTCCTATCTATAGGTACCACTTTAAATCTCTAATCCTTTTTTATTATTTATTCTTTTTGTTGCCTCGTTCTCTTATTTTTTCTAATTCCTTAGGCATTTTTACATTAGCATCTTTTATGAAGTTATTTATCATTTCATCATATTTTAATGCTCTATATTGATACTTTATATCTTCCTTGTCAGTTTTTTCATAAGTATCTCTAATATCTGTAACCTTTATAACGTGGTATCCAAAGCTAGATTTTACAGGATCACTTATTTCGCCAACAGACATTGCAAAAGCAGCATTTGAAAATTCTGCAATCATTTCGTTAGATGCAAAATATCCTAAATCTCCACCTTTTTCTTTACTAGGACATGAGGAAAACTCTTTTGCTAAAGTAGCAAAATCTTCGCCTTTGTCTAATTTTGCCTTTATTTCTTTGGCTTTTTCTTCAGTATCTACAAGTATGTGACTAGCTTGAACCTTTTTGAATGCACTTACATATTGATCATATAATTTCTTTAATTCTTTTTCATTAGGTTCAATTTTCATTATTTCATCAGCTTTAGATTTTAAGAATTTTGTTAAAATTAGTTGTTTTTTTATGTCTTCCTTAAATGTTTCTTCGGTAAAATTATTTTTACTTAAATATTCCTCATAATCTTCTGTTTTAGTATAACTTGATTTAACTGTATCTAGTTCTTTATTAACCTCTTCATCAGTTACTTCTATTTTTGCAGTAATAGCTTCATCCATTATGACTTTTTCTAGAATAACCTGCTCTAATACTAATTCTTCTAAATTTTCATTAAACGCTTTATCATCCTTTAGTTTATCATTCCAAGTCTGTTCCCCTACTTGCGCCATATATTTAGCCTTATACTGCTCCAATACATTATTAAATTCATCAATTGTTATTTCAAATTCTTTTCCACTTTTATTAGAACATGCAGCTAACTGAAGCACCATTAGGCCTGTCATAGCTAGTAAAAGTACTTTTTTCATAATCTTCATATTTTAATATCCTCTCTAGTTTTATTAACACTTTCCTCTATCACGACGTTTTACGTCGTCATAAAAAATTAATGAAGAATCGTCTTTTGATTCTTTCATAGTGTGAAGTGCTTTTCTTCACACTTTTTATATTTTATCATTATTTCAATGAATAAACAACAAAATTATTCTGCCCAGAATACTTTGCTTCCTTTTTCACTTTTTTTAACAACGAGTTTGTTATCAATTTGCTCCTTTAATTCATTAACATGAGATATTATTCCTACAAGTCTATTATTACCCGCTAACTCATTTAATACACCTATAGCCTGCGCTCTTGCATTGTCGTCCAAAGAGCCGAAACCCTCGTCTATAAACATTGTATCAAGATGTACAGCTCCAGCAGTCAACTGTATAACATCAGAAAGTCCAAGAGCCATAGAAAGTGCGGCCATAAACGACTCCCCACCTGATAAGGTTTTGACATCTCTTGTCGTGTCAGTTACAAGGCTATAAATATCCAAATCTAGCCCTACAGGTCCTCTGTTGCCTAAATCAGTTATATCCCTGCACTGCAATAGAAATTGTCCTGATGACATTTTGTCTAACCTCTTATTAGCAGCTGCTATAATTTTATTAAAATATTGTCTCTGAATATAAGTTTCAAAGTCCATTTTTATCTGTTCACTTATTTTTCCATTAGCTGTTATATTAAGTGAATTATAGGTTTCATATTGAATTCTTATTTCTTTTCTCTCTTTAAATAGCTTTTCTATATTAACTCTAGCATCAGAATTCTTTTTATTCAGAGTATATATTATCTTAAATTCTTTTTCAATTTCTTGTAATGAAATTGTTAATTCATTTTTTGTTTTAAGCATGCTGTCAAGAGCCACTTCAGATTTTCCTTCTGTTTGTTCCGTATAAATCCTAATTTCGTTTTTAATATCTGACAATCTTTTATTATAGTTATCAATATCAGATTGTAAAGACTCGATTTGAACGGAAGTCAATTTCGATTTTTTATATTCTTCCTCACTGTTAAAATTATTAATATTTATAGAATTATAATATACATTTTTAGCTTCTTCTAACTCAGATTTAAATCTTAGTTCACTTTCAACTTCTGATATTTGTTGACCTTTTTTTGCTTCAACTGCTCTTAATAAGCTATTAAAATTGCTTGTAGTATTTGCTACAGTATTATTTAATTCATTTAGCTTAGACCTATAAATATTAAGCCTATGAATTGCTTCATCTTTAGATTCAAACAATAGCTGTTTTTTTAGTTCTTCTATACTTGTAGTAAAAGTTGTAAACTTTAAATTTATTTCACTATGTGCATTAATTATTTCATCTAAACTAGCAGTTTTATCAGTCAATTCTTTAGCTATATCGCCCAAAGAATTTAAATTAGCCTCATACCTGCTCTTATTGTTTATTGCAGTTGCTAGCCTAACCTTATTTAGCTCTAATTCTTTTTTAGCATTTTCTAGTGCTTGGTTAATTAGCTTAATATCAGAAGCGTCGTTTTTAAAGTCTTTTTTTAATATTTGCTTTGACTTATTTGAAACTAGCTCTAACTTCATATCATAACTCTGCCTAGCTACTTGTAGTCTTTCACTAGCGCAACTGTTTTGTTTTTCTGCCTTATCACGTTCTTTCTTTGAATTTTCTACATTAGCTTGTGTTGGAGCATGCTCTGAAACAGATGCAATACATGGATGATTTGTTGAACCACAAACAGGACATGGCATATTATCTACAAGCCTTTCTTTAGCAAGTATTCCAGCTTGTTCACTTAAAAATTCTCTATACATTTCTTCATATATGCCATTTAATTTTGAATAAACTACAAAAGCACTATTTGCTTCACCTATACTTATATCATATTTTTCTTTAACAAAACTTAACTCATCTACTAGCCTACTTAGTTCATTAAGCTCAGATACACTATTTTCAATATCTTTAACCATTAGCTGAGTTTCAGTATATATAGTATAACAATTTTTAAGACTATCTTGCTCACTTTCCAGCTTTAGTTTTAATATTTTTTTGTCCTCTATATCATTTTTTACACTATCAACCTTTTGCTCTAATGAGATTTTTTCTTTATATAGCTCCAATGTTAAAGCTTTTTTTTCTTCCAGTTCATCATATTTTGGTAAGGTATCATCTATCCTTGCAATGCCTTGCGTTAATTTTCCCTCATTCTCAGCCTTGTTTTTCTCGCAAATTGCAAGCTCTTTAGATAAAAAATCTAGCCTATTTTCATTTTCTTCTAACCACTTATTTATATTAATTATTCGTTCTCTAACGTTTGTTAATGAAGTTAGCTTATCAATATACCTGCTTTCGTCAGGCTTAACTTTTTCTGCTTTTTTAGCGCTATCAAGTTTCTTTTCCTTTATTTTTTGTTCCTCATATTTACCTTCAAGCTCCTTTTTAATTTCACATGAAAGTTTAAGCTTTTTAAACAAATCATTTACAGTCTCAGCACTATTTATAGCGGAATTTATATCATTTAAATTACCTTGCACCTTTTCCCTATGATTACTGATGTCTTGTTCTCTTTCCTTTATTTCATTGTTAATTTTTTCAATAAGTTCAAGCACTTCATCAGCTTTAAACTCAAAGTTAGAAACCATATCTAACCACAGGTTTTCATATACACTTCCCTCTAAATAAACAATATTTTTCATTTCATGTTCACAAAGGGTTTTATTCTTAGCTAACTCAGTATTAATCTCTCTAATTTTATTTTGTAAAGACTCCTGAATTTTACTATAAACTCTTGTATCAAATATCTTAGAAAAAATTCTTTTTCTTTCATCAGAATTTGCATGCAATAATTTTAAAAAGTCGCCCTGTGCTATCATAGCAATTTGTGTAAATTGCTCTTTATCAATACCTAAAATTTCAGTTATCTTATTATTAGTTTCAGTTTTGTTGCCCATAAAAACCTTGCCATCAGGTAAGGTTAGTTCAACCTTTGGCGTTTCAGTAGTATAGCCGGTTCCATCAGCTGTTTTTCTTTTAGAACGTCTTTCATATTGAGGATTTCTCTTGATTTTATATATTTTGCCTTGATAATTAAAGGTAAGTTCAACATAGGTTAATGTATCTTCAACAGCAAATTGACTTCTCATCATATTGCCATCTCGAACTCCACCACTTGTTTGCTCATATAAAGCATAGGTTATTGCATCAAAAATAGTAGTTTTACCAGAGCCTGTATCACCTGCAATCAAAAATATTCCACTATTAACTTCTCTAAAGCTTATCTCTGTTTTATCTGCATAAGAACCAAAGGCTGATATTACAATTTTTATTGGCTTCATCTACTCATTCTCCTTTACACGTGATATAATTTCAATTATTGCCTTTCTCTCGTCATCAGTCATATCACGTTTTTGCATACTGAAAAAGAAATTTTCAAAGGCTTCTACAGGATTCTCAATTTCAATTTCATCACAAGAAGCCTCAAGCCTTGAACGTGTCCTTGCATTATCAACTCTTATCTCCAGTATATGAGTATAAATATTTTCCAGTTGCTCCTTAGGCTTGTACTGATCTAATTCATCCTTAAGAATTACGCTTATATAATCATCCTTATTATCATCAGTAGCTCTAGTAAGTATTTCCTCCAAAAGCCCTTCCTCTAATCTTAAATCACGTAAAGGTTTAATAAATATTTGTTCCATTTCTGCCTTTTTACCTTTATCCCTTATATTTACAACAGTTAATGATTTGTTGTGATTTCTTTCACTGACTGAATATTTTAACAATGTACCACCATATCTAATATGGTCGTAGCCTATTTTTTGTGGTCCATGAATGTGACCTAGCGCTACATAATCAAAATCCTTTACAGCCGAAACATCCGCATTATCAAGACCACCTACCGAAATAAGAGTTATCTCAGAATCACAGGTCTCTGGTTTAATATTTTTAAAGGTAAAAAACTGATGTGCCACTAATACATTTCTTTTAGTATAATCTATATTTTCTCTTTCAATAATTTTTCTTACAGCATCATCGTAGCTTATAATTTCTCCATCTTCAAATATGTGCCTAATATATCCAGGCTTTAGGAAGGGTAATAAATAAAAATTAACCTCACCATATTCATCATTTAATGTAATCTTTTTTAGATACTCGTCTTTATCCCTTGGTGGCAAACCAGAAATAAAAACATTATGTCTACCTAATATAGAACTAGCAAAATCAAGTCTTTCTGCAGAATCATGATTACCGCTAATTATAAAAACAGGAATTGATGGATTAATCTCTGAAATCTTTGTAAGAAAATCATCAAATATAGTAACTGCCTCTGCAGAAGGAACAGATTTGTCATATACATCACCAGCTATAACTATAGCATCAGGTCTTAGCTCATTAGCTTTGTCAACTACCTGATTAAGAATATATATTTGGTCTTCCTTTAAATTGTAATGATTTAACTGCTTTCCTATATGTAAATCCGACAAATGAAAAAATTTCATTAGTTTTCCTCCGTTATTATGAGTGTTAATAAAACATAAATGTTATGTAGCTTGTAGTTTCATCCAATTTTTTATTCAATATAATTTGTGAATTGCTGTTATTTAAAATCTTCATATTTTTAGCTCCGATTAATTCCATAGCTTTTAACATTGCAGTTATACTATTAGGCGAATCAAGGTTGTCATTTGTAAATGTCTTGATTTTTTTTATATCTTTATTACTTATAGCCTCAATGCTTATTTTATCCATTTCATTTGCCTTTTCAAGGCTTAGATAATGAGAAAAATCAACAGAAGATATAAATAGCGTGTCCTCTACTTCAATATTTTCTACTAGTGATATCAAAAGCTTATCTAAATTTTCGAGAGTCAACTGTTTAGTTAAAGCAATTGGTATAATTTTAACGTCATAATAATAATACTCTATAAAAGGTACAAGACCAGATATAGAATGTTCAATAGTTAATTTTTCGTTATTTTCTACAACAAAATCAAGCTTTGAAATAATTTCGATTATATCTTTATCAGCATTTAGGATACCTGTAGGAGTTTGCCAATTGCTACTAGATGTAAACACCTTTCCCCTATCCACACTTTCATGATCTGGTCCAAAAACTACAATAGTTTTATATTTAGTCCTGTCTGAAATTTGAAATGCCTCATGTATCAAATCCTTAGCTAAAAGATGATGAGGTACTATAAGTCCTCTTATAGTACCTACATCATCCAAATTATTATACTCTTTTATACTCATAAAATCCAATACATTGTAGTTTAAACATTGAAGGCTTTGCTCACCGTTAGGCAGATAAAAATCCAAACTATTTTCTTTTTCGTTTAAAACAGCAATAAATATACTAAAAAGTATCAATAACATTGTAATAAAAATTACTGCTATATTGACTTTATGTTGCAATACATCACCTTCAATTTATTCAATTTTAATCTTTGATTTTTCTATATAATTTAGCTTAGTACTATAGTTTTCCTTAATAACTGCATAATCTACTGTATATTCTCCACTTTGTGTTGCTTGCATGTAAAACATAACTGGAGTTAAATTAAAATTTTGTCTATGAAAACTTATAAAATACCTTAACTTCTGTCCTTCCTCAATTAACCAAGCATGATTGTTTTTATCACTTTTCACAAATCTAAAACCTGATGGAAGAACATATGTTATTTCATATGAGCCATGCATTATTGAATCAATAACACTTGGAGTTATAGTAACCTTAATTATTTCTGATTGCTTAAAGCTTGTTTTTTGCATAGTTGAGTTTTCTGAAGAATAAGTTATATCAATTTTTAATTCATCACTTTTGTTTTTAGCTAAATCATCCTTATTGCCTAGAGCTTCTACAACACACTCAATATCACCTTTTATATTGCTGAATTTAACATTTTTTATATCATCTTTTTCCACCGAAAGGCTCACTGTATCAAACAATTTTAGCTTATAGTCATATTTTTTATCATTAATTGTTACGGTTACCTCTCCAAATAGATCTTTAACCTCATCAATTGATAAAATATCCCTATTCATAATGTAAATAAGCTGCTCCAAATTTGATAAGGTATAATTAGAAGGATTATTATAAATAAATTTGAACAATAAATCACTGTTTTCATAATCCTTAAGCTTCACACCTAAAATAGCCATCAGAGAGGTTAATTCATAATTATTTATATCATCAAAATTATTTTCAAAGTACAAGTATTCACCTGATTTTTTAACATAGCTATCTAGAGTCTGCTTATAATATTTTTCTACAGTATTAATGTCACCAAGTTCTGCAAGTGCTAAATAAAGATATAGCTTATCTCTTATTGGCAACTCCTGATTTTTTAAAAGCTCATAAATATTCAATAAAATCGGTTCTTTGTTTTTAGCAAGACCCCATAGTGCTGAAGCCATTTTATTATCATAAACAGTATCTGATAAAACACTTTCAAAATATTTTTTTACTTGATAGTTTATTATCTCATTATCAACAACGTAAGCAACCTTAGCTGTTAACTGAGCATCATCAGCTGTATATGGTAATAGCGTGTAACCGCCATAATTGCCTACATAACTACTTAATACGCTAACTAATTCCTTTTCATTATAGTACCAATCAAGATCAAAATAAGTATTTATATAATTAGTAGCAGCCATAGAGCATACAACTTGATCTATTCTTTTTCCGTTACTACCTGCTATATCTCTTAATGATAAGAAAAAGTCAGATTGACTGTTGTTGTATAAGGTGATTACAGGATTTGAATATACTTCATCTAAAACTGTATTATCTGCTACCTTATATTTAGTTGCATTATTAAAATATACATATGATTCAACAACCTCAAATTCTTCCTTAATAGCATCCTTTAAATTATTGCTAGAAGCATATACATATATTTCATACTGCCCTATATCCTTATTGCCAATATAAATATTAGTATACTCACCTATAATGCCCTCTTTTTTATACTGCTGTTCCTTGCTGTCAGCCTTATTTTTAACTACTACCTTATAGTCAACCTTCTCACCGTTTTGTGTATCTTTACCAAATACCCTCAGTGAAACGCTTATATTATCCTCTTTGAGATATTTATTGTACATTATCATATCAACATAAAATGGAAGGCTTGCTGTTATGTTTTTAGTTCCATTTCCAGCATATTTTTTATCAGATATACCTTGGTAGGTTATACGCCAAGAGGTTACATTGTCTGCTAATTTAAACTTAAGATTTGCCATACCATTTTTACCAGTTCTTACTGTTTTAAATACGCTGGTATCCTTAAAATTCTCTCTTAGTATTCCCTCATTTCCTCCACCGCCACCACCTTTTTCAGCTCCATCATCAAATGTTATTTCTCTATTTGAAAGATATGTACTTAATAAGCCAGTACTGTAATAATAGCTATAAATATTCCGCAATATGTTTACATCTTGAGGAAATACAGCAAAATATGCTTCATCGACAACACTGATATTTACATCTGTTTCTATAGGATTTTTGTCTTCATCATATGCTTTAATATCTAAAGTAACTTCCTCTCCTGGTCTATACTCTTCTTTATCAGTAGTGACATCAAAATAAATCTGTCTTTCTGAATAATCATAATTTAACGATAACCAACCATCTACAGGGTACATATATCCATTTTTAATATACACACCATTAAATATAACATTTGGTATAAAGCTTTCCTTAAAATTGTATTTAAATGTTGTATCATCTAAGAGCTTATATTCAATTAAACCATTCCCGGTAACTAAAACTAAAAGCTTATCATCCTTTATATTGTCTACATCATTGTCTTTATATTTTAAGGAAAGCTCAATTTCTTCATTTAATCTATATTTTTCTTTATCTACAGTTTTATTTAGGTAATAATAATTTCTTGAATATGGATAAAAAGTTCCTCTAAAATAGCTTTCCTCAGTTATTCCTCCATCTCCGTCATCATAGCTTACTATAATTCTATAATCTCTTTCACTATTATAATTTGGTATAGTAATATTAGATAATCCATCTGAAGTCGTTATAACATTGTCATAAACAATGTTTTCTTTGCTTTCGTATCTATAATTTGTAACATTTACTTTATTAATAAAATCATAATATTCACTTTCTTTATATTTATCGTAGTAATATTCAAAAATCGTGATTTTAACATTACCATCTATTGGCTTTCCTCTTAAGCTTTTGAAATCTACATATTTATCCGAACCATATAATGAATTATCAAGCTCATGTAAAAGCACATTAAATGAACCACTGCCATCATAGTTCCCCTCAATCTCTAGCATCTGACGCTTTGGAAAAACCGTATAGTTATTATAATTACTAATTGTTGTTTCCTCTGCAGTGTTATTTGAACTATAAATTACAGCGTTTTGAGGTCTCCAATTAGTACTATCACTGTGCGTGTCAATATCCAATGATACTTCACCATTATTATCAAATGTAGCAACCTTGTATTCACTACTGCCTCCATAAAAAATGTTATAGTCATTTCCATATCGAATTTCAATGTTACTTGCAGGATATCCATCGAAGAATTTGGCATTAAGCTTAAGCTTTAAAGGCTCTTTACTATAAATAAATTCCTTATCAAATTTACCTATTATAGAATATAAGGGTTTTGTATATTCCTTAATATCTCTGTAATCTGTATAAATTATTTTATTGTTGTGATATACATTTATTTTACAATAATCACCAGTATAATAATTTAACGAAAACTCAGTCTGGTAGGTACCAACGTCATTTAAATCAACATATTTAGTATCAATAACTATATCTGTATTTGTCTCTACAAGCTCCAGCTTTACCTTATCTACCTTAGAACCATCCTTAAGTCTTGCATAACCCCATATATTTATTGTATCTGTAGGCATATAAACACTTCTGTCTGTATACATATAGGCATTATACTTAAACATATTAGAATATAGAGAATCATAATAATATCTGTTAGAGTATAAATTCTCTACATATATAAAATCACTATAGTTCTTTGCTTTTACCCTTATAATATTTAAGTTTTCTTTTAATTCTTCTGCATTTATTTCACTTACTATTATTCCATCTTTACCAGTTTTACCAATCTTTTTGTCATTAATAAACACCTCAGCATTGTTTATTCCTTGACTGTTTTTGCCATCAACAGCATATAATAAAATTTTATCATAAAATACAGCATTATACATCATCATGTCATTTATTTGTAAAAATTCATAGCAATTAAAATCTTTACCCTCTAAGCTAATGTTCAAAAGATAATATCCCTTATCAAGCTCATTTGGAAGCTCAAATATTCCTTCATTTGCGTAAGATGTTGGCTGCATATATGGTTTTTGATATATTGTATTAACTCTTGCTAATATTGAAGAACTATCAGGATTTTCACTTATTTCTTTGGATTTATAATATTCTTTAAAACTATTAGAAAAAGAATCAGCGTTATTAAACTTATAAATATCTATTTTAAATTCACTATTTGTATATTCATTTCCAAAGTAGCCTTTAAACACTTTAGAATTGCTATAATAAATATTTATCAAATCTTCTCCATGAAATGGAATTTCCGAATTATTACTATTTACATCAAAGCTAAATACAAAATCCTCTAAAAGTTTTTCTGAACTGTCTTTTACCCCAAAGCCCTTTTTAATTGTGACGGTATATCTTTTACCATCTGTTAAGCCGTTCTTAGATACAAAAACAACATTTTTATCATTGTAAAGAAATTTTCCCTCAACATATGGAATAATAGAAAAATATTCATCTATAGGCTCTAAATTGCCCATATTGAAGTAGAGCTCAATACCTGAATTTATGGGAACATAGCTACTTTTATCATAGGGGATCGTATTTTCTACACTAAATTGTTTTTTTGTTTGAAATGCCCAAGAATATGGACTGCTAGTGTTATTTAGCTTAATTTGATAGATTTTGTTGTTTTCCAAACCTGAAGATGGGATAACGTTATATATTGTACTTGAAACTTTTTTAAGCTCGTAATTCATTTCCGGTATTATTTGTAGATTATCCTTAATAAAGCTTTTATCTATTTCTTTATTGGATGATAATTGAAAGGCTGAAGAAAGCTCAATACCCTGATTATCAGCTTTCAGTGCAATAAGCTCATAGCTTTGACAAGAATTGTTATTGTTAGAAATTTTGTTGTCAATAGTTGAATTTGCTTCATTTTGTTTATTGCAGGAAGTTAAAATCATCAATGTACATAATGTACATACTGTACATAACATAATTACTATAATTTTTTTATACATATTTACTCCTCACAATCAGAATTATATTATAACAATATTACCATAATTTACAATATAATACTATACAAAATAAGTTCTCAAATATTACAAAAAAATTAATAAGCATAGAAATAGCTTATTAATTTATCATAGCAAACGCTCTTACCAAGCTTGCTTCTGCCTTCAATTTTAGTGGTACTGCATGAATCTCGAAGCTGCCAATATGAGTTAATTCTCCTAAATTGGTTAGATTTTCAATTATAAATATATCATGCTTAAAAAGCTTTTTATGTATGTTAAATGGAACTTTATCAGGAGAAGGTGTATCTATTCCAAGCATTTTTATCTTTTTACTGATAAGAAATTCAGCCAAATCTTCATCTACAACTGGATAGCTATTGTAGTATTTATTAGGCTCATAATATAATTCTGCAAAGCCTGTATACAAGAGTACAATATCATTTTCTTCAATCATATTTTCGTACTCTTTTTTATAGCCAATTATATCCTGTCTCTTAACATCTAATAAAACACCTTTGCCAATAAATTTCTCAATTGGTATTTCATCAATAGTTCTATTGTCAGCAATTAAATGCTTAGGTATATCAATATGAGTTCCTACATGCATGCCTGTTTTTAGACTTATGGCATTATAGTAGTCTCTGTCTAATATTTTAGCTTCATCAATTATTACCATATCATCGCCAGGAAAAACTGGCATATTATCAGTTATTTTATAGCTTAAATCAATAATTTTCATTTAACCCTCTTTAAAGATACTCACTTATACTACAGGAACGATATCAAACTCAAATGGAGATTCTTTTGCTTCCTTTGTTACAAAATCAACTTTATATCCTGTGCCATCCTTATAGAAAAAGCCATGCTTCAATTCTACCTTTACATAACACATATCCTGATCATTTTCATTATTATGCGCAAAATACCATGGCTCAAATACCTTTATTAGCTTATCTCTTATCTCTTTATTTTGAGGTTCTAAAGGATGTCCAACATTATATGCAAGTCCATCAAAACGGTATAAATTATTGCATAATGCAACATTAATATTTTCTACCAATTCTTTAACCTTCTGGCTTTTTGCATAAGTAACTATATAGAAACTATCTGTATCAAAATAAGTATCTACAAATCTTACTGAAGGTATGTTATCTTTTACAGTTGCTAAGGCAAATGTATAGTCCTTTGCAAAAAGTTCATTCATAACACCCATAGCTTTTTCATAAACATTCATCTTATTTTCTCCTTTACAATAATATATCAGCTATATTAGCATTCTTATCAATTCTTGGTTCAATTATTGGCTTTTTAGAAGTCATTAGAGTAGTTACTCCAGGGCCATGACCTAAAATCATACAATCAGAGTGTACAACAACTCCTACGGTACAGGCACCTGTTAAATAATCTCTGCCAAAGGTATTGTCACTATTTTCAAGAAAAACTATATCTCCAAGTCTTAAGTCTTGTAAATTATATTTTTCAACCGTTTCTCTATCAAACATCGATATATCGTAATCTCCTCTATTGCTAGTATGAGAACCTATTCCAGAACCCATCAAATGCGCCGGAACTATCTTAGCAACATTAACAATTAATTTCCCACCACGCTCTTCCATAGTCAGCTTTTCAAGAAGATTAGGGTCTATGTTTTTAACCATTATTTCTGGATAATCTAAAAGTTTCAAACCTTGACCAAAGGATTTAACATTAATTTTATCTCCAATATTTAGCTTTTCAATCGTATCCTCATCGAAGTACATTAAAACATGCTCAATACCACCATGAGTTCCTGTCACAAAACCCTTTAAACCCTTTGCATCTCCACTAATAACTGTAGCCTCATTTCCTACACATGAATAGAAATTAAATGCATTATTTGCATTTTCATCATAATTCTTTACAGAAACACCTGGCTCGGCATGGTCACAATTAAAACCACAGGCATAATCACCAATTTTCAAATTATATGTAATCCCGCCTGTACCTGGTAGATTAAAAATAGTCCCATCAGACGACACCTTGCCAACGGCCGATGCAATAGGAGCACTTATTTCTCCTTGTACTGATAATTTTATAATTTTGTCCTTATTAGTTTTAATCATTTTAATCCTCCAATTAATTATAAAATTTACTTGATATTTTTATTGTAGCAGATAATTTTTAAATAAGCTATATATCTTTATTTTTGATACTTAATAGCATTTTCTTTATTTCAGTTACTTCCTCAGACATATTTACAATAATTTTTACTATAGCTATAAACATTAATATAGCTAAGAAATATGCAATAAATGTTAATATACCAAGTCCTCCAGATGTAAAAATAACAGTTAACGATGCTATTGATAAAAAAACTACATATATCCATGTAACAATTTTAAGAATGCTTATCCAATTACCTATATTTGTAGTTTCAGAATAACTGTTATCACTAAAATAATCAGCTATTTTAGTAATATCAACAGGATTCTTGCTTGCCTTCTCTTTTTCTTTATTAATTAAATCCTTTGAATTTACATCCAATAAGTTTTTCAAAACTTCCTTAACTTTCTCATCACCATTACTTAGATAACAGGTATAAAGGTAATTAACAGCAGATTTTGCCTCTTTTATATCTTCGCTTCCTTCCATTATGTCTATTTGATTTTCACAATTTGAACATATTTCATTTGTATTTCCTTCTATTACCTCAAATAATACTGCTGGATCTTCATTTAAAATATCATTGCGACAAATAACACACTTTTTCATTTTTATACCCCCCTATTCTAATTAGTTTTATTTTCTAATATAAGTTCTATATAGCCTACTTTTCCATCCTTTTCAACAATAACAACATTTTGTTCTGGATAATAGTTTGCAGAATCATAAATAACTGGCACTATCTCAATACCATCTTTATTTATGTAACCTTCCTTGTCGTTTTTTGTTACCCCTGCTATATCATATTTGAAATTTGACCAATTGTCATATAAATACTCTGTTATTTCTTTGCCATCTTTATTTATGACTCCCCATTTTTCACCTATTCGAGTAAATGCAAGTCCATTTTTAAACTCCATGCAGTAATCATATTTAAAAGGTATAACTTCTTGATTTTTACTATTTATATATCCCCATTTTCCATCCTTTAAAACTGCCGCTAAGCCTTCTGAAAAGGAGCCTGCATCAGTGTATTCAAACGGAATTATTTCATTTCCATTAATATCAATAAAGCCAAATTTTTCATTAGGACTATCAGAATGGTAGATGCCATCCTTGCCAACAGATATTAAATCCTCTGATAAATTACCAAAATTAGAGTATAAAAATGGTATTATCTCTTTTCCTGTGTTGCTTATAACTCCAAACCTAACCTTTTCATTTACTATCCTTGCCACAATATATGTATCGTTTATAAACGGTGTAGCATAAGCAGCTAAATGTGCACCGTATTCAAAATATTCATATGGAGATATCTCTACTCCATTTAAATTAAAAAACCTAACAATTCCTTTGTCATAAGTAGCAACTATTTTATCATCAATTATTGAAACACTCTCATATGAAAATGGTATAATAATATTATTTTCTTTATCAATACAACCATAGCTTTCTCCTCGTTTAACCACACCTAAACCATTTTTAAAGTACAATGCCGAATCATATTCTAATGGGATTACTTGATTACCCTGCTTATCAATAAATCCTTCTTTATCTCCCATCGAAACAGAAGCCATTCCATCATTGAAATTCCAAGCCCTAGTATAAATAGGTTTAATTACTTCTTTTCCATTTTCATCTATATATCCCCATTTACTATCTCTTTTAACTGCTGCTATCCCTTCATTAAAATTTTTGACATTATCATATATAAATTCAGTTATAAATTTACCATCTTTATCTATACAAGCCCATTTTTCATTTTTTCTTACTATAGTCTTACCTTCAGAAAAATACGAATAAAAACCTCCAAAGGCACCGAAGTAATAGCCTATTTCATCATATATTATTGGAATTATTTCTTTTTCATCCATACTTATACAGCCATATTTGTCATCTTTTTTAACTACCAATAAACCATGATTCATAGACATTTCTTCTTTACTAATGAGATAACTACGGTCAATCTGTAATTCATACTCACCTAACCATGTAACCAACACATCATTTTTTTCATCATCAGCTATTGCATCATTATCGCTGATTATATCTAAATTTTTGTTATTCTCGAAATTTTCTTCAACCTTACTTATTGTATTTTCCTCCTTATCAATATTATTTACATCAATAGTTTCACTTTTACAAGCTGTTAAACATACGGTTACTAATATAATAAGTAATAAAACTTTTATTTTAAAAATATTTTTCATAATTAATCCCCTTAATTATTTAAACTTATACATCCTATTTTCCCATCCTTTTCAACAATAACAACATTTTGCTCTTGATAATAGTTTACAGAATCATAAATAGTTGGAATTATCTCTTCTCCAGTTTTATCTATATATCCATACTTTCCACCCACTGATACTTTTATAATATCATTATTATAGTAAGAAGGTTCATCATAAATAAACTCTGTAATTCCCTTTCCATCTTTACCTATAATTCCCCATTTTTCACCAACTTTTGCAAATGCAAATCCATTTGAAAAGTTTATACAGTAATCATATTTAAATGGTATAATTTCCGTTCCCTTTGTATCAATAAAGCCCCATTTGTTATCCTTCGCAACTGCTGCTAGTCCTTCAGAAAAATTATCAGCATCAGAATATTCACATGGAATTATCTCCTTACCATTAATATCAATATAGCCAAATCTCTCCTTTTCTGTATAACATTGAAATTCTCCACCTTTGCCTACCCTAAGAAGCCCTTCTGATAATTTTCCAAAGCTAGAATACATAAAAGGTGTTTTTTCAATCCCTTTATTGTCTACAATCCCAAAATAAACATTATCTCCTAAGTCTTTGGCCATTATATACACACCATCTGCTAAAGGAGTGGCAAATATCATAAACTCTGTTCCATAGTCCCTATAAGCAAGTGGAGTTAACTCTACTCCATTGATATTAAATAATCCAACCTGTCCTTTATCATATACAGCAATTACTTCATCATCCACTACAGACACAAACTCATATGAACATGGAATTATAAAATTATTATCTTTATCTATAACACCACATCTGTTATCATTTATAACCAAACCTATATCATTTCTAAAGTATAATGTGCTATCATATTCTAAAGGTATTACTTGATTACCCTGCTTATCAATAAATCCCTCTCTATCTCCTAATCTTATAGATGCTAATCCATCACTAAAGTCTAAACAACTATCATAGATTGGTTTAATTATTTCTATACCATTTTCATCAATATAACCCCATTTCCCATTACGCTCAACTACAGCTAAATCTTCTTGAAAATTATTTATCCTATCATAAACAAATTCAGTAATAAATTTCCCATTTTTGTCAACACAAGCCCATTTTTCGTCCTTTTTTACTACTGTTTTCCCTTCATAAAAATATGTATCAAATCCTCCATAAGCATAGGAATGACAACCAATTTCATCATAAATCACTGGAATTACAACATTACCTTTAGTATTAATAAAACCATATTTATTATTTGATTTTACAGACACTAAGCCATATTTTGATGAGTACTCTGCATTATCATTAAATGTACTATAATCTGGTTGTATCTCGTACTCACCAATCCAAGAAATCAATTCGGTAGGTCTATTTGATTCGCTTTTAACCTCATCTGTTTTGTCTGTATTTTCAACCTTATCATTATTATCTTTCTTATCATTTGATTTATTAATATCAGTGTCATATGCAATTGTTTTATTTGTATCAATAATATTTTTACTACATCCTACTAAAATTGAGGTCATTGCTATTAATAAAATTAAAAATATAAGTTTATTATATTTTATCACTGCTTCAATACCCCTATAATCTATTTTATTATCCATAATAATATATACTAATCAATATACGTCATAATCTCATCAATTGACTTTCTCTTCTTATCACGTATATTCTCATTCTTAGCATAACCAACGGCTATAACTAGACGAATTCTTTTATCCTTTGATAACTTCAAGGTTTCAATAAGCTTTTTCTCGTCAAACCATCCAAGTATACAAGTAGATAGCCCTAGCTCTGTTGCAGCAAAACATATACTTACAGTTGCTATACCTACATCGCCTTGAGCATATTGCTGTTTTCTTACAAGTCCACCAAGGCTAGCTGATAAATTTGCATTCTCTTCACACACTACAATAAATGCAGGAGCTTCATTTGTAAATTTGTTCATTCCCATACTTTGTATACATTTAGCAACAAGTGGCGATTTTTCCTCGCTATTTACTACTACAAAACTCCAAGGTTGTGAATTACAAGCAGAAGGTGCTAAACGTGCAGCTTCTATACATTTAACCAATTGCTCCTTAGAAACCTTTTTATTACTGTAGCTTCTACAGCTTTCTCTTTTATTGATAAGTTCAAAAAAATTAGACATAAAAACCTCCTCATTCCAATTAATTATAATAATATTATTAAAGTATATATGGCGCCTAAAATAAAGATATAAAAAATAATATGCTATATTTATTATAGCATATTATCCAATATTTGTCTTTATAGTAATTTGTTATAAACCGTCATCTTATATTGCCATTAAATCTCTCTTTTCAAATGCTCTAAAAGCTAAAACTAAAAAAACTCCACTTAACACTAAGCTAAGTGCAACAAACACAATATCAATTTTACTAGCTAATAAATCCACTGCACCAAAATATTTAAATGGTATTAAAACCTTTATAAATGATGGCCATTCAAATACATCATAAAATATTGAACCAATATATGTAATCAAAAATATTTTAAAGCTAATACTTATACCCTTTTCAGATTTTTTAGCTGTAGCAGCTAAAAATATTGATAGTGTAAAAAACAATATTCCGACAAGTGTATTTGCTATTGCAAATAGTATCATTTCTTTACCTATTGTATTATTAATATCCAATACAGAAAATGCAGTAAAAGAAATAAATACATTTAATATGCAAAATACAATTAAATAAGTAAATGATGCTAAAATCTTTGTAGATATTATATTAAAGCGAGTACGAGGCTTAGTAAAAATAAATTCATATGTCTTATCTATACTTTCTCTTGCAACTGCATTCGAGCCTAATATGATAGCATAAATTATAGTACATATGATAACATAATTTTCAAGAACAGAATAAAATCCACCAACACTTAGTATATCCACATCAGCCATTCCAAACACCATCATTACTACCTTAGGTATTTTGTCAAGAATAGCTGTCATCTCGCTACCCGAGCTTCCACTAAAGCCTAAAAATTTAGTCATTCCTACAATAATTAAAAATGCTAACCCAATAGTCCAAAATATAAATGGCTTTATGTTTGTTTTCAAATCATGCTTATAAATATTCATATTACACCTCCTATATCGCATCTACATCTTCACAACAATATTTTTTAGCTGAAATAAATATTGCTACAATAATTAAAATAATTGCGAAAACAACAAGCTTTAAGTCATATACACCATTATGTATAATACTCTCTGGATCAAAATATTTAAGTGGTGCTAAATAAAACAAATATTTCTTTTCCAACATATTAATAACTGCAGATAACATAAACGCCACAATTCCTACTGATGTTGCGAGAACTGAAACTGATCTTATTTTTCTAAATACAACTGATATAAATACTCCAAAAGACATAAAAACTAGTTGCGTAAAAAATGGAGCTAACACAAGCTGTAAAGTTTCAAGAGTAAATTTATATCCATCAATTTTAGTATAAAATATAAATAATGTGCAGATAACATAAATAATATTACTCACTACTATTACAGTTAAACAAGCATATAGTTTATTTAAATAAATTTCAAATCTACTAATAGGCTTAGTAAGTATAAAGTCCATACATTTACTTCTTTTCTCTCTAGAAAATACCTCAACTGAAACAAATACTGCCATTATTGCAGCCATTAATCCTATATATGTAAAACAAAATGCATAAAACGGCTCCATACCAAACATATTATCTAAATTAAAGCCAAATGCTTTTAAAAATTCTGGTGGAAAATTGTTGAATAATTCAATTAACTCCTTACTTCCATCCTGAAACATAGGGTAAACTGTAGTCATAAAAATTACTAAAACTGCTATTATACTAAAAATCCACCAAAAGCATGCTTTTATTAAACCCTTTATCTCAAACAAATAAATATTCATACAAATCCCTCCTGCTATACATAATAGTGCATGAATATTTCTTCTAGCTCAGGATCAGAAATATCAATATTATTTAACTTATATTTTATAATTTCATTTAATAGTAAGTTACAATCACCCTTATATATAAAGCTAATATTCTTGTCATTTGTATTGATGTTTGTAATACCCTGAAGCTTGATATTATTATAAACTTCACCATCAGCAACAGTAAAGGACACCTTTTTATATGAATCCCTTTGCAAATCACTAATTTTTTGAGTCTGAATTATTTTACCCTCTCTAATTATAGCAACTCTGTCACAAATACGTTGTACCTCGGATAATATATGAGAAGAAAATAAAACTGTAGCCCCATTTTTGTTCTCATTCATTATAATATCAAAAAATTTCTTTTGCATAAGAGGATCTAACCCACTTGTTGGTTCATCTAAAACTATAAGCTTTGGACTATGTAAAAGTCCTTGTATAATACCCGTTTTCTTTTTATTACCTAAACTCATGTCCTCAATTTTTTTATTTAAATCAAGCTCTAACTCATTTGCTAAATAATTAATTTTTTCAGAGCAATCTTTATTGTAAAAGCTAGCTGAGTAATTTAATAAATCTATAGCCTTCATATTATCATAATAAAACACTTCACTAGGTAAATAACCAACATTCATTAGAATTTTCTTTTTATCTTTTTCACAATCTAAATTAAATACTTTAGCCTCACCGCTTGTTTTGTGTATTAGCCCCAAAAGAGTTCTTATAGTTGTTGATTTACCAGCTCCGTTCGGACCAATAAAGCCAAAAATTTCTCCTTCTTCAACATTTAAGTCAACATCTATTATACCTCTTGACTTACCATAGTACTTTGTAAGCTTATTCGTTTCAATAGCATACATAATATTCCCTCCTATTAATATTTTTTATAATTTGATTGAAAATCTTGCAAAGCTTTGTTCATTCTTTTCGTTTCATAATTTATACTTATTTTAAATGCTATAAAAAACATACATATAGCTATTATATTTACAAAGTACATAAAAAGATTACACCAATTACCAAACTCATCAAACCAGTTAAAATATTCTATAAAAAATGCTGTTAAACTAATATTTATAATTGCCCAAATCGACACTCTTTTTATATTAACATTATGCTTTGAAAATATAACGCTTTGAAACAACCCTAATATTCCACACAAAACAATCATTTGAATAATTGTTATAAAATCAATAGAATGATTTACAAATCCGTATTTCAATACAGAAAAAAGCATATAAAACATAATATAAAAAGCAAAATATATTCCACCAGTTGTTTTACCTTCATATACACGAGCAAATAATGCATAATACCAACTTTTCATAAACTGAACCTCCTTTAATCTAATCGTATAAGCCAAGTCTATTTTTAAGAAGCTGAGCATAATGTCTTGATACTATAAGCTTTTCATTATTGTTTAAAGTCAATTCGACTCTACTATTAAGTAGATTCTTTAGATTTCTAACATGCTGTAAATTTACTACCTGAGACTTACCAATTCGCAAAAATCCAAAATTAATAAATTTACTCTCAATCAATTGCAAAGTTTCAGATGCTTCATAGATACTATCTTTAGTATAGAAAAACACCTTATTATCAACAGCATCAGCATATAGAATTTCACGTGGGGTTAACATTGTAACATTTCCATCCTTTTTAGCAGGTAGTTTAAGAGTTTGTTCCTTTAATATGCTTAATATTTCCAGCATCTCATCATCAATGTTCTTGCATCTTAGAACAACCTCATTTTCTTCACAATCAACATGCTCAACTGTTATCTTCAAATATATCACCTCACATTATGCATAATATATTAATAGTATACAAAAAAATCCATCAGCAAACAATAGCTGTATGCTAAGTTGCCAATGGATTTGGTTAAGTTGCATAATATATTTCGACATTTAACTATTATTCTGATTCATTTTTAGTTTTTTGAACTGTACCAAAGGGATGCTCTGGTGGTGCATAAATAGTGTACAATTTAAGCGGAGTATTGCCTATATTTGTGATGTTATGCCACTTGCCAGCAGGTATAATAACTGCTATACCCTCAGTTACATTTGCTTCTTGTGTTAAATTATCTTCACTGTCTCCAATTGCAACAAATCCTTCACCGTCTACAATGTTCACAAATTGATCAACATTTGGATGCATTTCTGCACCTATATCTTCTCCAACATTAAGGCTCATAACGGCTAATTGTAAATGGTTACCAGTCCAGAAAACATCTCGAAAATAATTATTGTTGTCAGCTGCTTCTTCTATATCGATAATAAATGGATCTGGTCCGTAATCTTGTAAAATAGTGGCTTGATTGAGTATTTTATCCTTTAGCATTCGTGAGTAAACCCAATATGTGTAAGCATTCATAGCATCATCATATGAATTTGATTTATAATACATTTTTAATATTAACCTCCTTCACTGTTTTTAATATAATATGTACTTACTATGTTAGGGTGATATATTATTTATTTAATATATTTGATAAATATATAATTTTCTCTGTTATTTCAATATTTAAACCTCTAACTATAAATAAAAAAAGATAATATATTATAATTACTATAACACATTATCTTATTTCGTCATGAATTGTTATTTAACATACAACACTTTTTATACTTCTTTCCACTGCCACAAGGGCAAGGATCATTTCTTCCTACCTTCTTTTTTTCCTTGTTTAATTTAATTATATTATCTGCATTATGCTTTAATAATTCATTAGGAGTATAACCTCTATTTATCCATTTTCTACTGTCACTACTTAAATTCATAACTAGAGTCAATAGCTCTTTAAATTGATTTTCAGTATCATAGGCAACTTCACTCGAATTTATCATTTCGATTATATCGTGAATATTTGCATCCATTATACATAAATCATATATCATAAATGCTACATCATTAACATCAAAATATGAGTTTTTAGTTAACTTTTTTAAATAATCAAACATTTCAATATAGCTTTTTCGTGTTGTATCCATACCATTATCTACATAATTCATAACCTCATCATATGACGGTATATAATACTCTTTAGATTTTGTACTTTTAATAATCTCAACACATGACATATCAATCATACTTGCTTTGTGGACAATATATTCATTAAATTTATTAAATTCTTTACTTAAAATATTGGAATTAACAAAGCATTCCTCTAAAAAATTATCATCAATATTCTCTATCCCAAACTTATCTAACATAAATTTCAGATGACTTATTTCATATACTCCATATAAATTGACGAGACCAGTAATAATTGTGATTACTTCTTCTCTTTTATAAAGCTCATCATATTCAAATTTATCAATATTTGTAATAAGTATATTAATAATCTCTTTTGGAACAACTAATATTTTTTCAGGACAATGCTCCTTACTATCTAAAAAATATATAAAACCCTTGAGACTATACTTATTTTTAAGTCTGAACATTTCAAAATCACTATCTAAATCAACAAATGACATATTATATAAAACTAATTTTTCAAGCTCCAAAAGCTCTGATGATGTTATAACACATAAAGTTTCTATAAATTTTTCTTCTATAGCTTGAGCAAGCTCCTTTGACATTTCAGGCTTATTAAGCGATAATTTAACTCCATAGTTATTATATCTTATCAATTCCTTCAAATCATCCTTAGTCATTGTTTGTGAAAACAAATCAAGCATTGATAGTTCAGCCTTATCATATTCATTTTTTAAGCTATTTAATATTTCTTTTTTTTCTCTTAATTTAAACAAAATCCTACCCTCGTTTTAATTTTCAGTCAAGTTAGTATTATATCATACATTTTTGATATTTTTAACAAAAACTTATTTTATTTATAAAAAAATCTCAGTATAATATTTACCGAGATTTTATAAAAAATAAATACTCTATTCATTTGTATTATAAAGTTAGAATTATTTATTTAATATATACCTACATTTAGGAAAATTACTACATCCCTTAAATGCTCCATACTTTCCCTTTCTGTCAACTAGCTTTCCTCCACATTTAGGACATATATTATTTGCAATACTAGCCTTTTTAATATTTACAGTAGTTCTTATCATATCAACGTGATTTCTTCTATTTTCTTTAGAATCTACATTAGCGCTTAATATTCTTCCTGCTATTTGTTTTATTTGAAGCTCCGTATATTTTGTATTACTATAGCTTAAAATTGTTTTCTTTAATTGACTAGTATAAATGATTGGCTTGCTTACTTTTACTTTAATTTCACTACTTACAGAAAATACAACTATAGGTATAAACATTGTTTCTTCAATTCCAAGAAGCTTTTCAAGTGCTTTAACATGTCCATAATTTTGCTTAAGTGGGTTATAAAAATAATACTTTTTACCATACATGTTTTTAGTCCACTTGTCCCCAAACTCAGTTCCAGTAATTAAGCCTTTGTAATTTTTTGTTTCAATAACAAAAATCCCATATATAGAAACAACAATATGATCAATTTGAGTTGTACCTTTTTCAGTTTTAAGCATTATGTTGTTAAGTATAATATATTTATCTTCAGGTAAACCTGATAGCAGTTTTGCTACCACAGTTTCTCCAAATATACCTTTAATTTTGGGTAAAAATAGTGAGATTAGTAAAGCTGCTACAATAAAAATACTAACTATGATTGTCATATTGTCCTCCCTTATTTAAAAAAATTCTGTATAATTTATACTCCTATTATAAAACATTAACAATGTCCAAGAATAGCATATAGCTATCTAATTTAAGGGGAAACATCCGCACTTTTCTTGATATACCGTCCTCACCGTTTTGTATCTCTTGATAAGGAGCATCAGAGAGTGACACTATGCCTCTATAGATATACTTTGTTTTTACTAAAACCTCAAACAAATGAACTACTATTCCGTTACTATTTAATCACATAGTATATATAACTTATATCTGTCATGCGCAGTCAATATAGTATTAATACGTATAATTGATCAATAATATGCTATTAATTAGCATTAATATTTTTATATTGATTTATTATTTCTGCAAATATATCAATAGATACATTTTTTTATTCAACTTTGTACCACTCTATAGATAATAAATTTCAAAATTCATTATAGTCTCTTTTTTACTAACTTTTATTTGTTAGACATCATTTAAAATTATTGTTCCTCTACAACTTCCTTCAAAAATACCTTATCCCTAAACCCACCTCGTTTGTCTGCTTTTTCTTTACGGATTTGTTCAAATTGTTCCTTAGTATAACCCTTTGATTTAATTATTGCTAGCATAACTTCATACATATCTGCTAGTTCCTCAATATCTTTGCTTTCTTGGTATTCGGATAATTCTTCGGTTAGTTTTTCATCTAGTAGTTTTTTGTAGTCTTCATCTGATAAAATTTCACAGGTGCAGCATTTGCCATCTGCTTCTATTATTTGTGGAATTTTATCTCTTACGAGCTTATTGTAGATTATTTTTTTCATAATTTTTCACATTCCTTTCGCTTCGCTCAAGGCACAAACAAGTAATGAAAAAAATGTTGTACCTCTCCTCATTTAGGTTTAAAATATTATTATAGAATAGCAATATACTACAGAGCACGGCAGGAGGAGTGGCGAATTTATTTCGACCCCGTATAATTATATGTGCCGTCATCCTTTCAAGTACAAACAAGTGGGACATAGAGCCCGGACTCTTATCATTGGTAATAAACCATGTTTATTTAGTCGCTGGATGACAGTCAATGTTGCTATTCTTATTTTATTTAGGTGGTGATACTTATGATGAGGCTTACTTACCCCATCTGTTGTGGACTTGACGTCCATAAAAATGTTATCGTTGCAACCATCGTAACTACTGACAAAAACGGAATATCAAAGTATATTCAAAAATCTTTTTCAACTTTCAACTCAGATATTCAAAAATTTCACGATTGGCTAATTGAAAACAACTGTTATCATGTCTGCATGGAATCCACAGGAAAGTACTGGATTCCTATTTTTAATTACCTTGAAAATGACATTGATGTATGTCTTACACATCCTAAATATGTTAAAGCTATCAAAGGTAAAAAAACAGATAAAAAAGATTCTAAGTGGATTGCTGACCTTTACAAATTTGATCTAGTTAGATGCTCATTTATTCCACCAAAAGATTTTCGTCAGCTTAGCGAACTAGCACGCTACCGTTTTAAACTAGTCTGTATGAAATCCTCTGAAAGAAACCGTATACAAAACTGTATGACCGTTTCTAATATTGGAATTGCAAGTGTACTATATGACCCTTTTGGTAAAACAGCTACTGAGATTATGTCCTACCTGCTTACGAATACCAAAGACACAATTGAAGATAAAGCAGTTCGTAAACTTATCAAAAAAGGTGCTATTGCTAAATCAGACAAAATCATTGAAGCAATTAAAGGCTATTGCATTGAAACAGATCAAGCAAAGAAACTTGAGCTTGCCCGTGGACACCTTAATTATCTAGAAGACATGATTACACAAACTGAAGTAGAACTTTATGTTCGTATAAAACCTTATTATCAAATTGTGGAATATCTTTCTTCGCTTCCAGGTATAACTGAACTTAGTGCAACCATCATCCTTGCTGAAATTGGTGTTAATATGAATATATTTGATGATGCTAAACATTTATGTTCATGGTGTGGTCTTTCTCCTGCTAACAATGAATCTGCTAACAAGAAAAAATCTGTTCGTATAGCTAAAGCTGGTGCTTACTTAAAACCTTTGATGGTTCAGTGTGCTCTTGCCGCAATCAAGAGTAAAAGGCAACCTTACTTTGCTATCAAATATGGACACATCAAAAAACGTCGAGGTCACAAAAAAGCAATTATTGCTATAGCTAGAATGATGATGGTATGCATCTACAACATGATTTCTAAGCTACAACCTTTTAACCCAACTGATTATGAGGAACTGTTGGATCCTCATTTCAATCAGACCAAAGTTGTTTTAAATGATTCAAATGTTTTTGCTTACCTTGTAGCTCAAGGTTATGATACTTCTTTATTAGTTAAATGCAACGATAACTAATTTTTATTCTTTTACCTGTTATGTTTATATTTTTTGGGTTCTTTGAATATTTGCCTATCCATTTACATTATTTTAATTATAGCATAAAAAACAAGTGTTTTCTACATTATTTACCAAATTTGCTTAATTTATATAGTTAACATAAATTTTTTATTACAATAATTACATTGTCAAAACCTGTCATATGTATTTTTCGAGTATAATTCAATAGATTCAGCAATCCATGCATATCTATATAATAAGGATTAATTTAAATCTATATATTTTCAACTTATTTTATTTGATTTAGCTTATCAAAAATGGTAAAATATTACTTACATATAGCGGGGGCTAAAAGGGTTGGGTGATAATTATGGGGGAAAAAATTAAGTTGTCTGAGATTTACTTAGGTGATGTAGATGGTGAAACTGAGGTAGCTAAATGTAAGAACTTTTATGATTTGTTTTATTGTCGGGACGAGATTATTGATGGACTAATTAATGGAAATAAATATGTTATCATCGGTAGAAAGGGTACTGGCAAAACATTGTTATCATATTTTATTAAAAGCATAATAGACGAAAAGGGTAATAATTATCATTGTAAAATTTGTGGTTCAAGTGACATTAACTTACAGAAGCTTTTGGATATTGGAGAGAGTTCGATTCCAGCTGATCAAATGGGTACTTATTGGGAATATACTTTATATAAGCTCATAGCAAATATGCTAATTCAGAAGGAAACAGGTATTAAAAGATTTTTACCTTTTTCTAATATAAAATATTTGCGAAGGTTTTTAGAAAAAAAATCAGATATGTTTAAGCTTATTGAATACACTGATTCACATAGCATAAGCAGTATGTTCAAAGGTAGCTTAAACAAAGTTGAAAGTGAAACTAGCTCTTCATTATCCTATGAAGGTAAATATGTACACAAGAAATTTTATGATAGGCTTGAAAAGCTTAAGCTTCTTGTTGAAAAAAATCTAAAAGGTAAGCAAACGATTTTGATTATTGATGAATTAGATTGTTTAGATGTAAGCTCTAAAATGGATAGAAATTATAGTATATGTATAGCAAGCTTAATTAATACAGCTAAGAAGATAAATAATGAATTTACTAAGATAAACGACTGTAATTCTAAGATTATTATACTTATACGTAATGACATCATAGATTATTTAAACGAAAATGATTCAAATATTAACAAGGCTATTGGTGGTAAAGATATAGAGCTGGATTGGTGGAATAAGGTTGATGACGATTCTCCTTATGAACACCCTCTTATTGAAATGCTTCTTTTAAAGGTTAGAAATTCTAATGAATTTTATATGGATAAAACCAATAAAGAAATCTATAAGATGATTTTTCCTAAAGAGGTTGAAGGCAAAAGTATCATTAACTATTTACTTGATAATAGCTTTGGTAGACCAAGAGATGTTATTTCATTTTTAAATATAATTAAAGAAAAAGAAAAAAATAGCTATTATTTTGATCCAAAGTACTTTAAAAAATACAAATCCTATTATTCTAAGGCTTTTTTT
>DDAM01000037.1 GCA_002332905.1 Firmicutes bacterium UBA2058 | reverse complement strand
CTTGACGGGAAGCAGTTCAAACTTATTTTGCAGCAGTCCTTTAATTATATAAGTCAATAAATCAAAAATGATACTTTTCATGTCTTTTTTCAAACTTTCATGGACCTTTTAACAAAACTTAAGAGCAATAGATACATTATAAGTAAATAAAAGCGTAACTAGATTGCGGACTCTTCGGAATCCGCTTTTCTGTTTTTTCTATTTTTACAACAGCCCCATTTCTCAATTATAATCTAAATATTGTCTAAATGCTTCGTACTGTTAGAAAATATCACTAATCTTTTTTCATTATCAGCATACCATTTATGTATTCCCGTATCTCCAGTTTGAAAATATATGTTTGAACTATTAGGTAGATTCAAAAAACTTCTATAAAGCATGTTTATTATTCCACCATGTGCTACTATAGCTATATTGCTATCACTGTCATTCTCATTAATTATTCTAGACAATATTGTTTCAGCTCTAAACCTAAATTCTAAATCACTTTCCATTTCATATACTTTTGTGTGAGGATGTCTAAAGTCTGGCTTTGGATATTTTATATCAGCCTCTTCTCTTGATAAACCAGCAATTAGTCCATTTTGAAATTCCATTAAGTCTTCGTTATATTCCACTGGAATTCCTGTAGCAATAGATAAATAATTCGCCGTTTGTTTTGCCCTTTTTAATGGACTAGCCATAATTTTATCTATTTTATAGTTATTCTTAACCCATTCAGCCATTGCCATTGCTTGCTTTTTACCATACTCAGTAAGCTTAAAATCAGCTCTGCCTTCTATAACATTTAGTATATCTGCTTCTGATTCACCATGTCTAATAACCAATAAATTCATTTTTTCACACCTCGTTTATCTATGTTATCTTAATTATAGCATAAAAATTTTATAAAAAATATACAATTTATATATTGACATAATGTCAATAATGTATATAATGAATATATACATTATATTATGTTATGTACATCAGTATTAAAAAACAATTAATTGTTTCCATGGAGAAAAGTATGAATATATTTATAAGTAATTCTAGTGGACAGCCAATATATGAACAGATTGTCACACAAATCAAAGGTCTAATAATTTCTGGAGAACTAAATGAAGGTGATACCTTACCTTCTATGCGTGTTTTAGCAAAAGAGCTTCGTATAAGTGTTATAACTACTAAACGTGCATATGAAGAGCTGGAAAAAGAAGGTTTTATCACTTCTATGACTGGAAAAGGAAGCTTTGTAGCTAGCAAGAATACTAATCTTATAAAGGAAGAAAATCTAAGAAAAATCGAAGCAAGTATGACTCATATCGTAGAAATAGCCAATCAGTGCGGCTTACAGCTCGATGAGTTAATTGAAATGTTTACAATAATTTATGAAGGAGAGTAAAATGGAGAGTGCATTTAAAATAACTAATTTATCTAAAAATTATAAAGATTTTAAACTCGATAATATAAATATAGAACTGCCAAAAGGTTGTATAATGGGTTTTATTGGAGAAAATGGTGCAGGTAAAAGTACAACAATTAAACTAATTTTAGATTTAATTCATAGAGATAGCGGAAATATAACTATTTTAGGAAAAGATAATAAAAAAGAATTAAATTTCATAAAAGAAAATATCGGTGTTGTAATGGATGAATGTTTTTTTCCTGAAAACATTAATGCTGCAAATATAAATTTAATCATGAAAAACATATACAAAACATGGGACGAAAAGAAATTTAACAATCTTTTAAGTGGCTTTTCTTTACCAGATAAAAAGATTATAAAGGATTATTCTAGAGGAATGAAGATGAAGCTATCTATAGCTGTAGCTTTGTCACATGATTCTAAGTTATTAATATTAGATGAAGCCACTAGTGGTCTTGATCCTATTGTAAGAGATGAAATACTAGATGTTTTCTTAGAATTTATACAAAATGAAGAACACTCAATTTTTATTTCTTCTCATATTATTAGTGACCTTGAAAAAATTTGTGATTATGTTACCTTTATTCATAAAGGTAGAATAATATTTAGTGAGCCTAAAGATAGCTTGATAGAGGATTATGGCATACTTAAATGTTCTTTAGAAGACTTTAAAAACATAGATAAATCAATTATAAAAGGTTATAGGAAAAACTCATTTGGAGTAGAAGCACTTGTTTTAAAAAACAGCTTCAAAGGAAAATATATCATAGATAAGGCAAGTATTGAAGATATAATGCTATTTTATGTAAAGGAGAATATCAAATGAAAGGTCTTATTTTAAAGGATTTTATAAACCTAAAAAAACAATCAAGAATTATAGGAGTATTTGTAGTATTTTATTTTCTTTTATCGATAACAACTAAAAACAACAGCATGTTTGGAGCTATGATGCTTATAGTATTTGGAATGATGCCTATAACTGCAATATCCTACGATGAAAAAGCAAATTGGGATAAATACGGACTTACAATGCCGGTTTCAAGAACTGAAATGGTTTTATCTAAGTATATTTTGGGGCTTATTTTATCATCATTTGCACTTGTATTAAATTTCATAGTTCAGATACTAATGGGTACTGAAATGAATACGGATAATATAACAATAGTCTTTGTAATATTTGGGGCATCAATAGTATTTATTTCACTTTTACTGCCTATAATGTTTAAGTTCGGTGTTGAAAAAGGAAGAATGTTGATGATTCTAGTTTTAATGCTGCCAACAATAATAATAATGCTTCTTCCAGAAATCGTTAAAACACCACCGTCTGAAGAAATGATAATTAAAGCGTTATATGCATTACCATTTATTATTGTAATAATATATGTATTATCAATATTTATATCTATTAATATATATAATAAAAAAGAATTTTAAAAAAGAGGCTTCAAAGCCAATGTCATTAAGTTAAGAGACATCTCAAAACAAAGAAGTCATTGAAAGATAAATATATATCTTCAATGGCTTATTGTTTTGAAAATATTTAAACATTTGGTGGATGTTCATC
>DDAM01000054.1 GCA_002332905.1 Firmicutes bacterium UBA2058 | reverse complement strand
TAAAATAAGCTATACTAATATTAAGAGAGGAAAAATAAAATGAAAACTTTTAAAAGATTAATTAGCATGATTTGTGTTCTTTCAATGTTGCTTGTTCAAGTTGTAACAGCAGAAGAAATCACTTCAATTAATATAGCAGAGCAGTCGCCAAGTTCTTGGGCTGTTTGGGATGTTCAAATGGCATATACTTATGGATTAGGAACATCAGAAACGTACATAAACTATACAAATGATATTGTAGGAAGTCAGTTCTTGGCTATTGAAAAAAGCTTTGAAGAAAGATTTGGTATTGACTATGAATCTAAATTAAAGCTTGAGGCAGTGCTTACTCGTGGAGAGATAATAGAGGGACTTTACAATATAATTAAGCTATCTGTTAATTCAAATGATAATAATAGCGCTATAAAGTATTTTGCTGATAATGCACTTATAAATGGTCGTGCAGCAGGAAATTACGGTTTAGATGAAATATGTACTAACGAAGAAATGTTAGTTTTTGCTAAGAGAGCATTTGATCATATAGTATATACATTGGGACAAGATGCAAAGGGTTGTTTTTGGAAGGTAAGTGACGCTGATAATACAGTTTATCTGTTAGGTTCAATACATGTCAGTGATAATTCTTTATATCCTTTAAGTAAAGATATATTATCTGCATTTGCTGAGTCACAAGCATTAGTAGTTGAAGCGAATATCTTAGAGCAAAAACCAGAGGAAATACAATATGCTCAGCAGCTAATGTTTTATCAAGGGGAAGATACTATTGATAAGCATATATCTAAACAAACATATGATAAATATGTAGAGTTTATGGATTCTGTTGGAATTCCAGCTGAAACATATAATAAAATAAAACCTTGGGCAGCAACGCTAACAGTACAAAATTTACAGCTAGCCTCAGCTGAAATTAGTGGCAATATGGGAATTGATGTTTATTTCATGGCATTAGCTAGTGGTAGATTACCAATTATTGAAATCGAAGGAACTAAATATCAATACGATATGTTTAATTCTTTTTCTGCTGAATTGCAAGAATCACAGCTGTTAGGGGTTTTGGCTACTGATACCAATAGTGAAGAAAGCACTGTAGAATCTGTTGAAGTTGTAAAAGCAATGTTAAATTTCTGGAAGAGTGGAGATGCTCATAGCTTAGAGGGTATATTGTTTGCAGTAGAACCAAAAAATGATTTAGAAAAAGAGTTTAACAAAAAGTTATGGGATGACAGAAATGAAAATATGGCAAAAAGTGTTATAAAGATGCTTAAAGAAGATAGCGAAAATGATTACTTCTTAATAGTAGGTGCAGGACATATGTTAAATCATAATGGTATTGTAGAACTTTTAAGAGAAGCTGGATATACTGTAGAGCAAGTTAAATAAGATTTTAAAAGAAGGTAAATTAGCCTTCTTTTTTTATAAAGACAGTGCACCTGTACCGACCTTGACACTAATTTTTAGTTTTGTTATTATATACATAATATTTAAAATTTCTTCATGAAAGGAAAATATAACATGTTTAACAGAGATACGTATAACAAAAGAATAGAATGGTTTAAAAACGATAGATTTGGCATGTTTATTCATTGGGGGCTTTATTCAATACCAGCTCGTGGTGAATGGATACGTTCTACAGAAAAAATGAGTATTGAGGACTATGAACAATATTTTAAAGAATTTAATCCCGAAAGCTATGAGCCTAAAGTGTGGGCTAAACTTGCAAAAGAAGCTGGAATGAAATATGCTGTTCTGACTGCAAAGCACCATGATGGGTTTTGCTTGTTTGATTCCAAGTTAACTGATTATAAATCAACAAATACTAAATCCGGAAGGGATTTTGTTAGAGAATATTTAGAAGCATTCAGAGAAGAAGGAATCAAGGTCGGTTTATATTTTTCTTTAATTGATTGGCATCACCCTGATTATCCTCACTATAATGATATGCATCATCCAATGAGGTCAAATAAAGATTATGAGGGCAAAGTGCATAATTTTGATAACTATATAGATTATATGCATGCACAGATAAAAGAGCTTTGCACGGAGTATGGAAAGCTTGATATGATGTGGTTTGACTTTTCATATGGAGACATGAAGGGAGAAAAGTGGCAAGCCACAAAGCTAATGGAAATGGTTAGAACTTATCAACCAGATATAATAGTGGACAACCGTTTAGAGGTAAGCGGTGAGGGATTTGGCTCTATTGCAACTAAAAATCCAAAGCCTTATAGTGGAGACTACGTAAGCCCTGAACAGATTATTCCTCCAAATGGACTTTTTGATGAAGATGGTAATGAGCTTGCATGGGAGGCTTGTATCACCATGAATGACAATTGGGGTTATACAGCTCTTGATAAAAACTTTAAACCTGCGGCTACAATCATAAAAAAATTAGTTGAGTGCGTAAGTAAAAATGGTAATATGCTTTTAAATGTAGGTCCGGATTCCAATGGTAGAATCCCTAAAGAATCTATTGAAATATTAATAGAAATAGGTACTTGGATGAAGTATAATAAAAAAAGCATATATGGCTGTAAGGCTTCTAGCTTGCCTAAACCTGAAAATGGTAGAATAACACAAAACGGAAAGAAATTATACTATCATATAATGGAGAACTCCATAGGATATATTCCACTTTATGGAGTAAATGCAAATGAGGTTGAAAAAATTCATTTACTATATGATGGTACAGAATTAAAGATTATAAATAACTGGATAGTAAATAATTATCCTGATACAGTATTTGTAAATATTAGCAAAACACCTTACTTGCCTGATTCAATAGATACTGTTGTTGAAGTTACATTAAAATAGTGAAGAGTTAAAAAATATGCTTATTATGTCGTATTTTATAAAATAGCCTTGTTTTAGGCAGTAAAAGAGTATATAATGTTTTATATTAACAATATTACTCTAATATTGTTAATATAGTTGAAACTATTATTAAATTAATGTTTGGAGGACATAATTATGAAGGCTTAT
The DNA here is from genome assembly GCA_002332905.1 of Firmicutes bacterium UBA2058. GTDB lineage: Bacteria > Bacillota > Clostridia > Tissierellales > Sedimentibacteraceae > UBA1535. Next base: position 28,211 of record DDAM01000054.1, on the reverse strand, counting down.
GACTTAATAAATAAAGTTGAACTTGAAGTTACAGCTAATGATTTAATAAACCTTATGAGAAATAACAGACAGGTTGAATTTACTCTTAAGGAAAAAGAAACAGATGATGTAGGATACCTTACTTGGGATAAAGAGTACTGGACACTTGTTAATGAAAACAGATTTATGCGTACTTATTCATTAGAAGGAAGATCATTAATGGAATCAACAGCACACAATATATATGACTTGCAAAATGATTTTTATCCTGAAAAAGCTGCTAAAATAGAAATTAATTAAATGTATTCTTGACCTGGAGGGATATTATGATTAATATCGTTATTTGTGATGATGATACACAAATTTGCGTGAAATTAAAGAAAAGTTTAAAAGAAAATCTTAAATTTGAATATAGGCTTTATGAATTTCATGATTTTGATTTAAATTTTCATGAATATATATTATATAATAATATCCCTACTATTTATATTTTAGATATTGAGCTTCAAAATGCAAAAACTGATGGATATGGAATTGCTAAAAAAATAAGAAAAGCTAGAGCCTATAACGATGAAATAATATTTTTATCAAGTTATACAGCTGGTATTATTAATACTTATAAATATAAAATAAAGCCAGTTGATTTCATAGAAAAAACTAACTATTATAGCCTAGATATTATTAGTGCTGTAGAAGAAGCTAAAACAAGAATCGATAGTAGGGTTGTAGAGGAAGATAGTGGCTCTCTTTTAATTAACGAGTTCAAAGAGTTATTTAGGATAAGATTTAAACATATAATTTCTATAGAAAAAATTAAGAACAGTAAAAAAATTGAGATTAGAACTGTATTAGACCCTTGTTGTAACAAAGAGATTTATACAACATATAAGGCAATAGAAAAAATTAATGAAGAATTAGATGATAGATTTTGTCAAATTTCTAGAGGGATAATTATCAATAAAAATCACGTTCGACATATAAGTTCAAGTGGACAAGTAGTCATGTTAAATGGACAAATATTTATTACTTCAGCTAAGAAAATTAAGGAGTTAAAGGATGAGCTATAGTTTTGCTTTTTTTTTACAAGCATTCGTTAAAAGCTATTTATATGTTGCATTTTTGCCTTCTAAGCTGTTAAATGAAAACAAGTATATAAATTACATATCTGTTACAGCAGCATTAATTATAGCTATATTTTTAGCCTATATGCCTAATTTAAATTTTATTGTAAAAACTGTATTTATAGTTATCATAAATTTTATTATTATTGGAAGTGTCTATAAAAAAGGTAATGTAATATCTATATTGATAAGTGTAATATCCTATACTGTAGTTTTTATTAGTAATGAAATTACAGAAATAATATTTGTAAAGATATTTAATGTAGATTTAATATACATTCAGTACTATCCAGCAATAGTTATGCTAATGACTTTAGTTTTATTTTTGCTTTCATTTCTTTTAAGTTATTTTATAAGATCAAAATCCTTTTTCGATGAAATAAAAGACTACAGATTTGAAAGAAAAAATATGAATATTATTATCGTATATATTATATTATCAATATTATTTTTAGCTCTTATTGGTTATAGCATAAAAAATGAAGAGATATTCAACGAAAGATATATTATAGGTGTTATACTGCTTTTAACATATATCATTATGAGCATTGTTTATCTATTTCAAATTAAGGAGCTAATTAGAAGTAAAAATGATTATGATACAATATACAATTATATTTCTAATGTAGAAAAAATTGCCGGACAACTTAAAAAGCAGGAGCATGAGCATAATAATCAATTAATAGCTGTAAAAGCTTTCGCTCAAGAAGGAAAATCTAAGGAAATAAGCAATTTTATAGATAATATATTAAAAAACAAAATAAAGAATAAAATAAGCGCTAATGTAGGCTTAGAAAAAATTCAAGATAGCATCTTAAAAACATTACTTGTTCATAAAATTAATGGTGCAACAGGTTTTGGTTTAAGAGTAGAGGCCTTTATTAGAGGAGAAATATCTCCTATAAATAATATTTCGCCAAAAGAGATTGCGAATATAATAGGTATAATAATGGATAATGCTATAGAAGGTGCAGTTGATTCTGAAGAAAAATACATCAGCATATTAATTGATGAGGATGAAGATTGCGAAGAAGTCAATATTACTATTTCAAATACTTATAAGGAAGCACCTAAGATATATGAAATTGGAGTTTCTACTAAGGGCGAATATAGAGGAAATGGATTATCTATATTGCAGGATATTGAAGAAGAAAATGAAAAAATTAAAATAAGTACAGAGCTAACAGAAGAACTATTTATACAAGATATTTTTATAAAAAGATAGTTTTGTCATTATGTAATTATAAAAAAATGTTTTCAAATACTTAAGGACATTAAAAAACGTTTTCCCGGGTTTTAATGTTTTTTTTATTCTAAAATATATTATAATAAACACATAATAGAAATGAAAATAATATGAAGAGTTTAAGGGATTGTACTCTAGTGTTATTTTCTTATTCAGTCTATTTTAAGAGGGATGTTATAAATAAGGGAGTCCGAGCGTTTGGACTCCTTTTTATTTATTGAATTTTTTAAAAATTATGATAAACTGTATGTAAATATATAAATTATTTTCTAGGAAATATTTGTCGAAACTAAGTTTATGACATAGCGGTGCGATGGGAGGAAATATGAATTTAGATGATGTGTTACAAAATAATAAATGCTTAAAAAATGTAGCCGATTTAAATGAAACATTATGGATAAATGATGATTTTAAAAACTTTAACGCTATTAAGGAAAATTTTAATGTAAAAATTGATGATATATATGATGCAGAGAATAGACTTAAAAGATATGCACCTCTAATTATAACATTATTTAGTGAAACTGAAAAAAATAGTGGCATAATTGAATCTGAAATTATAGAAGTTAGCAAAATGAAAAATTCGCTTGAAGATAAATATAATACTCAAATTTTGGGAAAACTTTTATTAAAATTAGACAGCCATTTACCTATTGCAGGTTCAATTAAAGCAAGGGGAGGAATATATGAGGTTTTAAGATATGCAGAAAAATTGGCATTAGAAAATGATTTGATAAAAGAAACTGATGACTACTCTGTGCTTGCTTTGGATAAGAATAGAGAATTCTTTAGTAGATACACAATTCAAGTTGGTTCTACAGGTAATTTGGGACTTAGCATTGGAATTATGAGCTCAAGACTTGGTTTCAAGACAATAGTACATATGTCTGTAGATGCTAAAGCATGGAAAAAAGAAATGCTTAGAAGCTATGGTGTAGAAGTTATAGAATATGAAACTGACTATTCAATTGCTGTAGAAAATGGTCGCTTAGAATCATCAAAGAATCCAATGAGCTATTTTGTGGATGATGAGAATTCAATGAACTTATTTTTAGGTTATAGCGTAGCAGCCCTAAGATTGAAAAATCAGCTTGATGAAATGAAAATAGAGGTTGATAAAATACATCCATTATTTGTTTATTTACCTTGTGGTATAGGTGGTGCACCAGGAGGAGTAGCATTCGGATTAAAGCATGTTTTTGGAGATAATGTTCATTGCTTTTTTGTTGAACCAACTCATGCACCATGTATGCTGGTAGGTATGGCTACTAAGCTTCATGATAAGGTAAGTGTAAGAGATTTTAATATAGACGGCAAAACTGAAGCAGATGGATTAGCTGTTGGAAGGGCATCAAAGCTAGTAGGTAGGTACATGGAAAACATGCTAAGCGGTATATTCACAGTTGATGACTATAAGCTATATGACATATTAAGATTGCTACATAATAGTGAAAATATTGATATAGAACCATCAGCCTGTGCAGCATTTGAAGGAGTTATATCCTTAAACTGTGAAGAAATGGCTAAATACATTAAGGATTATGACTTATCTGAATACATGGAAAACTCTACCCACATTGCATGGGCAACAGGAGGAAGTTTAGTTCCAAAAGAAGTTATGTATGAGTATTTACACAGAAAATAAGAATTTAGCTTAGCTAATGTATTGGTAAGTGAAAGCTTAGTAGAGTGTTGTTTTCTTTGATTTTCTACTGTATTGGTGTGCTCTTCTACTAGGATTTCACGCATACATATTTATCTAAAAAGTCTGATAAATTTTAGCGGAGTGATAACCTAGGACATTGAAGGTATAATATATTTTTACTTTTACACGACCTCTGAACTTAAACTACTTCGACCTTTTACTGTGTTAGTGCGTGCTTTCACGACTACACCGACTTACAAGCTTGTTAGACAAACCTGCCAAAAACGCAGATAAACAAAGAAAAACTCTTTTATTTTTCTTTGTTTATCGGTTGCTATGAATAGCGAAGTATATAAAAAACGTTTATGTGACTTGATGAGATTTTCCCTTCCAAACATTAGGGGATTATCCCCTAATGTTTTCAAAATTCAAGGGAAACCGAATCACGGAATCAGAAACGTTTTTTATATGCTTTGTTCCGCTTAGATTCGTAAAAAAAGTATATCGAAGTAATAATACATCCACTAACTTGTTACTCTAAATTATTATTTATCTAATAAACAATTTTTTTAGTCTTTCCCAAAAAGTATCCTTTTTAGGCACTTCAACTTTTTCAATAACTTTTTCCTTTTCTATTTTTTCTGTTGATATAATAAATTGAACAGATTTTACATTTTGATTTTTTACTGAAACAAAGGATATCGGCTTGTAATCAGAAAAATCATATTCGCTCATTAATTTATTGATAGCAGTATCAATTTGATTAGGCAAATCCTTAGTTTGATTATTGAGCTCATTTGTACCAGCTGCCATTTTATCTATACCACCATACAATGATGCAGTTCCATTTGCCATAGAAGTAATGCCATCATTTATTGAATTGTAGCTTGTAGCTAGCTGTGATAATCCTCCAGTATAAGCTGTAAGCCCATCATTAAATGAACTGTAATTAGTTGTTAATAAACCTAATGCTTGTGAGATCTGAGCCAATGACATGGAAATTTCAGTATTAGGCATAGCAACGGCTAATTGCTCAGATAATGCATTTAAAGAAGAATTAATAGTCCCTAAAGAATCATTTATATTTTTAGATGCTTCAGTTAATCCACTAGATTGATTGTTTAATGCATTTATACCAGCCTGATAATTATTTGAGCCATCTTTTAGTTGATTCATTCCAATATTTAAGGATTTTACACCTTCCACTAATCCTATTGTACCAGCATTTAGCTGTGTTATAGCTTCAGATAATGTTACAAGATCCTTTGTCATTTCTTTTGTATCTGGTAAATCGAAGGTCATAGAAAAAGGAACCGCGGTGATTGTAATCCCCTTCATTTCAAAGTCTGATACATCTGTTGTAATACTTGCACTTAAATCAGTATTTGGCATCACAGTAAATGTTATAAGCTTATTTTTCCCAGAGTTAGCAAACACTCCACTTTCAGAAGTTATGCTTTTACATTTATTATTGTCAAGTGTTACAGATATTTGAATCATATAGTTTTGATAAAATGAAGAGTCTATAATCTTGTTTTGTGTTGTATCTATTTCGATTTTAAGCTTTCCGCTTTTGCCTGTTAAATCCTTAGCTTGTATTTCCTTGTTATCAAGTGTGTATTTTATATTAAAAATCCAAGGTAAGTCAGTAGACTTAGCATTGCCCTGATAATAAAATTTCCCTTCTTCAACGTTAATTGTTATATTATCTTCATTAGAATTAATGTTTTTAAGATTAGTTAAATTCTTAATATTTAAATAGTTACCATAATCATTTATAGTACCAGATTTAGTAATATCTAAAATATTGACAACATATATTCCATTGACTTTTCCATCTGTATTAAGAGTACTATATACAACCTCCTCTTTAGAAGAAAATGCACCAGATGATTCAGCAAATACTTTAGAGTTAAAGATTTGAGTAAGCATTAATGCAATTAATAAAATAGATAATATTGTTTTTTTATTTGTTCTCAAACTTATTTCCTCCCTTATAAAATTTATGATTAAGCGTAGTAAATGGTATTATCTTATCAAGACATAAAAGCAATGTTGGTAAAAATAATATTACCATAACAACAGATAGAAAGGCTCCCCTACCTAACAGAATGCCAAGCTCTGAAATTATTTGATCACTTGAAATTATACCGAGACAAAATCCTGCGGAAGCAAGAATTGAGCCAGAAATAAATATTGATTTAGCGGTGTCACCTAATGACATTTTTATAGCTTCCTTAGCAGTCATTGTTTTTCTATTATTCATGTAGTGGTCAGTAAGCAAAATTGCATAATCTACTGTGGCTCCAAGCTGTACAGTGCTAATAACCAAATAACCAATATAGCATAAGGAATTTCCCGTGAAGTATGGCACCGATAAATTTATCCAAATTGAATCTTCTATTGTTAACAAAAGTAAAAGTGGCAACGAAATAGATTTAAAGGTAATGAGTAGTACCAGTGTGATTGCAATAACAGCAATTAAATTTACTACACTTGTGTCCTTCTCAACCACATTTTTTAAATCATATAAACTTACGCTGTTTCCAAGTGAAAGAAATTCTTCACCATAGTGCTTTTTGACAATTTTTTCAATATTATCGACTGTAGAAAAAGCAATTTCACCCTCTGATTCAGTATTAGTATAAAGGATAATTCTACTATAGTTTTCAGAGTAAAATTGATTTAGTACATCGTCACTTAGAAAATTAGATGGTATAGCAGTTCCTACTGTATTAGCATATGCTACTACACTCGTTACATGTGGTGTTATTTCCAGTTCGTCACACAATATTTCCTCCTTAGCATTATCCCCTTTTGGAACAAATAATACCATTGCAGTTGACTTTCCAAAGGTTTCATTTATTATCTTAGTATCATAGCTGCTTCTGCTGGTGCTAGAAAGATTGCTTCCCATACCATAAATAAAAGTACTTTTTCCTTGTGCTAAAAAACACGGAACAAGAATTATACAAATAATAATTACTGTTACAATACGAAGCTTAGAAGTTTTCTTGCTTATGTTTTTAAGTTCAGGCAATATTTTTTTATGTCTAGTTTTCTCAATCCATTTATTACAGCACAGAGTTAATGTAGGAAGAAAAATCATTACAGAAAGAAAACTGAATATTATTCCCTTAACAAGGTTAATTCCTAGGTCAGAGCCTATTCTAAAATTCATAAACATTAATGCTATAAAGCCAAATAAAGTTGTAGCTGCGCTAGCCATAATAGCTGAAATAGAACGCTTAATAGCTAGCCTCATAGCTTCATTAAGGTCGTCAGTTTGCTTTTTATAGCCTTCATAGCTGTGAAGTAAAAAAATTGCATAATCAAGTGAAACTGCCAATTGCAATATTGGACTTATAGCCTGAGTAATAAAGGAAACTTCACCTAAGAATATGTTAGAACCAAGATTTATAAGCACTGCAATACCTATTGTTAGTAAAAATAAAATTGGCTCGACATAGCTTGTAGTAGATATAAGAAGAATTATAATAATTATGGGTATTAAAATTATCATTGCTCTAGCTGGCTCACTAGTAGCCATTGATTGTTGGGTAGCTATATCAACTAAGTCTCCAGAAACTGAATTGTTTTCACCAATTACCTCATATATGGAATTTAAAGTTTTAATTTCATTTCCTGATTTAGTTGTTATGGAAACTAATGCATTACCATCTTTATAATAAGAGTCAACAGTTTTTTTATCTGAGAATTCAACTGGAATAGTTATATCTACAACGTCATCCAGCCATAATACTTCAGTTATTCCTTCTATATTACTTAGTTTATTTTTATAATCTATAACCTCTTGTATTGAAACGTTAGTTAGCATTACTTGACCATTAGGAATAGATTGAGTAAATTCTTTTTTCATAATAGATAGAGCTTTTGTTGACTTTGCATCAGATGGTAGATAATCCACCATACTATAATTAATTGTTACTGTTAAGGATAATATTGCTCCTATGACAGCTAAAATTAGTGAAAATATAACAACCTTTTTCTTATTGTGTAACAGATGTCTTATAAAAAAATCCATGATAACCTCCATTAATCGACATTTTGTTGACTTATATACACAAGTATAGTATATTAACAATATGTAAATAAATCAACAAACAGATAAGTACATTTTGATGAATAATATACATAATTTAATAATATGTATGGAAATTATCAAATATAAAGAAAATTTTTCTATGGAAGGTGTTAGCGTAAAAAAAGACATTCACGCTATTTGTGATGCCACTTCGTGGCATAATGGGAGGATTTTATGAAAAACGAAAAAGCTGATAGACGTGTTAAATATACGAAAATGGTGTTGAGAGAAAGTTTAACAAAACTGATGCAGGATAAACCTGTTTCTAGAATTACAATAAAAGAACTATGTGAAGATGCAGATATTAATCGCGCGACCTTCTATTCACATTATAATGATCAATTTGATTTACTAAAAAAAATGGAACAGGAAATAATAGATGATATAAACTCATATCTTGATAGCATTTCATTTGTGACAAATAATTCATATGCACTTGAAGTTATGACTAAAATATTTGAATATATAAAAGAGAATGCACAGATTTGCCGTGTTCTTCTTGGAACTAATGGTGATATTGAATTCCAAAAAGACATTATGATGATAGTGCAAACAAGGTTTATTGCTGAGCAAAAGACTAAAAAAATTATAGATGAAAAGATAGTTGAATATGTTTTTACCTTTGCAGCAACAGGTAGTATTGGTATGATACAAAAGTGGCTAAGTGAAGATAGCAATATTCCGCCCGCAGATATGGCTAAATTAGTTATGAAACTAACAAATTATGGACTTACTCATTTTGTAGTATAAAATAAGAATATTGTTGGTAACTGATATTTGACTTTAATGTGTACTTAGGTTAGAATAATATTAGGCAAAAAAATTTAATTAGGAGGATTCTATGGAAAAATTAATTATTACGGCTGCAATTTGTGGTGCTGAAGTAACAAAAGAACAAAACCCTGCAGTTCCATACACAATTGAAGAAATTGTTAGGGAGGCAAAATCAGCTTATGATGCTGGTGCATCAATAATTCATCTTCACGTTAGATGGGATGATGGAACACCTACACAGGAGACAAAAAGATTTCAAGAGGCAGTAGATGCTATAAGAAAAGTATGTCCAGATGTTATAATTCAACCTTCAACAGGTGGAGCAGTAGGCATGACAGACTTAGAGAGATTAGCTTCTACAGACATTGTGCCTACACCTGAGTTTGCTACTTTAGACTGTGGAACATGTAACTTTGGCGGAGATGAAATATTTGTTAATACTGATAACACTATATTCAATTTTGCTAAAATTATGAAGGAAAGAGGAATTAAGCCTGAACTTGAAGTGTTTGATAAAGGTATGATTGACATAGCTTTAAAGGCTGATAGAAAGGGTCTATTAGTTCATCCTTTACACTTTGACTTTGTGCTTGGAGTACAAATGTCTGCTACAATTCGTGACCTAGTATTTATGGCTGGAAGTATACCAGCAGGATCTACTTGGACAGCTACTGGTCTTGGTAGAAATGCATGGCACATAGCTGCTGCAACTATATCAATGGGTGGACACGTTAGAGTAGGCTTTGAAGATAATCTTTATCTAGAAAAGGGCGTTTTAGCAAAATCTAATGGTGAAATGGTTGAAAAGGCAGTTAAGTTAGCTAAATTATTAGGAAGAGAAATAGCTACACCAAACGAAGCAAGAGAGATATTAAGCATTAATAAATAAATATAAATAGAAAAATGTTTCCATATTTATGGAAATATTTTTTTGTTAATGATAAAATATATTTTTATTTATTATTATATCACTATTCACAAAATATGATGAATGTGTTATACTGTTTATATAATAATATGTTTTTTGAGGAGATTTTTAATGGATAGAGAGTTAGCATTAAATATAGTCAGAGTTACTGAAGCCGCAGCACTTGGAAGTGCTAAATATATGGGTAGAGGCAACAAAGAAATCGCTGACCAAGCGGCAGTAGATGGAATGCGAAGTATGTTTCAGGTTTTAGATATTAGTGGTACTGTTGTTATAGGTGAGGGAGAAATGGATGAAGCACCTATGCTGTATATAGGTGAAAAAATAGGAAGATGCTGTGAAGGAAATCCCGAAATAGATATAGCTGTGGATCCTTTAGATGGTACAAATCTTGTAGCAAAGGGACTACCAAACGCTTTAGCAGTAGTTGCTGTAGCTCCAAAGGGGTGTTTGTTACATGCGCCTGATATGTACATGAATAAAATTGCTGCTGGTCCTAGAGGAGTTGGAATAATAGATATTACTGCACCTCTTGAAGTTAATATTTATAATCTGGCAAAAGCGCTTGGTAAAAATGTTAGTGATATAACTGTAACTATGCTGGATAGACCAAGACATAAAGAATATATTGATATAGTTAGAAGTGTTGGAGCAAGAGTAAAACTATTCGGTGATGGAGACGTTGCAACTGCCATAGCTACATGTTTTGATGATTCAGGTGTTGATTTGCTTATTGGAAAGGGTGGAGCACCTGAAGGTGTTATAGCTGCAGCGGCTATAAAATGTTTAGGTGGAGAATTCCAAGGTATGCTAGCACCAGAAAATGAAGAAGAAAAAGAAAGATGTCTAGCTATGGGACTTCAAAAGTGGGATAAGGTTTTAACTATGGAAGACTTAGCAAAAGGTGATGATATAATTTTTGCAGCTACAGGAGTTTCGGATGGAGAACTTCTAAAAGGTGTTAGATATTATGCTAATAACAGAGCTAAAACATATTCTATGGTTACTCGTTCAAAGTCTGGAACTATACGTTTTATTGATACAATTCATACATTTGATAAGAAACCAAAGTATGCATATTAAAAAAGTTTTTATTACCATTTAATAGTGAAATTATTATTTACTATTATGAATTAATATGCTACAATATGTTTATATTCTGAATTTAGGGCAAATGCCTGCGATGAGGGTGACATAACAAAGTTATTTATCTGAAGTATATAGGTTTTACCTGTTGCCAAGATAAGAAGTAATATTAATGGATTTGTATGCTATCCTTATGCCCTAATGCGGGTATAAGGATTTTTTTTGGAGGTTTTAAAGGTGGCATATACGATTGATGAAATTGTAGATTTATTAAATCTTGAGGACTTTAGAGAAGTTTACTTAGAGGCTGATAGAATACGAAAAGAAAATGTTGGAGATATAGTTCATATTAGAGCCTTACTTGAATTCTCTAACTACTGTAAAAGAAGGTGTAAGTATTGTGGACTTAATTGCACAAACAAAAGCGTTAAAAGATATCGAATGTCACCTGAAGAAATAATTTCAACTACCTATGAAGCAGCAGTAAATGGATATAAAACAATTGTGCTTCAATCAGGAGAAGACAATTATTATACTCCTAAAATATTAGGTGAGATTGTAAAAAGTATTAAAAAATTAAACATGGACATTACCTTATGCTGTGGTGAATTGGATTATGATAGCTATGCATATCTAAAGGAATGTGGAGCAGATAGGTATTTGTTAAAGCATGAAACTGCCCAAAACGAATTATATGAATATTTGCACCCATGTGGAACACTTCAAGAACGCATACAATGCCTAAAAATTATTAAAAAATTAGGTTATGAAACTGGAGGTGGCTTCATGGTTGGATTACCTAATCAAACTACAAAAACTATAGCAATGGACTTAATGTTGTTAAAGGAAATAGGTTGTGATATGGCTGGTATAGGAACATTTATATCTCATCCTAATACACTTTTGAAAGACTGTGAACATGGAAGCACTGAAATGACTAAAAGAGCTGTTGCACTTGCACGTATTATGATGCCAAGCATCAATCTTCCAGCTACTACTTCGCTTGGTGTAATTAATGATAAGGAAAAAGTTGATATTTTTTCTTGCGGTGCTAATGTTATAATGCAAAAGATAACGCCTAATGAATACAAAGCCTTATATGAAATATACCCGTCAAATTTAGCAGAAACAAATATAAGACTTCAAAGAATTAAACTAGAAAATCAGATAAAGGAATTAAATAGGATTCCGTTATAGGATTTTTTAGGGTAAAAGAGTGAAGGAAAAACATCTTTACAGAGTGAAATGAATTTCACTCTAAAATTTTTGTGACGCCACTAAGTGGCGTAATGGAGGTAAGTATGTATAATAGTAAATCGATGATTGCTGAAGAGTTTATAGACAATGAAGAAATATTGACTACTTTAGAGTATGCTAAAAATAACAAGTTAAATAGAGATTTAATTGAGTCTATTTTAAGTAAGGCAGAAGAATATAAGGGCTTAGATTATAAAGATGCTATGGTTCTTTTGGAAAGTGATTTAGAGGATATAAATGAAAAAATATATTCACTAGCTAAGAAAGTTAAGGAAAAATTCTATGGAAGAAGAATTGTTATGTTTGCTCCTTTATATCTTTCAAATTATTGTGTAAATGAATGTAGATATTGTCCTTATCATCATTCAAACAAGCATATTGCAAGAAAGAAGATGACCCAAGAGGAGATAGCTAAAGAGGTTATAGCACTACAAGACATGGGACATAAGCGTTTAGCTCTTGAAACAGGGGAAGATCCAATAAATTCACCTATAGAATATGTGTTAGAAAGCATTAAAACAATATATGGAATAAAGCATAAAAACGGTGCAATTAGAAGAGTAAATGTAAATATAGCTGCTACAACAGTTGAAAATTATAAAAAACTTAAAGAGGCGGGAATTGGAACATATATATTATTCCAAGAAACTTATCATAAACCAACCTATGAATACCTTCACCAAAAAGGACCTAAGGCAAATTATAGCTATCATACAGAAGCAATGGATAGGGCAATGCAAGGTGGTATAGATGATGTAGGAATTGGAGTTTTGTTTGGACTTAATTTATATAAATATGACTTTGTAGGTTTACTAATGCATGCAAAGCATTTGGAAGACGTACATGGTGTAGGTCCTCATACAATAAGCGTACCTAGAATAAGACCTGCTGACGAAGTAGATGTAAATGAATTTTCAAATGCTATATCTGATGAAATGTTTGAAAAAATTGTTGCAATACTTAGAATTGCAGTACCTTATACAGGTATTATAGTATCTACAAGAGAATCTATGAAAACTAGAGAAAATGTACTAAAGTTAGGTGTTTCTCAAATTAGTGGTGCTTCTTCAACTAGCGTTGGAGGTTATGTTGAAAAGGAAGAGGAAAATACAGCTCAGTTTGAGGTAAATGACACAAGAACTTTAGATGAAGTAGTAAACTGGTTAATAGAATTAGGTTATATACCAAGCTTTTGTACAGCCTGCTACAGAGAGGGTAGAACTGGAGATAGATTTATGCAGCTAGTTAAGAGTGGACAAATAGCAAATGTATGTCAGCCTAATGCTTTAATGACATTAAAAGAATATCTAGAGGATTATGCTTCAGAATACACAAGAAAAAATGGTGAAAAATTAATTATGCAAGAGGTTAATAATATTACAAATGATAAAGTAAAAAATATTGTATTACAGCATTTAGAAGATTTACACAGTGGTAAAAGAGATTTTAGATTTTAAGAGGGTATATGTATGGGATTAAATAATACGCCGAATTCAAATAGACTTCACATAGGAATCTTTGGTAAAAGAAATAGTGGAAAATCTTCATTAATTAATGCTATAACAAATCAAGATATAGCCTTAGTGTCACATATTGCAGGTACAACAACGGATCCAGTTTATAAAGCTATGGAAATAAACGGTATTGGACCATGTGTATTTATAGATACTGCTGGATTTGATGATGAGGGAGATTTGGGTGATAAGCGTGTCGAAATGACTAATAAGGTAATAGATAAGACTGATATAGCTATAATGATTATTAATGATACGGATATATATAAAGAAAATATATGGCATGATAAGCTTATCAAAAACAAGATTCCTGTTATTTTTGTAGTAAATAAAGTTGATATATTAACAAATATAAACGATATTAAGGCTTTGGTAAAAGAAAGCTTTAACAAGGATATAATCGAAGTTAGTGCAAATACCAAGCTAGGTATAGACAAAATAAAGGAAGAGCTTATTAGATGTTTACCAGAAGGCTTTAACTTAGATTCAGTAGTTGGTCATTTGGTTAAGCCTAATGATATTGTAATGTTAGTTATGCCACAGGACATACAAGCACCAAAGGGTAGACTTATACTGCCTCAAGTACAAACTATTAGAGATTTATTAGATAATAAATGTATTGTAATTGCTACTACAACTGAAAATATAGACGATGCTCTAAAATCCCTTGTAAAACCACCTAAATTAATAATTACAGACTCGCAGGTTTTTAAAACCGTATATGAGAAGAAGCCAAAAGAAAGCTTGCTAACATCCTTCTCTGTTTTATTTGCAGCATTAAAGGGAGATATATGCGAGTTTATAGCTGGAGCTAATGCTATTGATTCACTTAATGAAAATTCTAGGATTTTAATTGCCGAAGCTTGTACCCATGCACCACTTAGTGAGGATATTGGGAGAGAGAAAATACCCAATATGCTTAGAAAAAAAATGGGGGAAAATCTTAAAATAGATGTAGTAAGCGGAGTGGATTTTCCTGATGATTTGAAAAGTTATAATTTGATAATTCATTGTGCTTCATGTATGTTTAACAAAAAGTATGTCTTATCAAGAATAAATAAAGCAAAAGAACAAAATGTTCCTATAACTAATTATGGTATAGTAATTGCAAAATTGGCAGGGATTTTAGATAAAATAATAGTTTAAGTACAAAAATGCACTANNTAGTGCATTTTTGTACTTAAATTGTTTTTTTATATAATGTTATTTTGTATCTAAATTTATTTCTTCTAATTTGAATACTCTTATTGAGTCTTTAACTGATTTTTCCTTAGCTTTTTCTGCATATTTGTTAATGCACATAGTGTTGGTTGGTTTTCTATTTAAAGATACTGGACCGTTTACACATCCACCCTCACAAATCATTCCTTCAATAAAATTACCATCTAATTTTCCTACTTTAGCTAGCTTTAGTGCCTTTTCACATTCTGCTAGGCCATTACATACAACTGGTTTTAATTTTATATCATAATCATTATCTTCAATAACATGCTTAACTGCCTCGGTTAATCCACCAGAACGAGCAAATATTCTTCCGAATTTTGAAGCGTTTTCTAGAGGCTTTTCCTCACAAGCAGAAACATCAATTTCTTTAGCATCTAGAAAGGCTTGAAGCTCTTCAAAACTCATGGCAAATTCAATATCATTTCTATATTCTTCATAAGATACTTCTTCTTTTTTAGCCACACAAGGTCCAATAAAAACTATTTTACTATTTGGGTCAGTGTGCTTAATTAATCTAGCTACAGCAATCATTGGAGAAACTGCTGTTGATATGTTTTCTGAAAGTTCACTGTATTTTTTCTTTATTAATGAAACAAATGCAGGGCAACAGGAGGATGTAATAAATTTTTTATGCTTTAATTCCTCAACAAGGTGGCTTGTCTCATACTGTGCGACAATGTCAGCGCCTATAGCTGCCTCAACAACATCATAAAAACCTAACTGCTTTAATGCCTCAACAACTTGTTCAATTGAGTTTTCTGGAAATTGTGCAGCTATAGCAGGAGCTATAACACAATATACCTTATAATTTGTGTTATTATCTGAATTTTTAATGCTTCTTACAATTTCTAATATATGTGATTTATCTGTTATCGCACCAAAAGGACATCTTGATATGCATGCACCACATGATATACACTTTTCTCTATCAATAATTGCTTTTTTTGTAATCGGATCAATTTTTATTGCATCAACCTTGCATGATGTATGGCATGGTCTTTTTACATCCGATATAGCTTCAAATTGACACATTTTATGACACTTTCCACACTCAATGCATTTTTCTTGGTTTATATGAGCTCTTTTATTGTATATTTCTATTGCACCTACAGGACAATTGTCCTTACAATGATGTGCTAAACAACCTCTACAAGCCTCTGTCACAGAAAATCTATTTACGGGACATTCATCACAAGCAAGTTCAATTGTATTAACTACATAATCATTATATTCATAAAAAATTTGCTTTATTCTTTCGTTTATTATTGCTCTTTCCTTGTAAATACAGCATCTTGTTTCTGGCTTAGGACCTGGTACTATTTTTTTAGGAATATTTAATAGATCCTTTAATAAATTATCATTTAATTCAGATTTAAGGACTTCTTTTAAAACTGAGTATTTTATATATTGTACGTGATTATCAAATTTTTTCATTTTTATGTCCGTGCCTCCTGTTGCACAAAGTACCATGAAAGGTTAAGCATGGACTTGGTGCTAATTATATTGGTTTTATTATTTTATTTTGGCAAAAGATGATTTTTGTCTCATAAGTATGTAGAAGTAACTTCTTTTCCAGCCTTTTTTAATTCTTCCATTAAATCATATATTATTTTTAACTTAATATTAAATCCTGCTGGAAAATTTGGATTTTGATGTGCAGGATTTACAGCTTTTCCTATATAAAAGTTAATGTGAGTGCTATCCTCCATTAACATTTTAGTTAATATTGAACATCCATCATAGTTTTTATCATCAATATAATTATCATATGAGTTAGAGTTAAATAATTTAATTTTTTCCAATGTTTTACCAAGTGTTAATACACCCTCCGTTACAAGATCAAATCCATCCATGTATGCTATAGGAGGAATATCTTTAGTCATGGAATCAATATCTACAGTCATTTCTTTATTTAGCTCTCTCTTAGCAATTAATGCTGTTGTACCTCCGCAAATGATTTTTTTGGAATCTCCTTCAACCATTTTTTCAACTAAGAATGAATCAAGTTTTTTGTTTGACGGAGGGCCTACAAATAAATCAATATATTCAGGCTTTCTAACTTTTATAGTCAGTATAGTAGTATCATCACCTGGTTTATTATCATATAAATTGTTACATACACCTATGAAGTTACCATTCAAAATCTGCGAGGTAGGATTGATTTTGTTTAGTCCATAAAGATATTCATTTATCTCATCCCAACCCCACCCTAAATTGAGCATTCCTCCTATACCGGCATGTAGTGCTCCGTCACTAATAACATTTATTGTGTCACCAAGGTTTAGCTTAATATTTGATTCATATACCTTCTTAGATCCGATAATCAATTCTCTTTTTTCTACATTCACATTAAAGCCATTCTTATAGTAAAAAAAATTAGGACTATCGTACTCTGCAATATATGCATTATAGTCATGGTCTATTTTAACTATTGTAAAAGTTGAATATGCAAGCCTTCTAACCTTACATTCTGGCAAGGTATTAATAATAGTTTCAATAGTTTCCTCTATGGTTGCTCCATTTTTTAGCATTGTCGCTGCAATTTTAGAAGTTAAGGTAGATAAAATATTTGCTTTTACACCACTGCCAAGTCCATCAGAAAGTACTGCTATATAGCCGTCATCCGTAGGCACTACTTCCACTTTGTCACCGCATAGCTCTTCTCCAAATTTATTTATGCTTTTATAATTTATGTCTAAAAAATATTTCATTTCATATCACTCTCTTCATCTGCTACTATTTTCTTAAGCTTTAAAAGTGTTGTTTTTGTTTCAGCGGTGGTTTCGCCAAGCAATCCTGCAATTTCCTGTGCTACACGCATTTGCTTTTCAATAACCTTATCAGCGGTTTCTATTGTACTTAACTTTAACGTTAGCAGTTTATCCTTCTTTTGTTCTTCATCAGTTACATCCAATAATATACCTAATAATATTTTTAATTTAGGCAAGTAAATAATACTGTTGTATACAACTAGTCCATATTTATCAATTATAGTTTTCTTACTTAAAATACTGTTTCCGGTTTTTATTACTTCCTCACAATCCTCAGTAGGCATTAAAGTAGATAGATGTAAACCTCGCATATGGTCAACTTTGGCATTGAATGCTTGCTCTGCCTTTGGATTTAAATCAAGTATATTAAGATTTTCATCGACAATAAATAATATATTAGGTGAATACTCAAAGCTAATATTTGATATTCTTTCAGCCTTACTTCTCATATATGGAAGACACATTTCCGGATATGAGAGACCATCTAAAACAGATATAGCCTTTTCACGGCATGTTTCATATCCGCACGATCCACAATTAAGTTCATCAGATTTTGAGTGTTTTCCAATTTTTTCTAAAACTTCTATTATTTGTTCTTCAGTATATTTATGTTCTTGAAGTTGTCTATTTCTAAATTTTCTAGAGTAATCTATATCGTTTTCATTACTATGATGAATCTTCTTAATATCTACATTTTGGTTCAACTTGTTTTTTATAAGTATTCTTCTCATATATACATTTTTTTCTTCTTTAGATATAGCAGGTCCGCCCATACAGCCGCCTTCGCACATATTAGCTTCTACACAAATATTAGTAAGATTATTATTTTTTAAAGCATCAAATAATTCTCTGCAATGCATAGCTCCTGAAGCAGCTATTCCTGTATATCCTTTTTTGTTGATAACATCATTTATACCTGCCATTATTCCTCGCTCGATAGGATATCTTTTGCCAGTTAAGTTGCCATTGTCATCTGGCATCTCTTCATCACAATCCTCAAGAACAATATTATTTTCAGTGAAATAGTTTTCCAGCTCTTCAAAGGAAATTACAGCATCCATTATATTGGCAACTTGGTATGGATATGCTTCACATTTTTTCGCAATACATGGACCAAGAAATGTTATATATGCATCTTTTCCATATTTATTTCTAAGCATTTTACTATGAGCAATCATTGGTGAGTCAATAGGTATTAAATTATCTAAAAGTTCTGGATAATATATTTGTATCATCAAGTTTACAGAAGGACAACACGACGTAATAATATTTTTACCATCTGAGTTTTCTATATATTCTCTATATAATTCAGTAATTTTAGATGCACCAATGGCAGTTTCTTCTACTGCATGAACACCAAATTTTTTTAAAGCACCAATTAATTTATAAGGATTTTTATAAATTCCAAGGTATGATGGAGCTATACTTATAATTACTTTCTTATTTTCGTTTATAGCATTAACTACATTATCTAAATCGCTTAATATATTTCTGGCATTTTGCGGGCACACTAAAAAACACTTTCCACAAGCAACGCATCTTTCCTCTATTATTTGAGCTTGGTCATTTATCATCTTTATAGCTTTAACACTACAGTTTTTTACACATTTATAGCAATTCTTGCAATTGGCAGGTACAAAGTCTAATATTTTCATAAAACTAAGCTCCCGAGAACCTTTTCTTTGAAAAATTGTTCTGCTGTTGATGGTTCTACTGAATATATGGTATCACCTATTTTAACTGAGACAGCTTCGGTACAATGACCTAGACAAAATGCTGCTTTAATTGTTATATTGTTTTCAAGCTTACTCTTTTTAACGCAGTTTTTTAATTTGTCAATAACCTCATAGGAACCTTTTAAGTGACAAGCACTTCCAACACAAATACATATATCTAGCATAATATATACCTCTACTTTATATTTTATTATGAAATGTTGATATGTACTAAACTGGAGCTAGTATTATCAACATTTGTATGTCAAAACTTATCTAGTAAAAGAACATCTTTATATTATAAAAAAATGATTTATTAAAAAGAAAAAAACAACTCATAGTTTATCTAAGACGCTTTTATTATATGTTTTTTTGGTTAAAATGTCAATTTATTTTGTTAAATAATTAACAAATACGCTTAAGTTTATAATTCAATTTAATTCTTGACTTAATAAAAGGAGTTTGATATTATAAAATTGCCTTTCGTTTTACTTATCTTACCAATTTCCCTAATGGTTAATATTAAATATGAATAAGGCCTATTATTACATGGAGGTGTTTTTTTGAATATAGCGGATTTGTCAAATATGAAGCTTACTGAATTAAGAGATTTAGCTCATGACAAAGGTATTTCTAATGCTTATAAATATAAAAAGAGTGAACTTATAGAGGTTATACTTGGTGAAATAGAAAGTATAAAGAAGAAGGAAGAAAAGGAAAAGACAAAAAAAGATTTACCTGAAAGGCTTACAGAAGAAATAGATAATAGTAATGAAGTTTTGCATGTTTCGGGTATATTAGAATCTCATCCAGATGGTTATGGTTTCTTAAGAACTAATAATTATTTAACAAGTGAGGATGATGTTTATATTTCACCTTCTCAAATAAGAAGATTTCATCTAAGAACTGGGGATAAAATAAACGGTATTACTCGCGCTCCAAAGCAAGGAGAAAAGTTTAAGGCACTACTATATGTTAATCAAGTCAATGATTTGGATCCAGAGTTATCTAGAAACAGAAAAGATTTTGATTCATTAACTCCTATTTATCCTGATAAAAGAATAAAACTAGAATCTAATCCAAGAGACATTGCTATGAGAATTACTGATTTAATTGCTCCTATTGGAAGAGGACAAAGAGGTATGATAGTTGCTCCACCAAAGGCTGGAAAAACAACTATTTTAAAGAATATAGCAAATTGTATTTCTAAAAACTATCCAGAAATAGAAATTATAATTTTATTAATAGATGAAAGACCGGAAGAAGTAACTGATATGAGAAGATCAGTTAATGCTGATGTAGTTTATTCAACATTTGATGAATTGCCAAAAAATCATATAAAAGTCGCAGAAATAGTTCTTGAAAGAGCTAAAAGACTAGTTGAGCATGGTAAGGATGTAGTAATATTACTTGATAGTATTACCAGATTAGCTAGAGCCTATAATTTAACTATCCCACCAACAGGAAGAACTTTATCTGGAGGTCTTGATCCAGGAGCTTTACATAGCCCAAAAAGATTTTTTGGAGCTGCTAGAAATATTGAAAATGGTGGAAGTCTTACTATACTTGCAACAGCTCTTGTTGAAACAGGCAGTAGAATGGATGATGTAATATTTGAAGAGTTTAAAGGTACTGGAAATATGGAGCTTCATCTTGATAGAAAATTATCTGAAAAACGTGTATTCCCAGCTCTTGATATAAATAAATCTGGAACAAGAAGAGAAGATTTATTGTTAAGCAGTGAAGAGTTACAAGCAATTTGGCAGATAAGAAAAGCACTTAGCAACTTCCAAACAGTTGATGTTACTGAAAGACTTTTAGAAGGTTTATTAAAAACAAAAACAAACGAGGATTTTGTTAAGGAAGCTACAACCTTATTTAACCTTGATAAGAAAAAATATGAAAATAATGACAAGAATTATTAATTGCATTTAAATATAATTTTCAAAATAAATAATTGTTATTAAAAAATAATTCAATTATTTTCAAAAAAATATTGTAATACTTAGTTTCTTGTGCTATACTTTTTTAGTATGTTAGTATAAAATAGTTTAATACTATGATTAAATATAATTAAGTTTTGGAAAGAGGTGAATTTTAATGAAACAAGGTATACATCCAGATTATAAAAAAGCTGTAGTAAAATGTGCATGTGGAAATACTTTTGAAACAGGATCAGTTGTTGATGAAATAAAAGTTGAAATATGTTCAGAATGCCATCCATTCTTTACAGGCAAACAAAAGTTTGTTGATAAAGGTGGAAGAGTTGACAGATTTAAGAAAAAATACGGAATATAAAATTCATCTTAAATTAAATCAAAAAATAGTGAGTCGATATATTAATATCGACTTTTTTGCATTCTATAGCTTCATTTTTTGTTGCTAGCAATACAATGAAATTTCATTTGTACTATATATTTATTTATGGTATAATATCAATGTCTCAAGCGTAGTTTGAGACTATGATATAATTATTTAGGCTATTTTGTGTTAAACTATTATAGCCAAAATAGAATTAGGTGATGAAAGAGTGAAGAAAAAACACTCTTCACTCTATGGAAGAATCAAAAAAACGATTCTTCATCAAATTATTGTGGGAGGAAAATTATGTCACATCAAGCTTTGTATCGGAAATTTAGATCCAAGACTTTTGATGAAGTTATTGGACAACAGCATGTTGTTAATACATTGAAAAATCAAATACTGTCAAGCAATATTGCCCACGCATACCTTTTTTGTGGCATAAGAGGTACAGGTAAAACGTCTACTGCAAAGATTTTAGCTCGTGCAGTAAACTGTACTAATAGTACTGATGGAAATCCATGTAATGAGTGTGAAATGTGTAAAAGCATTTTAGATGAAACAAATATGGATGTTATTGAAATGGATGCAGCTTCAAACAATGGAGTAGAGGATATAAGAGAGTTACGAGATAAGGTTAAATTTATGCCAGTCAAAAGCAAATACAAGGTCTATATTATTGACGAGGTACATATGCTTTCAAAAGGTGCTTTCAATGCTTTATTAAAAACTCTTGAGGAACCACCTGCACATCTTATTTTTATATTAGCTACGACTGAACCTCAAAAAATTCCAGCTACTATATTATCAAGATGTCAAAGATTTGATTTAAGAAGAATAACTATAGATGATATAGTTAAGAATATGCGTAGTATATGCAATGAAGTAGGTGTAGAAGCAGATGATAAGGCATTAAAGCTTATAGCCTGCAATTCTGACGGGGCAATGCGTGATGCTCTTAGCATATTAGATAGATGCATGACCTTTAATTCTGAAAAGATAGAATATGATGATGTAAATGAGCTATTAGGTATTGTAAGCTTTGATAGTATTATAGAAGTATGTGATTATATAATTAATAAAGATATAAAGAGCTCAATGACGTTAATCAATGATGTTTTAAATCAGGGTAAGGATTTACAGCTTTTTATTGAGGAAATTATAACTTATTTTAGAAATCTACTAATATTAAAGACTACTAATTTAACACAGAATCTAATTAGAATAACTGAGGATAATATAGATAGTCTCAAAAGACATATTGACAAGCTAAGTGTTGATGAAATAGTTTCATTAATCGGAAAGCTATCTGATACCTTGTTAGAATGTAAAAGAGCTATGAATCCTAGAATTTTATTTGAGGCTAGAATAATTAGTTTGATGGAAATCAGTCAAATTGATATTAGTACATTCGAGAAAAGGATAGAGCAGCTTGAAAATACAATAAAAAATGGAATAACTATAAAGGATGTTCCAAAACAGGCAAATAGACAGGAAGTATCAATTAAACGAGAAATTACAAGTAGAGAAGAGATAAAAGCAGCAAAGTTAGATAGGTCTTCTGCAAATGTGGCAGCTGTAGCAGGAGATGAAGAAGCTGAAAATAGGATAAGAGATAATTGGAATGATTTTCTCAAGCTAGTACGAAGCGAAAATGTTGCACTTTTAGCTATAGTAAGAGAAAGTAAACTAGCATACGTTAGAGAAAAAATAGTGTGCTTTGAGTTTGATTCAAAATTTACCTTCCATTATACGGCTGCAAATCAAGAAAAAAATAAGACAAAGATAAAAGAGATTTTAACAAGATTCCTTAATGCGGAATACAATGTAAACTTTATTATAAAATCTGATAAAGATGAAGCTGAAACAGTTAAATCAATGGATGATATATATGAAGAAATAAAAAATGCCTTTGGAGATGACAAGGTAGTATTAAAATAAATAAATTTATTAAATTGGAGGATTTTATGAAGGGTAGAAAAATGCCACCTATGGGTGGAGGCAATATGAACAACATGATGAAGCAGGTTCAAAAAATGCAGCAACAAATGGAGGCTGCACAAAGAGAAATTGAGGAAAAAGAAATTGAATCAACATCAGGTGGTGGTGCTGTAAATGTTGTTGTTACTGGTAAAAAGGTTTTAAAATCTCTAAAAATTGACCCAGAAGTTGTTGACAAAGATGATGTAGAAATGTTAGAAGATCTAATAGTTGCAGCTATAAATGAAGCTTTTAGAAAAGCAGATGAAACAAGTGAGCAAGAAATGAAAAAAATAACAGGCGGACTTAACATACCTGGATTATTTTAAGCAGTGAAGGGTGGATAAGGCATGGAGCAATTTACAGCTCCCATAGCTAAGTTAATTGAAGAATTTGCAAAGCTTCCTGGAGTAGGTAGAAAAACAGCACAACGTTTATCCTTTCACGTATTAGATATGAATAATAATGAAGTTCTTGAGCTTGCTAAAGCAATTGTAAATGCTAAAAAGCTCACTAAATTTTGCACAGTATGCGGCAATCTGTCTGAGAGTGAAAGATGTAGTATATGTGAAAGTGTAAAAAGAGATAAATCTATTATTTGTGTGGTTGAGGATGTAAAAGATGTAGCAGCTATGGAAAGAGCAAAAGAGTATAAGGGAATTTACCATGTGTTGCACGGGACAATATCACCGCTTGATGGTATCGGGCCTGATCAAATAAACATAAAAGGTCTTATTAGTAGACTTGATGATAATATTAGCGAAATAATATTAGCAACCAATCCTACCATAGAAGGTGAGGCTACAGCAGTATATATTTCAAGACTTATAAAACCAATGGGTATAAAGGTTACACGAATAGCCCATGGAATACCAATTGGCGGAGATATAGAGTACGCAGATGAGGTTACTTTATTAAAGGCTATGGAAGGAAGAAGAGAAATTTAATAATATTGTTAATATTATTAAATATTGGATATAAATGAATAAAAAACAACCTTTTGTCTATAATATATATATAGAATATTTATATATTGTATATAGACAGGAGGTTTTTTTGTGTTTAATAGTGATCCTAACAAAGAAGATGTTGCAAGAGAATTTATAGAAAGCATTAAAAAAAGTGAAGAAACAGATATAGAAAAAATGCATCAAGCTTTGGCACAAGCTAAACACGAATGGGAATTTGCACAGAGCTATTTTGATAGTGTAAGTGAACCAGATTTAGTTGAATTTGCAATTTACAATCAAAAGGCAGCTGAGCAAAAATATGAGTACTTATTAAAACAAGCTAAAGAATTAAAGTTAATTAAATAATTAAAGTTAAAAATTAAAGTTAATTTTTAAAATTAATTATAGAAGGGGGGATAATCATGTTTGGGGCTGATTTAGGTGTTGTGATGATTTATTCAGCTGTAATAATGTTAATTTTTATGCTTGCATGGGTATTGTTAGTTCCATTTAAGTTATTTAACAAAATTATAATAAATGCAGCTCTTGGATTTGTGTGTATTTTTGCATACAATTTGATAGCAAACTATGCTAAATTTGATTTTATTGGAATAAACGAGTTGACTGCACTTATTGTAGCTGCATTAGGAGTTCCAGGATTTGTTGCTATAGTTATTATAAAAACAGTAATATAAAGTTGGAACTTTTTCTAGCATATGTAGTCTAATAATATAAATAACCTATGACTTTATGAGGAGGCTACACATGAAAAAAATACTAGCTATCTTTTCTGCATTTGTTCTTATGTTAATAATAACAGTAGTTTTACATAATAAAGTAGAAGCATATATTGCATCAAATGATGAAACAAGTTATTCGGGTACTGTTATTTTAATAGAAAATGGATACGGATTAAATATGATTGTTGGTGATAAAAACAATAATCAAGATCGATTAAAGCTTTTATTGACTGACACTACTAAAGTATATGACAAAAATGGAAAAGAGATTAATTTGTCAGATATAAAAATAGGAGATACTGTAAAAGCACGACATTCAGAAATGATGACAAGAAGTATCCCTGTCCAAACTGTAGCTTACTCCATCAGGATTTTAAAAACTAATTAGTACATAATTGTTATAGTAAAAAAAACCGTAAAGGCCAATGCTTTTACGGTTTTTTATTGACAAAAATATAAAGAATTCATCATAAATAATATTAAATATCTAGTTGTAATAGCTATTATAATTTGTTATTCTAATATTATAATATATTATGGAAGTGAAAAAATGAAAATAACATTTTTGAATGAAATAAATTATCACATGGAAGCAATGTCAGTAATTTCAGCATATGTGAAAAAGGAACCTTATTATGAGAAAATTAAAGAAGGCCTAAGACAAAAGTATAATATTCCAATTGACAAATTAGATGATTTATATGAAGAAATATCTAATATCTATGATTTGGTATCTAATAACATTGATATACCAAAGGACAAATTAGATTTTTATTTTTCATATAATGATGATGAAGCTCCAAGTCTTGGATATTTGCTTATGAGCTTTACTTTATACAATGATGATGAGGATACTATAAGCAGCTTCATGGAATTATCAACGCAGGAAAAGCTGAAAAGATATTTGTATTTATTAAATGAAAATACAGATTATGGACTTTTAAAGGTTGATTACAACAATTTCAACGATAAATACTATGTGAATTATATAAATAATTCTAATTTTGAAACTAATACAAAGCTAAAATACATTTTATTGTATTATAATTTAGAAGACTATCTTAAAGAAATAAATGATATTATCAATAAGGTTATTGTCATTTTAAAGAAAAAACAAGATGTTTTACAATATATAGCCGATGAATATCAAAGAATCATGTCTGAAGAGGTTGAAAAATATGGAGATAGATTATTAGAAAATTACGATTTTAAAGTTTCTACAGATAAAGACATAGTTATTAAACCTCTAATAATTAGAGCAAATACTTTAATGTTAAAGCCATGGTTTGCTGATTTTAATAATGATATATTAGATAAAAGAGGAGCCTATATAGGGATTCATGTAAAAGTATTATTTGATTTAATAAATATTTACTTTATTAATGATGAAAAAATAATTTCAACCTTGAAGGCTTTAGGAGATAAAAGTAAATTTGATATATTAAAAAGCATTAAGGATACACAAATGTATGGTGTAGAAATAGCTAAAAAGCTTAATATTACAACAGCAACTGTTTCACATCACATGTCGAATTTATATAATCTATCTCTTATAAATTATGTTGCTGATAATAATAAAATGAATTATATGCTCAATAAAGAAGCAATTGAAGAATTAATTAATGCATTAGAAAATTTATTTCTTAAATAAGGGTGGTAAAGAGGATGAAAATTGGGATGCCTGCTCTGATAGAATTAAATACTATAGATGATAATATTAAACTATGCAAGAAATTAGGATTTGATTTTATAGAATTAAATATGAATTTTCCATATAATATGATTCATAATGTAGAATCTAAATATTTACGAAGCATTAGCAAAGAAAATAATATTGAATTTACAATGCATATGCCAGATGACGCAGATATAGGTTCATTTTATGATGATGTAAGACATGGATATTTAAACCTATTTATAGATGCCATAAGATGGGCTAACGAGTCAAATATAAAGCTTTTAAATATGCATATAATTAAAGGTGCATATATGACTATGCCAGATAAAAAAATATATATAAATGAAAAATACTCTGATATATATATAAATAATTTCTTAACCTCAATAAAAATAATATCAGAAGAAGCTGTTAAGCGAAATGTTATGATTTGCATAGAAAACAGCAATAACTTCGGTTTAAATTTCGTACAGGATATAGTAGAAAAATCACTTTCTTTAGATAATGTTTATTTAACATGGGATGTAGGACATGATTATATAAGCAACTATTCTGATAAAAAAGTTTTACTAAAATATAAAGATAAAATAAAACATATGCACTTACATGACGCAAGTGAAAATAAAGATCATCTAGCTTTAAACGAGGGAAGTTTGGACATTCACGAGCATCTGGACTTTGCAAATAAAAACAACCTAACAACACTAATAGAAGTAAAATCAAAACAAGCGCTGATAAAAAGCAAAGAACAGTTAATAGGAATTTAGCTTAGCTAATGTATTGGTAAGTGAAAGCTTAGTAGAGTGTTGTTTTCTTCGACATGATTTTGTTGTGAATTTAAGATATGCAAGAAATATAAAAAAAGTTTCTGTCTCCGCAACGAGATTTGCCTTGATTTTTATAAGGAAGGTAAATCTCGTTGAAGTCGCATAAACTTTTTTTATATTTCTTGCCTCAATAGCATCGAAAATCAAAGAAAAATAAGAAGTATTTTTCTTTGATTTTCTACTACCTTGGAGAGTTTATCTACTTAAAAAATCTGATAAATGTTTAGCTGAGCGATATTCTAAGTACATTGATTTAATTTTTATACAACTTCTCCATGTAAACTACTTCGACCTTTTACTTTGTTAGTGCGTTTTCCCGACTCCCGATCAACTAACCAGCGTCAAAGATTAAATATTTTTCGAGATAAAA
>DDAM01000055.1:5404-26317 GCA_002332905.1 Firmicutes bacterium UBA2058 | reverse complement strand
TAACTTTTGGGGGTCACTACACCCTTAAATATTCATTGGATAACTTTTTTTGAATATCCTTTACCTTAATTATTGACATAAAATTACAAAAATACTATAATATATACAGACTATAGTCTGTATATATTAGGAGGATAACTTTGAACAAAAAAATTATTCAGGGAAATAAAACTAAAAAAAGAATTATAGATTGTGCAAGAAGGTTGTTTGTGGAAAAAGGATATAACAATGTAACGGTTGATGAAATCATAGCCGAGGCAAAATCGTCCAAAGGAGGTTTTTATACTCACTTTAAAACAAAAGAGGATTTGATTTACGGCATGCTTCCAATAGTTGACGAAGCATATAGTTCGTTTTTCAAGAAAGAAGGAAAGTACGAAAATACTATTGAAAAAATATTTGCATTAATTAACTATGTGTTTTTTATTATGGAAAATGAAATAGGACTTGAATTTATGTCAGTAATATACTCATCACAAATTAAGGATTTAACTACATATCGTTTTCTTACTGCACCTGAAAGAGAATATTATAAGCAGCTAAAGATTCTTATTGAGGATGCTCATAGAAATAGTGAAATAATAGAGGCAATGTCGGCTGAAGAGATCATATCAATACTGACAACCTGCATCCGCGGCATTATATATGACTGGTGCCTGAATAGGGGTTCATTTCAGCTTTCTCCATATGGTATGAAGATTATTAAAATGATACTTGACCAGATTAAGTATAAGTCTTAATGACTTGGCTATGTTTTGTTAAATTATTTAGGGAGGAAAAAGATGGAATACACTAAAAAGCGGTTTTATAAATTTATAACTATTATGCTGGTATTATCTTTTTTTATAGGTCCAGATCAGTTGTATGGATATTCAGCCATGGAAATACAGAAAGAAGATACTACTTCATCTGTAGGTAAGTTGGATTCTGAAGAGTCATTGAATTCTCTGATTAATCAGATTAATACAAAGGGGATAGGTATTTATTCTTTAATGGAAGATGATAAATTATCTATATCTCCTTCTGGAAAGGACTTTAGTGCAAGAGTATCATACGAAGTAGATGGACCTATATATGCAGATTATGAAAACGACAAGATGGCAACAGTAAAATTTATAATGAATGCTCCGAACACTGAGGATATTTCTTTTGATTATAAGGTATATGCTGGAAGCGCATTTGAAAACGATCATTATATCTGTCCTGAAAATGGCACCATAATTTTTGAAGCGGGAGAAACTGAAAAACAGTTGGATATATCAATTCCAAAACTTATGAACAACTATGATTCGGAACATCCCTTACCTTCAAGTGATGGTGAATTTTGGAAAGGTGACAGGGTATTATACATAAGCTGTTTTAATATTAGAGATGCCTTGTTTTTTAATGACAGCGAAGCCATGACAGTGCCAGTACGGATAGAAAATAATTTTGACTTTCAGCAGTGCTATGACAGGGCAAAGAATTCATATCTGGCAGATATATCTCTAATAGAAGGTGTATCATACTTTCCAGATGATTTAGGCAAATATATAAATACTGAGAATATTGTTCACATAGCAACATCATCTGCCATAACAGCAGATGTAAGAACGATGATAGACACGGGAATTTTTTCACACCTTAATCTACTAGAGGGCTACTTTTTAAATGAATATGCAGCTGAGGGGAATGTTCTGTTTCAAATACAAAAAAATTATACATGGGGTACAATGGACGTATTGGAAAGAAACATATCCATAAACGGAGAAAATAAAATTGCTTTTGATTTAAATGATGTGCCGATTTCAGATTTGGGTATGGGTAGAGCTGCGGAAGGAAACGGAATCACAACATCAATAGGTATAAGTCTTGATTATTCAGGTATTTCTGAAGATGTAGATATATACACTGTTTTCCGCAATCAATATGATGAATATATTGGAAGTCAGATGAATTTTAATGATAGGGTAAATCCTTATCCTACAAATGCTGAGGCACAACCTGGAGAATTTGGTTTGGGGGAATACATACCGTTGAAGGTTACCTATAATGAGCCTGTATTAACTGATAATATAAGTATATGCGTCAATGGTACTACTTTGTATCCTGTGGAAAGAAAGGGTACTGTGTCGGAAACCGTAAGTTTTTTGTATGAGGTTAACGATGAATATAATGGTGTCATAACAGTAGAGGCAATAAAAGGCGCAATTGATGTGTCAGGGAAAGAACAGTCAGACACAGGGATACCATCATATAATATAGAACATGCATTGCTAAAGTCACACAGTATTGGAGAATTGTTTTCATACTGCGCTGACACCGTAGTAGAACTAAATCAAGGATATAGTATAAACGCAAAAGCTGAGATAAAAATTTCTGTGAAGGAAAATCAGGATATCAGTCTGTATCTGTCAGAACACAGGGAGACAAATGGATTGATAAATGTAGTGAAAGCAAGGGTTATAGGAAAGGACGGTTTTGCTGTTGACGTGCCACTTTATTCAAATGACGGATTTATAATTACTGAGCTTAAGGGAGAATTTGATGCGCCATCAAACATGTCAGACAAAGATATTAGTTATGTAGCAGAATTATATTTTGACGAAAATGCTACAGGTGAATTTAGCTTGTTGTATTCATTGTCAAAAAAATACACAGTGCCTCACATAGTATATATTGATGATGTAGAAGATGTTGAAATTATATACAATGGCTGGCCTGAGGAGAATAGGATATCTGCCAACAGTGAAAAGTCGATTTCACTTGGCTATAATATAAAAAACAGCGCAACGTGGCAAGGACCAGAAGATTTTATATGGACAAGCAGTGATAATACAGTGGCTTCAATTACCACCTCAGGTGCAATTTCCTTAACTGGACGAGCTGGAAATGTAAGCTTTACCTTGACTGCTCTCAATGGAGGGCAGAGTGGTAGACAATTTAGTATTTCAAGTGTTATTCTTGTGGTAATCAACGAAGGTACATCATTTTTAAATATTAATGAATGGGCAAAAAATATTGAGATAGTAAAAGGAAATGATGCGAGGGTATATTATTCCACAAATATAACTGCAAATAATGTTGATTTTAAAGGAAGCGGAACAATTACTAAATTTTATTATGACTTATATGAAGCATATTATGAAGGAGATGAACTAAGAAAGGGTGCTCTTGTAATAAGGCAGGCAGCAGATTCGACTGTTCAAGAGCCTGCTTTTAACTTCATTGTAGATAAAAAGTATCTTGTAAACACATCAACAAGAGAAAAATACAGCTATATACTTGAGGTATCCGCTAGGGACCTTAAAACAGATATGCTATTTTCTTCATCGGCAAATATATGTGTAAAAAGTCTTCCTGCAAAAGCAGTATTAAGCAGGGCTGAAAATTTGTATATTACGGATGAGCAGCAAAAATTTAGTGTTATATTTGATGTGGAGAATAAAAATTTACAAACGGAAGCATATCTTTCCGTGACTAGAAACAATGAGACGGTTCCGGTATTTTATACGGATCATATAGAGGATTCAGGCAAAGAGTTTAGCGTGGATATTAATGATGTAGATATAGAACGCTTATTTGATGTTTATACAGTATCATTAAAAGCAAAAAATGAATTTGATGAAGCTTATTCCTATGATTCATATGTCCTATTTGTGTATAATTCGAGAGCATTTAAAATAATGATTAACGGTAAGACTACAGAAAGCCACACCATGAGCCTTGAAGAACAGTTGTCTAAAATGACTAGTGAAGAGATATTGAATTTTGGCAGAATCATTGAGCTAAAAGATGATATAAGCATGAATAACGAACAATATAAGTGGAGTAGGATATATGATAAAATTACATGGTCAGTGGGAGATGATGACATAATAAAGCTCAGTTATAAGGACGGAGGGATATATGGAGACATTAAAAATTATACTTCAGTTTTTCCTGATAGCAAGCTTTTGCTGGAAGGAATATCTGTCGGAAAATCCCATGTAACGGCAAGGCATGACCTGACTGGGATTGAGGAAAGACTTGATGTTACAATTGAAGGGCTTAGAGATAAATTGTTCATTTTTCAGATTTATCCTGCACAAAGAAGTGAGGTCATGTATATAAATGGTGAAGGAACTAATAAAACAATATATACCGATAGCAAAGGTCGTCTAGCTATTTTTGAAAAAAGCGGTATTAAAGGTGATGTACAGTTTATACCGGAGCACAGTGGTATATATGACAAATTCATACTGAAAAGTGATGTTCTGAAAGCCAAGCAGGAAGAGGTAAATTATTTTAACCTGTATCCGCAAAACAATATTATGTTTAAAACCTCAAGTAGTGAAGTTGTTTTCAATGTTTATGTTACAGGTCAAAAGAAAGAGACAACGATATACAACGGAGATATATTAGTTAAAGGCGGAGTGTACAGAAATGGTGTATATTGTCCGGGAGCCACAATTAACGGAAAAAACAGCAAAGATGTGCAACTTATAAACGCTCGCGATTATTTATACAGCTTGAAATTAAATCCGTCAGAATTTATAAATGAAAATGAGACAGAGCCCATCACCAGTGATGATAAAATAGAATATGTATTTGAAATTAATATTCCTGGTGGATCCTATTATCCTACTTTTATGAAGCTAGATAGTGAATCAATTCGGTTATCAGGATTATACGATTTTCCCGTAGGTGATTCGGCGCATTTAAAAAGCACTTATGGTTCAAGAATTGAAAACGGAGTCTGTATAATTTCACAGGAACTCGTAATAGATGGAAAAGAGCAGAATATGTCTAAGAATATTATAATTGAAGATGAAACAAAGCCAGCTTTTTTAAATACAGAGATGACACTAAGTGGAGACTATGGCAATTATGAAGTGAAGTTTTCTGATAAAAAAGATATTGGTACGAAGTATGCAACTTTTACGGAAACACATTCCTATGAATTTTCAGATACGGTTATAATAAAAAACACTTTTGATTTGCAACAATTTGTTTCAAATATGGAACTTGGAGAAGAAAAAAATCTCGACATGCAAATTTCAGTAAAAACTGCAAATGGGCTTCAAATGATAAATCTTCCAACAAACTACAAGGTAAGTCAACTCAGTGGCATTGATGGGCTGAGTACATTGCAAACTGGGGAGCTTAAGGAAATTAACCAAGAGATTATGGATGCGATTAAAGGGCCTTCTCAAATCGGACTTGACGGAAAGAACGCTTATATAAAGAAAAGCCTTGAATATTTAAGAGGATATTCAACTGAATCCCAATCCGTCAGACTTGAGATAACACCAACAGATAATCCTCTTGTGTTTAGGGGTGTTATAAAGATAGCTGTAGGAGAGTTAAGTAAATATCTGCCTTCTGGAGTGTATAGTACAGATGAAGAAGCGTCATCAAAGTACACATATATGCCAAAGTACAGTAGCAATCAAAATAATCATATAGAAAACAGCATGATTTTTATGGAAGCATACATGGGGGGATATGGAGCCAACAAAAAAGTGTATGGTGGTGGAGCTTATCTTGACAGTGAAATATTTTATGATGTTGAAGATGGTGAATGGAAAATTCTCATATTGAAATCGTACATGCATATAGGAGGAGGCTATCATTACAAACAGACATACAATACATGGATAGGGTATGTTCCTGTAACAGCAGAGTTTTTGGCCGGAGGAGCAGGTCTGATAGGTCTGAAGACGATATTGAATGGAGATAATTCAGACAGGATATATATTACAGAGCTTCAGCCAAGTCTGTATATCAGAGGCTTCGGAGGTATAGGGCGCGATTACGATATTGTAAGTTTGAAAGTCGGTCCTTATGGGAAGCTTGAGCTAGACCAGCGGTACCTGTGGCTTAACAGCGAAAGAAAAAACAGTAATGGACAGCAAATAACGGTAAGGGGTGAAACTGGTATAGAATATGAAGTAAAACTGGTGTTTGCTAATATAAGCGGTAGCTTTGAAATTGGAGAAACAAGCAAGTCGTGGACATTTAATGACTTTAATAATATAAAAAAAATATATAATACCGGTTTTTCAACTGGCTATGGCGGATTCATGAATAGCGATGCAGACATGTATTTGCTGTATGAGGCAGACGGAAATACCTCCATTTCATTTGAGGACAGGTCGTATCTAGCTAACGACAGGAAGTGGAATATGATGAGAGCAAGAGCGCTTTTATCAGGAGGCACTAATATTATACAGTCAAATTCTTATCCATATTCAAACCCTATGATGACAACCGATAGTGAAATGATGGTGTATATATCTGATATGGGTAGCACAGACTTAAATGATTCAGCAATATGTTTCTCATTGAAATCCGGTGGATTATTTCCTGAGGGTGAAGAAATTGATTCATCTGAATATGCTGATATGGATGCAGTGGTTGACGGAACAGCTAAAGGGGCTGCCGCAGCGTGGACTCGTGTTATGGTTGAAGAAGAATACATAGCAGGAGAGAATGCAACGATTGAGGATATCAAAAAAATCATGTCCGGCACGGAAATAATGGCAAGTATCTATGATGGTACTGGATTTAGTACAACCCGTTTGACTTATAATTCGACACCTGATATGTCTCCAGTTATTGCCTCTGATGGAAGACGTGCTATAATTGCGTGGAGAAGCTTGTATGCTGGAGATATTGATAATCCTCTAAGTTTTGATGGTAGAGACAATATAATGTATCGCGTGTATGACGAAAGTGGATGGAGCGAGGAAAAATGCCTGTACGATGGTAGTATTGACAAGGTCAGATCCCTTAACACAAAGATGCTGTCTGATGGAACATCTGCCGTAACCTATGAAGTTGATATAAATGATACGGGAAATACTGAAATATATTGTGCCATAATTGATGAGAATGGTGACATTATAAACAATGTAAGGCTCACTGACAATGAACAAAGAGACGAAAACCCTCGCATAACATCTGTTGTATTCCCTGATAAAATAGAACGTTTTATCATAGGATGGAATACAGAAGTAGCCAACGAGACCGAAAACATTAGTTCAATTAGATTAACTGCTGTTGACGGCAACGGAAATATCTATACGCAGTTTGAAAACGAGTTAGAAGCTTTAAAAACAGCAGATTACAGCAACTTTAAGTTTGTAAAGGGAGCAGAAAATTTAGAAGATTTATCATTTGTGTGGGTTCAGCCCGAATTTGAATCGGACGAAGAATACAAATATTCGCTGTTGGGAAGAAAATTCATACAAAAAGGTATGGATAGTATGTCAATATCACCAGAAATAAAACTTCTTGAACTTGATGAGTATAATGCCGTGGATTTTTTCGATGCCTGCATTGACGGCACAGAGAGTATAAATTTCACACTTCAAGTTATGGATTACGGGACAGAAGAAAAAATCAGCAAGATGATTTATGCAAATACAGCCTTTTCAAATAAGCTGTATGCAGAGGGGATATATTATTCTTGTAAAGAAATACTTCCGGACATAGAACTTCCTGTCGTTTTCAGACTATATAATAGTGGAATTGAACCGATAGAAAGTGTAAGTATAAATTTGGGGGGGGTTTACCATGAATTCGGAGAAGGAAGCTATATAATGCCTGGAGATTATAAGGATCTAAATGTGTCTTATACAGTACCATCAGTTGTTGAAAATCCTGATTATGTCATAACAGCCAAATATCAGTCATCTGTTGATACGATTTTAGGAATGCTTGATATAGATGTGCCGGACGTAGGTATACATAGTATTGATGTTGTCAAGGAGGCAGAAAGAGAGCGCATGTTTAGTATTCTCATTCACAATAAATCATTCTCGAAGCTTAAGGCAGGGAAGCATGAAATAAAGCTGTATGCATACAATACCGCTGATTTCACTGGCATGCCTATTGCGGTAGAAACTATATCTGATACAGAGAGCCTTGACATGATTAATGACAGTATGCTGATAAAGCATGTCTTATTGGATGAAGAGGATTTGCAGGGAATACTTAACGAGGATGGAGAAATACCCGAGGATGGAGCTAGGATATTTTTTACTACAGTGCTAGAGGAAAACGGAGTAGCTGTTGAAGATGCAGATGTATCTAATGATTATGAATATGTAAAAATCAGAAGTCTACTTGAAAAAAATTCAGGAAAGACTGCTATTACTAGCATGATGAAAGTTGAGAACGGACATACCTATGTAAAGGTGGATGTATTAAATAATTCCATGAATGAAATAACAAATGGAAATATTGTTGTGAAATTGAAAAATGAAAATGGATTAATAATTAGAACAAAACAATTTCAGGGCAGCGATGCGGCGAGTGGAGAACTGTTGACAATCGGAGGTGAAGAAACTCACAGTGCGATATTTAACTTTGATATTGAGGGAGCATCCTACGATGTTTCATATATTGATGACATTTCAGAAGGAGAAGACAGTGAACCTGATAAAGACAGTTACAAAAAGGAAGAAAATGATAAGATATACGTAAATTTATTTAAGGATGTAAAAGAAACAGACTGGTTTTATGAAGCTGTTAAATTTGTCGTAGAAAAAGGGATGATGCGTGGAATAGGAAGTGAAACCTTTGGACCAAATATACCCCTTACAAGAGGAATGCTTATTACTGTTCTACATAGGCTGGAAAGTGAGCCTTCATTAGGGAAGTCATCATTTGTGGATGTTGAAGAAGGAAAGTATTATTCTGAAGCTGTAGCATGGGCTCAGCAAAACGGTATTATAATTGGTATCAGCGAGACGGAATTTGGTCCAGATACAATTATAACACGTGAACAACTTGCGACCATACTATACAGATATGCTATATATAGGGGATATGATGCAGAAGTTGGAGAAAAACTTTATGCATATAAAGATAGTGGTTTAATTTCAGGTTATGCTTTATCAGCAATGCAGTGGGCAGTTGGGAAAGATATTATAAAAGGAAAGGAAGGAATGCTTCTTGCTCCATCCGACAATGCAACAAGGGCTGAAACAGCAGCAATATTGCAGAGATTTATAGAAGATATGCTCCCATAATATTATAATAATTTTTAGTATCAAGGGGATAAGATGGTATCGGGTATAAATACATTCTGAGGGTAATAGCATTCTATTACTCTCTTTTTTAATATTAACATATGAAAAATATGGAAAAAAATAAGTTAATATGTTAAAATATATTATATATTATTTAAATGTTCATATATTAAGGAAACTATTTGAGTGTGCAAGTAGGAAAGTCAGGAAAGAAAGTCACACAGTAAACAAGCCAGACCACAGTTTATAGAATTAAATAATAAAACAAGAATGTTTTATGATGAAAGAAATAAATATGGCTTTAGAATAAAGTTATTAAAAAATGTCATGGTGTTAAATTGGAGGAAAAGAAATGCTACCAACAAAAGAAGAAGCAGAAAGAATTTTAGAAGAGGCGGAAATATGTAATCCAGGATTATGGGGTAATCATAGTAGGATAGTGGCAGAATGTGCAAAGAAGCTAGCAATTGTATGTGATGATTTGGATGGTGAAAAGTCATATATTTTAGGCTTATTACATGATATTGGACGTAAATTTGGAATAAAGCATTTAGGGCATGTTTATGACGGTTACAAGTATATGATGAAACTGGGTTATGATGAGGTTGCAAGAATCTGTTTGACACATTCATTCTGTAATCAAAAAATAAATTGTTATATTGGTAATTTTGATATAGCAGAGTTGGAACAAAAGGAATTGGAAACAGTATTGAATTCACTCACATATGATGATTATGACAGACTAATTCAATTGTGTGATTGTCTGGCTTCTGGAGAAGGTATCATGGATATAGAAGAACGTATGAAGGATGTAAAGAGAAGATATGGCTCATATCCACCAGAAAAATGGAATAAGAATTTAGAATTAAAAGCATATTTTGAAAATAAGGCGGGAAATGATATATATGTTCTTATGAGAAAAACTGATAAATAGAATTCTTTAGTTTTTAGTCAATCTCCAACGTAATGAAGTTGAAGGTCAGAAGAGTGAAGTTGAGATTGATAAGTCAGACCATATCACTTCACGGGCATTAGATGTATAAAATTGTATTAATTCATAGAGTTTAGAAAAAGTATTAATATCGAATTTTTGATAAAGCATCATGTGAATTATATAAATAATTTGACAAATCTGAATTTTTAATGGAGGTATGAAATGGTTGAGATAAACTTGTATGATTATATCATAGATAATAGTAAATTAATCTTTGTTGATATTGTAGCTAAGTATAGAGGACGATGGGTATTGTGTAAGGAAAAAAGCAGAGATACATGGGAATGCCCTGGTGGTCACATAGATAAAGGAGAAACATCAGAACAAGCAGCAAAAAGAGAACTATGGGAAGAAACAGGAGCAACAGAATTCAAGATTAAACCAATTGGATATTATGGTGCAAAAAGCAGTGATAGTGATATGGAAAGTGTCGAAGAAGTCTTTGGTCAAATATATTATGCAGATATAAAAGTTATTGGGAAATTACCTAATTTTGAAATAGAAAAAATTCAATTTTTTAAAGAACTTCCTAATAACTGGACCTATCCATATGCACATCCCATGTTTATTAAGTTGGCAGAAAAATTTAGACTAAATAGCAAAAACAATGAAACTAAAATAATTATAAGTTAATTAATTTCTTAATATAATGTGTTTTAAATTATTTAGTGAGGTAAAATAATGACAAATAAAGAAATTACATATATACTAATGCAACACTTTTCAAAACAAATTTCATGTGATGCAGATGACTTTTTAAAAAATGAAAATACTGTTATATTAAGAAGTGATACTTTACATCCGTTCTTTAAAATGTGTTGTTTTGGAAACAGCGCTGAAAAATGTGGTTATTATCCTGCTTGGGTAGTTATGGATAGTATGGATATTGAATGGGCAAATGAAATTTTATATGGTAAAACTGTATAAAAAAATAAATGTTGTGCGATAACATTTTAAAGTAAATACCAAGGAGAACAAGTATGTCTATAGATAAAATATTAAGCTTAGAAAATGATGGTTTAAATATAGTGATTTATGATAGTTGTTTATGGATACGTTGTAAACGAGAAATGCTTAAATACAACATTGGAGACATGAGCTTATTATCACAGAATACTATCTTTAATAAAGACGGAAAATCAAGAGGGTTTACAGTGGATGATAATTTTATTTATCTTTTTGATTTTTGCGATTATTATATTTTGCAAAAGGATAATTTACATGTAATTAAGTCTACCCGTATTGGCAAAGATTTGTCCTCAGATATTTGTGGTGTTAGAACTGATAAGCAAAATACCTATATCAGTATTCGTAATGGAAAAATTGCTGTGACAAATAAAAACAATATAAATATTAACTTTTACGATGTATGCAATTCAAGTTTTTGGGATTATTTATTATTTAAAGACTTTATTTATGCGGGATGCGTGACAGGTGAACTAATTGAGGTAAATATAAATAAAATGTCAGTGAGAAGAAAAAATCCCATTCATAAGAAAAATATTTATAGCGTTGCCGTGAATAACGGTGTTATTTATACAGTCTCACAGGATATGACAATCAAAGCTACAAACATTGAAACATTTGAAGTTTTATGTGCTGCAAAAAAAGCAGTTAAAGGAATGGCAAAAATAATCGGTTTTATTGAAGATGATGTGGTGGTTGCAGACTCTAATAAAATCTCACTTTGGAATAAAGAAACCTTAGATTTTAAACGAAACATTGATTTTCCTACAGGAGTATTCAACAAAGGAGTGTTGTTATATGAAAACACCCTCTATGGAAGTGATAATCAAGGAGTATATGCTTTTAAACTTGGTTTTAATACTTTAGTAAGCTAATATATAGTAGGTAGGTGTGAAAATGCCGAAAGTCTACCCTTGGACGAGAACTGGCACGTGTTCTGAATTTCAAGTATATCACCTATTTTATTTGCCAAATAGTATGCGTATAATGTAGAATGAAAAGTATTCTTACATGAATTCAAAAGGATTATATAAACTAATAAGAAGGTTATGAGGTAATGGAATGAATAAAAAAATATGTTTTGTGTCAAATTTGTGCCTGCTATTATGGTTTTTTTTAGATATGGTTGGAATGAGTATTTATGATAACATTTTGGTTACTAGGTCATATAGTGATGATGGTATATTTTTTCTTATATTTTTAATTTTATTTGTCTGGTTTATTTTTAAAGAAAAAATAGGGAAATACTTACTGGCGAGTTGGCTTGTTATGTGGTTTTTAACTCAATTTTTATCACATTGGTACTTTACTATATTTGGACCTTCAGAAGAAAAAATAAATTATTTTGCTGATACTATAAAGCTAATACCATCTTCTAATACTTACATACCTGACTTATATCATATAATACTGCATATATTAATTCTTGTTTCCTTAATAAATATAGTAATTTATTGCATTTCTCTTAGAAAGCTAAAGGTAGTCAATAATACATATTATAAGCATGATGATAAGAACTAATTTTTATGCGAAGAATTTTAAGAGGGAAATGACAGGTAAAAGTGATGAGATAAGTTTTCGCCTCGTGGATATGTTTATGGAAAATGGGCATGTGAAGTTATTGACGGGCTTGGGCTTGAAAGTATTTGTTGAGTAGTAATAAAAAATGGTATGTTCATGTGATGATATAAGTACACCTTCAAAACGTGAAACGGTAGTTTCACAATTAAATGTATCAGAAAGCTCTAAAACAGAAAAAGAATACTATTTAAAACAAGGTGTTTCTATAATTGAAGTCACATTAATTACAAGAATGTACTATGGACCTCCAGGATATAATGTTTTAGAAATTTTAAAGTTCAAGGAACTCTATTCTCAGCTTTGACAGGTCATCATCATACTGAAGTATTGATAGATGTTGATAGAATTCTGGATTAAATAGCTAGTAAAAAAAGCTAAAAAAGATAAGGTTAAATTAATTATTTATATAATAGGAGGTATACAAAATGATGAGAGATACGGAAAAAACAATAAGCAATTTAATTGATAAAGCTACATTAACACAAATATGTTATGTTGACGAAGAAGGGTATCCTATCACAAAAGCTATGCTCCAGCCAAGAGAACGAGAAGGAATAAAAACATTTTGGTTTTCTACAAATACTTCAGAACGTATCTGGCGTGAGGGCGATACTCAATATTATCATGAGGGTGTATCAGACTCAGATTACTGTGTTTAAAATTTACAGCAGCTAAAGGACGTTATTACAGTAATTTTAAATCAGAGGATTTTAATATTTAAGACAATAGAAAAATAAGCATAAAATGAAATATATAGAAATGGTATGACAATATAGGGAAAGGAGTAAAGTGTTGACAGAAAACTCTGTCCCTATGACAGGAGGTCAGATATGAATAAATTTTATGTAGCTACAAAGGGAATAGTATTAAATCAAAATAATCAAATTCTCATTATTCAAAGAGCTAAAGGTGGAAGACACGAAAATATGTGGGAGTTTCCTGGTGGTTTGGTTGAGTTTGGAGAATTGCCAGAGGAATCATTAGCTAGAGAAATAAAAGAAGAAATAAATTTAGATATAGATATTTTAAGATTTATATATTCATGGAAGTGGATAGAAAACAATGAGCAGGTAGTAGGAATGTCGTTTTTATGTAGATGTAAAGATGATAGTAAATTAAAATTATCATTTGAGCATAGTAATTATAAGTGGATAAATATAAGTGAGATATTAGATAGTGAATTAGATGGAGATATAAAAAGCAATTTAAGAAAAGTTATGGATGTGTTGTTGCAGTTTAATATTGATAATAGTATAAAAGAAAGTCTATAAAAAAGGACTTTCTAAACTATATCAGAATCATGTGATTGTACAATAAGTGTGCTATATCATAATATAATTGAAAAGATGTGATTTTCATAGGCATTTGTATTATCATATTTACAAAATAACAATTGGTTGGAGCAAAGCGTCAACTTAATTAAAGAATGGAGAAAGTTTAGATTAAGACTTTCTTTTTTGTTTTAGAAAAATCCACCACGCTAGAATTAGGTTTCAAAAAGCTACAAGCACAAAATAAAAGCTCCTTCTGATATATTATATATGCGGTCTTGCAACTGCATGTAAAAACCAGAAGGAAGGCTATTGGGTTTTTTTATTATATTATGGCTAGACTATGTAGTTCATTAGATTTTAATCTTCTTCCAAACAGCTTCTTTTATTATAAACTTCATTAATCATCACCTCAAATTTAGTATATGTTAAAATTAAACTTTAAACTAAAATAGAAAAAACTAATGTATAATTCTGTAAATTTATATTTTATGATGTATAATAACGGTATTTAACAGGAGGTGTTTAATTTGATATTAGAAAATCAAGAAAAAGAATGTGATAGGGTAAATTGTAAATATTATTTTGAAGGTGATTGTCAACTAGTTAAAATTGAAATAGATGAGGATGAAAAATGTATGAGCTTCATTGAAA
Source organism: Firmicutes bacterium UBA2058 (assembly GCA_002332905.1). Lineage (GTDB taxonomy): Bacteria > Bacillota > Clostridia > Tissierellales > Sedimentibacteraceae > UBA1535. Next base: position 11,852 of record DDAM01000055.1, on the reverse strand, counting down.
CATCTTAGAGGAATAATAGTTTTTATAAAGTAAATAGATATTATCATTGAGCGTTATGGTAATATTAGTATAATTTTTGCATAAGCAGCAGGTACGTAACAAGGCTCTATGAATTAGATAATCCAATTTTAAATGAGATTATTTCTATAGAAGGAATGGCTAAAAATTATTTAAAAGAAGGTAAAATGATTATAGGCAATGAGTTTAGTAATTTTGAAGCTAGTTCAAATAATATAAAAAGTATAGTAGAGTTTTTACACCTAAAAATAAAAAACTCCGTGAAGGAGTTATTTAGCATTCACGGAGTAATATTTTGTTAGCTGAATTTTCTACTTTTTCGTTCTGTGAGTTTTTTTATAATTATAAGTACAGAAACCATTAATACTATCATAATTGTAAGAACTATAGCTGCATTTTGGATAAATCCTGCCAGAAGGAATCCTACACCTGACATTGCTGCAACAAACATTGCATAAGGTAACTGGGTAATTACATGCTGCATAAAGTCAACTTGTGCTGCAGTTGATGACATGATTGCTGTTTCTGAAATAGGTGAACAGTGGTCTCCTGTAACAGATCCTGCTAATGCACCTGCTATACATATAAGTGATAAAGTATTAATTTCACCAAATATAGCTATAACCATAGGAATAAGAATTCCGAATGTTCCCCATGCAGTTCCTGTTGCAAAGGAAATTACAGTTCCTATCACATAAAGGATGAATGGTAAAAAGTTCATATTGAATGATGTGTTTTCCACAAAATCTTTTACAAATGCAGTTGCTCCTAAGTTAGAACGACATACTGTACTAAGTGCCCAAGAGAAAACTAGAATAAGCATTGCAGGTACCATTAAGTGTACACCATTAGTTATACAGTCTGTAAATTCTTTCGGAGTAATAACCTTACGTGCTAAGTATAATACGATTGTAAATATTAATGCGAAGAAGCCGCCTATTGGAAGACCTAAGAATGCGTCACAGTTACTGAATGCTTCAATAACATTTGCTCCGGCAAAGAAACCTCCTGTGTAAAGAAGACCTATGACACAGCCTATAACCAATACTACTACTGGTAAAATCATATCTATTACTTTACCGTTTGGGTTGTCAACTGGTTTAGCAACGTCAGCATATAAATCTCCTGTACCTCCGTAGATATCTCCGTTTTCAATAGCCATACGCTCATATTTTCTCATAGGACCAAAATCAAATTTTAAAATCGCAAGAGTAAATAACATACAAATTGTGAGAAGTGCGTAATAGTTAAAAGGAATCGCTTGAACGAAAACCATAAAACCGTCTATACCAGTTTCAGCTGGTATGTATGATGAAACAGCAGCAGCCCAGCTTGATATAGGTGCTATTATACAAATAGGAGCCGCAGTACAGTCAATGTTGTACGCAAGTCTTGCACGTGATATTTTGTGTTTATCAGTTACAGGTCTCATTATATTTCCTGTTGTTAAACAGTTAAAATAATCGTCTATAAAAAATATAAGTCCTAATCCTGTTGTTGCAAGAAGTGCTCCCCTTCTTGTCTTAATTCTTTTTGACGCCCAGTCTGCAAAAACTGAAGTACATCCAGACAATTGCATCATTGCTACTATGATACCGAGTTCAACTAGAAAAACAACAAGTCCACCGTTATCACCTAATTCACCGCTAATAATGGTAATCATTGATTCAAGGGCAAACATTATATCATAATTAGCGTACAATATTGCTCCTACAAGAACTCCAGCAAAAAGTGAAGAATAAACTTCCTTAGTAAAGAATGCTAGTATAATGGCAATTACTGGAGGAAGTAATGACCATGCTGTTGCGTAAATATTACTTTGATGCTCTACTTCACCAGTGAAACCTAAAGCAACATTAGGAATAATTAATGCTACTACAATAAAAATAAGTCCGATAAGTACTAATTTCTTATTGCTTCTTAAATGAAACGTTTTCATTATTGTGCTATCTCTCCTTGTTTTATTTTATATAATTATCTCCTGAAAATGCATTATTATAAGCTCTTTAAATGTATTATTGACAAATATTATTTAGTGTATATATAATATCAATTTATACCGTACTAATACAATAGAAAATGCAATCTGCATTGGATTTTAATAGGCTATGTTATCTGCTGATTCTGCACTTCATCAAGAAAAACTCTACGAGCTCATCAACATTAACCTTTTCTTGATTCATTGAGTCACGGTATCTGACTGTTACCATATTGTTATCTAGCGTATCATCATCTATTGTTACCGCATAAGGTGTACCTATTGCATCTCCACGTCTGTAACGCCTTCCGATATTTCCTGCCTCATCGTAGGATGTCATTATATGCATGGATAACTCTTCGTAAATGCTTTGTGCCTTATCAGCATGTCTTTTCTTAAATAATGGCAAAACATTGACTTTAATAGGTGCTAATGATTCCTTTATTCGTAATACCTGTCTTGTTTCTCCACCTTCTAGCTCTTCCTCTTCAAGACATTCGCAAAGTACAGCTAATATCAGTCTGCCTAAACCATAGGTGGATTCAATGACATAAGGTATAAATTTCTGATTTGTTTCTGTATCAAGGTACTCAAGAGATTTACCTGAAAACTGTTGGTGTCTTGATAAGTCATAATCTGTTCTATTGTGAGTACCATTTATTTCTCCCCACCCAAATGGAAACAAATATTCAATATCACATGCTGCTTTAGCGTAAAAAACTAGTTTGTCATGATCACGAAAACGCATATGTTCTGATGAAAGACCAATGAATTTAAAAAACTCCAAACCATACTGCTTGAAATATTCATATAGTTTTTCGTCATCACCTTTTTTACAGAAGGTTTGATATTCCATTTGTTCAAATTCTATAGTTCTGAATATAAAATTTCCGGGAGTTATTTCATTTCTAAATGCTTTTCCAATCTGTCCAATACTAAAAGGTAATTTTGTTCTCATTGTTCTTAAAATATTTGGGAAATTTACATATTCTCCTTGTGCGTTTTCTGGTCTCAAATAGACTTTATTTGAAGAATCATCAATAACTCCTCTTTTTGTTTCAAACATTAGGTTAAATTGCCTTAAATCTGTAAAATTAGACTTTCCGCATTTCAGACAAGGTATGCTGTACTTTTTAATATAGGCAACCATTTCTTCATGAGTCATCGCGTCTGCATTAGCATTTATATCAAAATCATTTATTAAATTATCCGCTCTATGTCTTGTTTTGCATTCTTTACAATCAAGTAAAGGATCAGAAAAACCATCTAAATGTCCACTAGCTTTCCATACAGTTGGATTCATGAGTATATCAGAATCTAATTCATAACTATTTTTTCTTTTTTGAATAAAGAAATACCTCCATGCATCTTTAATATTATTTTTTAGTCTTGTACCTAATGGTCCATAATCCCATGTGTTTGCCAAACCTCCATATATTTCACTGCCTTGAAATATAAAACCATATCTGTTACAGTAAGCTATTAATTCATCCATTGTTACACTTTTCATAATAAAATCCTCCTAATAATTTTAATGGGAAATAAAAAAGCCCTAAGCTACTATTGCTTAGGGCGAAAAATCTTATTAATAAACAAATTTCCGTGGTACCACCTAAATTCAGAATTACTTCTGCACTCTGCCAGCACATGAATTTTTTCTTTATGCTGTTTCTTTTTAACGGTAGAAGTTCCGTTGGAATCTAATCAGAATTATCTTTTCAATCCAAAAGCTCAAAGGCGCCTTCTATATTATTTTCATAAAGATTTTCACCAAACATCTTCTCTCTAAAAATTAAATAATACATACTATTCCTTATCATTGCCTAATATTTATTTTGTATAGTATACTCATCTATAATATTTATGTCAAGTATATAATTTCAGAAATTCTGTTTTTATGTAAAAAATAGTTATAGTTATTTTTTATGTTTATACGTTAGTTTATTAATTATACTACTCTGCCACCGTGGTTAGATGCAACTATTGCTTTTAATTCCATCACCAATAAAAGCTAGTATTCAGTTAAATGCAATTAATTAAAATATTGATGTCAATATTGCATAATATGGTAAATCGTGGTATCGTATTGGTATTAAATACTCGTTTTAATTGTGAGGTGTATATGTTTAAGAACGGTAATGTTATTAAAATTATTTTAATGTTGTTAATGTTAATAATTATAGTCGCTAATATAGCAAAATACAATAATGGCAAAGATTTAAACAAGCTATTAGATGATTTTATATCTAACGAAAATTATACTGAATATAGTATTTCTTTTACAATATCGGATAATGAAGATTATAAATCTTACAATTTAGACGATAAGGAACTAATAGTAGAGGTATTAAATTATTTTAAAGACTTAAGACCTATAAAAATCTATAAAAATATTTATGAAGACGAAGGAAAAGAACTTAATAAACGTTATAGCATTTATATTAAGGCTAATTATTATATAACTCAAAAAAAAGAGAATTATACATTAAAAGAGCAAAAGACTGATGAGATAGATATAAATGTTATTGATTCGAACAGAATTTTAGTTAGAAGTAGTTTAGATTCAGATTATAAAGAAAACTATAACCATGATTATAAGATTAATCAAAATTTTGATGAAAGTTTTATTTACAATATGATAGAAAAATATAATTTGAATGGAGGTATTTAATTATGAGTTCATTTAAAAAAACTATTTCATTTTTGTTAATTCTATTTTTATTAATTTCAATTTGTTCATGTTCTAGTGAAAATTCAGCAAATAGTCCGATTAATGCAAATGTTAATTCATCCAATAATATCGAAGATAAAAGTAATGAAAATTTAGTTTCTAACAAAACAGGTGAAAAAAATGATAAATATATAGAGAATGATATACTACTTTCTGATTATATTGAAAATAATCCTGTTAATGAAATTCAATATGTTGATACTAACAATCGCTCAATGTACAATATTGATTGTTTTTTGGATACTGAAAAAAAAGTACTTAGTTGCAGGCAAACAATTAATTATGTTAATAATACAGGAGCAGATTTAAATGACTTAGCATTACATCTTTATCCGGATTACTATAGTAAAGATGGTGTATATGCAACACAAGTTGCTAGTAGTATTATAAATAATTGTTATGGAAATATAGCAATAAGCTTAGTTGATATAAATTCAAAAAGTATTAACTTTTCTCAAGATAATGAAATACTTAAGTTTGAACTACCTGATATATTAAAGAAAAATGAAAAGCTTGATATAATAATTGAATTTGATTTAACACTACCAAGCTCTGTAGAAAGAATGAGTTATTATGAAAATACATATTCGTTAGTTTATTGGTACCCTATAGTTTGCTATTACAATGTTGAAACAAATGGCTGGGATGAAAGACCATATTACTATATTGGTGAATCCAACTATGGATACTATAATGATTATAATGTAAATATTACAGTTCCGAAGGATTATGTTGTAGCAGCAACAGGAGTTGAGGTTGAAACTGAAAATGGTGATAGTGGTTTAAAAACTATCAATGCTAAAGAAAGCAATGTAAAAGATTTTGTTTTCTTTACTTCACCAGATTATAAATGTGAAACTGTGGACATGCAAGTAATTACGGTTAAAACATACTATTTTGAGGGTCATGAAGCTACAAATCAAAGAATGATAAATTATTTAAAAGAGGGTATTGATTTTATGACAAAAGCAGTAGGAAAATATCCTTTTAATGAACTTGATATAGTTGAGAGCCCTATGGATACAATAAGTATGGAGTATCCTACTGTAATAAACATGGGGGCTTACAATGATGATACAAACACGAATATCAATGCTGGAAAAGTAAATTGGCTTGACGATACAATTATTCATGAATTAATACATCAATGGTGGTTTAATGTTGTAGGAAATAGTTCATATGATGAAGCTTTTATGGATGAATCACTAACAAGTTGTTGGACTCATTTATTTTTTGAAGATTTATTCGGTTCAAGAAATCCTAGTACTGTGTATTCATTAATAAAAATGAAAAACTTTATGGATAAAGCTACTTATCCGATAAATAAATCTGTATATAGTTATCAAAGTTGCGATAGCTACAATCATACTGTTTGTTTAGGTACTGTAGTTCTTCATGATTTAAGAAAACAGGTAGGTGATGAAAAGTTTGTAGAAGTTTTTAGAAAGCTTTATAAAGACTTTAGATTTACTAATACTACATCACAGGATTTAATCAATATTGTCGGAGAAATATGTGGAGATAGTTATAAAGAGTTTTTAGATAATTCTATTAACAAGCAAAAATATGATGTTTATAAATTTTACGAGGCTACTCATTAATATACATACCACACAGTTAGAATATATATTTTGTAGATTTAAATGTTAAACAAGACAAGGAATGTATCATATATTGATAGATATGATACATTCCTTTTATTTAATGAATTCGAATACTAC
>DDAM01000055.1:0-5169 GCA_002332905.1 Firmicutes bacterium UBA2058 | reverse complement strand
GTTTTACGGGTGGTTATGATTTTCTTTATTTAATATTGCATATGTATTTTAACATTCACATATATATAAATATATAAATTTTTGATTGGATGGTGATTACTATTGAATGAAAAAAGTGATAACAAATATGAGTCAGTTCTTAAATATAAGCCAGTATGCTGTCACGAAATAATGAAAAGTTATCTACACACCTTATTTAATCTAAGAGAAACAATAGTTTTTATTTGGCTTAAAAATGAAAAAAGTTTTTGGTATTTTATAAAACAAACAAATAGCAATACACTTGAGGGTTATATTAAAGGCAGAAATGGTTGGATATATAGACCTATAAAAATAAAAAATATAGCTTCTTATTATTAGCATAGGAGTGAAATTTTTGAATAGAAGAAATATATTTTATAATAATTACTTAAATGAAGAAACCCTTGCTTTAAAAAATGTTATGGGAAACGAATATACGGAGTTATTAGATGATACAACAAATATTATTGAGGTTATTGCAAAAATTAGCGGAGATGCAAATAGAATTAGAATAGATCTTGGAGTAGATGTAGAAGTTCTCTACTTAAACTATGCAATTATAACCTTAGATAGAGCTAAATTACTACAACTTTATTCACATCCTCAAATAGAAAGTCTGGAACTACCTAAAAGTCTTCATTTTGAGACATCCTATAATCTTCTTACTACCTGCATTAAATCTGTTCAAGATAAAGATTATTTTGATTTGAGAGGGAAAGATGTTATAGTTGCAGTAATTGATTCAGGGATTGATTTTACTCATAAGGATTTTACAAACGAGGATGGAACTAGCAGAATACTATATATATGGGATCAAACTGCTGATGGTGTTCCTCCAGAAGGTTTTTTAAGCGGTGCAGAATATAATAACGAAGAAATTAATATTGCTCTTACTAATGCATTTCCTTTTCAAGTTATTCCTATTATTGATACTAACGGACATGGAACTGCTGTTGCAGGAATAGCAGCTGGCAATGGTAGAACAAGCAATGGAGAAAATATGGGTGTAGCTCCTGAATCAGATATTATAGCAGTAAAAGTTGGAACTAAAGGTTACAGATCATTTGCTAGGACAACAGAGCTTATGAGAGCGTTAAAATATGTAATAGAAAAAGCTATACAATTAAATAAGCCTATTGCTATAAATATTAGTTTTGGTACAAATAACGGTTCTCATAGAGGTTTATCAATATTTGAAACTTATATCACTGATATTTCAACTATTTGGAAAAATGTGATAGTAATTCCTACCGGAAATGAAGGCTCTGCTGGACATCACTTTCAAGGACTAATTGAATCTAATCAAAATAAGGAAATTGAATTTTTCACTTCAGCTGGCTTAAGTCAATTCTATATAACATTTTGGAAAAATTTTGTAGATGACCTTACTGTTGAAATAATATTTCCTGGAGGATTTTCATCAGGAATTATTGGAATTGAAAGTCAAGTGAAAACAGTAAGACATAATGATGTTATATTAACAGTGATATACGGTCAACCGAGCCGTTATTCGGAGGCACAAGAAATTTATTTTAATTTTACTGCTGCAGAAGGAACAGGAACAATACCTGCAGGCGTTTGGAAATTAATTGTTAGAGCAGGTAATGTAGTAGATGGACAATTAGAAATGTGGTTACCTACAACTGAAGAAGTAACTGAAAAAACCTTTTTTACGACTCCCTCAATTAACAATACATTAACTATACCTTCTACAGCGAGAAAGGTTATTACAGTAGCTGGATATAATGATAAAGTAGGAAATATTGCTGAATTTTCAGGAAGAGGTAACATAAATACTGCACTTCCCAACCCAGATATTGCTGCTCCGGCAGTTGACATAATAAGTACAAAAATCGGAGGTGGATATGATTCCTTTACAGGAACAAGTATGGCTGCTCCATTTGTAACTGGCTCTGCTGCACTAATGATGCAATGGGGTATTGTAAATAATAATGACCCTTTTCTTTATGGAGAAAGAGTAAAAGCATTTCTCCGTTTAGGAGCATCACGTCAAAGAAATCTTAGGTATCCTAATCCTCTTTTTGGTTATGGTGTATTATGTCTAAGCAATACAATGAATTATTTGGAAGAATATAAATACGGAGGTAACATTTTATGGAGATGATAGACGAAAACGCATTGCCACTAGATGAATTTATTAAACTACCAACAACTATAGATTTTAACGTACTAAATACAGATCGTTTTAAATTATATGTGAAAGATAAACCCTACATTAGGCTCGGAACAGAATTTGCAAATGAAATAATTGTTGTCTATGTAAATAAAAAAAACATTAATAAAATTTTTGAAGATCTTGGTTATGATTTCTTAGATTTTTTTCCAAAAATTTTATCTCCGCTTGATAGTAAAAGTAATGAAGTAAGTGGAATAACTCAAATACTTAATCAACCAGCTCTTAATCTTTCTGGTAGAAACGTCATAATAGGATTTGTTGACACAGGAATAGATTATACTAAGAATGCATTTAAATTTGAAGATGGTACAACAAAAATACTTAGTATATGGGATCAGACAATAGATGGTGATAGACCAGAATCATTACATTTTGGGTCAGTTTATTCAAGTGATAAGATTAATGAAGCGTTAAATTCAGATAATCCTTATAGCATTGTTCCAAATATAGATGAAGATGGTCATGGTACTTTTTTGGCATCTGTTGCAGCAAGCAATGAAAAAGATGAGTATATTGGTGCAGCCCCTAAAGCATATATTATTTCAGTAAAACTAAGACGCGCAAATCAATATTATATTGATTTATATTTACTTGACAATGACAATCCAAATCTTTATGAATCTACGGACTATCTTTTAGGTATGAAATATATATTTGACGTATCTGAACAGTTAAATTTACCAATAGTAATGTGTATAGGTATGGGGTCAAACACAAGTGGTCATGATGGAAATACCATGTTTGAGGATTATATTTCATTTGCTTCTCAAAGAGCAGGATATGCTGTTGTAGCAGCAGCAGGAAATGAGAGTAATGCTAGGCATCATACTCAAGGTAATATTGTTAAAACAGGATCTACAGATACAATAAGTCTTAAGAACGGAAGAAGTGGTGCTTCCTTCTCCATGTTTATTTTTGCACCTGCATATGATAAAATTTCGGCTAGCATAACCTCGCCAACGGGAGAAGTTATAACAAGAGTCCCATTTAGGGTAGGTGGCAGATATAGTCAAAAGCTATTATTTGAAGACACCACAGTATCTATTGAGTATTATAAAGATTCAAATATGATAATTTTCCTTAGATTTAAAGATACAACACAAGGCATATGGGACATTACACTTTATGGAGATACTATTGTAAGTGGAAATTATTATGCTTGGTTACCAATTACAGGTCAAATTGATCCAAGTATAGAATTTTTAAAGCCTATACCAGAGTATACAATTGTATATCCAGCTACATCCTTTAGATCTATTACCGTTGGCGCATATAATAGCTTTGATGGTAGTCTGTTTGTATCATCTTCTTGGGGACCTACAAGAATTCCTAGGCCTGCACCAGATTTTGTAGCACCCGGTGTAAATGTTAGAGGAATTTTCCCTACAGGAGTTGGAACAATGACTGGAACATCCGTGTCAGCAGCAGTTGCAGCTGGAGCAGCAGCATTATTGCTTGAGTGGGGCATTGTACAGGGAAATATTGTTTCTATGGATGGTAGTTTTATAAGAACACTTTTGATTAGCGGTAGCGATAGAGAAGAAGGTGTAATATACCCAAATAACAAATGGGGGTATGGTAAAATGAATTTATATGGTACATTTTCTACTATGAAGGAATCCAACATATTTTATATCATAGAGGAGTGATTAATGAATGGTATATAGATATAACCCTTATATTCAAAAAAATATAAGAGGAGACTTTGGAAAACTTATGACAAGTGTTTTTATAAACAGCATAGGAAAACCTGCTTCGGATGCAGTAGTAAGAGTTTATGATCCAACTAGCAGTATAATAATTGAGGAGACAAAAACCGATAGCTCGGGACAAATACCATTAATAACTTTACCTGCACCTCCAATTGATTACTCAATGGCTCCTGATAGACCAAGACCATTTAATCAATTTAATATTTCTGTTTCTCTAACTGGTTACATTGAGGCTAATATTTATAATGTTCAGATATATCCTGAAACAACAGCTATACAGGAGGTAATATTAAAGCCTACTTATGACTCAATAGATATTCCTTATCCAACATTGTGGGGAGATTTTCCTCCTAAAATACCTGAATCCGAAGTTAAAAAGCTACCTTTCCCAAGTAATTTAGTTGTACTGCCTAAGCCTGTAGTACCTAGTATAATCATTGTTCATGATGGAGCACCTAGTGATAACACTGTAGCTAATTATACTTTAGGTTTTAAAGATTATATAAAAAATGTTGCATGTAGTGAAATATATGCTACTTGGCCTAGAGAAACTATAAAAGCAAATGTCCTAGCAATGACCTCTTTTGCTTTAAATAGAGTTTATACTGAATGGTATAGAAGTAAAGGTTATGATTTTACTATTACAAGTTCCACAGCATATGATCAAGCTTTTAGTTATGGGCGAAATATATTTAAAGAAGTATCAGATGTTGTTGATGAAGTTTTTACTACTTATGTAACTAGACCAGGTCTTGATCAACCTTTATTTACTCAATATTCAGACGGAGTAGAAGTTGTACGAGAAGGTTGGTTAAGTCAATGGGGTTCAAAATCTCTTGGAGATAATGGATTTTCTTCACTACAAATACTAAAGAACTATTATGGAAGTGATATTATTTTAAGACAAGCAGAAAAAGTTGAAGGAATTCCAATGTCATTTCCTGGTGAGACTTTAAAAATTGGTTCTAGAGGTGAAAGTGTTAGGGTAATCCAAGATCAACTAAATGCAATATCAAATAACTTTCCAGCAATACAAAAAGTAATAGTTGATGGTATTTATGGTGATGCAACTGCCAACGCAGTAAAGAAATTTCAAGAAATATTTGGTATGCCTATTACAGGAGAGGTTAATTTTGCTACTTGGTATAGAATATCAAGTGTTTATACTGCCGTTAGAAATCTAGCTTAATAATTTTTTAATATATAGGGCTGTTAAAAATGATATGCTTCCTTCTAGGT
>DDAM01000007.1 GCA_002332905.1 Firmicutes bacterium UBA2058 | reverse complement strand
CATCGCCAGATATCTTTTTTTTATTTTCCTTGTATTTTAGTATTTTTTGTAATACCATTAATATATAAACATATTTATTATATTAATATGTTTTGTACAAAGTGTAGGGAGGCATAAAAATTGATTAGAAAAATTCGTTCATTTATGATTGTATTGTTACTGATTTTCTCAATATTTACTAATGTATATGCTGATGATAAGTCCTATAGCTGTGATAAGCTAAATATAAACATTACATTGCTTGATGATGGTAGCGCACTGTTTGAGGAATATTGGACAATGTCATATGAGGGTGGTAATTTTACAAAGTTTACGCGTAATATTCCACTTGATAGTAATTATAGCATAAGTGACTTTAAAGTATCTGAAGATAACATGGAGTATAAAAGGTTAGATAGGTTTGATAGTAACAAGCCAGTAAATAGTTATGCAATTGAAAAATCCAATGATATGCTTAATTTAGAAATATATTATAATGCAGAAAACGAAAGTAGAACATTTAATATGTCTTATATTCTAAATAACGCAGTAGTTCTTCATGATGATATAGCAGAATTTTATTGGAAGGTTATTGGAGATGAGTGGCAAATACCTCTAAATAATGTTTCTGTAAATATTAACTTACCTACTGGGGCAAGTAAAGAGGAAATTAGAGCTTGGGCACATGGACCATTGACTGGATTGGTAAGTATAGAAAGCTCTGAACTTGTTACATTAACAGTAGATAAAGTAAATAAAAATACATATGTAGAGGCAAGAATAGCCGCTCCAAAGGAATTATTTAAAAATTCTACTAACTACAAATCAGGTAATGCATTAAGTAATATATTAGCTGAAGAACAGAGATTTGCTGATAATGCCAATAATAAACGTAAATCTATGAAGAAAAATATAGTTACCTTTTACATTTTACCAATATTATTGTTAATAGCCTTAGCTATTTATATAATAGGAATCAGTAACCGAGCTTCAAGAAGATATTTAGCTACATTCAAGCCCAAATATTATAGAGAACTTTCTAAATCTGGTTTAACACCATCTGAAGTTATTGATTTAATAGGCTTTTACAAACCGTCTTATGGCTATGATGAGAGATTTACATCTACATTATTAGATTTAAGTCTTAAAGGCTTTGTCTCATTTAAAAAAGATGAAAATTTGCGTAAAAATAATTTAATTATAAGGATAAATTATGGTAAAAATACAAGCGAATTAAAACCTCATGAAAGAAAAATGGTTGCATTTATCAATGAAATAGCTAATGGGAATTTTGAAATTACTCAAAAAGAGATTAAAAAATATATTGATAAACATTCAAGCTCTGTAATCACGACATTTAATGATTTTATAAAGGAATCTAATGAAGAAATTAAAAAAATGGGTTATGTAGATAACTCACTAAAGAAATATACAAAAAATTATGTAATTGGAATGGTTAGTTTTATAATTTTAGCTGTAGTTTTTGCTCTTCTTCAGCAATATGTTTTAGCAGCATGTATGTTTATATTATTCTTTATAGTTATGTTTTGCTTGATAGGCTGTAAAAGATTAACACAATCAGGTGAGGATGAATTGGCATTGTGGGAAGGATATAAGAATTTTCTTAAGGATTTTACTTCCTTCAATGAAAAGGAACTACCAGATTTAATATTATGGGAAAAGTATATTGTGTATGCAGTAGCCGTAGGAATGGGCAAGAAAATACTTAAAGAACTACCAATGATGTATCCTCAGCTTAATGATGTTAACTATTATACAAATAACAATATGTTTAATTTGTATATGATGTATAATATAAGCAATGGAAAAGCAAGCTTTAACGATAATATGTTTGATTCTATAAATAGCTTTGGAGATAATATAAAGAGTGCGTTTTCAGCTAGTAGCTCTGGCTCAGGTGCCGGTGGTGGCTTCTCTTCTGGTGGCGGAGGCGGCGGCGGTGGCGGCGGTGGCGGCTGTAGCTAAAAATATGGAGGTATAATGTGAAAATAATTGCTATAATAATTATAATTTTAGGCTTATATATAATATATATCTATAATAAGGCTTTGCAATGGGATTTAAAGGTAAGTAATAGCTGGAGCCAGATAAGTATTCAGTTAAAAGCTAAGATAAACATAATACCTAATCTTGTTGAGGTATCTAAAAGGTATGCAACATATGAGAAGGATTTATTTGTATCAATAACTGAAATTAGGCAAAAATTAATTAATTCAGAATCATCTAATGAAAACATTGAAAATAATTCAGAGTTAAATAAGGGTATCGAAAAATTATTTGCTTTAGCTGAATCCTATCCAGAGCTAAAAGCAAATGAAACATTTTTAGAATTGCAGAAGCAAATAAGAGAGATTGAAGAAAAAATAGCTGTATACAGACAGTTTTATAATGATACTGTAATGCTATACAATAGATTTATACAAACCTTTCCACATAATATTATTGTAAAATTTTTTGGTTATAGGGAAATAGAATATTTAAAATTTGATATAAATGATTAATAAATAAATTAAAGCCTGTAGCATGGGGGAGTTACAGGCTTTTTGCTTATATAATAAACTATATTTTAATAATATTATTTAATAAAATTATTAGTAAAAGCAGTTACCGAAATCTCCGCTTACAAAAGCGTCATGTCTTCCGTCACAGCCTCTGTCACGGTCTCTATTGCAGTCATCGTCTCTGTCACGACGATTGCATTGACGATTAGCTTCACGAACTAAATTACAGATTCTATCGCAGTCTCTGTCTCTGTCACGACGATTGCATTGACGATTAGCTTCACGAACTAAATTACAGATTCTATCGCAGTCTCTGTCTCTGTCACGACGGTTACATTCACATGCAGCTTCACGTATACGATCGCAAGCTCTATCGCAGTTTCTGTCTCTATCTCTATCGCGGTCTCTATCTCTATCTCCAGCTACATCTCTATCGCATCTTCTACTTAATAATTCATTTGAAAAAGGTGTACAGTATGTGAATAATACATCTCCTGATCTGTAGCAACCTTCACCAAATTCGCTTTGTACATTTGAACAACGATTATTTCTAGACATATAAAATCTTCCTTTCTTATTTTTAGGGGGATTGTTAGTAGATGCACTAGCAATACTAATTTTGGGGGTAAGTAGATTGAGGTGCATCTAATACAATATATGACAATTTTCGAAAAGTGTACATGTAATTTTAAAAATTTATATATTAAATTATAAATATTTTTTTATAATATCTTTAACAGCTATAGATATACTATCTTTCGGTAGCTTATCTATAGATAAGCTTTTATCCATAGATAGGCTATATACTACTTCAACAGGTTTGTTATTAAATATATAAATATAATCAGATAAAAATAATGCTTGTTCGATATCGTGTGTTATAAATAAAACTGTTCTCTTATCATTTTGCCATATACTTTTGAACTTAATTAACAAATCTTCTTCTAGCTTGTAATCTAGACCTTTAAATGGTTCATCTAGTATTAGTATGTTTGATGGATATGCAAAAGCTCTAGCTAGTGATACTCTTTGTGCCATACCACCGCTTAATTCTGATATTTTATAATTTGAAAAATTGCTTAAACCAACAAGATCTAGTGTTTTATTTATTATAGCTTTACGTTCAGCAATATTATAGTATTCTCTTAAAACAAATCCTATATTATCATATACACTGTACCATTCAAGAAGCCTTGGTTCCTGAAATACATATGAAAATTTTGAGTTTTTTGGGAGCATAATTTCTCCACTATTAGGTGTTGCTAATCCTGTAATCATATTTACCAAAGTGGTTTTACCTATACCTGATGGTCCAAGTATACATGATATTTTATTTTCCTCAAAATCTAAATTAAAATTATTATATAATAGCTCGTTGTTGTATGATTTACATACATTATTTAGCTTTATCATAATTATGTCCATTCCTCCTATTGCAAGAACCCTTTCTTTCGCCCTTAAATACTCTTTTAAAAATAATTTCAAATATATAGCTTAATGTTACTATAATTATTGTCCAAGAAAAAAGTGATGTAGGCTCTAAACTAGTTTTAGCATAAAATAAATATTTTCCTATAGAATATTTTGGCACACTTAATACTTCAGCAGCAGAAGAGGCTTTCCATGCTATACCTATAGATGATATGATAGCGGAATAAATATAAGGTAAAACTGAGTGGAAATAAACGGATTTTATAATATTTAATTTGCTTATATTATAAATTTTGCACATTTCTAATATTTTTTTATCTGTATTTTTGATTCCAGTTGACACATTAGTAAAAATTACTGGGAAGCACATTAAAAAAGTTGCAAAAACAGGAACGTTGGATGATTTTAACCAGATTATAGCAAGTATAATGATTGATATGATAGGTGTAGAGCGAATTACAATAACTATTGGATTTACTAGGTCATATAAAAACTCATTTAGACCACAAGCAAATCCTAAAATTATGCCAAGGATACATGATAAAAGTAATCCTAAAATAGTTCTATATGTACTTAATAATATTATAATGTATGTTGATTTATCTATTAATAGTAGAATCAACGTTTTAAAAGTTGAAATAGGAGAAGGGAGATAAATCTCCTTATTAACAATCAAGGCAAATATCTCCCAAATAACTAACCAAAATAATAATATAAATATTTTTTTAAAACTAGTCTTCGTAATAGAAGCTTTCATCAGGTAGTTTTCCTCCTACTGATTTGTTATTAGAGTCGAACAATATTTGTAAAAAGGCGTTTATTTCTCCCTTAGCATCTTGTGCATTTTTATATACTATACTACAATAAGGTATTGCTTTCTCAACTAATGTAGCATTGTTTATAATTTCATTTTTCTCAACTAATTTAGCCGCTTCAGCAGGATTAGAATTTACATAATTTACTGATTTTTTATATTCCTTTAAAAATTCTTTAACAAATTCTTTGTTGTTTTCAGCAAATTTTTTATTGATAACTAAGCATCCCATCGAAAGAACACTTTCTCCATTTGATGCTTCTTCCCACTCTTTATTTAAATCTATTAATATTTTCATATCAGGATTTTTAAGAGTTACTTGTGTTACAAATGGTTGTGGAAGTATTGCAACATCTATATCTCCAGCAAGTAATGATTGAGCAACAGTAGCATGGTCTGGTAGATAATCTAAGTTCACTTTATCTGCTAAACCTTTTTGGCTAAGGATATAGTTCATAGCATATTCAGGTACAGAACCTTTTCCACTTATAGCAACTTTTTTGCCCTCTAGCTGCTCTAGTGATGTAATATCACCTTTACCAACTGCATATAAAACACCTAACGTGTTTTGTGCTAAAAATTGCACATTGCCTCCAGTTTTGTTATATAAAACTGCTGCGAGATTAGTAGGTACTGCTGCTATTTGTACTTCATTATTAATAATTTTTCCTGTAAGTATATCCGGTGCATCTACTGTTGTGTAATCAACCTTATATGTATTACTATTCAATGCTTTTTCATCTATAAGCTTAATCATGCCAATAGATGTTGGACCTTTCAATCCTATGATATTTACTATTGTTGGGTTTTCTATTTTAGGGGCTTCGTTACTACTGCATGCTGTTAAAATCATGCTTAATATTAATATAAAGCTAGCTAATATTGATAATTTTTTCATAGTCTTATCCTCCTAAAAAACTTTTTTTGAAAGTGCACTTTTAATGTTAACACCAGGTATTTTACCTAGTTTCCCGTTAAGTGCTCCAATTTCATCAGTAGTTCCATCAACTACTAAGGAAATTATGCTAATTCCTTTCTCTCTATAGGGTAAACCAAGTCTACCAACTATAATATTTCCATACTGGTGTAGAATTTCATTGATAATAGGCACTTGTTCTAAATCTTCTATAACTATACCTACAACTCCAATTCGTTTTTCTAATTCCATAATGAAAACCTCCAAAATAAAAAACCTTATCTGGCATGCAAATAAGGAGAATTTGTAATAAAATTTTCTCCTTGCTCTTAGTAAATACTTTAAGCTTAGATGCAAGCATAAGATACCATATTATGTTTACAAAGTCAATTATATTTTTATTTTAAACAAATATTTTGCATAACATAAAGAATAATATATAACAAAAATAAGTTATATTAACTTAGGTAAGTATAAATAAAAGTTATTAGAAATCAAAGCTTATTTTTGTTATAATTTCAAAGTAAGCAAATAAGTTTAAGGAGACAGAAATGTTTGTAGATTTTCATATACACGAAAGTACATATTCATCTGATAGTAAAATGACATTACAAGAGATTGTTGATGAGGCAAAGCAAATAGGTCTAGATGGTATATGTATAACAGACCATGACAGTATGGGGTTAAAAGACTTTGCAATTAAGTATTCTAAAGAAATTTCATTTCCTATATTTGTTGGAGTAGAGTATTTAACTTTGCAAGGAGATATTGTTGCCTTTGGAATAGATAAGTTGCCTGAACCAAATTTAAGTGCACAAGAGTTTATTGATTATGTTAATGAATGTGGAGGTGTATGTATAGCAGCACATCCATTTAGAAATAATAATAGAGGACTAGGTGAGAACCTATTAACAGTTAATGGATTAACAGGAATTGAAGTTTTAAATGGAAGTACATCTAAAGAAGCAAATGAAAAGGCTTTAGAATACTGCTTAGAGCTTGGTCTACAGCCAATTGGTGCAAGTGATGCGCATGATGTGATACAGCTTGGCAGATATGCTACCTATTTACCTAAGTATACAAATAATTTAGATGAATTTATAGAAATATTGAAAAATCATAAATGTAAACCAGCGATTTTAAAAGGTTATGAAATTCAGCAATAAAAAAATTTGAAGCAACATAGTTGTAATTTTACAACTCTGTTGTTTTTTTTTATATTTATGATATAATCTTATGATAACTATTAACACTATTAAAATTATATATTATAACGATTATTTATTTGCTACGAAATGGAGGTTAAAAATGATTTCAACAAAGTGGGTTCAAGGTATAAACCTGGAGGAAGTTTTCAAAATGAGGAGTTTAGTTTTTGGTAATGAACTTAATTTTGACAGCAGCTATATACATGATGAATATGATAGCTTTGGAAAAAATGTTTTAGTTTATGATGGCGAAAAACCTGTTGGGTCAGGTAGATTAATATTTAAAGATGGTAAATATATTATTGATAAGGTATGTGTTTTAAAAGAATTTAGAAATAACTCTTATGGGGAATTAATCATTAGAATGTTAGTAAGAAAAGCAGTTGATATTGGAGCAGAGAAAACATATGTATGTGTAGAACAAAAATTCCAAAAGCTTTTTGAAAAAATTGGCTTTATAATTGACAGTGATTTAGAAGATAAATTAATTATGGTTAAGCATGGTGATGTTGGGGGACATTGCTGTATGAAATAAAATATTGAGAGGTTATAATTATGTATGATGATATAATAAAACTTGCAGATAATTTAGAAAATAAATTAATTAACTATAGAAGAGATTTCCATAAATATGCTGAAACTGGGTGGTTAGAATTAAGAACTGCTTCCATAATCGCTAGGCGACTAACTGATTTAGGATATGAAGTTCTTGTTGGGGAGGATGTGTGTCAGTCTGATTCAAGGATGGGTTTACCAGATAAAGATGTATTAGATAAAAATTATGTGAGAGCAAAGGAGCAAGGTGCTGATTTAGAATTTTTAGACAAGGTTAAGAACGGATATACAGGAGTTATAGGAATACTTAACAACTGTGATGATTCAGATGTTTATAATGGCGATGGACCAGTAGTAGCAATGAGATTTGATATAGATGCACTAGGCGTAATAGAGGACTGTACAGTAGAACATATTCCAACATCAGAAGGATTTAGCTCAGTAAATGAAGGATTTATGCATGCGTGCGGACACGATGGACATGCAGCGATTGGACTTGGTGTAGCTGAGGTATTAATGAATTTAAAGGATAAGTTTAGGGGTAAGGTTAAGCTTATATTCCAACCTGCGGAAGAAGGTGTAAGAGGTGCTAAATCTATAGTTGATAAAGGTCATTTGGACGATGTTAACTACCTTTTAGGTGCACATATTTCAAATAATAGTAACTCAAATGCTGATTTATGCCCTGGTGCTTGCGACGCACTTGCAACAACAAAACTAGATGTATATTATCACGGGGTTTCTTCTCATGCTGGGGGATGTCCTGAAAAAGGAAAAAATGTAATGCTATCAGCGGCAACTGCAATTCTTAATTTATATGCAATACCGCGTAACAGCAAAGGTGCTACCAGAATAAATGTTGGAACAATAAATGCTGGGACTGGTAGAAATGTAATAGCTGACATTGCGAAGCTAGAGGTTGAGATAAGAGGAGAAACAACTGAAATCAATCAGTATGTGGAGGACTATGCCATAAAAATATTAGAAGCAGCAGCTCTAATGCATGGAACTACAGTTGAAATTAAAAAAATGGGTGGTGCATATTCATTAACTAGTGATAAATCTTTGATGGATAGAGTTAGAAGGGTGTGCGAAGAAAATTTACCTGAAATAAAGGTTACAGATTTTGATACTGCAAGCCTAGGTGGTAGTGAGGATTTTTCCTACATGATGAAGCGTGTGCAGGATAATGGTGGAGAAGCCACCTTTATGATGACTATGACTGAGGTTTTTGCTCCGGCGCATAATAGGTTATTTGATTTTAACGAGAGGGTTTTAGTGAATGCTGTTAAAGTTTTTAGTGCAGTGACATATGATATTTTAAAATATTTGGAGGAATAGAGTGTTAAAAAAAATAACTGATAAAATATATTGTCTACCTTACGAACGAGAAAATGACAGACCAAATTTATATTATATTTTAGGTGAAAAGTATAGTATTGCAATTGATGCTGGTAATTCATTTAAACATGTAAAATTATTTTATGAAGAGCTTGAGAAAAATGGATTGAGAAAACCCTTACTTACTGTAATAACTCATTGGCATTGGGATCATACGTTCGGAATACACGCTGTTAATGGTTTAACTATAGCATCAGCATTGACAAATAACAAGCTACGCGAGGTGCAACAGTGGAAATGGAATATTGAGGCTATGGCTGAGCGCGAAAAAACTGGTGAAGACATTGAATTCTGTAATCAATGTATTCAAGTTGAATATGAAGATTTAAATGAGATTACAGTAATACCTGCAGATATTGAAATTGAAGACAAAATAAAAATTGATTTAGGTGGAGTTACATGCATAGTAGAGCATGAGGATTCTCCACATTCAAGGGATTCTTTGTTTATTTATGTACCGGAAGAAAAGGCTTTGATTATTGGTGATGCAGATTGTGAAGACCATTATGAAAATAACGGCATGTACGATAAAAATAAACTTGCAGAATATATAAAGTATATAGATAGTATTAACTTTAAACATTACTTGATAGGTCATGACGAATCAGAATCAAAAGATGATGCTTTAGATTATTTAAAATCTCAATTAGAAAATTGTATGTAATCTATATGATTTATGGTAATGTGTAAATAATAATTGTACAAATGGGGATGTTAGGTACATCTCCATTTGTATTTTTGCATAAGAAAGATATATTGTATAATATAGTTTAAGAAGAACTTAAGATGTATAAGTTATAATTATTAACAATATTAAAATAATATTAAAATAAGCAATTAAGAGGAAATTTATGGAATTTAAAAACAAAGGAAGAACAAGTGGTAATAAAAGAACTACTTTAAATATAGCTGTTTTGGCTATAGCTGTTGTGGTTATATTAGGTATAATTATATTTATATCACCAACTATTAAGGAATTGATTGCAAAAGCAAAATCGCCATATTCTGTTTTATTAGACGTAAACACAGATATACGAGCTGGAATTTCAGACTATCATGTTTATGGTACACATTTTAATTTAAATGGAAATATGCAATTAGACTTAGACTCAAAGGTTGAGGAAGTTGCACTTGCTTTTCGTGATTATCAAGGTAAGGAAACGGAGTATCCTTTAATTTATGAGGTGATAGAAAATAATGTTAAATTTTCGACATCTGAAAAGATAAACACTGGTATTAATTTAGAGGAGGTTTCTGTAGGAAATTATTTTGCTTTAATTAAGGTTACATACGCTAAGGATGAAAACACAAAGACAGGTACGAATAAGAGCAATGATGAGGCTACATATGATAATATAAAATATTATTCACTGTCTGACATAAGTGATGAATCAGATATGATATATTATACAGTTACTAAAGATAGCTCAAACAATAGAATAGACATTGGATTTGAAACAATACAAATAAATGATTATACACTTTCAATTATGAATGTAAAATCTAAAGAATGTGAGCTTCCTGAGGATGTTTATGACATAGTTATAGATGCAGGTCATGGTGGCTCTGATGGTGGAACAGTAAACGGAAAATATACAGAGGCTAATATTGTGCTTGATTTTGCTTTAGAACTAAAGGAAAAGCTTGAAGAACTTGGTTTGAAGGTTAAACTTACACGAGATGGAACAGAAGATATTGCTACTCCTATGGCATATACAATGTATGATGAAGATGGTCGAGTAAATATCGCAGGTAATAGTAAGGCTAAGCTATGCATTTCTTTGCACTTAAATAGTTATGCTGGTACTTTAGCTAATGGAGGGCTTCAAATATACTGTCCATATAATATTGATACAACTTTTGCTAGTTTACTTTCGGATGAAATAATAACTGAAGCCAATACTTATGCTTCAACTATGAAGGCACATTCAATTGGTAAAGGTATCTATTGTCGCACATTTGATGATAATGATATCAGGGAAAATATAGTTGCTGCAAAAAAAGGTGGATTTGAACCTTATAATTTGGACACCACCATCAATTATTATTATATTATTAGAGAATTAGGCGGGAAAATTACTGGCGCATATATAGATGGAAGAAATGAAAATTACGGTAAAAACAAATATTTTAATTCTAATATAGGAATTGAAACTTATTTGGTTGAACTTGGTTACATCACTCATAATGAAGATTTAAACAATTTATTGAATAACCAAAGTGGATACGTAAATGGCATAGTAAATGCAATAAAAGAGCAATTTTCCTTGTTACAGTAAAACAAATATTGACCCTAAATTGCATCATAAATTTTTTCTTTTCAGGGACGTTACTTTTTTATTCAATGAAAATAGTAACGTCCCTTTTGTACTATTTGTATAGTTTTTTTATAGAAGCTAAAACTAAATTAATATAAAAGAAAAATTAAAAAGGAGATACTATGATAGATAAAAATATAAATTCAGGTTGGAATCTAGATAACAGTTATGCACGATTGCCAAAGATATTCTTTTCAAGTCAAAATCCAACGCCTGTTAGTTCACCAAACCTTATAATTCTCAATAATAAATTAGCAACATCATTAGGTCTAAATACTGAGTATTTAAAAAACAATCAAGCTTTAGATATTATTGCTGGCAATAAAGTTCCTGAAGGCTCTTTTCCTATTGCTCAGGCATATGCAGGACATCAGTTTGGTTACTTTACAATGTTAGGAGATGGCAGAGCTATATTGCTTGGTGAGCAGATAACACCTAGAGGCGAGA
Organism: Firmicutes bacterium UBA2058; assembly: GCA_002332905.1. Classification (GTDB taxonomy): domain Bacteria; phylum Bacillota; class Clostridia; order Tissierellales; family Sedimentibacteraceae; genus UBA1535. Next base: position 45,598 of record DDAM01000007.1, on the reverse strand, counting down.
GATTTGATATACAGCTTAAAGGCTCAGGTGAGACACCATACTCTCGTAAGGGTGACGGCAGAGCAGCACTTGGACCAATGCTGCGAGAATATATTATAAGCGAGGCTATGTATGCACTTGGAATTCCCACTACACGTAGTTTGGCTGTAGTAACAACCGGTGAACCAGTATATAGGGAAGCTATCCAGCGTGGTGCTATTCTTACTCGAGTAGCTGCTAGTCATTTACGTGTTGGCACCTTTGAGTACGTTTCAAAATGGGGCACTATAGATGATCTTAGGGCTTTAGCCGATTATACCTTAAATAGACATTATAAAGATTTTGAAGCCAGTGAAAATAAATATCTTTTCTTGCTTAAAGAAGTCATTAAACGTCAGGCACTACTTATTGCAAAATGGCAGCTAGTTGGATTTATACATGGAGTAATGAACACCGATAATGTGGCTATTAGCGGTGAAACTATTGATTATGGTCCATGTGCTTTTATGGATACCTATGACCCAGCTACTGTTTTTAGTTCCATAGATCAATATGGTCGTTATGCATATGGTAATCAACCGAGTATTGGTGGTTGGAATTTAGCACGCTTTGCTGAAGCTTTATTGCCTTTGTTACATGACAATAAGGAAAAGGCAATAGAGTTAGCTCAGGATGCGATTTCAGAATACAATGATTTATACAATAATAATTACCTACTTGGAATGAGATCAAAATTAGGAATATTTAATGAAGAGGAAGATGACCAATATTTAATCGAAAATCTACTTAATATGATGCAAAAATATAATGCAGATTATACAAATACATTTTCTGAACTGACCTATGATAAGCCAGAGAATACAGCTTTATATAAAACCGAAGAATTTACTAAGTGGTATGAGTTGTGGAAGGCAAGATTAGAAAGACAGCAGGAAAGTCAATTATTATCAAATGAATTAATGCGACAGTCAAATGCGGCAATAATTCCTCGAAACCATAGAGTAGAAGAGGCCTTAGAGGCAGCTGTAAATAATGATGATTTTAGTGTAATGGAGCGACTGCTTGATGCTTTATCAAAACCATATGCCGATACACGTTGCCAGTCTGAATACACAAAGCTACCTCCAAAATCAAATTATCCTTATAGGACATTTTGTGGTACGTGATGTAATAACATATTTATAACCTTTAGTAAGTGTGTCATAGCGATATTAAATTTTTTCTGAAATTTTGTAACAAATCATAGCTTCGGCAGTCTTATGTATGGAAGAGAGGTGAGAATGTGACTGATTTCAATGAAATATACAGTCAATACTTTAAGGATGTTCACAAATACGTTTTGTCTTTAAGTAAAAATGAGGCAGTTGCCGAAGAAATAACACAGGAAACTTTTTTTAAAGCATTAAAAAGCATCGATAAGTTTAATGGAACGTGTAAAGTGTATGTTTGGCTATGTCAAATTGCAAAGAACACATATTTTTCATATAGAGAGAAAATGAAGAAGTATAGTTACGATTCTGACATAGAAGAACGTGTTGACGATGTCAACCTTGATAACAGGTTGTTTATAACAGAATCTGCATTTGAAATTCATAAAGCGCTTCACAATCTGGATGAACCATATAAAGAAGTATTTACTTTAAGATTGTTTGGAGAGCTACAATTTGCGCAAATTGCAGAGCTGTTTAACAAAACGGAAAGCTGGGCAAGAGTCACTTATCACCGAGCTAAAATAAAACTAAAGGAGATGTTATGATGAAAATTCCATGTGAAATTATTAGAGATTTGCTTCCACTTTATCATGATAATGTTTGTAGTAAAAAAAGCTACGATCTAGTAGAGGAACACTTGAAAACTTGTGAAGATTGCAAGTTGGAATTAGAAAAAATTGATACAGATATTAAAGGAGTATATAATATGAATGATATAAAACCTATTCGTAAAATTGCAGAAAAATGGAATCGTGATAAAAAGTCAGCTTTTTTCAAGGGAACATTGTTGATATCTCTTATGGCTTGCATTGGCTGTTTTATTGCATTTAATGCCATAGGAAGCTATGTTGCAGCAGATGGTACATTAGTAGAGCCGTTTGGCTTTATTCCACTTGCTTATCTATTTGCTTTTATCTCATTATTATCTGGAATAAGCTTATGGATTATAAAGCTTATAAACCGTAAAAAAATAAATTAAAAAAAGTTATAATTATTTTCAATATACTAACAAAAAACTGAACTTTTAAAAGCTCAGTTTTTTTATATTTGTGTATGCAGCTGACCGTTTTATTAACTTAATTAAAATATTAAATTATAAACCACAGTGGTTATAAAGCAAACCACTATAGCAATAACTGTAGGAATTACAAATGCTACTATTGTCCATTTGAGGCTACCTGTTTCTTTTTTTATAGTTAACAAGGTTGTAGAGCATGGCCAGTGAAGTAGGCTAAAGAGCATAGTATTAAGCGCTGTTAAATAAGTCCAGCCATTATCAACTAAAATTGTTTTAAGTTCTTGTATACTGCTAAATTCTGTTAAGCTACCTGTTGATAAATAGGCCATCAAAAGTACGGGCAATACTATCTCATTTGCTGGGAGACCTACGATAAATGCCATAAGTATAAATCCATCCAACCCAATTACTCTTGCAAAAGGATTTAGAAAATTTGAAACATGAGTCAGAATACTTAAATCTCCAATAGTTATATTAGATATTAACCATGTTATCGCACCAGCAGGAGCGGCTATAATGACGGCTCTTGTTAATACAAATATTGTTCTGTCTATTATTGACGAATATAAAACTCTACCTATTTTTGGTACTCTGTATGGTGGTAATTCAAGAGTAAATGTTGATGGTACTCCTTTTAATATAGTTTTAGATAGAATATATGAAACTAAAAGTGTAATACTTATTCCGATTATAACCATCAAAGTTATAGCTATTGCTGGAATCATACCGTTAAGTGCTTCATATGAGGTTACTGCAAAGAATACTGTTGAAATAGCTATAAGAGTCGGAAATCTACCGTTGCAAGGTACAAAATTGTTTGTTAGCATTGCTATCATTTTTTCTCTTGGTGAATCAATTATTCTACAGCCTATAATTCCAGCTGCATTGCAGCCAAATCCCATACACATGCTGAGGCATTGTTTTCCGTGGGCGCATGCTTTCTTAAACAGATGATCTAGATTAAAGGCTACCCTTGGCAAATAGCCTAAATCCTCTAGTAGTGTAAATAATGGGAAGAATATTGCCATAGGAGGTAACATTACTGCAATAACCCATGCTAGAGTCCTATATAATCCTAGTACTAAAATACCGTGTATAAAATCAGGTACTCCATATTGCATACATAGATTTGTCAAAATATCTTCGAAGCCAAATAATATTTTGCTTAATAGTTGTGAAGGGTAGTTTGCACCTTGAATAGTTATCCATAACACAATTCCTAGCATTAATAGCATTATTGGAATACCATAAATTTTTGATGTAATTATGTCGTCAATTTTTTTGTCACGGTATAATTTTGTATAATCTTCTTTTACACACTTTTCTTTAATGTATTTTGCTCGCTCATAATTTTCCTTGGATATTTCTTCTCTAAGAATATCTTTGTCATTCTCTATATCAATAGATTGTTTAATATTTTCTATTATTTCATCTATTTTTTCTATTTGCTTATTAGGCACTTTGCTTGCATTATCAAAATAGTTTATGCTGCTATCTATAAATCTTAAGGCATAATATCGCGGATTGTCAACTTCGTAACGTTCTAGTATAGGTACTATATTATTAACCTTTTTTTCTATGTCCTCATTATATATAACTCTATTAGGTTTATATGATTGTTTTTTTAATGCAATTTTTTCTATGCATTTTATAAGGTCTTCCATTCCTATACCACTTCTTGCAGCAGTAAGTACAACTGGTACACCAAGCTCTTTTTCCAGTAACTCTTTATTTATATGAATGTTTTTTTTCTTTGCTTCATCTATTAAATTAACACATAGTATTACATTATTCGTAAGTTCCATTACTTGAAACACTAAATTAAGATTTCTTTCTAGACATGTAGCATCAGTGACAACTACAACAGCGTCGTGATTGCCAAAACATATAAAATCCTTTGCTACTTCTTCGTCTTTTGATGATGTAAATAAAGAATATGCGCCTGGAAGGTCTACTAGAATGTAACTGTTATTGTTATATGAATATTCCCCCTGTGCATTTACTACTGTTTTACCAGGCCAATTGCCAGTATGTTGCTTTAAACCGGTTAGATAATTAAAAACAGTACTTTTTCCTGTGTTTGGATTACCAGCTAATGCTATTACATATTCATCCATTCCTTTTTCAATGTAAAAAACATCTTCAGGCGCAATTTTACCTGTTGACTGTGAAGTTAACCCCATTTTAACCTCCTATTATGCCACTTCGTGGCATCATAATAAAATTTATGAAGAATCGTTTTTTGATTCTTCCATAGAGTGAAATGTTTTTTTATTTCACTCTTTTAACTACAAATAATATTATTTATTTCTTCATTTCTAAGCGCTATCATTGCACCTCTAATTCTATATACTGTTAAGTTATTTTTTGGACCTTTTCTTAATACTTCAACATTTGCTCCAGTTGTTAGACCTAATGCAAGCAATCTTTCCTTCAGCGAATTATTCGCGTTATTTTTTATTATAGTAATATTATCACCTATATTAGCTTCAGATAAATTCCTCATGTTAACCCTCTTTCTAAGTTATTTTCTTTTATACTTTAACCTAAAATTAATTTTAGCTTTGGCTAAAACATAATTTATTCTATGAGATATAAATATTTTTGCTACTAAAAATTGTAGGTTTTTAGAATATAACATAATAATTTGAAATAGAATTATATTGATGATAGAAATTTTAAAGGAGTGAGTACAATTAGTAATGAAAACTTTTATACCTTTAGTGAATACATAAAAAATGATGGTAATCTCATAACTCCTTCGATGGAGGATTATATTGAGATGATATATAGATTAAGTATTGATAATAAAATGGGAATTAGGGTCAATGATTTGTCTGAGGCATTAAATGTAAGACCTCCTTCAACTACAAAGATGATGAAAAAGCTACTTGAACTAAACATATGTGAATATGAAAAGCACGGAGCTATTTTTTTAACCGATAATGGTTTAAATATTGGCAGGTTTTTATTATTAAGGCATAATACGATTGAAGCTTTTTTAAAATATCTTGGAGTTAGGGAAACATTGCTTGATCAAACAGAGAAGATTGAGCATTTAATTAATGCAGAAACATTAGAGTGTATTAATAAATTCCTTATAAATTCTTCAAATAGTGAAAATAAATAAACAGCTGGAATACTCATATAAATTCCAACTGCTTATTCAAATTATATAATTAAATTATATAATTTATTATATTTCTAAATTATTTATAAGTTTATTTATATCTAGTTTAACTTCATCAGACATATTTTGAGTCTGTTCTTCGCATATTTTGGACATACTTTCTTTATCAAATTTACATCCTATAAATCCGACACTAAAATCATCAAATAGCCTTGTATCCATTGCATCAGTATATACTTTCATATCACTTATTAGTCCGTTTTTAAGTGATAGAGCAATTTCTACCTCACCCCATGTAAATTTATCAGAAAAAGATATATCAAATTTTGGACTTCCACCATATCGCCAATTCCATGAGGAGTATTTATCTTGTAGTGTTATAATGTTTGGATTATTATAGTCATAAACCTTATATTTTGATATAATACCATAGGTGTTTTCAAAGGATTTTTTTAATGCATTTGCCATTCTATAGATAGTTATATCCTTATCTATGTCTGCAATATTAGTAACTCTTGATCTAACAGAATCAACGCCCTTTGATTCAATTTTTTTCTTTGATGGTTTAAGATAGTGAGCTAATTTTTCTAAATCAGAATTTACTAATAGCGTACCATGATGATATGCTCTGCTGTCCTTAAAGTAGTATGCATGACCTGAAAACTTTTTATCATTAATTAGCATATCATTTCTTCCTGAAAATTCAGCATTTATGTTGAAATATTTCAGAGCATTTGCTATAACTGATAATTGTCTTTCTAAATTATAATTATCCTTATGCATAATAAATGTAAAGTTCAAATTTCCTAAATCATGGTATACTGCACCGCCTCCGGATAAACGCCTAGCAAGTTTTCCTCCGTCTTTTTCTAATTTTTCAGAATCACATTCTTTCCAAGCGTTTTGGTTTCTGCCAATCACTACGGTGTTATTATTTTGCCATAGGTATAATATAACTTCATTAGTATTTACAGTATTAAAAAGGTATTCCTCCAAGGCTAGGTTATACCAAGGATTTTCATAGCTTGATTCTATTAGTATTGGGTAAATCATAATTACCCCCATGCCCGCAGTACACAAAATATCATGACAGATTTGTGCATGGGGTCGTGATTTATTTTATTATTATTCATATTCATTTTCACACTCGCCTCCTAGGTAGAGCGTGTATGGCTTCGCCTAATGTTGCAAGTGAAGCTTCTTGGAAAGCCTCAGATAATGTTGGGTGTGCATGAATAGTTTTTCTTATATCTTCTATTGTTAGACCATTTTCAATAGCTAAAGTTCCTTCGTGTATTAAATCACTTGCGTTAGGGCCTAAGATATGCACACCAATTATTTTATTACTTGTAGAATCAGCTAGGACTTTAACTAAGCCGTCACCTTCACTAATTGTTTGAGCTTTGCAGTTAGCTGCAAAATTGAATTTTCCTACAGAGTAATTTATTTCTCTTTTTTTAGCTTCTTCTTCAGTAAGACCAACAGAAGATAATTCTGGGAAGGTGAAAACGCAAGCTGGTACGCAATCGTAATTTATGCTTGAATTTATTCCATACATATTTTCGACAGTTACCTTACCTTCATCAGAAGCAACATGTGCAAGCATTTGGCCGCCTATAACATCACCAATTGCATAAACATCTTTAACGGAGGTTTCAAAAAATTCATTAACTTTAATTCCTTTTCGGTCATATTCAATGTTAATGTTTTCAAGACCTAATCCATCAGTATTTATTGTTCTGCCAGTAGCCACCAAAACTAAATCAGCTGTATATTCAATATGGTTTCCTTTATTATCAGCAATTATTTTTAATTTATCATCTAACTGCTCAACCTTTTTTACTCCAACTCCGGTGTTGATTTTTATACCCTTTTTCTTCAGGTACATAGTTAATCTTTTTACCATTTCTTCATCAAGCATAGGAAGTATTCTTGGAGCATATTCAACAACTGTAACATTAGCTCCAAATGAAGCAAATATGCCTGCAAATTCTATTCCTATAACTCCGCCACCTATTATTACAATATCATTAGGTACATAATCAAGGTTTAATGCTTCATTGCTTGTTATAACATTTGGTAAATCCATACCTTCAATTGGTAGTTTTTGAACTGACGAGCCTGTTGCTATAATAATTTTATTTGCTGTAATTGTGTTTTTTATGCCGTCGTTAGTAGTATATTCAATCTTATTTTTATCAACAAAGCTTGCTTTTCCATATATTACTTCTATATTAAAGCCTTTAAGTAGTTGTTCTATACCACCTCTTAAGTTGTCTGAAATTTCATTTTTTCTATTTTGAACTTTCTCCATATCAAGGGTGTAGCTAGCTATACTTATACCAAATTCTTCTGATTTTTTTATAGTATTTAATACCTCAGCATTTTTGTATAAGGCTTTTGTTGCTATACACCCTCTATTAAGGCAGGTTCCGCCAACCTTATCTTCTTCTATAATAGTAACCTTTGCACCTAATTGAGAAGCTCGGATGGCTGCAACATAGCCACCCGGTCCTCCTCCTATAATTAATAAATCCTTATCCATAGCTTCCTCCATTATGCCGATATGCGGCATCTCAAAAATTGATGAAGAATCGTTTTTTGATTCTTCCATAGAGTGAAATTCATTTCACTCGAGTGTTTTTTCTTCACTCTACCTACTCTTTAACGTATTTTAGAACAGGTTTTCTTGCTGCAAGAGCCTCATCCAATCTTGAAATAACAGTATTATGAGGAGCAGTTTTCACTATTTCTGGATTTTCAATTACTTCATTAGCGATTTGTCTTAAAACAGCAATAAATTCATCTAATGTTTCCTTGCTTTCAGTTTCAGTTGGTTCTATCATTAAAGCCTCAGGAACTATAAGAGGGAAATATACAGTAGGTGGATGATATCCAAAGTCTAAAAGACGTTTAGCAATATCTAATGTTGATACTCCTTTATCCTTTTGCCACTTACCTGAAAATACACACTCATGCATGCAAATGCGGTCAACTGGCAAATAATATACATCTTTTAATTTGTTTGCAATATAGTTTGCATTAGTAACAGCCATCTCTGATGCTTCTCTTAATCCAGTAGCTCCCATGCTTAGTATATAGGTATAAGCCCTTACAATAATACCAAAGTTAGTGTAGAATGATCTTATCTTGCCAATTGATAGAGGTCTATCATAGTCTAAAAAGTAATCTGTATCATTTTTACTTACAACTGGAGTAGGTAAAAATGGTATCAAATCTTTCTTTACACCAACTGGTCCTGCACCAGGTCCGCCACCACCATGAGGTGTACTAAATGTTTTATGAAGGTTAAGATGCACTACATCAAATCCCATATCTCCAGGTCTTGCAATTCCCATTATTGCATTTGTGTTAGCACCATCATAGTATAATAAACCACCAGCTTTATGAACGATATCAGCAATTTCCAATATATTTTCATCAAATAGCCCTAAGGTATTAGGATTTGTTAGCATAAGACCTGCAATTTCATCGCTCATAACACTTTTTAGATAGTCTAAATCAATGCCACCTTGTTCATTTGTTTTTATTTCTATAATATCAAATCCTGCAACAGCAGAAGAAGCTGGATTTGTACCGTGTGCTGAATCAGGTATTACAATTTTGTTTCTTTTATGATCTCCTCTGTTTTGATGATAAGATTTTATTATCATAAGTCCTGCTAGCTCACCATGAGATCCTGCAGCAGGTTGTAAAGAAATTTTATCCATACCAGTTATTTCAGATAAGTATACATCAAGGTTATACATTAGTTCTAATGCTCCTTGTACGCTACTTTCAGGTTGATATGGGTGAATTTTTGCGAAACCATCAAATCTAGCTACTTGTTCATTTACCTTCGGATTATATTTCATTGTACAGCTTCCAAGTGGATAAAATCCTGAGTCTACACCGTGATTACGCCTTGAAAGCTGTGTGAAGTGACGAACAGCATCTAATTCGCTAACTTCCGGTAATTCTGCATCGTTTTTTCTAATATATCTGTCATTTAAAAGTTCATCTAGAGATATTTCAGGCACATCACATTCAGGCAGTGAATAAGCTTTACGTCCTGGTTTACTTATTTCAAATATTAATGATTTTTCTTTTATCATATTAATTAACCGCCTTTCTTACCAATAAATCAATTTCTTCTTTGGAACGCTTCTCAGTTACTGCTACAAGCCATCCATTGCTTATATCAGAATAGTCTTTTTCTATTGAATATCCGCCTATTATTTTATCTTTAATTAATTTATCATTTAAAGAATCTACACCTTCTTCGCTCTTAATAACGAACTCTTTGAAAAATGGTGCAGTAAATACTTCGGTGAATTTTCCTGTCTTAAGAAGCTCTTTATATGCATAGTGAGATTTCTGTACACAAAGATTAGCAACTTCTTTTAGTCCTTCTTTACCTAAAATTGTTAAATATATAGTAGCAATTAGGGCATTAAGTGCATGGTTAGAGCAAATATTTGATGTTGCTTTATCCCTTCTAATGTGCTGTTCTCTTGTTTGTAATGTTAAAACAAAACCTCTTTTACCGTTTTGATCAACTGTTTGACCTGCAATCCTACCAGGCATTTTTCTCATTAGTTTTTCAGTTGTTGCAAAAAATCCTAGATATGGTCCGCCAAAGCTTATTGGAGTTCCAAGGGATTGTGCTTCACCAACAACTATATCGGCTCCTAGCTCACCAGGGCTTTTTAATATGGCTAGTGATATAGGATCTGCACTTACAACTAAAAGGCTTTTATTATCATGTACTAATTGTTCAACTGATGCAATGTCTTCAATAATTCCAAAAAAGTTAGGTGATTGTATAAGAAGTGCAGCAGTATTTTCATTGATTTTAGATTTTAAATCATCAATATCTATTTGGCCGTTTTTGTATTCGACTTCTATTACTATCATATTTCTATATTTGCTGTATGTTGTTAGAACTTTTTTGCTTTCAGGACTAACACTTTTTGCAATTAGTATTTCGTTACGCTTAGTTGCTTCACAAGACATTATAGCTGCTTCAGTTAATGCAGTGGCACCATCATACATAGAGGCATTAGATACTTGCATACCTGTTAACTCGCAAATCATAGTCTGATACTCAAATATTGATTGCAAAGTTCCTTGACTAATTTCTGGCTGATATGGTGTGTATGATGTATAAAACTCTTGTCTTGATATAAGACTATCTATAACTGACGGAATGTAGTGGTCATATGCTCCGGCACCTAAAAAACAAGTATAATCACCTAAATTTTTATTTTTATCTGCTAATGATTTTAAATTTTTAATTAAATCTATTTCTGATAGATTTTCAGGGATGTTTAACTTTCTGTTTAGATATACCGAATCAGGAATTGCATCAAATAAATCACGAATGTCGTTTATTCCTATTTCTTCTAGCATTTCTTTTTTTTCATTTTCTGTATTTCCAATATACCTAGTCATTTGCTCACCTCTTATTCACATATTTTTTCATAGTCTGATGAACTTAATAAAGCATCTAACTCTGATTCATTTGTCATTTCCACAGCTATAAACCAGCTGTTATAAGGGTCACTGTTAATTTCAGCAGGGTTATCTAAAAGCGCTTCATTTACTTCAACAACTGTTCCTGATATTGGTGAATAAATATCAGCAACTGCTTTTACTGACTCAATAACAGCAACAGATTCTTCTATTTTAATTTCTCTACCTACTTCTGGGAAGTCAGCAAAAACAACTTCTCCTAAGTGATCTTGAGCGTAGTCTGTAATACCAAAATAAGCCTTTTTTCCTTCTACCTTTACCCATTCATGTGATTTACTATACTTTAATTCGTTTAATATTTTCATTTTTTCCTCCAACAAATTTTTATTTTTTATAATTTTTATTATAGAAAGGCTTTTTAATTATACGTGCCTTAAGATTTTTATTTCTTATTAAAATTTCTATTTCATTTCCTTCAACTGCATAAGCTGAGTCAATTAAAGCTAAACCTATGTTTTTCTTTAGAGTAGGAGAGTGTGTGCCTGTAGTAACAAAACCTATGTTCTTACCTTCAGCATACACATCATAGTGAGACCTAGCAATTCCTCTGTCAATCATTTCAAATCCAACAAGTTTGCGTTTTAGTCCGTCTTCTTTTTGCTTAGCTAGAGCGTCTTTACCTATAAAATTGTCCTTTTTAAGCTTTACAAAGAAGCCTAGACCTGCTTCAAGTGGAGTTATACTTTCGGATATTTCTTGGCCATATAGAGGAAGACATACTTCAAATCTTAATGTATCTCTTGCTCCTAAACCAGCAGGTATAAGTCCAAAAGGTTTTCCTGCCTCTAAAAGTGTATCCCAAAGCTTTGGACCATATTCAGGTGCAACATATATTTCAAATCCATCTTCACCGGTATAACCATTTCGTGAAACCAAAGCAGTTATTCCATTAATTAATACATTGTCTTCAAAATAGAAGAATTTTATTTCATCTAAATTTTTTGATGTTAATTTTTGAAGAATAGTTTGTGCCATAGGTCCTTGAAGAGCAACCTCTGCATACTTTGAAGATACATTTTCTACATTAACATTATCAAATTTATGCTCTAGTAACCATTGATAGTCTTTTTCTTCATTAGAAGCGTTGACTACTAGAAGATATCTTTCAGTATTATACTTATAAATTAATAAATCATCTACTACACCTCCATCAGGGTAGCACATAAAAGAATAGTATATTTGGTTATTTTCCATAGTTGAAATATCATTAGTTACGATATTTTGAATATATTGTTCAGCATCTTTGCCTGTAACTAAAATCTCACCCATGTGTGATACATCAAATAGCCCAGCCAAGTTTCTTACTGCTTCATGTTCAGTCAGTATACCGGAGTATTCCACTGGTAGTTCCCAGCCTCCGAAGTCAATTATTTTACCATTGTGTTCTAAATGTTTTTCATATAATGGTGTTTTTCTCAACAATATCACTCCTTTTTATAATATAGAAAATTATGGTATAAATGTTAAAAAATACGATTTATTGATATAAAAAAACAGAGGTAGTGTGTAAATCGTCACTACCTCTGTTATATACCTGAGAGATTCCAGCAAAGCTGTTGCTCCTACGGTGCCATTTAAGGCTCTCCAGAGTTATGTCAAAGAACGGTTATTTTGCCTGAAAGTTTCACTGTAAATGACGGTTTACAATTTGCTCCTTCGGCTACCATCTTATGGTATCTCCCGAACTTATCATCCATGTATATTTATCTTTATATACAAATATTAAAATATATTTTCCTTAAAGTCAAGCGTTATTTTTTTAACTAAACTAAATAAAATTTACAAATAATAATAACTATATTTTGTTGAAATATAGCAATTTTTTATACATATACCATTTTTTTTAGTAAAGCATAGCATTAGTATAATTATATATTTATAGGATAGAATAACTTAATATTCTATAAAAGTATTTGGAGAAATTTTTATGTATCTAACTAACAATTTAGAAGAAAATTTAGTCAAGCTAAAAAGTATACTTAAAGTTGACGAAAGCTTTGATATATTGGAAAGAGTTATTAACATTAAAGGTGAAAAATTTCATCTGTTTTTTGTTGACGGATTTATTAAAGACGTGAATTTTGAATACATACGACGTGATATGTATAATATAAAAAAAGAAGATTTTATGTCTATAACTTCAGCCGCTGATTTAATTGAAAAGGCCATAAGTTCTATTGAAACATCAACAGAAAGAGATATTGATAAAATAGTAACAAGTATATTATCTGGTCAAACGGCAATGTTTGGGATGGATTTTGATGAAGCTATAATTATTGATTTAAGAACATATCCAACCAGAGGAATTGGAGAGCCTGAACAGGAGAGAGTTTTAAGGGGCTCACATGATGGGTTTGTTGAAACTATTGTATTTAATACAGCTCTTATAAGAAGAAGAATTAGAGATGCTAATTTAATTTTTGAAATGTACAGTGTTGGTAATATTTCTAAGACTGACGTTGCTATAGGTTATCTTAAGGGAAATGTAAATAAAAAAATACTAGATAAAGTAAAAAAATATATAGATGAACTGGATATTCAGTCTTTGACATTAGGTGATCAAAGTTTGGTAGAGGTAGTACAAAGCAAGTCCTGGATAAATCCGTATCCAAGAGTTAGATTTACTGAAAGACCAGATGTAGCTGCTGCTCAAATAATTGAAGGAGATGTAATAATTTTAATTGATAATACCCCTTCTGTATTAATACTTCCTTCCAATATATTCAGCTTTTTTCAATCTGTTGATGATTATTATATGCCTGTTTTTACAGGAAACTATCTAAAACTTGTCAGAACTGTAGTTCTTATAGTAAATATATTTTTGACACCTATATTTATACTGATTGTTGAAAATCCAAACTGGCTAAGTGACGGTTATAAGTTTTTATTACCGACGGATGTAATAAAAATTCCTCTTTATATGCAGTTTTTAATAATGGAAATAGCCGTTGATGGGTTGAAAATTGCTTCACTTAATACACCTAGTGCCTTAGGTACATCATTATCTATTATAGGCGGTCTTATTTTAGGGGATTATGCAGTAAAAACAGGATGGTTTGTTCCACAGAGCATTTTCTACATGGCAATAGTAGCATTATCTAGCTTTGTGCAGCCTAGTATAGAATTTAGTTATGCAATTAAATTCTCAAGGATAATTCTAATAATTTTTGCAGGGTTACTAGGTTTTTGGGGATTTATTGGAGGAATTATACTAAACTTATTAATTATAGCAACCACAAAGACTTTTTCAGGGGAGTCCTATTTATATCCACTTATGCCTTTTAACTGGAAAGCTTTAAAAAAGCAAATATTTAGATGGAAAAAGGAAGTTAAAAAGAAATAAAAAAATTGTGCACATGGCACAATTTTATTTTGTAGAATTATAATTATAATCTATTACTATTATTGGATAATATGTTTCGTTTAATTTTTTTATTTCTTTTGATATAATGTAAATAAGTTCTTTAGATTGTATTTTACATTCTGTTGGTGCAACTACATCAAAAATTATATTTGTGTGTGTTGAGCCCTTAACTATTCTAAAATCATGCATTGAATAGTCGTCGCCAAGGTTTTTAATAATAGCTAAAACTTCTTTTTTGATGTTGTTAGTCTCTTCATCATCGGTTACAACCGGGTCTAAGTGTACAACTAAATTTATACCCATATCACTTAAAAAATCTCTTTCAATATTATCTATCATATCATGACTTTCTAATATATCTTCCTTATATGAAACCTCTACATGAACAGTAGCAAAATATTTATTAGCACCATAGTTGTGAATGACTAAATCATGTATATTTATAACTCCGTCATAGGACATTATTTTTTTTACAACTGTATTTACTAAATCTTTACTTGGCGGCTCACCAAGCAATGGGTTGAGTATTTCTTTTAATATTTCTATTCCTGAAAATATAATAAAAATAGCAACTAACATACCTATATATCCATCTAATTGAAGATTAGTTAGTTTTGAGATAATAACTGATGCTAAAACTGCAGAGGTAGCTATTACATCATTTAAACTGTCCTTTGCTGTTGCTTTAATAGTCGCAGATGTAATTTTTTTTGAAATATTAATATTGGTAAGGTACATGAACAGCTTTACCAATATAGACAATATTAGAACTATTACCATAATTATACTAAATTCTAAAGGCTCAGGTGATACTATCTTGGCAAATGATGTCTTAATAAGTTCCACGCCTAATAAAAGTATAATAAATGAAACGATTAGACCAGCTATATATTCTATTCTGGCATGACCAAAAGGATGACCCTTATCAGCAGGCTTACTGGCTAATTTAAATCCTATTAGTGTAACGACTGATGAACCGGCATCGGATAAGTTGTTTATACCATCTGCCGTTATTGAAATACTGTTAAATACAAGACCAACTAAAATTTTACTAGTACACAAAAAAGCGTTGCATACGATACCTAAAATACTGCTTAATTTTCCGTAAGATTCTCTGACTATAGGGTTTTTTATATCTTCGTAGTTTTGTATAAATTTTTTTATTAATAGATTTATCAACTTAAATACCTCTTTGTTTTCATATACTACTAATTTTAATCATAAGGTTTTTCTTTATATTAGTATTATGAATATTCTCTATATTATAGCAGAAAACTAATTTTTTACAAACAAAATTTTTAATTAAAATTTAGTTGTAAATATTTAAATAATATTTATTTGAAGTAATTATGCAAATATTGTATATATATTGACAATATTGTCTGTAAAATGTATAATTTTTTTGATAATGTATGTATCTTGGAAAGAAGAAACTCTGAGGTCACCAAACATCGAAATTGTATAGAAAGGTAATTATATGGATTTTTATTTACAGTACAAAGAACAATTAGACATGTTACTAAAAGATGAAGATAATGTAAATTTTTTCTGTGAATTAGCTCATAAATCTTTTAGACAAGATACAGAGTTTTATAGGTATATTTTAGAATCTACACTATCTTTTACAAAGTTAAATAATTTACATAAAGCAACAGCTTGGCTTAATAATTACTATTGTTGGTATTATTTTGACATGTCAAAATATAAGGAAGCTATAGAAGTAGCATTAGATGCCTATAATGTTTTGGAAAAGTATGGAAATAAAAATGGTATGGCTCGCTTATGCAACTCTTTAATGTCATGTTACTCTCAAATTGGACAAATTGAACTCTCAAATGAGTGGGGTATTAAGGGAGTTGAAATGGCTGAAGAGATACATGATGATGAATTACTTCTTGTCTTAATATTAAACATAGGCATCGGATACATACAGCTTGAAAATTTTAAGAAAGCCAAAGAAATATTTAATTACATAAAAGCTATGGATTATAAATTAGTGGGTGAAAGAAAAATAACCTTTTCTCAATGCATAGCCGAGATAGAAATAAATATTGGTGATGTTAATAAGGCTATTAAAGAAATACAAAAAGTTTATGAATTGTTTAGAAATATAAATTACGAATTCTTTATAAGTGAGACTAAAAAGCTTGAAGCTATGGCGTATTGTAAATTATATGATTATGAAAAGGCGGATATGCTTTTTAAAGAATCCTATGATTTTGCTGTAAAATTTAATCAGAACTTTGAACTATGTCATACTCTAGTTAAATGGTCTGATATGTATATAAAGACTAGTCAAGTTGAAAAAGGCATTGAAAAACTCGAGGAATTTATACCGATTGCTAAAGAATATGACTTTTATCAATTGCTTAGATTTTCATATTATAAATTATATAATATTTATAAAAAAAGAGAAGATTTGGGAAAAGCTTTATTCTATTTAGAAGAATATACAAGTGTTGATGAAAAAATTTACAATTTTCAAAGCAGTCAGTGGATGGCAAAGTTTGATGCAAGTCACTCTGAAAGAGAGGCTAATCTATATAAAATTTTGTATGATAAAACAGAATTGCTGTCTTCAATTGGAAAAGAAATAATTTCAACATTGGATGAAAACAATATTTTAAAAGTTATTTCTAAGGAAATACATAAACTGATGAAAACCGATATGTTTAGTATAGCTGTATATAATGAAGAAACAAATGAAATAACTTATAAGTATATAGATGATTATGGAAATATAAATCTAAAAGGTCCTGTTAAGTTAGATGAAGGTAATTATCTCACAGGTTATTGTATAGAACATAAAGAGGATATTTTAATACAAAATTTTAATAATGAATTTAAAAAATATGTAAAAATAGATAGTATTGATGAATATTCAGATCAAAATATAGATTTTTCTTCTTTAATGTATACTCCTATGATTGTTAGAGGAAAAATAATTGGAATAATGACTGTACAAGCTAAGGATGAAAATGTATATACTCAAAACGATATGAGTACATTAAAAGTTTTAAGTAATTATGTTTCTATTGCTCTTGATAATGCAATTTCTTATAAGAAAATGGAGAGTATCGCTATATATGATAATTTGACAGGTCTGTTAAGTAGGCGCGAGATACTAAAAATTGGAAACGCTGCATTTAAACATTTTAACAGTTATAAGGAAAAGTTAACAATTGCTATGATTGATATTGATAAATTTAAAGATGTTAATGATACTTATGGTCATGTAATTGGAGATAGAGTTTTAAGAGAGATAGCTGAGTCTATTACTAAAAATGTAAGAAAAGCTGATTTCGCTGGCAGATACGGTGGTGATGAATTCCTATTAGTATTTCCTAACACAAAAATTGATAGAGCAAAGACTATAGCTGAAAGAGTCCGAAAACTGGTATATGGTAAAAAGCACTTAGTAGATAAAAATAAAAAAATTAATGTATCTATAAGTATTGGTTTGTATGAGCTTGAAGATGGTGTCGATGACCTTATGTCAGGTATAAAAAGAGCTGATATAGCCTTATATGGAGCTAAAAATAAATCAAGAAACTGCGTAGTAATTTATAACGAAATGTAAATTATATGTAATTAAAAATAAGCCTTAATTATTGATAAAAATCAATATTAAGGCTTTAAATTTTGCTAAATTTTTTATAAACAAAATGTTGACATATAATATTATACATCATATAATATAATATATTATATAGTTACAAAGGAGGTTTACATGACATTTCAGTTAGGTGCTGCACTTTTAGATGCATGCGTTTTATCAGTTTTATCACGAGAAGATGCATATGGATATAAATTGACACAAGAAGTTAGAGAAGTCATGGATATATCTGAATCAACACTATATCCAGTTCTTAGACGACTTCAAAAGGATGAATGCTTAGAAATATATGATATGCCATATCAGGGACGAAATAGAAGATATTATAAAATTACTACAAGAGGAAAAGACGTACTAGAAGTATATTTAGAGGAATGGAAATTATATGTAGAAAAAATTAACAAGGTTTTTAGTGGAGGGAAATAGCAAATGGATAGAAAGCAATTTATCAATGTATTAAGAAGCAAATTAGCGACTTTGTCATATGAGGAAAGAGAAAAGGCTATAAGCTATTATGAAGAATATTTTGATGATGCTGGAGCTGAAAATGAAGATAGCGTTATTTATGAATTAGGCGATATAGAACGAATAGCTCAAGAAATAATTGAAAATTCAACATCAAACACAAATTCGGTATCGGCAAATAAGTTTACAGTAGGCAATAATAATTATAATGATAATAGTTATAAAGATAATAATAGCAATAATAAAACAAATACTTTTTACAAAGAAGAGGTTAAAAAGGAAAAGCAAAAACTTAAGCCTTTATATGTCATATTAATAATTATAGGTGCTTTAGCATGCTTTCCGATAGTTATGACCTTGTTTGGAATGTTACTTGGTTTAATTGGAGTAATTATAGGAATTGTTGCAACTGCGTTTGGATTAGTGATTTCTGGTATAGCGGCAGTATTTACATTACCTTTTGCAGGCTTTGCGGTTGTAGGAGGTATACTTTACTACTTGGGTAAAGGCATACTTAGTCTGGCTTTATTGGTAGTTATAATCATAGTAATTGTCAAATTGATTAAAGTTGTAATAGATTTTATAAAAAATAAAGCAAATTAGGAGGAAGTAATGATGAAAAAAGCACTTATAACTATTATAATAATTGGTTTAGTTTTACTTGTAGCTGGTAAAATAATAATGACTATCTCTGAAAATAATAACAATAAAATGTCAATAAATAAAGAGATTTTGTCTTCTGTTAAAGATGAAGATATTTCAGTAGAAGATAATAATTCAAATATAATAAATAATGAATTTGAAGATGTAAAAAATATAAATTTAACATTAGGTTTATATTCAATAGTAATTCAAGGTGATGATACAATAAAGAACGTTCAAATAACAGCAAAAAAACCAGCTGTAATGGTAAATGGAAAAGATGCTTATAAACTAGAGGTAAGTTGTAATAATGGAAATCTAACTATTATACAGAAACAAGAAAAAAATAAAATAAGTACAAATTTGTTTAACTTTAATGACTATAAGGGTGAATTATTAATAAAAGTTCCAACTAATAATAAACTAGACAAAATAGATATAGAAAATGGAGTAGGTAAAATTGAAGTAAAAAATATATCTACTGATACACTAGATATTGATTGCGGAACATCTTCTGTTGTTGGCAATAATTTGAAAATGTCTAACTGCTACATTTCTGGAGGAACAGGAAGCGTAAAATTGTATGATATTTTAACAGATAAAATTGAAATAGACAGTGGAACCGGAAGCACATATGTAAGTGGAGATATAATGAAAGATGCTAACATAAGTACAGGAACTAATAGTATAGAACTTATGCTAAATGGTAAAGAAAAAGATTACAATTATAATATAGAAACGGGAATTGGCGGTATTGAAATAAATCAAAATAAATATAAAAGGGAAGCAAATATTAATAATAAATCAGAAAGAAATATTGAAATAACTTCTGGAACAGGTAGTGTTGATATTAAAACTAAATAAACTAATTTGTGAAATTGACCTACGGTTAAAAAACATGTATAATACTTGTATTATCTTTGTAATTATTGAGAGGTTAAAATGACTATTAAGCTTAAATATAAAGTACATGAAATAATGGATAAGGATTTTATAAAAATTAATTATAAAGAAAAAACAAGTGAAGCTATAAAAAAGATTGCATTTTCAAAACGAGATGAAGTAATTCTTGTTGATGAAAAAGATAATATTATAGGATTGTTTACAAGAACTGATATATGCAAACTAGGTGAAAATCCAATCTTTGTTGATTTACCTGTTTCTCAATTTTCTACAATGAATTTAGTTAAAATTAATTATGATGAGGATGTAATAAAAGCTAGAGACCTAATGATTGAAAAAAAAATTGGAAGACTACTAGTTGAAAAAAACGGTGATATTGTTGGCATACTCACTAATAATAATATAAGAGATGATTTTTATACAAAAGTTGAAGATATGCATGATATAACAAGAGAAGCCTTTGATAATATTTGTGAAGCTATTTGTATATGCGATTACAATGGAGAGGTTATATATTGGAATAAGGCTTCTGAAAAGCTTTATAACATAAAAAAAGATGAGATTATTGGAACCTATATAGGTGATTTTTTTCCAAATGCATTGACCAATGAGGTTTTTAAAAATAAAAAAACAATAAAGGATGTTTTACACCAACCAGTAGAAGGTAAAAAGGTTTTTTTAAGTGCTGTTCCAATTTTTAATTCAAGCAATCAAATGACAGCTGTTATAACTACGGATAAGGATATTCATGATATTGATGAAATAATGGAAAGACTAAAAAAAGAAGAAAAAAAGTCTAAATATTATGAGGTTAGATATAAGGAGCAAATCGCAAAGCAATACAGTTTTTCTGGCATAATTAGTAAAAATAAAAAAGTTATTGAAGCTATAACCCTGTCTCAAAGAGTTGCCCCAAGCAATGCTAATGTTATGATTACCGGAGAAAGTGGAACTGGTAAAGATGTATTTGCTACCGCAATACATAATGCCAGCGGAAGAAAGGGCAAATATATAGCTGTAAATTGTAGTGCTATACCAGAAGAACTTTTAGAGAGTGAACTTTTTGGATACGAAGAAGGAGCTTTTACTGGAGCTAAAAAGGGCGGCAAAATAGGTAAATTTGAGCTTGCTAATAATGGCACATTATTTCTTGATGAAGTGGGAGAAATGCCTTTTAAAATGCAAAGTAAGCTTTTAAGAGTTTTACAAGATGGAATTATTAGCCGTTTAGGAAGCGACAAAACTATAGAAACTGATGTAAGAATTATAGCAGCAACCAATATAGATATTAGAAGTGCTATGGATAAGGATAATTTCAGAAGCGATTTATATTATAGATTGGCAGTTGTTAACATTGATTTACCACCTCTTAGAGAACGTAAAGAAGACATAAAGGAACTTACTAAATATTTTGTTAAGGAGTTCTCTGAAAAAGAAAATATAAATATAACTAGCTTTGATGAAGAAATTTATAATATTTTTGAGTCATATTTTTGGGAAGGGAACATAAGGGAGCTTCGAAATGTAGTTCAAAGAATAGTTGTATTGTCAGATGATGGAAGGATAAAGAAAGAAGATGTCCCAAATTATATAGTTAATGGTTTAAAACCTATAGAGATGGATAAAACTAATGAAGAATTTACTAGCTGTGATTTTAATGATTCTATAAAAAAATTAGAGATAAAAATGCTTACAGAGGCTATAATGGCAGCTAATGGAAACAAAACTAATGCAGCAAAGCTTTTAAATATAAATAGAACAACATTCTATTATAAAATTAAGTTATACAATTTAGAGTATCTATTAAAAACTTAATTGTTTAAAATTTGACACAATGTTTAAAATTGAACATCGAAATTTTAAAAAATATCAAACCAGTAAAAGTTATGAAATTACAATATGTTTATAAAAATAAAATTATAAATTATTATTTAAATGTGAAAAATATTTAAATTAACTTAAGCACTGTTCAAAATTTGACAGTGCTTTTGATATGGAAAAAATCAGCATTTTCCTAATGTAAATTTTTGTATAATAAAAACGATTTCAGCCTTACTTAAGTAGGTTTTAACATCAAAAATATTATTAATAATGATTTGCTAATAATGGCACGGAACTTGCATTTAATAATTATGTAACAATATGTAGCAATTTGAGGAGGCTAAATATGAGTTTTATATATAAATTTCCTTTGAAAATGCACGTGGGAGCACCATGTAAGGCTATAGTTGATGATGGTGACATAGTCAAAAGAGGACAATGCATAGCAGTGCCAGAGGGTTTAGGCGCTAAAATACATTCAAGTGTATCAGGACTAGTAAAAGAGGTTACTGATATATGTATTTTAATACAAGCTGACGAAGTGCAGACTGAGGAGTATATAAAGATCGAACAGTGTAATTCAATAAAGGATACATGCTTTGAAGCAGGAATTGTTGGAGCTGGTGGTGCTGGTTTTCCAACACACGTAAAACTTGCTACCGATATTCCTGATGGATATGTTATTGCAAATTGTGTAGAATGCGAGCCAGTTTTATCTCACAATATTTCTATGATTGAACAAAATCCAGAGCTAGTTATAAAGGGCATAAAATATGCTATGGAAGCAGTTAAAGCAACAAATGGAATTATTGCAATAAAAGAAAAAAATAAAAAAGCAATTGCTTCTTTAGAAAAAGCTTTAAATGATAATAAAAATATAGCAATTAAAAAACTTCCTAACATTTATCCAATGGGTGAGGAAAGAGCAATCATACATGAAGTGTTTGGCAAATGGCTTGAGCCAACGCAACTGCCAATCGAAGCAAACTGTGTAATCCTAAATACAGAGACATTAGCTAATATAGTAAAAGCAGTAGAGGACAGAAAACCTGTAATTGATAAGGATATAACTGTTGGTGGAAAGCTTGCAAATGGTAATAAACAAAATGTATTTTTCCAAATTCCAATCGGAACTCCGGTAAAAGAAATGATAGCAAAATGCGGTGGAATTGATGGAGTATATGGAGAAGTGCTAATAGGTGGACCTTATACAGGTTCAGCAGGTAACATAGAAAGCGATGTAGTAACAAAAACATCTGGTGGTATTATAGTTACTATACCATTCCCTAAATTTGAAGATAAGGTTGGCTTACTGGTTTGTGCTTGTGGTGCAAATGAAAATAGATTAAGAGATGTTGCAAGCAAAATGGGCTCTGAGGTAGTAGCGGTGTTACCATGCAAAAACATTGAGAATATTAGAGGAGCAAATAAATGTAAAACTCCTGGAACATGACCTGGTCAGGCTACTGTAGTTTTACAGTTAAAAAAAGCAGGTGCTAAGAGACTTATAATATCAAACTGTAGTGATTGTACAAATACAGTTATGAACTCAGCACCACAGTTGGGTCTAGGAGTATATCATCATACAGACCATGTATTTAGAACAGTAGATCATGAATTAACAAGAAGACTATAGAGTTAAAGGAGAAAGTAAAATGTCAATAAACGCTGAACACATTGAAGAGATTAAAACAGAACTTGCCATAGTTTGTTGTAGAACCGAAGCTGGAACTGTTATTTCAGCTGCTAATTTAGAAGATCCAGCAATATTTGATGAATTAAAAGATTCTGGTCTTTTGAAAATACCTGCTGATTGTCTTACTATTGAAGAGGTATTAGGAGCTAAAATTATTAAAACTATTGATTCATTAACACCTATGACACCTGATATGTTTGAAAGCATAAATAAGGTAAATAAAAAATTAGAGGCTGTAAGCAATGTTAGCGGAGCTAACATTTACGAAAATGCTAAAGCTGTTTTAAAGCTTAATAAAAAAGCTGGAGATTTAATTGAAGCATCAGATTTAGAAAATCCAATGCACTTTGATAAACTAATAGATTCAAATTTAATTAAAATTAATAATGAAGTATTAACTGTTAAAGAAGTAATTGGTAAAAAATTAGTAAAGGAAGTTGTAGCTTTAACACCAGTAGTTGGAGAAATGCTTGAAGGGTTTGTAGCTAAAAAAGCTGTTTCTAATAGCAACGCCATTGGAAAAGGCGTGGTGAAAAAAGCATCAAACAACAATGCAGGAATTATGAGAATAAAAATTGATGAAGGTAAAGGAATTGATATTCAAATTCCATTAAGCATAATAGCTCAAGGTGGATTTGAAACAGAAGAAGCTGTATGTGAAGAAAATGTGTGTGCAGAAGCTACAAATGCAGTTGTAGAAAATAATGTTAACAGTGTTAACACTACAGCAGTATCTGAACAAGCACCAAAATCAGTTAGAAGCTTAATCAAAAAGCATCACAAAATAACTGAGGTTAAGTTTGGCAAAGAAACTAAAATAGAAGGCTCTTGCTTATACATAAGAGAAAACATATGTGAAGACGCTGTAAAGGGCAGTGAGCTAGTAAAGGATATTAAATTAGAAATAATTACTCCTAACGATTATAACAAGTATAGCGAAACTATCATGGACGTTCAACCAATAGCAACAAAGGAAAAAGACTGCAAAGTTGGTAGTGGAGTTACAAGAATACTTGATGGCGTTATAGTAATGGTTACAGGTACAGATGAAGATGGAGTACAAATTGGAGAGTTTGGTTCATCAGAAGGTATACTTGAAGAAAACATCATGTGGGGTAGACCAGGTGCACCAGATAAAGGAGAAATCTTTATCAAGACTCAAGTAACAATAGCTAGAGGAACAAACATGGAAAGACCAGGCCCATATGCTGCTCATAAAGTATCTGATATTATTACTCAGGAAATAAGAGAAGTAATGAAAAATGCTGATGATAGCCTATTTGAATCAACAGAGGAACTAGTACAATATAGAAGACCAGGCAAGAAAAAAGTAGTTATAGTAAAAGAAATAATGGGTCAAGGTGCAATGCATGACAACTTAATATTGCCGGTAGAGCCAGTTGGAGTTTTAGGCGGTAAGCCAAATGTTGATTTAGGAAACGTGCCCGTTATGCTTTCTCCAATTGAGGTATTAGATGGAGGAATACATGCACTTACTTGTATAGGACCTGCTTCTAAGGAATGTTCAAGACACTACTTTAGAGAGCCGTTAGTAATTGAGGCTATGAATGATGAAGATATAGATTTATGTGGAGTATTATTTGTAGGAAGTCCTCAAATAAATTCAGAAAAATTCTATGTATCAGAAAGACTTGGTATGACAGTTGAAGCATTAGACGTTGATGGTGCTATTGTAACTACTGAAGGCTTTGGAAACAACCATATAGACTTCGCAAGCCATATTGAGCAAATAGGTCAAAGAGGTGTAGAGGTTGTAGGTATGTCATTCTGTGGAGTTCAAGGTGCATTAGTTGTTGGTAACAAGTACATGAAGCACATGATTGACAACAATAAGTCAGAAGAAGGTATAGAAAACGAAGTATTATCTTGTAACACATTATGTAAAGAAGATGCTCTAAGAGCTTTAGCAATGCTTAAATCAGCTATAGACGGAGAAGACGTAAAAGCTCCAGAGAAAAAATGGAATCCAAATGTTAAGGAATCTAACCTTGAAATTATAGAGAAAGATAATAATCTATCAATAGATAGAGTGCTAAATGAAACTTCTATTCCATTAAGTGAAAAAAGAAAGAGCAAAATGGGTGGAAACCAATAAATTGAAGTGGCGTAATAGAGGAAGAAATGAAATATTGTGATAATTTAATTGAAATGAAAGGTATTATTACCGAGGTTCATGATGGGTCAGTATCAATTGACTTTAAGGGAAGACTTGGAAGTATGCAAATTCCATTGAGAATGCTGATAACTGATTATGAACTACAAGAGGGCATGGAAGTTGGACTAAAGATGAGTTTTGTGGAAGTGCTTTCAGACAAGATAAACGACAACTATACAAAAAATAAACAAGCGAAATCAGAAAGGTGTGAATAAAGTGAAAGGATTACAATCAGAAATATTTGTTCCTATAACTCCTCCGTCAGTATGGACACCAGTTATAAAAGAGTTAAAGGATATGAAAATTGCTTTTGCTACAGCAGCAGGAGTACATTTAAAAAGCGATAAAAGATTTAATCTTGCAGGAGATTTTTCTTATAGACTAATACCAGGAGATGCTAATACTCATGATTTAATGGTATCTCACGGAGGATATGACAATGGTGATGTTAACAAAGACGTTAACTGTATGTTCCCACTTGATAGATTAAGAGAATTAAAGGAAGATGGCTTCATTGGAGATGTAGCACCAACACATGTAGGATTTATGGGTGGTGGCGGAAACCAAGATAAGTTTAAAAACGAAACTGGTCCAGCTATTGCTAAAATATTAAAAGAAGAGGGTGTTGATGCAGTTATATTAACAGCTGGCTGAGGTACTTGTCACCGCTCTGCAGTACTTGTACAAAGAGCGATTGAGGAATCGGGTATTCCTACAATAGTTATAGCAGCATTACCACCAGTAGTTAGACAAACAGGAACTCCAAGAGCTGTAGCTCCACTTGTACCAATGGGTGCAAATGCCGGAGAGCCTAATAACATAGAGATGCAAACTGAAATATTAAAGGCTACACTAAAACAATTAGTTGAAATACAAACACCTGGTAAGATAGTATCTTTACCATTTGAGTATATAGCTAAGGTATAAAGAGTGAATTGTGAAGAAAAAACGCTTCACAATTCGCTCTATGGAAGAATCTTTGATTCTTCATTAGGTTCGAAGATTCTTCATCAGACTCGAAATGGAGTTATGAAAGTATGATAAAAGAGATTAGTAAATTAGTTATAAGAGCTTTTAATATCGAAAGTGTTTATCTGTTAGATAAGACTAAGATTGAAAAACATAGCCTATATATTAATGAAAATTTAATACAGGAAGCATTATATCTTAATAAGGATTATATTAAAAGTTTAGATATTAAAATAATTAATAAGGAAGATAGGAATGTTTATGTAAATTCAATAATGGATTTTATTCCTATTGCAACTAAGGTACTAGGAAAAATTGGTGAGGGAGTTACGCATACATTAACAGGTGTATGCGTAATGCTCACCGGAGTTGACGAAAATGGTGTTCAAGTTGCAGAATTTGGATCATCAGAAGGATATTTAAATGAACAGGTGGTTTTTAATCATCCGGGTACACCTAGTGATAATGATATAATTATTCATGTAAATGTTGTTTTATATGAAGGACTGGGTACAGTTAGAAAGGCAATTATTGCATCTCATAGTGCTTGTGATTATATAATTCAGAGTATAAGAGAATGTGTTAAAAAATTAACTTGTAAAAATTGTGATGAAAAACATGAATTTGTACATAGCATAGACGATAAAAAGAAAAATATTGCAATAATAAAGCAAGTGGCAGGACAAGGTGCTATGTATGATACCTTTGTGTTGCCTGATGAGCCTTGTGGTGTAAACGGTGCATACTCGATTATTGATCTTGGTAATGCTCCAATAATTCTTACTCCAAATGAATATAGAGATGGGGCAATTAGAGCAATGTACTAAAAGCGAAGAAAAAAGACTCTTCGCTCTATGGAAGAAGCAAAAGGACGCTTCTTCAACGTATTTTTTAATATGTCTTAATGGAGATAGTTATGGGAATAGGACCATCTACTAAGGAAACTACACTTCATCATTTTAGAGATCCTCTTCTTGATGTAGTCAGTAACGATAGTGATGTAAATTTATTGGGAGTTGTAATTGTAGGTACACCTCAGGCCAATAAAGACAAATATTTTGTAGGTAAAAGAGCCGCTATGTGCATTCAGTCTATGAATGTAGATGGTGCTATAATTTCAGTTGATGGTTTTGGCAATAGTCATGTTGATTTTGCCAATACAATACAAGAAATAGCCAGTAGAAATATACCAGTTGTAGGTATGAGCTTTGTTGGCACACAAGGCAAATTCGTTACTACAAATGAATATATGGATACTATTGTTGATTTGAATAAATCTGAGGATGGAGTTGAAACATTGAAAGTTGGCGAAAATTCTTCTGTTATATTAGATGCAAAAAAGGCCATATCATTGTTAAAGCTTAAAATTAGGAGGAACGACATAGGTTAGAAGAAATGAAAAATAATGAAAGGATAGGCACCGAGCCCATGCGCAAATATTTCATGGGTTATTGTGAAATCGGTGCATGGGCATAGAAATGAAAATTAAAAAATCTATTCATGCAATAGATTCTCATACAATGGGTGAACCAACAAGGATTATAACAAGTGGTATACCTAAAATACCTGGAAGAACAATAGCAGAGAAAAAAGAGTATTTGGAAAATAATTTAGATTACATTAGAACTGCAGTTATGAATGAACCAAGAGGTCATAATGATATGTTTGGCTCAATTCTTATGGAGCCAGTATCAGAGGGAGCAGATTTTGGTATTGTATTTATGGATGGTGGTGGATACCTGAACATGTGCGGACATGGCTCTATAGGGGCTGCTTCTGCAATTGTAGAAACTGGAATGGTTGATGTTGTTGAGCCTATAACTAAGGTAGTTTTGGAATCACCAGCAGGACTTATAAAAGCAGATGTAAGAGTTGAAAATGATATAGTTAAAGATGCTACAATTACAAATGTTCCATCATTTCTTTACAAAAAAGATTTGATAATTAATGTTCCAACTGTAGGTGAAGTTACTTTAGATATATCCTTTGGTGGAAGCTTCTTTGCTATAGTTGATGTAACTCAAGAAAGCTTAAAACTAGATATTTGCCCAGAAAATGCTCAAGAAATAAAAGAAATTGGTTTAAAAATTAGAGATGAAGTAAATAAAAGCATAATTGTATCTCATCCAAATTTAACTCATATTAAAACTGTTGATTTAGTGGAGTTTTATGGACCTGCTAAAAATCCAGAAGCAACATTACAAAATGTTGTTATATTTGGTTCAGGACAAGTTGATAGATCGCCATGCGGAACAGGTACTAGTGCAAAGCTTGCTACATTAGTTGCAAAAGGAAAGCTTAAGTTAAATGAAGAATTTGTATATGAAAGCATTACTGGTACAATGTTTACTGGAAAAGCTATAGAAGCAGTTAAAATTGGAGATTACGACGGTATTATCCCACAAATTACTGGAAGAGCTTATGTTACTGGATTTAATCATTTTATTATAAATGATGAAGACCCACTAAAATACGGATTTAAATTAGGATAGAGGTTGTTGTAAACAACCTTTATGGAGGAGAAAGATAATATGAAAAAATTAGCCTTTATTGGTGGTAATTTAATAGATGGTACAGGTAAGGATATGATTAAAAATTCTCTTGTACTAGTTGAAGACAAAAAAATAGTGTATGCTGGAGAAATAAAAGAATTTGGAGCTGAATATGAGCGTGTAGATATATCTGGCAAGACAATTATGCCAGGACTTATAGATACTCACTTGCACTTTAGTGGTAATTTAACTGACAATGACAGTGATTGGGTTTTAGAGAATGTTGTTCAAAAAACAGTTGTAGCAGTTCAACAAGCACATGAATGTCTAGAAAATGGATTAACAACAGTCGGAGAAATATCTCGTTCTGGTATAGCAATAAGAGATATGGTTGAAGCAGGAGTAATGCAAGGACCAAGAGTTGTAGCAACAGGACTAGGATTTTGCAGAACTTGTGGACACGGAGACAGCCACAAGTTACCTTATAGCTATAACCATGATTCACATCCTTGGGCTGAAAGAGTTGACGGTCCTTGGGAATTAAGAAAAGCAATTAGGCATAGATTACGTGATAACCCTGATGCAATCAAGATTTGGTCAACAGGTGGAGGAATTTGGAGATGGGATCAAAAGTTAGACCAACACTATACATTTGAAGAAATAAAAGCAGTTGTTGATGAGTGTAACATGGTTGGAATTCCAGTTTGGTCACATGCAGAAGGATATTCAGGTGCATTAGATAGCTGTAAAGCTGGTGTTCATCTAATTATACACGGACAAACATTAAACGATGAATGTTTAGATATAATGGCTGAAAAAGGTATTTATTTCTGCCCAACAATCCAGTTTTTAAACGAATGGTTTAAAACCTATGCACCACCATATATACCTGAGGTTCATGACAAGTTCCCGGGTGAAACAGTTGCTGAAAAAGAATTAAACAGAGTTTATTCAAACCTAAGAAGAGCAAAGGAAAAAGGAATAGTTTTAACTATTGGCTCTGACTCATTCTGCTCAAGCTTAACACCATATGGAACTACAGCTATTGGTGAAATGTATGCGTTTAATGAAAAGGCTGGCATAAGCAACATGGATGTTATAGTAGCTGCTACTAAATCAGGAGCAGAAATGCTTAAGGTATTAGATAAAACTGGTACATTAGAAGAAGGAAAATTTGCTGATTTATTAGTTATAGAAGGTAATCCACTTGAAAACATTAGAGCCATCAGTGTTGAAAACATGAAGGTTATAATGAAAGAAGGAGCTTTTGTAAAAAATAATTTATAAAGAAAAATACATTTTTGTTATTTATACTTATCTCAATTATAAAATTGAAGGCTTTTTATTTGAGATTAGTATTTATATAGCAAAAATGTATTTTTGCTTTTATGCTGGTATTAAGTGCTTTAAATAAAAGGCTCGCTTTTTGGAACAATTAATTTAAGGTGAAATTTTTTTAAAGGAAATATTAGCATGAAAAAATTAAAAATATTATATATAATTTTATTTATTTTTCTTTTTTTATTATTAGCATCGTGCACTAAAAATATAAGTAAAAGTAAATCTGAAAAAACAGATATTATAACTAGTATTAAGCTAAAAAAAGAAATTGAAAACAATGGTATAAATAGACTAAATATTGTAAAGAAAAAATATATTGAAGTTAATTATGATGGATTTAATTTAGTTGATAGATATAAAACTCCTGAAGGATATGAAAGAATAGTGGTACAAGACGGTAGTTTTGGTGAGTATTTAAGAAATAAAAGGTTAAAGCCTTATGGACATAAAGTTCTGTACTATAATGGAAGGTCAAAGTCATCAAAGGGTGTGTACGATAGTGTCTATGACTATAATATTGGAGATAAGAATTTACATCAAGCTGCTGATGCCATTATGTTATTAAGAGCAGATTACTTATTTAATAATAGGATGTATAATAGTATATGTTTTAGCTTTGTTAATGGGTTTAAGGCTGAGTATAGCAAATGGATGGCAGGATATAGAATTAGAATAAATGATAATGAAGCTTCATGGTATAAGGACGCAGAGCAAGTATGCACCTATGATAATTTGATGAAATATATGAATATGATATTTGCATATTGTAGTACAATATCATTAGAAAAAGATTTAATTTCTGTAAATATTGATGATATGCAAATAGGTGATGTGTTTATTAATCCGAAAATGCCAGGTCATGCTGTTATTGTAGTAGATATGGCAGTTAACAGTAAAACAGGAAGAAAAATATTTATGCTAGCTCAAAGTGGAAGCCCCGCACAGCAAACACAAATACTCATAAATCCAAGCAATTCTGAAATCAGTCCATGGTATGAGCTAGACAATAAAGACGAAATAATAACACCAGAATGGACTTTTATTAGTAACGAACTGATGAGATTTAAATAATTATTATATATTGGTGTAGCCAAGTGTGGGCATAATGAAATTAACTTTTTTACTTCTCATTCTCGCGCTCCTTTGATTTTAATACTAGAAAAAGGTAGGAGCGCTCCGAGGAAGGTGTATAAAAGTTAATTGTCATTATGCCTGTAAGTTCTAAGCTTAGCAAACTGCTCTGCCAAAAACTAAGATAACCAAAGAAAAATTCTTTTCTATTTTTCTTTGATTATCGGTTGCTATGAATATACTTTGCTTTACTTAGATTCGCTGGAATGTATATAAAAGCAATGATTTGTTACTGAGCAAATTTATTAATTTAATAAATTATTAAGAATTATACCACTTTTATTTTAATAATTGCTTGGTATAATTTTTTTATGCTGTAAGGGGTATGTTTATGTTATAATATGCGTAGCATATTATCAAATGGCTCTCGTAGAGAGACTATATATACTTAAGGTGGTGAGAATTTTATGAAAGTTTATGATGGGGTGATAGTGTGAAAAAAATACTTCACACTTATATTTATAATGCCACTACGTGGCATAATGGGAGGATAAAATGAACATATTAGTTTGTGATGATGAAATAGAAATTGTTGAGGCTATAGACATATATTTGTCCAATGAGGGCTATAACATCATAAAAGCATATAATGGCAGACAAGCTATAGAGATTATGAAGGATAATGAGATACACTTGATAATTATGGATATTATGATGCCTGAGATGGATGGTATAAAGGCAACAGCAAAACTACGAGAATTACATAATGTTCCAGTGATTATGCTATCAGCAAAATCTGAGGATACGGATAAAATTATTGGTCTTAATATGGGTGCTGATGATTATGTAACAAAACCATTTAATCCTTTAGAGCTTATAGCTAGGGTTAAATCACAGCTTAGAAGATACACTTCATTAGGTAATTTTGTTACTAAACAAGGTGTTTTTAAAACAGGAGGACTTGTTGTAGATGATGAAAAAAAAGAAGTTATAGTAGATGGAGAAATAGTGAAGCTTACTCCTGTAGAGTATAAAATTTTATTTTTACTTATTTCCAATCAAGGTAAGGTATTTTCAATCGACAATATATATGAAAGTGTTTGGAATGAGCCTTCATTTAGTTCAGATAATACTGTTGCAGTTCATATACGTAGGATAAGAGAAAAAATTGAAATAGATCCAAAAAAACCAAAATATTTAAAGGTGGTGTGGGGTGTTGGCTACAAAGTTGAAAGAAATCAGTAGAAGCTTAATACTAAAGATAATTGCATTTTTTACTATAATTGCATGCTCATTTATTTTTATAGCTTACATGTATAGTATTAATGATATAACTTATTTTGAAGCGTTATTCCAGGAAGATATTATGCAAAGCACAGAGATTGGTTATTTATATTCAAATCCAATATATAATATAGAAGGAATGCTTAAAAATAAAAATAATGAAGCTCAATCCAATAGATATTATAAATATTTTGAAAAAAATAAAGGAATTTATTATTATGCTACAGATGGTGAAGATGAAGTAAAAAATATTGGTCCCAACAAAAGTTATTTTGAACAATTTCCTACATATATATATGTGGACTTATATAATTTTAATGTAAAGCCTGATGTACCAAGTTTAAGAACATATGCATTAGATAATATTAATGTATCTATGTTTGATAATGAAACAGACTCAAAATATAAAATTTATATTGGTTTATCTAATGAGTATTTAGATCCTATATTACAGCAATGGAATTCAGATAGAACAACGTTGATAAATACATGCTTAATAATGGGTATATCGTTTATAGTTGCGCTATTAGCTTTTGTCTATTTACTGGCTGCTACTGGGAGAAAAGGTTCGGAAGATAATGTACACCTTAACTTTATAGATAAATTATATACAGATATAAATTTAGTAGCTATAGCAACGGTTATAGGATTAGGTATATCAATTTTTTATGATTGGTACCATGGTTATGAATTTTATTTTCATAAATATTTTATTGCTGCATTGTGCTCAGTTGTCGTTGCAATTGTTCTAATACTTGGATTGTCAATTGTTAGACACATCAAAAATAAGACTTTTATAAAACATTCATTAATTTACACCATAATACATTACATTTGTAAGACATTTTCTGGTCTATTTATGAGTGGGCCACTGATGCTTAAGATCTTGTTGTTATTAGGAGCTTATACATTTGCTTGTATTATTGGAACTTTAGCCTTTCCGCTTATAATATTTGTTTTAGCTATTGGAGTGTACTTTGTTTATATAAATGTAAATAAGTTTAAGCTAATAAAATATGGTATAAAAAATATAAAAGATGGTGATGTAGGCTATAAAATTTCTGTTAAGGGAAAAGGCGAGTTATCAACACTTGCTAATAATGTAAACAGTATAGCTGAAGGGCTTGATGAAGCTGTCAAAAATGAAATAAAAAGTCAGAGGATGAAATCTGAATTGATAACAAATGTTTCACACGACATTAAAACTCCATTAACATCTATAATTAATTATGTTGATTTGCTAAAAAAAGAAGGTATGGACTCAGAAAATGCTGCTAAATACATAGATATTTTAGAGCAAAAATCTCAAAGGCTTAAGGTGCTTACAGAGGATTTGTTTGAAGCGGCTAAGGCTTCAAGTAAAGATATGCCAGTTGAGCTTGAAAAGGTTGATATTTTTTCATTAATTCAGCAGGGATTAGCAGAACTTGAAGATAGAATTGAAAAATCCGGACTTCATTTCAAAATAAATGTTCCTGATGAAAAAATCTATGTTTTAGCAGATGGCAGGCTTCTATGGAGAGTAGTAGAAAATTTATTATCAAATGTATTTAAATATGCATTAAAGGGTTCAAGAGTTTATATAGATATAAATGAAAATACTGATGCTGAAAACAGCATATCACTGACAATTAAAAATATTTCGTCATATGAGTTAAATGTTGCCGTTGAAGAATTAATGGAAAGATTCAAAAGAGCAGATGAATCTAGAAGTAGTGAAGGCAGTGGGCTAGGTCTAGCGATTGCTAAGGATCTTATGGAAATACAAAAAGGTAGTTTAAATATTGAAATAGATGGAGATTTATTTAAAGCTACTGTATTAATACCAAAGTTCATATAATCAAACTCCTACCAAATTAACATATGCTGATTACTGTTAAATTAAAAATAGTTGTCAGCATATGTTTTTTCTTATAGTTGCAAATAAATATAGTTTGTTTATAAAATATAAAAATAATGATACTTGTATATTAATGCTTGTATGATATAATTAATGTAAAATAATACCAAAAAATAATTGGGAAAATGGGAGGTACTTATGAAAAAAAGAAGTAGCATAGCAATTGTATTAATTATTATGCTTTTACTGACAGCTTGTAGTACTAATGAAAAAAATGGGGGATATCAAGTTTCAAAGGTCATAAAAATCGAAAGAATTCCTAATGTAGTAGATTTTACCGATATGTTTAAAGGTATCACATCATTACCGCAGAGAAGCCTTAATGAGACTTTTGAAATCGACATTAGAAGTAGTGACATTTCATCAGATGATGTTATGGATAGATATGAGGATCTGCTATACACAACATTTGATTCTAAAACAAAGTGGCCAAAGAATTTACCAAATGAATTTAATCCAGAAAAGGTTATGGAGTTATATAAGGATCCCGGTCTTAATGTTCGTCAACTACATGATAAGGGTATAACAGGTAAAGGTGTTGGTATAGCTATTATAGATCAAACTCTACTTGTTGATCATGTTGAATATAAGGATAACTTGAAGTTTTATGAGGAGTACGATGTTTATAAAACCATTAATGCAAGCATGCATGGTGCGGCTGTAGCATCAATTGCAGTAGGTAAGACTGTCGGAGTAGCTCCTGACGCAGACTTATACTATATAGCAGGGCCTTTTGGTGAAAAGGTAGATGGTAAATATGTCTTTGATTATACATATATAGCAAACTACATTGATAGATTTTTAGAAATTAATGAGGATTTACCTAAAGATAGAAAAATAAGAGTAATTTCAATAGCAAGGGGTTGGAGTAGGTCTGAAAAAGGTTATACTGAAGTAATGGATGCTGTAAAAAGAGCTAATGAAAAAGGAATTTTTGTTATATCATCTTCACTAAGCGATACAAATGGTTATAATTTCCATGGATTAGGGAAAAAACCTCTAGCTGATAGCAATGATATTAATTCGTTTGTTCCAGGCTCGTGGTGGAAGGATATGGCGGTAGAAACTCTAAAAAGGGCAAACTATGTTATGGCACCTATGGATTTTCGTTGTACAGCATCACCAACAGGACAAGAGGATTATGTTGTATATGCAGAAGGCGGATGGAGCTGGACTATTCCATACTTAGCTGGAGTTTATGCACTAGCTTGTCAGGTAAACCCTGAGATAACATATAATGAATTTTGGGAAACTTCAATTTCAACAGGAGATACAATTAAACTAAAGAATTATAACAATATAGACTACGATTTTGGTAAAATCATAAATCCAGTAAAATTAATTGAAGAAGTTAAGAATAAAGATAAATAATGTAAATAATAATGAGGATTAACTGCATAGGACACAAAGGTTACTCAAAGCCTTTGTGTTTTTTGTATCTTATCTTATTTTATTTTGTCCCAATATATTTATACTTACAAAAAATAGTTGATACTGTATTTAAATTATTATATAATATATTGATTATTTAGATAAATTTTGTTAATTATATATATTATATTACTAATCTAAAAAACGTTAAGATTAGTATAGTATTTAGGAGGAATAAAATGAGCGTAAGATTGAGATTTGCTCCAAGTCCAACAGGATATTTGCATCTTGGTAGCTTGAGAACAGCTTTATATGATTATTTATATGCAAAGGGACATGACGGAAAATATATATTAAGAATAGAAGATACGGACCAAACAAGATATGTTGAGGGAGCAATTGAAAACTTAATTGACTCACTTACATGGGCTGGTGTTATCCATGATGAGGGAGTATTTGTTGAGAATGGTAAAATAGTGCAAAAAGGTGATTTTGGGCCATATATTCAATCTGAAAGACTTGATATATACAAAAAATACATACAAATTCTTTTAGATAAGGGATACGCTTACTACTGCTTCTGTACTAAGGAAAGGTTAGATGAGGTTAGAGAAAAGCAAAGAGAAGATGGAAAGACACCTATGTATGATAAGCACTGTCAAAGCTTATCAAAAGAAGAAATTGAGAAAAGACTTGCAAATGGTGAGGAGCATGTTATAAGATTAAAAGTTCCTGAAAATCAAGATATATCTTGGACAGATCCAGTTAAAGGAACTATAACAATCAATTCATCTGAGGTCGATGATCAAGTTTTAATTAAATCAGATGGATTTCCAACATATCATTTGGCAGTAGTTGTTGATGATCATTTGATGGAGATAACTCATGCTGTTAGAGGTGAAGAGTGGTTAACTTCTACACCAAAACAAAAACTACTTTATGATTATTTTGGGTTTGAAATGCCTCAGTTTATACATCTGCCTACTGTTTTAAATAAGGATAGAAAAAAATTGTCTAAGCGTCAAGGTGATGTTGCTACATCTGACTTTAAAGATAAAGGTTACTTACCTGAAGCACTTAATAACTACTTAGTATTAGTTGGATGGAGTCCTAAAGATAATAAAGAATTGCTTACAATGGATGAGCTTATTAAGGAATTTGATTTTGATAGAGTTTCTAAAACAGGTGGAATATTTGACCTTGATAAATTAAACTTTATTAATAATCAATATATTAAACAAGCTGACGCAAAAAGAATTGCAGAGTTGGCAGTACCAAGCATAGTTAATGCTGGTCTTATGACTGAAAAAGAAGCAAAAGAAAAATTTGATTGGATAGTTCTTGTAACAGATGCCTTAAAGGAAAGATTAAATTATGTAAGTGAAATAGTTAATCATATGAATATTTTCTTTGGAGATATAGTAACATTTGAGACTCCAGAGGCTGAAGAAATAGTTAAAGCTGAACATGTTAAAGGCTTAATTGAAGCATTCATAGCTGAGCTTGAATCAATAGAAGAAATAGACGAAGAATTTACAGCTAATATATTTAATGTTTTAAAAGAAAAAACCGGAGCAAAGGGTAAAAACTTATTTATGCCTGTTAGATGTGCAGTTACAGGCCAACAACATGGACCTGATATGGGTAAAATATTGATCGCACTTGGTAAACAGAAAACTATAAATAGACTTAAAGAACTAATTACAAGATTGTAATTTTAGGAGTTGATAAGGGTGAAAGAAATGCATGGAGGTATATATGAAGTTATATAATTCACTTACAAGAAAAATCGAAGAGTTTGTGCCTATAGAAAAAGGTAAGGTTAAAATGTACACTTGCGGACCTACAGTATACAACTATGCCCATATAGGTAACTTAAGAACATATATAAATGAGGATATACTTGAAAAAACTCTTGAATATTTAGGCTATAATGTGAATAGAGTCATGAATATAACAGATGTTGGACATTTAGAGTCTGATGCAGATGATGGCGAAGATAAAATGCTAAAGGGTGCATTAAGAGAAAATAAAACTGTTTGGGAAATAGCGCAGTTTTACACAGATGCCTTTTTTGAAGATTGCATAAAATTAAATATTAAAAAGCCAGCTATTATTGGAAAAGCAACTGATTATATAGATGATTATATAAATTTCATTAAAGGGCTTGAAGATAAGGGCTTCACATACTTTGAAAATGGCAATGTATATTTTGATATATCTAAAAAAGAAGACTATACAAAGCTTTCAGGGGTGAATCTTGATGAGCTACAAACAGCATCTCGTGAGGGTGTAACAGAGGATATTCACAAGAGAAACCCTCAAGACTTTGTACTTTGGTTTACTAAATCAAAATTTGAAAATCAAGCAATGAAGTGGGATTCTCCATGGGGAGTAGGATATCCGGGATGGCATATAGAGTGCTCTGTAATTTCTCTTAAAAACTTGGGCAACCATATGGATATACACTGTGGCGGAATTGACCATATACCTGTTCATCATACAAACGAAATAGCACAAACAGAAAGCTATACGGGAGAAAAATGGGTTAACTATTGGTGGCATGCAGAGCATTTAATTGAAGCTGATGGTGGGAAAATGAGTAAATCTAAGGGTGAGTTTTTAACAGTAAGCTTACTAGAGAAAAAAGGATTTGAACCACTAGTATATAGATACTATGTTCTCAATTCTCACTATAGAAAACAGCTAGCATTCTCTTTTGATTCATTAAAGCAAGCTAAGAGTGCATATAATAAGCTTAAAAACAGAGTAAGAGCCATAAAGGATAAAAACCATCCTCAGGATAAAAACCATCCTCAGGATAAAAATTCAGCTGATAAAATAACTGACAACATAAATAAATATAAAAACGCTTTTGTTGATTGCATATCTGATGATTTAAACATAGCAAATGCAATAACTGTGTTATATGATGTATTAAAAGCTGATAACTTAAATGATACTGAAAAACTATATCTTGTAGAGGAATTTGAAAAGGTGCTATCATTAGGACTTTTAGAGGAAGAAGAAATTGCATCTCACGATGAAGACGAAGTTAAAATGATAGAAGAAATGATACAAAAAAGAACTGATGCTAAGAAGAACAAAAATTTTAAATTAGCAGATGAAATAAGAGATGAACTTTTGAAACAGGGTATACAAATTAAAGACACAAGAGAAGGCGTTATTTGGAGTAAGATTTAAAATGGATAAATTCGATATTTTAAATAAAGACGAAAGCGTGAAAGAAACACTTCACAGTGTGAAAGAAACACTTCACACAAAAAATAAGCCAGAATTACGCTCACCTGCACAGCTAGCCTTTGCAGGTGATGCTGTATATGAGATGTTAGTCAGGGCTTACATTGTTAAAAATTTTGATTACAACGTAAATATAATGCATAGAGAAGCTATTAAATTTGTTAAAGCAGCCTCACAAGCTAAATTTATAAAGATTCTTGATCCTATTTTAACAGAAGAAGAAAGAAAAATAGTTAAAAGAGGAAGAAATGCAAAGATAACCTCAGCTCCCAAAAATCAAGAAATGATAGACTATAGATATGCAACAGGTTTTGAGACATTATTTGGGTATTTATATTTGAGAAACGAGAGTGAAAGAATATTATTTTTATTTGATGAAATTTTAAAAATTGTATAGATAATTAATATTTTAAAAGGGGATGAATATAATGTTTAGAGTTGCTATATGCGATGATGAGCAAACAGTGTGTTCACGGATAGAAAAAATAATATTAGATTATCAAAAAATTAGCGCTAAAAAAATAGATATTTTAGTTTTCTTATCTGGACAGGAATTATGTAAATTCATAAAAGAAGGACAGGCTTTTGATTTAATTTTTTTAGATATTGAGCTTAATAAATTAAATGGAATAGAAGTTGGGAGGATAATTCGGGAAGAAATAAAAGATGATATCACGCAAATTGTTTATATTTCTGCAAAGAAAGATTATGCAATTGAATTATTTGAGAATAGACCACTAAACTTTTTGGTAAAGCCAATTAGTGAAGAAAAAATAATAAAAAATTTGAAAATAGCTATGGAATTACATAAAAATGGTAATCTGTTCTTTGAGTTTTCAAGAGGAGCTGTTTTTTATAAGATACCGTATAAAGAAATTATGTATTTTGCAAGTAATGATAAAAAAATACGTGTAATTACAATTAATGAAGAGTATGAATTTTACGGAAAGTTAACGGACCTAGAAGAACTGATAAAAGACAAAGATTTTATATTAATTCATAAATCCTATTTAGTTAATTACCTTTATATTTTAGAGGCGAGATATGACACTCTTAAGCTAACTAATAATGTAATATTGCCTATAAGCCAAACGTATAGAAAAGAAGTGAGAAACAAATTTATTATGCGTAGAAAGGTGAAAGAGCATGCTAAATTTTATTAGTTCAAATACGATATATTTAGCAACAAATTTATTTAGAATATATGTTTTGTATAAATTTTTAGGAATTTTTTTTGAAAAAACACATATTAAAAACGGATTACAACTATTTTTATATTTACTGTATTATATATCAAATAGTTCATTATATCTAATTTTTTCTAATCCATTCATCAATCTAATATCAAACTTATTATTGTTTTTTTTACTTACCTTTATTTATGAGGGAAAAACTTCAACTAGGGTGGTTTCTACAGTATTAATTTATTCTGCAACAATGATATTAGAGAGTATAGTTTATAATATTTCTGTTAGTTTTAATTTGCACATTATCCTAGAGGACTTTACAATTGTAGTTTCCAATCTATTGTTATTTATGATTGTAGTTATCCTTGAAAGAATATTTGGAAGTAATAGAATTCTAGATATTAAACCGATACACTGGTTGATTATATTTTGTATTCCTATGGGCAGCATTATTATAGTGCTTACTGCATTTATAGCAAATTACAGTTCAATTTTTACTATCATAATTGTAAGCGTTTTATTATGTATAAATATTATGAACTTCTATCTATATGATGTTATAATTAAGTATTATCACAATAAATATGAAAAGGATTTACTTATACAGCAAAGCAACGCTTATTTAAATCAATTACAGATAATTAAAGAATCTCAGAAAAATATTAAAATATTGAGGCATGATATAAAAAACCATATATATTCAATGCAAGAAATGATAAAGAATAATAAAAGAGATGATTTAGAAGAGTATTTAAAAACCATATTTAAATATATTGATGTAAAAAATGAATATGCATATTCAGGAAATACAGAAGTAGATAGCTTGCTAAACTACAAAATTTATGAAGCTGAAAAATTGAATGCAAATATTGAGATTAATATCAATGTACCTAAAAAATTAAGTATTGAGGCATTTGATTTAAGCATTATTTTAGGTAACCTTTTGGATAATGCCTTAGATGCTTTGAAAAAAAGCCATGAAAGGCGATTATATGTAAAAATGGAATTGGAAAAATCAATTCTCTATATAACAATTGAAAACTCATATGATGATGTTATAAATAAAGAAAATGATATATTTTTAACTACTAAAAAAGATGAAAATAATCATGGTTTTGGTTTAAATAGTGTACAAAATGCTATAAAAAAATATAACGGTCTTTTAGATATAACCTGTGATAATAAGCTATTTTCAGTTAATATTTTGCTGTATATTGATAACAATGCGCAAAATATAAAAAACAACTAATTTCGCTATAAAATATATGGTTTTCGTCAACTTCCTGCACAAAATCAATTTTTGTGGTAAAAAATGTATAACACTTAATTGGTATTTTTACATTAAGTATTAAACATGTTAAGAAGGGAGGTAGATATTTTGAAAAAGCTTATTTACAAATTTGGTGGTATGTTTGCTAGTTTAGCACTTATGGTAACTGCTCTAAATGTAAATGTTACCTGTGCATGGCTTGTACATCAACCAAAATTACCAAAAGGTGCAGATAAACTTCGTAGGTTCTGATTAAAATGAAAGTATTTGATAAAATCACAGAAAAATTAGCCAGCAATAACATTATATCATATGAAGATAAAGACCTATATACATACGGCTTTCAACAAGCCTCTTTATTATTATTAAATTTAATAACAACTATAATAATAGGTCTTATCTTCAATATGTTATGGCAATGTATTATTTTTTCAGTAGCATATATACCTCTTAGGTCTTATGCTGGAGGATATCATGCTAAAACTCAATTAAGATGTTATTTATTTTCGGTAGCGATGATTATAATAGTTGTTTTTATAATAAAGTGTGTACCGTGGTTTGATTTATCTATCATTATAATGACTTTAATTTCAAGTGGAGTAATACTGTCACTTGCACCTGTAGAGGATAGTAACAAACCCTTAGATTCAAAAGAGATACAGGTTTATAAAAAAATAACAAGATTAATTTTGCTATTTGAAGTATTTCTAGTTTGCGTTTTTATTGATTTAGGGTATAGTGAAGTTTCAATATGCATAATGATGGCTTTAACAACATTGGGGATAATGTTAGTTTTAGGGGAATAAAATACTTATAGTTTATACATTATTTAGTTAATTCAATATGGAATAATACAATAGGCTGTGGTAAAACAGAATTAATACAGTATTTAAATGTATTG
This sequence comes from Firmicutes bacterium UBA2058, assembly GCA_002332905.1. Lineage (GTDB taxonomy): Bacteria > Bacillota > Clostridia > Tissierellales > Sedimentibacteraceae > UBA1535. The sequence continues at coordinate 2,995 of DDAM01000007.1, read as the reverse complement.
AAATTGTTTTGCAACAGCCTAAAATGTAGTTTTTCAATAAACATACTTGACTTTAATATATAATGAAAGTAAAATGTAAAAAATAAAACTGTAGTGTCAAAGGTTAAATTAACTTTTACTATCATGTAGTAAATTAAAACAAAATCGTATATAATATAGTTCTACATAAAAATATATTAAAGGTGATAAGGTTGAAAGAAATGATAAAAAACTTTTATAAAAAAGTTAATAAGAAAGTATGCGCCGAGCCCATACACAAATGTTTGGTTCTTCGTGCAATAGAGGCATGGGCATAATTATGAGAAAAATTGAAGGAAAGAACCCAGTTATTGAAGCATTAAAAAGCGATACTAGTATAGATATAATATATATAAATAAAGAAATGGCAGAAGGTGCCGTTTCAAAAATTGCATCGCTTGCAGAAGAGAAAAATGTCAATATTAAATATATTGATAAACAAGAATTGACAAGGCTTTCAGCAGGTGGCAGACATCAAGGTGTTATCGCACAAGCTCAGGAATATGAATATAAGGAATTAGAGGATATTTTTACTTTAGCAAAACAAAAAAATGAGAAGCCATTTGTTATAATACTAGATGAAATTACAGATATTCATAATTTAGGAGCCATAATTAGAACAGCGGAGTGCTGTGGTGCACATGGTGTTATAATTCCTAAACATAGAGCTGCCAATGTAAATTCTGTAGTTGCTAAAACCTCCGCCGGTGCAGTTGAGTATCTTCCAGTTGTAAGGGTAACTAATATAAACCAAACAATAGAGGATTTAAAGGAAAGAGGACTTTGGATATATGGTGCTGATATGGCTGGTGAAAAATATATATATGAAGAGAAATTTAATGGAGCTGTAGGTATAATAATAGGTAGCGAAGGAAAAGGTATAAGTAGACTTGTTAAGGAAAATTGTGATACATTAATTAGAATTCCTATGAAGGGAAATGTTACATCTTTAAATGCTTCTTGTGCTGCATCAATTATTATATATGAAGTATTAAGGCAAAGAGGTATGTAATATGCCTCGTACTAAAAAAGAATATCTGTTTATAGATGGATATAACATTATAAATCAGTGGAAAACTTTAAAGAATTATACTGAAAGTATAGAAAATAGCAGAAATAAGCTTGTCGAAGATTTAATTGAATATAAAGCGTATAAGGGAATAAATGTTATAGTTGTTTTTGATGCTCATTTAGTTAAGGGAAGTAATGAAAAAAAAGAAATAATTTCAGGGGTAGAAGTTGTATATACAAAAGAGCATGAAACAGCTGATAGTTATATAGAAAAACAATTGGATAAAATCGGAAGAGAGGAAATTGTGCAAGTTGCTACATCTGACAATTATATTCAACAAATTGTTTTAGCTCGTGGAGGTACAAGAATATCTGCTGAAGAGATGTTTTTGGAATTTAACAAGACAAAACAGGAGATAAGACGAAAAACTGACACTATACGACACAATAGTACAAAAATATCTAATGTTCTTGATTCCACAACTTTGGAAAAATTGGAAAATTTAAGAAGATTAATGGAATAGCTTGACCGTTAAAAACGTTTTCACTATAATCATACCTAAGCATTAAATATATCCGGGGGGAAAAACATGGATACTATATTGAAAAAATCTTTTGATAGCACATACAATCATGCTTTATATAACAAGTTAACTGATGAGGAATTAATTGAAGAGTTTAGAAAAGGAAATTTAGAGGCTGAAGAGTATTTAGTTTATCGTTACATGTGCATTTCGAAAAAAATCGTATCCTCTTTTTATTTAGTGGGAGCTGAAAAGGATGATTTATTACAAGAAGCTTTACTTGGATTATATAAGGCTATAAAAGAATATAATCCAGATAAAAACTGTTCGTTTAAAAGCTATGCATGTGTTTGTATAAAAAGGCATATTATTACAGTTATTAGAAGATCAACAAGACAAAAACACAATCCTCTTAATAACTATATATCATTTAATATGTTAACTTATGAAAATAAAGAGGTCTATTTGTTGGAGAAAATTACTAATGATACAATAGAGGACCCAGAAAATATAGTTGTTTTAAAAGAACGTGAAAGTTTAATTACTTATACCGTAAACAAATATTTAAGTGATTTTGAAAAGAAAGTTTTATCCTGCTATTTTTCAGGATTAACTTATACTGAATCCTCAGATGTACTAAATACAGATGTGAAATCCATTGATAATGCTCTGCAAAGAATAAAAAGGAAAATGAAAAATGAACTAACAACTGAATGTTTTTACTGAAATCAAATAAATAATTTACAAATTAAAATTTATTTTAAAGTTAAAATTTATTTTTAATTTTAATTATATATTGACAAAAAATGAGTTAAATAGTAAAATCATATGGTATTGCCTGCGTGGCGCAGGAGGTAGCGCATTTGCATGGTAAGCAAAAGGTCAGCAGTTCGAATCTGCTCGTAGGCTCCATGAATTGAAATTTCAAATAAAAGCAAGTGAGATAAAATTTGAACATAATTTTTGACTACTTGCTTTTTTAGTTTAAAAGGTTGTACTAGTTTTTAGTTTCCAAAATTATCTAAATGGTGAAAAACAATTTCTGTACAATTAAGTAAATACATAGTTTTTGATAATTCTACTAATAGTGCTTAATGGAAAAGATAATTACTTGATATAAAGTCAATTACCCATTGACATTAAGTAGTTGTTTACTAAAAATAGCATAAATTTTTTGATTACATCCATATATATATGTAAAACTTTGTCGATTACATATAAAAGATATTGATTATTGTTAAAAACCTATTGAAAGTTAGTTTTTCTTTTGGTATAATACCAGTTAATTAGGCAAAAGTTTTCCGGATTGTTACCGGTCATACTAATCAAAGATTGAAATTGTAATATTTATTTAGGAGGAAATATAAATGGCAAAACAAAAATTTGAAAGAAACAAACCCCATGTAAACATAGGAACAATTGGCCACGTTGATCATGGTAAA
>DDAM01000053.1 GCA_002332905.1 Firmicutes bacterium UBA2058 | reverse complement strand
GTTTTGGGATGTCTCTTAACTTATTGACATTGATACACATCGTCTTTTTTGCTTAATTAGTTTTTTCATATAATCTTAGATCTTTACCAAATACACTTACATCAAGATTATAGCTAACAGTTGTTGAACTAAACCTAAATACTTGAATTAAATATTTTCCTAAATAGTTTGGTATAAATGATACAGTATCCTGCCTTGACGAAGATATACTAGATGCAATTGGATTAAAATTACTATCATATACAAATAAGTCAGGATCAGTAGGAGGAACTTCTGAAGTTGTCAGCAAGGTTATTCCTACTGGATAGCCAAGCTCTGTTACATAAAATTCATACCAATCACTTCTATAACTTGTATCTATTGTTCCACTAGCCTTAAGATGTGATGGTTGCATTAGTTTTTCATGACATTCGTGTTTGTCATGTTTATCACATTTGTCATGCTTATCGCATTTATCGTGTTTATCACATTTATCGTGCTTATCACATTTATCGTGCTTATCACAACCATAATATTCATCATAGTTGTTGTAATTAAAATATTCTTCATATTTATAGTATTCTTCATATCTATCATATCTGTCGTATTTGTCATGTTTTTCGCATTTGTCGTACTTATCACATTTATCGTGCTTATCGCACTTGTCATGTTCTTTTTTACAACAATGGTCACAACAGCACCTACAGCACCAACAATTATTGCACCAACAGCATTCCCAACGACAATTATCACAATGTTTATCACAACACTTATCTTTATGTTTGTCGCAATCTTTATCATCGTGCTTATCATCACAGTCATGTTCTTTACAAGGTTTACATTTACTACCATGCATTTTGCATACTTTCTTTAAAACTTCAAAAGCTTGTAGTCTTCCATATCCATAATCATTATTCGGATTTAGACCATCCCATGCTTGTGCAGTAGATGTTAAAATATCTTTAACCTGTGAAGGTGTTAATTTATTATTTGCATCAAGCATCAATGCTACTACTCCAGCTACAAAAGGAGTAGACATACTAGTACCCGTAAATGTTATATATTGATTAGTAGTTCCTGCTTTAGCTGCAGTTATATTGAATCCCGGAGCCACTAAATCAGGTTTGATGGCTCCATTACTAACAGGTCCTCTTCCAGAGCTGCTTACTAAAAAGTATCCTCCCTGTCCTACATCAGCCATATTTCCAACAGTTATTACAGCTGCAGCGTCTCCAGGTGATCCTATAGTTCCTAATGCTGGTCCATTATTGCCTGCAGCGCATACAACTACAATTCCACTTGCAACAGCAGCAGTAACAGCTAATCTTAAAGCAAGATTAGGTCCTCCCATTAAGCTCATATTTATAACTCTTATACCAAAAACATCTTTGTTTAATATACACCATTGAACACCGTTAATAACTTGAGAAAAAGTTCCAACACCATTTGAATCCAAAACTTTAACTCCAACTAATGCAGAACCATATGCAACTCCTCTGTAATCCCATATAGCTTTTCCTAATCCAGCAGCTATTGATGATACATGAGTGCCGTGTCCATTATCATCATAAGGTATAGCAGTTCCAGGGTTTATTTCATCTCTCCAACCTATGACTTTACCACTTCCTAAATCAACATGGTTAATATCTATACCAGTGTCTAGTATAGCAATAACATTATCTGATTTATTAAAAGTCTTAGGATTTCCTTCATTTCCAGTAACTCCAAAAGTTTTTACAGTTTCGTCTACGCCAAACCATTTTCTTGCAGTTTCAAGTGTCATAACTGCATAATCATCAAATTCTATTAATTCTACTTGTGAAAGCTTAGCTAACTGACTTATCTGTTCTACATTTAAATTAGCAGCGATAGCTGGTATTATACTATATTCATTTTTTATATTTGCTTCATTTAATATTGATTTTACTTCACTAGATTTAATTGAATTTAAGTCTTCAAAGTTTATAATTACCGGAAATAGTCCATCTTGAATAACTGGCAATTCAATTTTAGATTTGTGCTCATTAACGTTTATTTCTGTTTCCTTTTCATTTATTGAAATCACTTTTTGTACTTCTGTTAAAGTAGGGTTTGGTAATTCTACCTGAGTTATTTTTTTGTTTATAATTTCAAATAGTTTTTCAGAAATTTTAGTTGTACCCATAAATAAATCAACTCCTCTATTTTTTTAATGGGTTATAATAATATATGCCTGTACTCATACGGTGTTACAGATTATTACATTATTAAACAAAAAAAAGGACGACAAATTGTCGTCAATATTACACACTAAATATAAATTTATTTAATTGATAATTCTATTATTTTTTCACATAAGCTTGGATAATCCATTCCAACTACCATAGCCTCTTGCGGTATAAGTGATGAGGGTGTCATTCCAGGCAATGTATTGGCTTCAAGGCAATATATTTCTCCGTTCTTATTAGACATTATAAAATCAATCCTTGCATAAATTTTAAGCCTGAGAATTTTATAAGCCTTTTCTGCTATTTTTTGCATATAGATAGTCTTTTCATATGATATATCTGCTGGACAAATTTCAATAGTATTTCCTGACTGATACTTATTTTTATAGTTATAGAATCCAATCTTAGGTATAATTTCAATTATAGGCAAGGCCTTACCATCAATAATTCCAACGGAAAACTCTCTACCTTCAATATATTCCTCTATCAATACTTCACTGTCTATCATTTCAGCTTCTAATATTGCTGAATTGTATTCCTCATCATTATTAACTATATAAACTCCTATACTAGATCCTCCACACGATACCTTAACAACTTTTGGATATGTAAAATTATCAACGCTATCATGAGGTCTAAGTCTACAATATTTTGGTGTCCTTATACCATGATGCTGAAATAACTCTTTTGACAAACCCTTATTCATAGCTAATGCAGATCCTAGAAAATCAGTACCTGTATATTTTATGCCGAGCAAATCAAAGGTGGCTTGCACTTTTCCATTTTCTCCGTTTTCCCCATGCAGTGCTAAAAATACTAAATCAGATTTATTACAAATTTCAATAACATTTTCTCCAAAATATACTGATTTACAATTATTTCTCTGAGCTTTTATGTTCTCTACAATTGGAGCTGTATCACCTATTTCGCAAATGTCATTTCCCCAATCATATTCTAAATCAAATATATTATCCACCTCACAAGATATTCCAAGATAAATATCAATCAAAATTACCTTATGCCCTCTTTCCTTTAATGCATAATATATTTTCTTTCCAGAACTGTATGATACATCTCGCTCTGAGCTAGTACCTCCAGCTAAAACTACTATTTTCATATATATTTACCTCTCTTTCTCCTATGCTCATTGTACATAGCATTATTTACGTTTTAAACAGTAAAAATGCTTTTTTTATTGCAAATAATGCTGTATAATATAAATGCACATATTAATGTGGGAGGTTTTTATGTCTTTATATGAGAAAACGGGATATTTAAATAGTGAGTTTAAAATGTTTCATCTGTCTGATAATGGTCTAGAAGAATTTAATTTTCACTATCATGATTTTCAGAAAATTATATTGTTTATAAAGGGAAATGTAACTTATTGCATAGAAGGTAAATCCTATTTTCTTAAGCCTTATGATGTTATACTTGTAGGCTCAGGAGAAATACATAAGCCAATAATTAATGATAATAGCACTTACGAAAGAATAATAATTTATGTATCCACTAATTTTGTGAATTCATATAAGGAAAAAAGCTATGATTTAAACTACTGCTTTGAAAAAGTTAAATCTGAAAATAGCAATGTATTAAGACTTGAATCATTAAAAAATAGCAAGTTATATAAAGTATTTAAGGAACTTGAAAATTCATATAACGATTATGAATACGCAAATGAGCTGTATCGTAAAATCCTATTTCTAGAATTTATGATACAGCTTAATCGTGCTGCTATGAATAATAATATTTCTTATATTGAGACCTATGAATCAAATACAACAATCTCTAGAATTATTGAATTCATACATAATAATATAAAAGAAGATTTATCTATAGATATAATTTCAAAATCTTTATTCTTAAATAAATATTATCTAATGCATTTATTTAAATCCGAAACAGGCTATACAATCGGTAATTATATAACTAGCAAACGACTTTTGCTTGCTAAATCTATGATTGATAATAATATATCGGTTACAACAGCCTGCTATGAATGTGGCTTTAATAGCTATTCAGCATTTTCAAGAGCATACAAGAAGCAATTTGGTGTATCGGCTAGAAATAATTAAATCCTTATTTTTTAATTAATTTTTCAAATTCCAAAGCAGTGATAGGTTTAGAAAAATAAAACCCTTGCACTATATCACAACCAGCATTTTTCAGCAAGTTTATTTGGTTTTCTGTTTCTACACCTTCAGCCACACTGGAAATCCCTAATAATTTTATCATCGATACAATGCTAAAAATAATTTTCTCACCGCGTTCATCTTTTTCGACCTCATCTATAAAACTTTTATCAATTTTAACGAAGTCTGTAGGTAATTTTTTTATAACGCTAAGGGATGAATATCCACTTCCAAAGTCATCAATAGACACTAAAAATCCCTCATTCTTTATTTTTGTCATAATGTCAATCATATTATCAACATCCGCAAATACAGCACTTTCCGTCAACTCTATTTCTAGAAATTTAGGATTGATATTATATTTTTGTGAAATCTTTTTTAAAATTTGAGCTAGGTCATTAGAAGAAAGATTAGTTCTTGAAACATTCACTGAAATTGGTACAGCTAAAATATTTGAAGAACTTCTATTCCAATTTGCTAGCAATTTACATACACTCTCAAACATGTATAAATCAAGCTTTCTAATAAAGCCATTTCGTTCAAAAATAGGAATAAATTCAATTGGTGGTATTAGACCTACACCAGGTTTATTCCAACGGACCAATGCTTCTGCTCCGATAATTTTTTCATTTATTAAAGAATACTTAGGTTGAAGATATACTTCAAATTCACCGTTATAAAGCGCCTTTTCCATAGTATTTTCTATTTCTTTTTCTTTAAGAATATTTAATCTATTCTCTTCCTTGAAAAAATGGTACCAACAACCATCATTTCGTTTTTTAGCAATACTTCTTGAAATATTAGCTCTATCACTTAAAACATTAATATCTAAAGATGCATCAATTACTGTATATATACCTGCGATTATCTCAATTTTATATGTATCAAAATAGCAATTTACATTGTTTATTATCTTTTCAAGCCTTTTTATAATCTCCTCATTGCTTTCGTATTTCATCAGTATATTAAAATTATCGCTTGATACACGGCAAAAAGTTTCATTTTTAGTTAGGTTAGCATTTATAGCTTCAGCTATTGATTTTAAAACATTGTTTCCTTCTACGTACCCATAGATATCATTAATAACCTTGAATTTATTTATATCAATCATTATCATAACAAAACAGCTATCTTGATTATGCAATATTATATTTTTTGCATCTATATTAAATTTCTGTAAGTTTGAATAACCTGTCACGCTGTCATAAAAAGCAAGCTTCTCTAATTTTTTATTATTTTTTTGCAACGTATTATTCATAATAAAGCTAACTGCTGCTATAACAAACACTATAAAGGATGTCAATATTATAAGACTTTCTACTAGTCTATTAGATTGCAGTGATATAACACTAACCGGTACAACTGATATTATATACCAATCATTTACACCAATTTTTGTATAACACAACTGCCTTCTGATACCATTTCTTACATATTCAAAATCACCATCTTTTCCAGCACTAATATCTTTTAAAATCTTATCAAATTTCTCTCCATATATGCCATACTTTTTCATAACATCAAATAAATTTTGAAAATAACCAATACTGTTAGAATTATCAGTATTTACCACTGGTCTGCCATCACTTTTAATAATATATGAATATCCCTCACCATGAAAACTCTCTATTTTTATAGCTTCGGAAAATTGCTCCTGAGATTTAGTTGCAAAAATAACTCCTATAATATTATCATCTTGATAAATTGGAGATGCATAAACATTAATCTCTTTTCCATCAGATTTGTCTATGAGACGATCAGAAACATTACTTACACCATTCATTGCTTTTATAAAATACTCTCTATCACTAAAATTAAAAATTTTATTGTCTGTACTATAAGCTGTTCCGTCAGGCATTATTATACCCATTCTTTTAAATGATTCTTTATTCATTTCATTTTTTAAAATAGATAGCGCATTGCTTACATCAAATTCCTCATCATCTGAGATAAATGTAGCTATTGCATCAATAGTTGATAAATCTCCATTTATTTGTTTTTTAATATTTTGTGAACTCTTTACAGATAATTCCATAAGATAATTCAGCTTTTCTTGATAAAGACCATCAATAGCTTGACTAATAAAAATATACCCTAAAACAATTAGGATTGATATAAACAATACTATTAAAATTATTATGTATAATTTTCGATTTTTATTATTATTCATAATTTTCTATCAAATCCTTTGCTTTAATATATATAATATTTTATACCCTTCATAATAATCTTCAACCATTTTTTACCTATATAATATATTATTTATTTTTAATAATAATATTAGAATAATTTTATTAATATTATTATCCAATTATTTTTTATTGCAATTTTTATACAACGTTTAAGGCGTATAAAAGAAATAATAATACCAACAAGAAAAAAATATATACAAATTTATCGTAATGATTGTTCTTATATCAATTATATATTTTTATGCAAATACTTGGATTCATTATGTAACGGGAATATTAGCCATTCTAATGTTTATTAGTATGTGGCTTGCACAGGGAATTATATCAAAAGGTTTCATATCAATGTTTAAATATAAAGAGATTATATTATGGAATGAAATTGAAAAAGTTATAATAATTAATTCAAAGAATATAGAAACTAAGGTATCAGGTGGTTTTGTGCAACAAACATTTTATTTTAAAAAGAGTGATTATGATAAAGTTATTAGTATCCTAAAAGAAAATTTACATAGACAAGCACAGTTACAAACAATTTTATAGTATTTTTTATGCAATTGGAGGGAGCAAGTGAAATATACTGTAAAATTCAATGTTGAAAATGAGGAAAAATTAATTAAGGATATAATGTAAATAGAATAATTTCCATGACACTGATATTCAACCAGAGGATATAATGGAATATGGCAAATATGATAAATATAATATTTTTATTATATCTGTTGTAGTGCATCCGACATATCAGGGATCAGAGGTAGCAAAGTATTTAAAAAGATGGACATATGTTATATGATTGTGATTATGTTAGAGTTAGGGCATAGTTACTGCAATATTTTAACAACAACAAACAATATGCATATAATATTGTAGTCTATGTGAAAGGAAATAAAAATATGAAGGATTATATTAAATTATCACTTGAGCTACATTTGTTTTTTGCTAGAATTATGAAAGAGCATGCATTATTTTTGCAAGCTGCATTTATGCCTAAGAATAGCTGCTATATTCATGAAGCAATGTGGTACAAAGGACAATTTGAAAGACTTTTATCAGATGCTGTTAAATTAAGTAATTTTATAATAAGTCCAACAGTATTAAACTCAGGAGAAATTGTAACAAACTTTACGCTAGGGGCTGAAAAGAAAACAGAAGAACTTACAGGAATAGGAATTGATACTAATACAACACTTATGGAGTTAAGATTAATCAGTGATCGTCATCATATGGCACCAGATATATCATCTAATGTTTGCTGTTTAAATGATGCTGCGTTACATCTACTAGGTGGATTTATTAATTTTAAAGAAAGAATATTAAATGATGTATTAAGCTGTTCTATATTTACTGCTAATTATCCACTATTAATTGAACACATAACACGTGAAGCGAAATTATATAGGCAATATGTTTGGATGTTACAAAATGGTTTAGATATTAACAGTTTGGATATGAAACAAGTAGAATTATTCTGGAATCAAATTATGATGGAACATGCATTATTTATACGTGGATTACTTGATCCTACTGAAGAGAAGTTGATTATTGCTGCTGATGCTTTTGCCAATGATTACAGAAAATTATTAGAAGAAGCTAAAATTGCAACGGAAGCGACTATGGAAACTGTTACAGATCAAACTATTGCAGAAACAGCAAAATATATAGAGTTCAAAACAGCTGGTGCAGAAGGAATATATGAATGTAATATAAGATCTATTATATTACCTCTTCTAGCAGACCATGTTTTAAGAGAAGCAAATCACTATTTTAGAATATTAAATAGTTAGATTGCACATTAATGACAAAAAATATGCAGTTTAAAGTGGACTACATATTCATATATTATATTTACCACATTTATAGTATTTTTAAATGTGGTTTTTTTTTAATTAAAGAATGATTTTAGACTATACTTTTGAAAACACAAAAGATAAAAGTCCACCAATTATTCCACCATAAAGCGTTGAACAGTAAAGGTTTGATGATATTGTGCAAGTACCATTACAACCCCAAAACTTATAATATGTGTAATTAACTAGGATTATAAAATAGATTTTGTAAAAGAATGGAATATACAGTGTCCTCATGAGTATTTTAGGCTAATTTTTAGTATAGCATTTTCTACATTTTTTAATAATATTGAAATAATGTTTTAATAAATATAATAAATATATTGTAAAATATTCAAAATTTGATAAAATATTAATTATATAATGTCATAAATTTGGAAAGTCAAGCAAAAGGGGATTATAAATAATTTATAAATTGGGAGGTTACTTAATGATAACGTTTACAAAAACTGACAAAAAACAAGATAAGACTAGTAAAAAAACTAAAGAAGCTAATCAAATAATTAGGAAAAGTATTGAAAAATTAAGTGAATCATCTAACTCTATAGATGAAATTAATACTGAAATTTGTAACATAAGTAATAAAGCTGATAACTTAGTTTGCGGAGCGGATAGACAAAGTGATAATATAGAAAATATAGTTAGAGAATTAGACGTTATATGCGATTTTGCCGATAATACACTTGAAGAAACTACAAAACTTTCTAATAATGCTAAAACTACATATGTAAAAGTAGCACAAAAAAGAGAAGAAATAAGCAATACTATAGAAGCTTTTAATAAAGTTTGTGAAGAAATTAATAACACCAGTAATATCACTGTTGAACTGCAAAATAAGGTCAAGGCTGCAGATGGCTTAATAGTAGCAGTAAATGCTATAACAAAACAATCTAAAATACTATCTGTTAATGCATCCATAGAGGCAGCTAGGGCTGGTGTAAATGGCAAGGGATTTGGTGTAGTAGCTGAGGAAATGATGAAGCTATCTGAGCAAACTGCTGAGGTCAATAAAAAAGTTGATGATATAATAAAAGAAATAGGATTATTGGCTGAAAGTGTTGAAAAGGCTATGAATCTTAGCCTTAACAAAATATCTGATCAATCAGAAAAACTGGGACAATCAGTGGGTGAACTAAATGATATAGAAAATTCCACTAAAGAATATTCGGAAAACAATAGTATATTAGCAACAAAAAGCAATGAATTAAATGACAGGATATATAAAATTAATGGTATGGTAAACAATATATCTGTTATTATAAAGGAAAATAAGGAAGCAACTTCTGAGGTTACAAAATCTATAAAGGATGAAATTTTGCACTTTAACAAATTATCTAAAACTATTGGTTATATAGAGGATAATTTAATTAAATCGCTGCAATTAACAAATAGTGCGACATCTAGTGATTCTAAAACAATTATTGCCGGTATATCTCCATATGCACCATACAGTATATTCAATGAAAATGGTACAATAAATGGCATGGATGTAGATATATTGCTGGAAGCATTTAAAATGTCAAATATAAATGTACAGCTTATGACCTGTACTTGGGATGGTTCTTTAAAATTATTAGAACAAGGATTAGTAGATGTAATTCCAACTGTCGGTTATAGCAAGGAACGAGAAAGCTGCATGCATTTTTCTAACGAATATAGACCAAGCTCAATATATGCCTTCTACACATTAAAGGAGTCAAATGTGACTATAAACAAGTATGAAGATTTATATAAATATAAAATCGCCGTACAAAATTTTAATTATAATGACAAATTTAGAAATGATAGAAAACTTATTAAGGATAACAGTGCGGACATAGCAACAATGTATAATAAGCTTTTAAAAGGTCAAATAGATACATTTATTGCCAATGAATATACAGCAAATTATTACTTTAAAACTAACGGTTCTAAGGGACAAGTTGTTAAGCAAAAATTCTATTTTGAAGAAAAAGATTCAGATGCAAGAATGGCATTTAGCAGAAAAAATGATTTAGATGAATATATTGATTTATTTAACAAAAATATTGATAAGATGATAGCTAATGGAATAATTGATAAAATTGATAATAAATATTTAAACAAAAAATAAATTTGCTGTAACAGAAAAGTATTTATTATATAGCCTAGGTATGAAATGTATTTTTATACCTAGTTTTTTCTGCAAAATTATTAAGAAATTAATAAAGCATTATTTGTAAAGAAGAAATTAAATAAATATATTGAAAATTGCTTTATAATATGGTATTAAATGGTTATGAGATGTATTTCATTCAATAAATTATTTTACATTATTTTATAATTGCGCAGAAGGAGTATAAATAAAATGGAATTACCTTTAAAGCTTAAATTAGCAGTAGAAAACCAAACTGCTTTATCTAAACATGATAAATTAGTACAGGATGCACAAGGAATTAGCGAAAAATATAGAACAAGTAGTGGACAGGGAAAAAGATTATTAACAACAAGCAATGAAGCAGTTGCATATTCTGTTGTTAGAATGCCAGCAACATTTTGTGCAGTATATTCAGCACTTAGATATACGCTTAATATAATTGATTGCGATATTAAAACATTGGCAGATGTAGGAGCTGGAACAGGTGCTGCTACGTGGGCTTGTGATTCGCTTCTTGATTTAAATAATATAGTATGCCTAGAAAGAGAGCCGGCAATGTTACATCTTGGACAAATGATGATGTGTGGTGGCTCAGAAGCATTAAGTAAGACCAAATGGCTTCAATATGATATAACAAAAGATGATATTAAGGATAAAATGGATATGGTGGTAGCCTCATATATGTTAAATGAATTAAATGACACTGAGAGGATTAAAGCCATTGATAAGCTTTGGAATGCATCGGATAAATTGCTTTTAATTGTGGAACCAGGAACGCCAGTAGGTTTCTCACACCTAAAAAAAGCAAGAGAATACTTGCTTTCAAAGGGTGGACATGTTGTTGCACCTTGTTCTCATGAAGGCGTATGTAAGCTATTAGATGATGATTGGTGCCACTTTACATGTAGAATACAAAGAAGCAAGCTTCATAAAAAACTTAAAGGTGGAGATGCACCTTATGAGGATGAGAAGTTTACATATTTAGCAGTGACACATGAAAAATATGATAATGTACAGTCACGTGTGCTAAGACATCCTATAGTAGAAAAGGGAAGAATATCTCTCGTTCTTTGTACAGAAGAAAATATTGAGAAAATAACTATTAGTAAAAAAGATGGAGATTTATATAAAAAAGCTAGGAAAGTACAATGTGGTGATGAAATATAAAATTAATAATTATACAATTTTAATTTTAATAAAACAATTTGATTAATATATTTTTTAAAAATTGAAAATAAATGTTTATTCGACAAAACACTACTTATATCAACTATGAGTGGTGTTTTTTGTAATAAAAAATATTATTTTGTATAAAAATATTTTTTGCTTGCAATCCTTTTCCTATGGTTTTATAATTATATAAATGCAATGTAAATTTATAATTATACATGCATGTAATAAATTTATGGGGAGGAAAAAATGTTTAAAAAAGTTTTATGTTTACTAATGGTAGTTGCAATGTTATTATCAATTGCAGGTTGCCGCGATTCATCAGAGACATCAACTGGGGGAAAAAAGAAAGATTATAAAATAGGTATTATCACAGGTACTGTATCGCAGGGTGAGGAAGAATTTCAGGAAGCTCAAAATATGGTAAAAAAATACGGTGACATGATTGTTACAGCTACATATCCTGATAACTTTTCATCAGAAACAGAGACTACTATAGCTAATGTAGTAAGTTTAGCATCAGACCCTGAAGTTAAGGCTATAGTATTTGTTCAAGCTGTACCAGGTGCAGCTGCTGCCATTGATAAAGTACGAGAAACAAGACCAGATATGTTATTTGTATGTGGAGTTGCTGCGGAAGATCCAGCAACTATAGCTAGCAAGGCTGATATAGTAATGCTAGTTGATGAGATATCAATGGGTAACACTATTCCTCAAAAAGCACATGAAATGGGAGCAAAGACATTTATTCATTATTCGTTTGCTAGACACTTATCATACGCTACAATTGCTGCTCGTCGTGAGTTGATGGTTGCAAAATGTAAAGAGTTAGGAATAGAATTTGTTGATGTTACAGCTCCAGACCCAACAGGAGATGCTGGTGTATCTGGTGCGCAACAATTTATAATTGAAGATGTACCAAGACAAGTTGCTAAATATGGTAAGGATACAGCTTTCTTTTCTACAAACTGTTCAATGCAAGAGCCATTAATACGTACTATACTTAATGAAAAGGCTATTTATCCTCAACAATGCTGTCCATCACCATATCATGGATATCCAGCAGGTTTAGGTATAGATGTAACTGGACATGAGGGTGATGTTGACTACATGATTCAACAAATCAAATCTAAGTTAACTGAAGCAGGACAAGAATCTAGAATGGCTACTTGGGGAGTTCCAATTAACATGCTCATGATAGAAGCTGGTGTTGAATATGCAATAAAATACTGTGAAGGTGAAACTAAGGACAGACATGATCCTGAAGTGTTTAAGAAGGTTATAAATAAATTGGCTGATGGTTTAGGTCTTAAGCTATCATTGTATAAAGATGAAAATGTTGGAGAATTAAAGAACTTCTATATGCTTCTATGTGATTTCTACGATTTTTCAAAATAAGTTAAAAAGAAGATAGATAGATTCGCCGACTTTAATGGTCGGCGAATTTCATAAAAATTTTTGAGAATTAAGGAGGGATGAAAATTTGGGATATGATTTCGTTCTAAAAATGGACAATATATCAAAGAATTATTATGGAAATAGAGTTCTCAAAGATGTTAGTTTAACAGTTAAGCAGGGAGAAATACATGCTCTGATGGGGGAAAATGGAGCAGGTAAATCAACACTTATGAATATATTGTTTGGCATGCCAGTTATTCATTCGACAGGTGGCTTCGAAGGTACTGTTGAATTTGCCAGTGATAAGGTTCAAATTGAATCTCCACAACAGGCAATGGAAATTGGTATTGGTATGGTACATCAAGAATTTATGCTAGTTCCTGGATTTACTGTAACAGAAAATATCAAAATCGGACGTGAAATAAGTAAACCAAATATTTTTAGTAATATGTTTGGAAAAAATTTAGAACTTTTAGACAAAAAAACAATGGAAAAGGACGCTAGATTAGCTTTAGATACAATAGGACTTAACATTGATGAGTATGTCAAAGTAGCTGGCTTACCTATTGGATACATGCAATTTATTGAAATTGCAAGAGAAATAGATAAATTGGGCATTAAGCTTCTAGTTTTTGATGAACCAACTGCAGTTTTAACTGAAAGTGAAGCAGCAAGACTTTTAGAAATAATGAAACTTATTGCTTCTAAAGGAATTGCAATAATATTTATAACACATAGGCTTGATGAGGTAATGGAGGTTGCGGATAGCCTAACAATCTTAAGAGATGGTGAGTTTATTGCAAGGAAGCTTGTAAAAGAGACTAATGTTATAGAAATAGCTAAACTAATGATTGGGCGTAAGGTTGAAAAGCTGGTTGAATTTGAAGAAGATAATAGAGTTCTATCAGATAAAGATATAGCTTTGTCAATAGAGGATTTTTACGTTAGTATGCCGGGTGAGGCTGTTAATGGGATAAATCTTAAGATTCGAAAAGGTGAAATATTTGGTATCGGAGGACTTGCTGGACAAGGAAAGATTGGTATACCTAATGGTATAATGGGTTTGTATAAAAGTATTGGTAAAGTTTCTTTTTTCGGAAAAGAGCTTGAATTATCAAAGTTAGGTAACGCATTAGAAAATGGTATAGCTTTTGTTTCGGAGGACAGAAGAGGTGTTGGACTTTTATTAAATGAGTCCATTGAACAAAATATTGTATTCTCTGCAATTCAAATAAAAAATGAGTTTTTAAATATATTAGGACCAATAAAGTTATACAATAAAAGAAAGGCTAATAATCATACTCTTGATATGATTAAGCTTTTAGATATAAGATGTACAGGCCCTAATCAGGCAGTAGGACGGTTATCGGGTGGAAACCAACAAAAGGTATGTTTAGCAAGAGCACTTACAATGAAGCCAAAGCTTCTGATTGTATCAGAGCCAACAAGAGGAATTGATATAGGAGCTAAAAAGTTAGTTTTAGAATATTTAGTTAGATTAAATAGAGAACAAGGCATGACTATAATAGTTGTTAGTTCGGAGCTTGTTGAATTACGTTCTATGTGTGATCGTATTGCAATTGTATCTAATGGTAAATTAGCAGATATTTTGGCTGCTGATGCACAAGATTCTGACTTTGGCCTTGCTATGGCAGGTTCAAGGAAGGGAGATGTTGTAGATGCATGAAAAAATTAAATTTTCATATGAAGCAATAGGTTTACCTAGAATAATAATTGTTAGTTTCTTTTTAATTTTACTATTTGTAGCGGGACTTTTAGATCTTAGTATTCTAAGTCTAATGAGTGATGCTATTAGACGTTGGGGTATGTATGGTATATTAGTGCTTGCTATGGTACCGGCAGTTCAGTGCGGTATTGGACTTAACTTTGGTATTTCTCTTGGTATAGTAGCAGGGTTATTAGGAGCTACCATAGTAATAGAACTTGGTATAGCAAACCCTTGGATAGCAATATTTTTAGCTATAGTTATTGCAGTTATTATAGCTTTAATTCTTGGTATTGGTTATGGAGTTTTACTAAATAGAGTTAAGGGTTCTGAAATGACTGTTTCTACATATGTTGGATTTTCTGTGATAGCTTTCATGAACATTATGTGGCTTACATTGCCTTTTAGGGACGGAGATTTGATTTGGCCTTTAGGTGGAGTTGGTATGAGAAATACTATTAGTCTTACTGGTAGCTTTGGAGAAGTATTAAGTAACACACCTTTGTCAATACAAATCGGTGAAAAAGCTGTAGGTTTATATATTCCTACAGGTCTATTAATATTTTTCTTTACAATGTGTGTAATAGTATATCTATTTATGAAAAGTAAGACAGGACTAGCAATGACTGCTGTTGGTTCAAATCCAGTATTTGCACGTTCAACAGGAGTTAATGTTAATAAAATGCGTATTGTTGGTACTGCTGCATCTACTGCCTTGGGTGCTGTAGGAATTATCATATATGCTCAAAGCTATGGATTTTTACAGCTTTATAATGCACCTTTAATGATGGGCTTTCATTGTGTAGCGGCCATACTAATTGGTGGTGCAACAATATCTAAGGCAAAAATATCTCATGTTATTATTGGTACGTTTTTGTTCCAAGGTATTTTAGCAGTAGCCTTGCCAGTTGCCAATGCAGTGCTACCAGAAGGAAATCTTTCAGATGTTTTACGTATAATAATCTCAAACGGAATAATCCTTTACGCTTTATCAAAAACAAAAGGAGGAAAAGATGGTGAATAATATAAAATATAATGTTAAAAAAGCATTTGTTGAAAATAAAGTTGTAGTGCTGTTTGTTTTATTATGTATTGCAGCTATTTATGCATCTAAAAATCCTTTAACTTTTGTTGCTAATGAATTATTTGTCCGTATTGGAAGAAATGGTTTTATTGTTTTAGCCTTAATAATTCCAGTTCTTGCAGGAATGGGATTAAACTTTGGAATAACAATTGGAGCTGTTGCTGCTCAAATTGCTGTATTTTGGGTGGTATATTGGGGTTTTACTGGTATACAAGGATTTTTATTATGTGTACTTATGTCAACCCCATTAGCAATTATATTCGGATATCTAGTTGGAGCATTATTTAATAAAATGAAGGGCTCTGAGATGATAGCCGGTATGGTGCTTGGATACTTTGTGGACGGTCTATATCAATTATTTTTTTTATTTGTAATAGGTGGTGTTCTACCTGTAAATAATCCTTCGCTTATAATTGCAGGTGGGATTGGTGTTAAAAATACCATAGATTTAGCAGGTAATTTAAAGTATTCGCTAGATACAGTTTCAATGCTAACTATAGTTAAACTATGGTTTATATTTAGCTTGATAGTTTTTATTATAAAAATAGCTATGACATTAATTAAAAAAGAAAAAAAATCATTTAAAAAAATGTATGTTTATATGATAACTACTGCGATTGTTTATGCTTTAAGCTACGTTCCTGCAATTGAAGCCTTTTTATCAGCGGATAGATTATTGCTATTATATGCGGTTGAAATTTTAGTTGTTGTTATAATTGTATTGCAAATTTGGCAGATTATAAAAAATAGATTTATAGAAAAGGATTCAAGATTTAATATTAAAAAAGCATTTTCTTTTATTATAGTAGCTGCTATAATTTATGCGGCTACTTATCTAAAGTCAATAGAAGAAATATTATTGTTCGTTAACATACCAGTTACTACATATTTGTTGATAGGATTATTATGTGGCTTTAATACTATAATTATCCGAACTAGACTTGGGCAAAACATGAGAACTGTAGGGCAAAGTAGGGTTGTTGCAAATGCTGCTGGTATAAATGTTAATAAAACAAGAATTATTGCAATGATAATATCAACAGTATTAGCATGCTGGGGACAGCTGATATATCTACAAAACATAGGTACCTTCTCGACATATGGTGCACATACTCAGGTTGCTCAATTTGCCATAGCTGCCTTACTTGTTGGTGGTGCTTCAGTGCAAAAGGCTAATAATAAACATGCAATAATTGGAGTAATATTATTCCATACTTTATTTATAGTTGCTCCTCAGGCGGGTAAGCAATTATTTAATAATGCACAGCTTGGTGAATACTTTAGAGTATTTGTATCTTATGGGGTTATAGCGGTTTCGCTTGCAATGCATGCTTGGAAAACTATATTAAAGCCAAAAACTGAACAGCTTGATAATAAAAATATCAAGGGTGAGGTGAAAGCATAAAAACTATGAAAAGCGTAATCTTAAAAAATGGGATTGAGATATGTCTTAAAACAGCTACAAAAGATGATGCACAAAGCATTATAGATTTCTATAACTTTATTGGTGGTGAAACTGATTTTTTATCCTTTGGTAAAAATGAATTTCCAAGATGTTTGAATGAGGAAGAAAATTCTATAGATGTTACCAATAAGGAAGCAAATTCCATTATGCTTATGGCAATTGAAGGAAGAGAAATTGCAGGGATAGTGACAATAAATTCATCACAAAAACCAAGATTTAAGCATGTAGGTGTTTTAGGTATAGGTATCAAGCAATCCTTCTGTGGTCTCGGGTTAGGAAATGTTTTAATGGATGAAGTAATTAATTGGGCTAAAAATAATGGTATAACTAAAAAAATAACTTTAATAACAAGAATAGATAATTTAAATGCAATTAAATTATATAAAAACAAGGGATTTAAAGTTGAAGGAACGTTTGAGAAAGAAAATTTAGTTAAAGATATATATTATGATAGCCTATATATGTCACTGATTTTTTAAATTTTAAGGTTATACTTGATTATATTTATTATGAGAAGTATAACCTTTTTATTTTTTTGTTATTTAAATTGCTTCTAATTCAGCGTCGTGATATAATTTGTAAAAATATGTCGAATAATATTTATGATAGGAAAATCATATGAAAAGATATTTAGTTTATTTAATTATTTTATCTATTATATCAAGTGTGTTTTGTCTAAATGTTTATGCTTTAGAAGAAAAATTTAAGGTTGCAGGAGATAATAATTTTCCACCCTATGAATTTATTGATGCAGATGGAATTTATAAAGGATTCAATGTTGATATGCTAAAAGCAATTAGTATTGCAACAGGCATAGACTTTGAATTTATACCAATGGATTGGGAGGATGCCTATTATGCGCTTGCAAATGGAGAAGTTGATTTAATCCAAGGTATGAAAGAATCGGAGGAAAGAAAGGATAAATTCTCATTTACAAATTCCCTTATAATGAATTCTCAGTCTATCTTTGTTTTAAACAATTCATGGAATATTAATGGCTTTGTAGACTTATCAGGAGAAACTGTTGCACTACATAAGGAAGATAGTGCATACTACGAAATTAGTAAAATTAATGGTGTGAAAATTATACAATATGACTCAATAAAAGAAGCATTAGAGGCTTTATTAAACGGAGAAGTTAGTGCTTTGATTGGTAACACCTTAACAGTCAACTATCTTTGTAACGAGAATAATTCTACAGATTTAATAAAAATAGTCGGCAATTCGCTCAATGAGAAAAAGTATTGTATGGCTGTTAATAAAAATAATGAAGAGCTTTTGGATAAGCTTAATTACGGGCTTAAGGAAATACAGAATAATGGTATGTATGATTTAATTTATAGAAAATGGTTTGGAACACCAATAAGGAATGTAAGTGCACAAAATCAACTATTGGTTAAAGTTATATTTTTTACACTAGTTATTGTATTTATTATAGAGGTAGTTATTTTATATAGTAATAAAAAGCTTGATAAAATAATAAAAAATAGAATTGAAAAGGAAAAAGCTATTATTAATGAAATTTATAAGCACGACAAAATGCAGTTTATGGACAAACTAATTTCATCAATAGCACATGAAATCAGAAATCCTCTCACATCTATTAGAATTTATACAAGACAGATGAAGGATAAGGTTGAGAATAGAGAATTTATGATAGCCGCTTCTGAAGATATACCGGTTGAGATTGATAGAATAGATTCACTTATAAAAGAATTTGTGGAGTACACATCTCCTAGAAAGCCAATAAGAGAGGTTATAAATCTAAATGAAGAGATACAAAATTCTATAAAGCTGGTAAAAATGCAAATAAAAGATATAGACGTAGAAGTGAATATAGATTCTTCATATTATGCTAAATTTGATGTTAATCATTTAAAGCAAATAATTTTAAATATAATATTAAATAGTATAGATGCAGTAAAAAACATTGAAAATCCATTAATAAAAATATATGCTAAGAGTGAAGGCAAAAATGTTATAATCTATTTTGAAGATAATGGCTATGGAATGAATGAAAGTAATATTGAGAAAATATTTGATCCTTTTTTTACTACTAAGGATAATGGTAATGGTATTGGAATGTTTGTAGTTAGGCAGATGGTTGAGGACAACGGGGGAAGCATAACAGCGCATAGTGAGGGAGAATTAAAAGGTATGTGTATAACTGTAACTGTTGAAAAGGGTGGTAAGGTTGAAGAACAAATTGTTAATAGTTGATGATGAGAAAGCTATATTGCGTTCTCTAAAATTCTTATTAGAAGATTACTATGAAATATATACAAGTGATAACTATAATGAGGCACTAGATATTTTTAATAAGGAAAGAATGCCACTTGTGCTTTTAGATTTACGGCTTAAGGAAGATAGTGGATTTAGTTTAATGAAGGAGATATTGGATATTGACCCTGATATTATGGTTATAATAATGACTGCATATTCAACAATAGATAATTCTATTGAAGCTATTAAGTCAGGTGCCTATTATTTTATAACAAAGCCAATACAAAATGAGCAGCTTATACTATTGTTAAAAACTGCTGCTGAAAAAGTAAAGCTAGCAAAAAAAATAGAAAGTCTTGAATGTCATATAAAAAAGGACATAATAGGTGAATCTAAAAAAATTAAAGATATAATAAATGTAATAAATAAGATAAAAGACACTGATGCAACTATACTTATTACTGGTGAGAGCGGTACCGGAAAAGAGCTTTTAGCGCAGAAAATACATACGTCAAGCAACAGGGCCGATAATCCATTTAGTGCAATAAACTGTGCGGCTTTACCGGCTGATTTGTTAGAAAGTGAGCTTTTTGGATATAAAAAGGGTGCTTTTACAGGAGCATATAGGGATGAAATAGGACTTATAAGAAAAGCTGATAAGGGGACACTTTTACTAGATGAAATTGGTGAAATGGATTTAAGGCTACAATCAAAACTTTTAAGGTTTCTTCAGGAAAAGGAAGTAAGACAAATAGGCAGTGATACCACGTTTAAGGTTGATGTTAGAATTATCTGTTGTACCAATAAAAATTTAAAGAAAGAAGTGGAGCTGGGTAATTTTAGAGGGGATTTATATTATAGGATAAATGTTATTAATATAACATCACCTCCACTTAGAGATCGAATAGAAGACCTTAAATATCTTATTCCGTATTTCATCGAAAAGTACAATATCGCTTTTAATAAGGATATTAAGGATTTAACTCCCGAGGCATATAATTTGCTTGAAAATTATCGTTTTGAAGGAAATGTTAGAGAGCTTGAAAACATTATACAAAGAGCGGTACTATTGGATACCGGAGAATATCTTGGTGTTGAGTCGCTAAATTTAATGCCTCAAATAACCAATCAAACATATAAAGATGATTCTGAAAATTATATAAGAATTTATCAAGGAGAAAATATTAAAGATATTGAAAAAAAGGTTATAAAATTTGCCCTTGATAATAATAAACAAAATAGAAAATGGACAGCTGATAGTTTAGGTATTAGCGAAAGATCTATTAGATATAAAATAAAAGAATATAATCTATAATGCTACCTATATAACTAAATATAATTTTATGAATATAAAATGCCATGCAAAATTTTCACTATGCAAATTTTGCGCGGCATTTTTTTCATGCTTTAAAAAATAGAGAATAGCATTTTCGACATAAAGGCTTATATTTCAACAAACAAAAAACGTTTACACATTGGCATGAAATTTGTAATTTAAATGGACAAATAAAAATGGAGGAGACCAACTATGAATTGT
>DDAM01000048.1 GCA_002332905.1 Firmicutes bacterium UBA2058 | reverse complement strand
TATTTCTCTCCTACTCTATCTTTATGTTATATTTTAAATATTTTAACCATCTCGTTCATTGAAGTTGCATGAGACGATAGCTCTTCACTAGAAGCAGCAATTTCTTCAGAAGTAGCTGAATTACTTTGTATTACTTCTGTAACTTGTTCAATTTGTGTTACAGTAGATTTTATAAACGATGATTGTTCATTAGAAGCATTTGAAATATTTTTTATTAAATCATTTACTTCTATTGTCTTTTTAACAACATCATCTAGAGCATGAGCTATGTTTTTGCTGATATCTACTCCTGCTGCTACACTTTGTACAGAGCCTTCAATTAGTTTAGTTGTATTTTTAGCAGCCTCAGCACTTTTAGAGGCAAGATTTCTAACTTCATCAGCTACAACTGCAAAACCTTTACCAGCTTGTCCAGCTCTAGCAGCTTCAACTGCAGCATTTAAAGCAAGTATATTAGTTTGGAAAGCTATATCTTCAATAACTTTTATTATTTTAGCAATATTTTCTGAGGAAGTATTTATTTCGTTCATAGCTGTTAGCATTATGTTCATATTTCCATTACAGTTTTTAATTTCATCAGTTACATTATTGAAGAAGTCCATGGCGTCGTTACTATTTTTTGCGTTTTCTTCAATTTTTTCAGAAACATTTGTAATAGAATTTGAAATTTGTTCTATTGCTGTTGCTTGATTTGTAGCTCCAATTGCTAAAGTTTGTGAACCATGTGCTACCTGTGTAGAACTTGAACTCACTTCATCTGCAGCAATAGCTATGTCCCCAATTATTTTTTTCAATATATCCGAAAGCTGTAATAAAGAATACTTAATTTTACTAAAATCTCCGTCATATGATTGTACTAACTCTATCTTTAATTCTCCGTTGGAAATATTATCCAAAGCTTGAGTTATTTCATTTATGTATGCTATATATTCTTTTAATCTTGTAGTTAAAGCATTTAGTGAATTAGCAAGAAGCCCTACTTCATCGTTAGTATTAACATCTATATGTACATCTAGTTTTCCATTTGCTATATCTTGTGTTACATTAGTTAATTTTTTTAGTGGACGAGTTATTATTTCTGCTATAATCAATATTGAAATAATTGTGAGTATAATACCAACTAAAAATATTGTTACTAATATTGCTGTAACTTTGTTTGCATTACTATGAAACTCGTTTAAAGGGATATAAGATATAAGCTTCCATCCTGTGTCCTCAATAGGCAGATATCCGCCATAAGCTTTCTTACCATCGTTAGTGTATTGTACTTTTGAAATATTTGTACTATTTATAGAATCTAATATTTCATTACTTAGTCCTATATTATCTATAGTGGATAATAATTTACTTTCATCATTATGTGCTAGAACAATATTACCATTAGATGCCATAATGTAGTATCCTGTTTCACCTAGTTTTTGTTCCATAACCATATTATTTAATGTAGTTATTTCGATATCTGCAGCTGTTATTCCAATGATTTTTTTGTTAGCATCATATACTGGAGTTGAAATAGTAATTACTTGATTTCCAGTTGTTGAATCTTCATAAGGCTCAGATATATATGTTCCATTAATTTTTGTAGCATTATACCATTCTCGAGTTGTAACATCATAGTCCTTATCTGATATCCAACCTTCCCAATCCATAGCAACATTGGCATTTATATCACCAATATATGTTGAAACTATAGAATTAGGGTCTAAATCTCTACTTGCAATTAGCATTTTCATTACACTTTTATAATATTCATTATTAGTTGGATTATCACCTTTATCTAGTGTAGAAATAATATTTACTACATTTTGATCTGTTGCCATTTGTTCAACTAGAGTCATATATCGTATGAAATATTTTTCAACTTCACTTTGCACATAGCTATCAGAATTTTGTAGTATAGTTATTTGATTTTTAGTAAAAGCACTATCAGAAAATTTATATACTAAAATCCCTATTATTAAGAATGTTAGTGCTACAGTGCCCCCGATGATAACCATGATCTTACCTTTGATTCCGCCCATTGTTTTTTTCACTTTTGCCTTTTTTTCCATCATATTTTAGCCTCCAGAATAATAAATTGAATTATAATGTTAATCGGTACTATAAATTGTTTTATTTAACATTGTATTTACCAAATAAAATGCTTATTTTATTAAAATTTAAGACGATAACAGAACAATACAATAAATTACAAAATTATACAAAAAAGTATAATTTTTTACATTATATCATACTTAAAATAGAATGTAAAACGTTTTGTATTGAGTAAATAAATTATAAAATAATGAATGAAATACTACGACTTAATAATATTAAAGAATTTTGTATATGATAGAAAAATAATTAATATACTACGAATAAATAATAAAAAAGTTATAAAGATAAATATTTATTATGAATATTTTATTAATTTAAAGAAAACAATAGAAAAATGGATTAAATTAATGTAAAATATGTATAATATTCTTGTTTAACAAAAAAATAATAATATTTGATTAAATAAGGTCTATAAACGATATTGATAACTGAGTGTCAAATAGTTATTATATATAGTATGTTAGCACTCTATATAGACGAGTGCTAATAACACGATAGTTTATTAAATTAACAATTCTAAAATATTATTAATTTTTAGATAATTTTAAGTTTGTTAATATAAAAATTTAGATATAATATTAGGAGGTAATAAAATGAACGTTAAGCCATTAGGTGAAAGAGTTGTTATTAAAATGATTGAAGCTGAAGAAAAAACAAAAAGTGGTATAGTTTTAACAGGAGCTGCTAAAGAAAAACCACAAATAGCAGAAGTTTTAGCTATAGGTGCAGGAATAACTTCAGATGAGAAGAAAAAAGATGAAATTAAAGTTGGAGATAAAGTTATATTCTCTAAATTCTCTGGAACAGAAGTGAAAATCGATGGAGATGAATTAATAGTTATTAAATTGGCAGACATTTTAGCAGTAGTAGAATAATAAAAAATAAAATAGAATAGAAAGAGGTGCACATAAATGGCAAAATTAATTAAATTTGATGAAACAGCACGTCGTGCTATGGAAAAAGGTGTTAACGCATTAGCAGACACTGTTAAGGTTACTTTAGGACCTAAAGGAAGAAACGTAGTATTAGGCAAATCATTTGGTTCTCCAATGATTACAAATGATGGCGTTACAATAGCAAGAGAAATAGAATTAGCAGATCCATTTGAGAACATGGGAGCACAATTAGTAAGAGAAGTTGCTACAAAAACAAATGATATAGCTGGAGATGGAACAACAACAGCTACATTATTAGCACAAGCAATTATCAGAGAAGGATTAAAGAACGTTGCTGCCGGAGCAAACCCTATGATACTAAAAAGAGGTATTAACAAAGCTGTAGAAGTTGCAGTTGAAGAATTAAAGGGAATGTCAAAGCAAGTAGAAACTTCAGAAGACATAGCACAAGTTGCATCAGTATCAGCAGGAGATGAAACTATAGGTCAGCTTATATCTCAAGCGATGGATAAAGTAGGCAAGGACGGAGTTATCACTGTTGAAGAGGCAAAAACTATGGGTACAGATTTAACTGTAGTTGAAGGTATGCAATTTGATAGAGGATACTTATCATCATATATGGTAACAGATACTGAAAAAATGGAAGCAGTATTAGAAAATCCATATATATTAATAACAGACAAAAAAATCACAAGCATTCAAGAAATATTACCAGTGCTTGAGCAAATAGTTCAAACTGGCAAGTCTTTATTATTAATAGCTGAAGATATTGAAGGTGAAGCTTTAGCAACATTAATAGTAAATAAATTAAGAGGAACTTTCAACTGTGTAGCAGTTAAAGCTCCAGGCTTCGGTGATAGAAGAAAAGAAATGCTTAAAGATATAGCAATTTTAACAGGTGGAGAAGTTATATCTGAAGAATTAGGATATGAATTAAAAGAAGCTACTGTTGATATGTTAGGTACAGCATCAACAGTTAGAATTGATAAAGAAAACACTACTATAGTTGATGGTGCAGGAGACAAATCTGCTATCCAAGATAGAGTTAAACAAATAAGAGCTCAATATGAAGAATCAACTTCAGAATTTGACAAAGAAAAATTACAAGAAAGATTAGCTAAATTAACAGGCGGAGTTGCAGTTATCAACGTTGGAGCAGCAACAGAAACTGAAATGAAAGAGAAAAAATTAAGAATAGAAGATGCTCTAAACGCTACTCGTGCAGCTGTAGAAGAAGGTTTAGTACCAGGTGGCGGAACTGCGTTATTATTAACAGTATCAGCAGTTTCAAAAGTAGTTAAAGAATTAACTGGAGATTCTAAAACAGGTGCTGAAATTATAAAAAGAGCATTAGAAGAGCCACTTAGACAAATAGCTATAAACGCAGGACTTGAAGGCTCTGTAATAGTGGAAAAAGTTAAAAACAGCAAAAACGGTATCGGTTTTGATGCTTTAAACGAAAAATATGTTAACATGTTTGAAGCTGGTATAGTAGACCCAACTAAGGTTACTCGTTCAGCATTACAAAACGCAGCAAGCGTTGCATCAATGCTGTTAACAACAGAAGCAGCAGTAGCTGACGAACCAAAAGAAGAACCAGCAATGCCACCAATGGGCGGCGGAATGCCAGGAATGATGTAATAAAAGACTAAAAGCGCTGAATTTCAGCGCTTTTTTTATTCGAAATTTTAAAATGCTAACATTTTGCTAACATTTTATGAAAATTAGTATCATTTGCATAGATTGTCTATATGTGCTTTGTTAGCATTTGAAATCTTTAAATGCATTGAAATATAAGTGTTTGAATGAATTGCAATGAATGAATTATATTTTATTTATTGTATATATAGAATTTTGCTAACAAAAATTAATGTACACTAGTTAATACAATATATACATGGTTTAAAAAATAATTTTTAATAAATTCTTAAAAAATAAAGAACACGTTAAAATAAACGTGTTCATCAATTAGTAATTTAAACTGATTTTTTGTTAACAATTTGCTAACATTTTATATTGAATTCATTAATTTACTGAATTTAGTACTTGCCTCAGTCTTCATTGCTTTGGTTACGTGCAAGTATATAGATGTAGTTGTTTCATCGTCTTTATGACCTAGACGTTCCATTATTTCTTTTAATCCAACGCCAGCTTCCGCTAAAAGAGATACATGAGTGTGCCTTAAACCATGAGGTGTTAATTTCTTTAGCCCATTTTTTATAACTATTCTATCCATTACAATTTCTATCTGTTTTGGAGTTTCAGGATAACCGGGATAATTTATGTATTTAGTAAATACAAAATTTTCATTATGCCATGATGGTATACGTAGCCTTAGTTCATTTTGACGTAGTTTATGTTTCTTTAAAACTTCTAAAACAATATCATCAACTTGTATTTTACGCTTAGATGTTTTTGTTTTAGGAGGTAGTAAGGTATAATTTATAGTGTTATTTACTGGATTATAATAAGTTTTATATATACTAATTTCTTTGTTTATAAAGTCTATATCCTTCCATTTTAAAGCACATAGCTCACCAATTCGCATCCCGCTATATGCAAGTGTAAGAAAAATTACATAAGTTTGATGGCTAATATCTTGCTTAGTTAGTTCTAAAAACTCATTAAGTTCCTCTTTCTCAAAATATTTAGGTATTTCAGTTTCATGTTCAAGCTCTTCTACTGTTTTTACTTTTTTTGGAACCTTTGCATATTGAGTTGGATTATTTGAGATTAATTTCATCTCTATTGCTTTGTTAAATATCATTTTAGCAGTTCTATGTATACCAGTTAAAGTGTTATGTGCAAAATTTGATGATAAATATAACAGAAAATTTTGATACATTAAACTAGTAATATCCTTTATTTTAGCTTCTTTAAAGTAATCTTTGATGTTGTTTATTTCATGTTGTCGGACTCTGACAGTACTTATTTTAACATTACCTGTCTTAGAATATAGTTCTATCCATTTATCTGAAAACTCAGCAAGCATCATATCAGTTTCATTTATATAAGTACCTTCATTGTAACTTGATAATATATTAGATAATTCTAACTGTGCATCTTTCTTAGTTTGAAATCCACCCTTGGACTTTTGAACTCTTTTATTAGTGATAGGATCCCTTCCCAAATCAATCACATATGTATAAGTGGAACCTCTTTTGTAAATATGACCATTCATAAAACTTTGTCCTTTCCTTAGAAATTAAGAGCGAGCTTGTAGTAAGCTCGCCATATGTATTAATTAGCTTCTAGCCATTTGATTAAATCTGATTTAAGTACTCTCTTGCATTTGCCTATTCTTTTGCAAGGTAAGCCTCCGGCGTTTGGTTGGATATCCATTAGATCGTAGGCCTTTCTTAGGCTAATTTGTAAAAAATTTGCTATTGCCTTAGCTGTTAGTATATCTGGTAAATCATTAAGGTGCATATTTATATCCTCCTTCACAACTATAATATTTAATTAGCATTTTTAAATTTAGCAATATTTTAGAATGGTGTTTTCCCACATGTAGCATAATAAAGCGCTTCCTCAAAGGTTCTAAATTTTTTCTTTTTATTTTTACCTATGTTTTGAGTATAGTACGAGCATTCATTCCAACTATAAGCAATATATCCGGTAACATATATACCAGTTTGGGGATCTTTGCCTAAATATATGCCGTAAAATACAGTAGATTTACTTCCTATATCTCTAAATCCTAGCTCTTTTCTTCTTTCAATTAATTTATCAATCATATAATAAACCATATGTTTTCCTCCATTTTGTGAAATTGTTTTGCATATTGTGTTGAAATTTCAATTACTATAATTATAGTTACCACTTTTACCACCTTTTTTATAATTCTAAACTTTCACCATATGTCGCTAGTTCATTTTTTCTAATCACTAGATATCTTTGTAAACTAGCGTTTTTTATTGATACAGGTATTGTTCTTCTGCATTTTCCACTGTCATCTTTAACTTCAATCAAACCTAAATTTTCAAGGTTTTGAAACGCTTTAGATTTAGTGGTAAAAAAATTTATGCCCTGTTTTTTGTAATAATTAACCACAGCAGTATAGGCTTCGCCTGGAATTAAGTAGTAAAAGTCATCATCATAGTAGCCATGATTATTCATATTGCTTGGTTTTCCTGAGTCTTTATGCACTAATTTAATGGTATTAGTATTTATAAGTTCAATCAGTGCTATAACAAATTGTAATTCGGGTTGTTTATCAACTGATGTAATAGAATAATCTTTTATAGCTTTAGTGATATAGTTATTTGCTTCATTAATCAAAAAATTTAGCCAACTTTCATCTAAAGATTTTAGCTTTGAATATTCAATTAGTAAGTCATTAACTATTGATAAAGATACAAACATGTCTATTAACCTTTTATGTATGCCACCATTAATAGCAAGATTTCTTTTAACTTGGAAGTTTGATGATATATAATTAATTATGTAGTTAACATTTGTTGAACACCAGCAAATGAAAAAGTATATAAAGTTAGAGTAAATACTTTTATTTTGCTGATAATATGCTAAAATTTTAAAGTCCAATGAATCTTTATCAATATTAATCCCCAAAATTCTTGCGATGCTAGACGGATTAGTGGTTGAAGATTCACCAGTTATAATGCATAGACCTTCAGCCATCAAGTCTATATTTTTCTTCATATTCTTAGTCCCTCTTGATTTTGCTTTTCCATCACCAAAAATGCGCAATATAAACTCGAAAATTTCCATAATTGTTTTGCCATTTATTTTTTTACCTTCTGGCCAAATATCATCAACAATTAATATATTATCCTTTTTTGTTGATATAATAGTTTCAATTGAAGCCTCTGTATCAAAAAAACTAGCATCATGCAAGTACTTTTCTCGATTTACTATACATCCTAGTACTTTTGACAATTCTGTTTTACCGCTTCCAGTTTCACCAAAGATACCAAGGCAATATCTAGGCTCAAAACCAGCTAGTTTAAAGAAAATTTTTAATATAGCTAGTAAAACATATAGCATCACTGGTAATATTAGCTCGTAAGTCTTATTTTTAGCGATATTTAGCATACTTAATGTTTTATTGAGACAATATTTTTCATCATTAATTCTGTTGTCAAAGAAAATAGTATAATCTGCATTTCCTGAACAGTCTAATGCTGCATTAGGGGGTATAATACCATTGCCAACATGATATCTGTACTGCCCATCAGAGTTCATATACCAGCCAATTTTTTCTGTTCTAACATGTGTTGGAGCAAATAGAATTAATTCCGATAAATGAAGTTTGAATAATTCATATTTTCCAGTTATTACAAATCTAGCTCCTAAATGTTTGTCAACCCAGTTTTTATTAGTAAGCTCTTCCTTTTCAACGGCTATGTTCTCATAATGTCCGTTTTTTAATGTACAGGTTAGAAAATATTTCTCTTTTTTAATTCCCGCTGTCATTATTTGTTCAACATAATTTACTTTTATATCAAAATTAGCAACGGAAACACTATTGTTATGTGTTGCGGTAGAGCTAGCTCTACTATCTACAAATGTAGGTGAATTTAATTGAGAGCTATACTTGATTGATGTTGAATCATTATTAATTTTGCTTACTGATTTGGGTATGAATTTTATTAATCTATAATCTTCATGATCTGAATTATCTTCGT
Source organism: Firmicutes bacterium UBA2058 (assembly GCA_002332905.1). Lineage (GTDB taxonomy): Bacteria > Bacillota > Clostridia > Tissierellales > Sedimentibacteraceae > UBA1535. The sequence goes on along the minus strand of DDAM01000048.1, from coordinate 78,220 downwards.
AAACTTCTAATTTGACTGATGTTTCTTTTTCAGCTATTGTATCAATTAAAAGATTACTGTTTGAGTCGTTAGCTGAAAAAGAATTTTCTGCATTTTCTGAATCTTCAATGAATTCAACAGGGCATATTTTCTCTATAAACTCTATTGGATTTATTTTTTGATCTTTTGATTTTTCCATAAAATGTATCCTCCTAGTTTAAATGTTCAAGCGCTTGATACTCACATTATAGAATTAATTAAGAAAAAACACATTGCAGAATTAGAAATATTATATATAAAAAAATATATATAAACTTGCTCATAATGTAAATAAATGGTATAATATTTGAAAAGGAAGTGTAAGTCATGAATTTTATTTTAGATAAAATGTTTAGTGCAAAAAAAATTGAGGATTATTTACTAGAAACTAAAAAAAAGTTAAAATATTTTCATATTGATACTAGAATAGAATTATCAGAAATCGTGGAAAAAAAAGATATAATAGATACTGTTTACTCAATGAGTAAAGAAAACTTAACTGCATATTCAATTTCTGCCTTATTAAGTAATAGGTTCAATGAATCTTATTATGAAAATATTAGTCAGAGTGAAGAGGATTCTATTGAACAAGCGATTAAATATCATTGCATAATTAATGCGTACTATTTAATATCGTATTTATTATATAGTAATAAGTATATAAGTATGTCTAAACTTTTCTACAGACTTCAATCAAATGGACATTATGATTTTACAAGTAAGATTTTTCCTGAAATATTTAATCAAAAGAATTGTGTTGAAAATTTAATAAACTTAACTTATGAAAATGATAGTGGGTTAAATGACAAAGAAAAATGCATTAATTTGTATAAAACGCTAAGTGATGAAAAAAAACATCCTTATACAAGTAAATTTTTATCTAAAGGGCGACAAATTGATGAGGAACCTTCTGGTAGGATATCTTTATTTTTGAGTGACTTTAATTATAATTTATTATTGTTTTGTGGAAAAGGCTCTAAAAATAGCAAATTTACAAGAATGCATTTTGAAAAGAAAATTGCTCGCATAGATAAAATTAATAAATATAATAAGAGAGATTTTGCAAAAATGAATAAGGAGGAAATTGCAAGAACTTTTTATGGAAGCTCATGCACTCTAAATGTAGAATTAAAAATTAATAAGATTTCCTTTAAAAATAATGAGTTATCTGAATTAATAAAACATAATATAATTAAAATTAGCAAAGAAGAACTTGTATTATTAGGTAAATGTGATCCAATTAATGTAAAATTAAATGATATCAAAAAGTTAGAGCATATAGATAAAAAATTATATGATAAAGTATTTTCTATTGTAAGATTTCAAATAGAAGATATAATTAATGAAGAGATAGTAAAGGTAGTGAGTGAAAATAAAAAAAATTCATTGAATCTTAAAAACGAAGTATTTAAACTTTTTGAGTATTTGGAAATGTTGGATGATGAAGAATGTGGATTTAAATCATTTTCTAAACATAAAGGTGAAAATTTATTATTTAAAGTTCAAAAAGAGCTTTGTTATAACAAGGACTTGTTATATACCTATAAGAAAATTATTGAAGAGAAATACAACATAAACACTCCATCGGAAAAAAGATTATTATATGATATAGTAAAAATAGGGGTAGGATTAGAGAATGTGTTTTCTAGGTCGTATTTTATTGACTATTTTTTTGATATATGCTTTGAAAATATAGACTATTGCAGTGTCGAACATTGCTTGAATATGGTTAAAGAGAAACTTTTATATCTTAAATTTGTTACATTAAGTATTTATGAAAATACATTTTTAATAAATCTTATAGAATATTTTAATAAAAATACAGATCTAGATATTGCTCTATTTAATACGTTCAAATTATTAAACAATTATATAGATGAAAAATATGAAGAAATGGTAAGTTGCGATAATTTTAAGAAAATAGGTAAATTATCTAATATGTATAAGAAAAATTCTAATGATAGCATATATAAAATGGACAATAACAAATTAGAAATACTTTCAGGTGTAATATGTGAAATTTATAACTGTAAAGACATTGATGAAAGATATATTAATGAAATTGATTCTGATTTTTATTATGTAAATAAGAGATTATTATGTAATTCAAGAAATTATAGAGAAAGCGATAATCATATAGATAAGTTAAAATTCGAGATTAGTAAGCACTATGTCAGATACATGCTAAGAATTAAAGAAAATAAGGAATTAATGAATAATAATATTAAATTAAGTGAAATAAATAAAAATATTAGATTTAGCATAAATTTCTACAAATATAAAGAACATTTTGAATTGAAAATAAGATACAATAAAAAAATAAACAATAAGTCAATATATGATATTTTATATGATGTAATTTACTTTGGAATAAAAAATGATCTGATAAAAACTATAGACAATGAATATGATGCAATAAGTGAAGCTGTTGTAACAGAGTATGAAATAGCAGAATTTATTTCATATTTAGACGAATATAAAAATTATAATAAGTCAATTAATCCTTTAGAGTTTTATATAGATACTTTATTTTAGAGTAATAATTTTAAATATAAAAAAATTTAAAAGGTTTATGTGAATTTAGTACCCAAATATTATTGTAGCTATGGCAAAAAATAAAACTAGCTGACGAAGAGTTACTCTTCGTCAGCTATTAATTTAATATAGTTGGATATATTTAAATAGATATTAATTTTTTGAATAATCTACTTTTTTGTTTTTGATGATGTTTAATCTTTAGAAGAAAATATAGACTTTATTATGACTATTATTATATCTCCAACACCTCTCATGGGAAATAAAATGTTATTAACAAACCATTCTCTCAATTTTTATACCTCCATTAAATTATATTCCAAATAAACTAATTACTATAAATAATTTCTAAAAATTCTGAAACCTCTGATTCGTCCAATTCTTCACTACCTAAATATACATTTGTTAATGCAATACTTCCATCGTTGTATATTAAAAACATAACTCCTACACCTAAAGGCTCATCTCCAAAAGCAGTAGTTGTACCGAAAAAGTTTACACAATTAAGTCCATCATCAGTGTTTTCAATCCACTCTATGTTAGTAAAAAAATTATCAAATGCCTCGCCTATAGTTTCATCTTCACTATAATATGTGAAGTAAGTATTATATACACTAGAAACTAAGTCTTCAGGTTCGTCAGTAATATCTTTAGAGTGATCTAAGTCCTCCGATTCGCTATTAATATCTTCAGAGTAATCTAAATCTCCATATGTATCATCACTATGATCATAGAATGAAGAAAACATAGCAATGACACTTCCATACAGGATAATTGTTATCACAACAGTAATTACTAAAAATACTATTATTCCAATATATGATGTTCCACCATGTTTTTTTGCTTTTTCTAATTCTATCTCTTGATTAGCAATATCCTTACCTGTCAACCCATCTTTTTCGATCTTCTTGCAAACAGACTTATAGTAGATTTTGTTTGAATTAATTATTAAATTGATATAAATAAAAATGTTTACTATCGGGATTAATGACAAAATAAAGTAAGTATACATTTTCCTATACAAAAGCCATAATCCACCTATAAGCCATATCCAGCTATAACTAGTTTTGTTGCTATCTTCTACACTTATAAATTGTTTGATAAAATAATCGTTGTTTTTTCCTATGTACACTCTTAATGTACTTTCATAGTTAGCACCAATTTTTACAGAATTATCATTGTTAATATATTCCATGTTTTTCTCCTTGTTTTACATTATTGTTTACTCTTTTTATAAGAAATGAATAGTAATAAGATAACTAGCGGTATTGAAATGTAAGGATTAGCAAATGCAAATAAAGCTAAGAACATTCCGATAACGCCGCAGACAAATATTTCAGTGATGCAACCTTTTCCACTAAAATAAATTACATTAAAAATGCTATGATAGATATACCAAGCACAAACGCTTAATAGTATCCATACAATATAAAAAAATATCTTCATATTTCCTCCTTAGTATAATTTTATATAGTTATATGTGTTAATTATAAGAAATTTATGCAGAAAAAGCAACTAAAGTTATTTAATATAATAACAACCAGTGGTTTGTAGACTATTTATTTGTTTGCAAATACAATGGTTTTGAGGTGAAATAAGATGGATGAAAATATGAATATAGCTTATAAATTAGGTGAAAAAATTAGACTTATTAGAAAATCTAAAAATTTGAGTCAGGAACATGTAGCCTTCTCGGCAGAGATTTCTTCAACTTTTTTAGGTCAAGTAGAAAGAGGGAATAAGAAGCCTACCATAGAAACATTAGTTAAGATATCTAAGGCTCTTGATGTTGAAATAATTGATTTATTTACATTTGATGCACCTCAAACTATTATAGACGAAAAAGAGCAAAATAAAAGCGTTGTAGCCATTAATACACTTCTAAAATCAATGGATGAGGAGTCAATTGAGGAAATTTTGAAGGTAATAAAAGCTATGATTAACTTCAAGAATATTAAAGCTGATAAAAATAAGGTATAGGGCTTTCCTATACCTTAAGTATTAGTTTTTCTACATATTCAGCTACTGATTTTCTTGGTATTCTCCATTTTTTTTGTTTCTAAACCGCTTGTAAGCATTGTTTTTACCTACCTTTAAAACCTTACACATTTCTTCAACAGTTAAGATATCATCATATTCATTAAAAATATTTAACACCCTCTCAATTCATTTATTTAAATTTAATGTTAAATAAGTAGAATGATATTTTACTATAAATAACCTTGCTCCTTAAAACTTAAAAAGCTATTATCACCAACTATTATATGGTCTAGAATCTTAATTCCATGAACCCTACCAACCTCACATATTCTATTAGTAATATTTTTATCCTCATTAGATGGTTCAGGATTTCCAGAAGGGTGGTTGTGTCCAAGAATTATTGCAGCGGCATTGCTAAGAATTGCAACCTTGAAAATTTCGCGTGGATGAACAACGGTACTATCTAAGCAACCAATACTAATTATAGATAAATCTGTGGGTTGATTTTTTGTATTTAAACAGCAAACTATAAATTGTTCTCTGTCACTATCTCCGATAAAGTCAGAGAACAGCTTTGCTATATCACTAGGACAGGAAATAACTCTTGGTACATAGCTTACACTTTTTTCTTTTACAAGTTTAACTGAGACGATATTTATTCGTTTGCTGTGTGTATATTTATTTATCTTATCATTTGACATAATATCCTCCGATTAATAGTATTTTTATCACTAATTTTATCTACAAATATTTCGCTAATGCCTAGATTATTCATCATAATCTTATGCTAGAGTGTATTTTGCTTTGAGGTGCGTACACGAACATAGATGATTTTCATTTATATAAATTATTTCCTTTGCTGAAAATATAAAAAGTCCCAATAGAGTATGAATTTCTTTTGGAACGCTCCAAAATTTGAAATCTAACTCTATTAGGACTTGAATTTAGCGTTTTGTATGGGTATACCTAATTGAAACAAGAAAAACTATATGTTTCTTATTATATTATTATATTCTTTATCTAAAAATTCCTTGAATTTTTTCCAACATCCATAATGAACATTAGCTTGACCTTTTGGATTTTTTCTTTTTACATCTATAAACTTTATTTCTAATAATTCTTTTGCTTTTTCCATATTATCATTGTCTTTAAAAATACTCCAGAATTCCATACCTATATCATTGTTATAAGCATAAAAAACATTACTTGCCATTATTTTTGGTCTTGCATAATCATAGTTATCTTCTAAATACTTGATAAAATTATGTTGTATAGTTTTTTTATCATCCATAATATAACTACCTTTCATATTTATAATATTTATTATAATATTACTTATTTATCATAAAAATAGTAATACTAAAAATGGTAATCAAATGACATAACTAAAAAATATTCGCAATTAACCTCTACTTTCCTAACAAACTCATCCATAGTAAGCATCTCCATATCCTTATTACAAAAGTAAAAGCTATATTTATCATTATATAGATTGTTTAATTGCCATAGAATGTTAAATATGTTTATATCTCTATCAGAAAACTTACCTAATGTTATATTATCTTTCATTTCTGTTAATAACCTAGTGAATTTATCATATTTATTGTGGAAATACTTGTTTTTAAAATCATCACGAGCTATGATGTTTTTATTATCAATATTAACCTCAATAGGTAAATCATTAAGTGTAGCTTTTAACCATTTGATATCTTCATGCAAACTACTATTAACTACATAATCAGCTATAGTATTAGTAAACCAGTGGTCATCAAAGCTGTTTATAGTTATATTAGATTTATTAATCTCATTACCTTTTCTATATAAAAATATTCTACTATGCATAATTATCACCTACCTACAGCAATAACAATCAAGATACATTGATAGCTCGTTTGGATCATTTAGTAGTTCCTCAATATCCTCAATCTCAAATCCTATATCTATTAATTGATCAATATCCTTCTTTGTAAATCCTAATGCCTTGGCATACTCAACAATTAGCTTATAATAGCTGCATTCAATATTATTATTAGTAGTTAAGTTATAAGTATTAGTACCATAATCATCATAACCATTATATTTATAAGGATATCTAGGGATACTTATAAAATCATTAGGAGTATATTTAGACATTTCTAGTTTACCATTCTTGTCTATCTTTAAAATGTCTCCTTGAAATAGCTTTATTTCCTTATATTTAGCTTTATTTAAACTAAGCCTTTTAAGTGTTTTGTTTAATATTTCCTCTGTAGATGCATAGATATAGAAACCATATTCTTTAAAATGATATAAAGCTAAAGGACTTTCTCCTTTAGCTATGTATAAGTTGTTTTTATCATCAAGTATAGTAAAAGTAAAGTATCCTTCAAGCTCTTCAACTGATTTGGCTATAGATTCGAAATTAAGATGTTTATGTTTATCTATTAGTTGAACTGCTATATAAGTATCGGTTTGTATGTCTGTATTCTTTAATTTATGATTTTTTCTTAATATTTCATCATTATAGATAATACCGTTGTGTGCAAGAGCATATTTGGTATTACTGCAATTACCTACAAATGGATGATTATTAAAATTATATTTTTCTAAGCCTTGAGTAGTAAGCCTTGTATGTCCCATTACTGTGTTGACACCTTCTGGTACATTAAATTTAACTTTATGAGAGGGTAATGGTCTTTTAAAAACAGTAAATTTGCTATGATTGTTATAGGCTATACCTGTAGCATCTGTGCCTCTTACTTCACATTTATTTGCTAATACCTTTAATATAACATTGATTTGTTCTTTGTTTAAATTTTTTGCATAATCTAATATGCCAAATAAACTACACATTTTTAACACCTGCTTTCTTAGTATATAAATTTCTTTCTTTTAGATATGTAATTAATTCTGGTACTTCATCTGTGTTTAGTTTTCTAATGAATTTATTCCATGTTAACTTATGTATTTCATTATCAGACATAGAAAAAGCCACATTACATATTTCATTAACAAACTGTAATGTGGCTATAAGTGTATTATACTTAAGTGTACCTCTAAACACTCTAAATTCAATTGTATATTTGTTACTTATATTAACACATGTATATCTTGAACTGTTTTTCTTAGCTTTATCTAAAACATCTTTGGGATTGCTTTTTATGTCATATTTATAAGCCCAACGTCTAATGTTATCTTCTGTTCTTCTACTAAAGCAAACAATCTTATCCCAGTTGTTTTCAATAAAGAACAGAACTCTTGAAATCCTTTCATCCTGCTCCTCAGTAGTAAAACCAAAGAAATCCTTATTAACGTGTACATGTAAGCCAGCAGTATCTGTATAGTGGCTTGAATATCCTAAACCTCGTGCTTTGTCTAATGTACTATGCCAAGGCATGTTATTGATATGGTAATTTAATGTCATAGGATGTGTAACTATCTCCATACCTTCATTAAGTGAACCATCATGTTTAATGTATATGTGCTTGTCTGTTTGATTCGCAATCTCTAATATTTGATTGGCATTATACTTACACTCACCACCTTCATCAATTTCAAGTTCAACTCCCATGTACTTATTTCCTTCACCATAAAATATTGCATCAGGCTTGTAGTCATACTCATTTATACAATAATCAATCATATTAAAGCAATTATTACAGTAGGGGTCATCATCATAGTAAAAAACTTCTGATAATGGTATTACTTCATCACATTCAGTACAATATCTAAAGTTATTATTGAAGCAATTGCTACAATAATAATTATCATAATGCTCTGTTGCATTTTCTTTTGATATAGTTTTGCCACATATATGACATTTTGTAGTTAATTCATCAAAACAATCTTTGCATATTAATTCTTCATCAAGGTCATATGTTTCAAAAACACTAACCATGCCTCCACATTCTGAACAAGCTATTTTTTCACTCATTTTATTATCCTCCAAAATTAATATTCTTCTGCTAGTAACATAGTAGAAGTAAAATCATTGTTAATATATACAGTTTCATTGATAGGTTATTAGATTTAAAGCTATATTCTTTAACATAGTTTAAGTCTTCAATCTTGTGGGTTAGGTGTTGCATGGTTTCGCCATCATTGTTTTTAGCTACAAAAGAAAACTCGTGAAGCTTAACATCAGACTTCACGAGCATTGTAAGATACCATAATAAATTTTGAATTGGTGCTGGTATTCGTTTAAGTATACCTTCAGTTATCATCATTTTATTCTTTGACATTATTATTTCCTCCAAATAGTATGAACCTCGCGAGTGGCTCTCTATGCACTAGAGACCTCGCATATTTGTATTCAGAGTTATAATATATAAGTATAATTATATATTTTAACTTACATGTAAAATTTAATTATTTCATAATATAGCAAAATAATACATTATATGATATAATATAGCAAAATATTATAAGGGAGTATTAATATGAATCAAAATATTGTTGAGTATTTAAGGAAACAATCTGTAGAAAATCTTTTTTCAACAAATGTATTTAATACAGCATGGCCTACGTGGCAAGAAAAAATACAGTCTTTAATACCTGCAAAAACACAACACCAAATACTATCACTTGGTGATAGTTTAAGAGATATTTTTTACACTACAAATAATTCATCTGAAAGAAGTCAAAGTGATGTATCAGGAGGTGGTGCAGGTTGGGAAGCTTTAGTTTGTTGGTATCTAAATTTATGTTTAATTGGTCGTAGAACGGTTGTGATTAAGCATTCTAAAAAATTAATACCTGAACCAATTAGCAATGCTATTACTGTAAATTATGGTAGCTTTATATCGAATACTGAATCTGATTTAATTGCTATTACATTCCCAAACAAATCACATTATAAAGTAAATAAAGAAGATATTAGTGTTAAAGATATAAATGGAAATTACGTAAATATATATACTGGTAAAGCTAGACGTTTCAATTTATTACCAGTATTAAATGCGCTAGTATCAGAAGATTTTAAAGAAATAGAAATACATATTATACAATGTAAAACCAATTGGAATGATAATGCACAGATTCCTATGCTATGGGATATGATCTATTCAGCTCAAACTTTTAGAACAGGGATTACAATAGGACGTGAGGGGTATTCTATTACTGATATAAAGAAATTTTCTTATTCATTTGTCACTGTACCGACTGTTAAATTAGATAAAATAAAAGCTACATCTGTTGCAGTGCAAAGGGTAAGAAACATTAGTGGAGGAAATTATTGGGGCTTGCCAACAAGTTCTGGTGTTGCTAGTTCTATAAAGGAGATGCTTGATAGAAATTTAAAATCTGGTGATTCTCTTAATCATTTATCAACTATAAAAAATGAATTGATAAAATTAGATACTGATTATGAATATTTTAAATTAAAAAATGCTGAGATTTAATTCTCAGCATTAATTGCATTCATTATTTCTTGAGCAATAGCTCTTGCAAGTAGTGGTGGAACAGCATTTCCTACCTGAGAGTATTGTGGTACTTCAACTCTTCGTCTTATCCCACCTGTAGTACGCTTCCCTAGAAAAATAAAGCTATCATCGAAGGATTGTAATCTTGCAAGTTCTCGAACTGTGAATGTTCTTGGTTCAAAGGGAGAAATATAATCATCAGGCAGAGTCATTACTGTGGCTGATGGCTTAGACCTGTCTAATCTGGATCTAATATTTTTCTTTGATAAAAGTATATCTAACATTTCAGTATCAACTTCTGCATTTCTATACCTTTCAATAACCTCTTCAGTTGGAATGTTCAATTTATTAGAACAGTATGCAATTAGAGCGTTTTTTCCTCGTAAGTTTATACCATTTGTTGAAACTCTCATTCTTAAGTGACTACCACTTTCACCTTCTCTAAAAAGAGAAAACCTTTCTTTTATTATGGCGGTATGATTTGATACATCATTGTTATAAAAAATACCATTGCTATTAATTGTTTCTCTATTGATATTAGGGGTTCTTCCGTTAATAGAATCAATTTGGTATTGGGTTCTGTTCCCATTATATAATCGGTTTCTCGTACGAGTATTTCTTATTAAATCAGATATAGCTGTTTGTATTGATATTTTATCATTTTCATTAACTATTGTTGGTTCAGGATAATTGGGTATATTAACGTCATCTCTGTAGGCTATAAAAATTATGCGATTCCTTCTTTGAGGTACACCAAAATTAGCAGCATCTAAAATTCGTGGTTCTAACGTGTGATATCCTATTAATTCAAATTCTTGACGTAAAATATCTGGTGCAACCATACCATCTTCATATGTTTGACCTGTAACACCAATAAATCCATAAAATTTTGTATCAAGAAATCCAACAACATTTTCCATAACTACATATTTAGGATTTACTTCATTAATTACTCTTAAATATTCTCTAAATAATAAATTTCTAGGATCATCTACTTGTCTTTTTCCAGCTCGGCTAAATCCTTGACAAGGTGGACCTCCAAAAATAACATCTATGTCATTTGGTAATTCTCTATTGTTAAAAATAGTTAAATTAGAAATACAGTTATTAATAAAATTTCCTGATAGTTCTCTTATATCACATCTATGATAATAAGTGTTAAAACCTTGCAATAGTCCTAACTGAGTATGTCTGTTTTTATATGTTTTTTCAACATCTTCATTTATGTCACTTGAAAATAATATGTGAAATCCTGCTTGTATTAATCCCTCGCTCATACCACCAGCACCACAAAATAAATCTATAGCATATGGCATACTGTTTTACCTCCAAAAAAATCTATATATATATTAACATAAATTTTATAAAAAGTCCAGGGAATATTTTTAAATAATATTAAAAATGTTGAATAGTGTAAATATATGGAATATAATATAAATATATCATTGGTTTAATATCTTTTAATATTATTATAAGGGGATTATAAATGGAACAATATTTAAAATTTGTAGCATCTTCAAATTTGAAAAGTTTATTAGGCAAAGACCTTGTTACGGATCAAATAACAGCTATTTTTGAGTTAGTAAAAAATTCTTATGATGCAGATTCAAATAAAGTGTTAATATCTTTTTCGGATATTTTTTCTGATCATGCCAAAATTATTATTGAAGATGATGGTACTGGAATGAGCTTAGATGATATTAAAAATAATTGGATGATTATAGGTACGGATAGTAAAAAGAATAATATGTATTCAGCTGTGTATAAGAGACCGTTAAATGGAGATAAAGGTATTGGTAGATTTTCAGTTGATAGGTTGGGTGGTTTATTAGATTTAAAAACAATTAAGCAAAATGATTTTCAAGAAATATTTATGCACTTTAATTGGAATGAGTTTGAAAAATCTTATCAAAATGTTAGTGATGTAAAAATTCCATATAAAGTAGAACATATAAAGGGAAAAAAACAAGGCTTAAAATTATCTATTTCTGATTTAAGAGATAATTGGGATAAAACAAAAATAAATGAATTAATAAGAAATTTAAGACAATTTAAGAGTCCATTTATTAGTGAGGATAATTTTAAAATTATAGTTGATGCTCCAGAGTTTGGGTATAATTATTATGAAATAACAGCAGAAAAACTTGAATTAATAAGTTCTCTATGGATTAGTGTTGAATGTAAAAAAGAAAATACAGACTTAGTGTATTTAACTGTAAATAAAGATGGAATAGAATATGAGGAGGTAACTAAAAATTTATATAATATAGGACCTTTAAAAGCAAAAGTCTATTCTTTTAATCAAGGTGATAAAATACGCTTTAAAAATAGGTATCAACGAAGGGTAAGAGAATTTGGAAATATAAGGCTTTATAGAGATGAGTTTAGAATACATCCGTATGGAGAAGAAAATAATGATTGGCTAGATATTGATAGAAGATATACATTAGGTTTTGCTAGACGATTTAGTTCGAGAGATTTAATTGGATATGTCCAATCTTATAAAAGTTATAACAAAGGATTAATGCCATTAACAAGTAGACAAGGATTAATTGAAAATGAAGAATTTCAAAAATTAAGGTTTTTTGTTATAGAATATACAGTAAAAGTACTTGAAAGATATTTTTTTGAGAAATTTAAAAGTAATAAAAATGAAACTATTGAAAAAAGTAAGAAAAATATTGAAAATTCCACACAGAATTTAAATTCAATAGCCAAAAAAGTATCTGAAATAGATCCTAATCTTGGGCGAGATATAAAAAAATATGTAGTTGAGATAAAAAAAGAACAAACTGAACAATTAAATTATGTTAAAAATCAAGAAGAATTAACGAAAGTTTATTCTAGAATAGCTCAAAAAGAAACATTTCTTCATCAATTAATACATCAGGCTCTAATTGATATAAAAGATGCATCAACCGCTATTCGACAATTAGAAAAACAATCAGGGTTTATATTAGATGAAAAGAGTGAAGAACTGTTTATATTGTTAAAAAATAGTATTGAGTCAAGTAAAACAAAACTTCTTACCGTAAGGGATGACGTAGTAAGAACACGAGAAAAAACTAAATTGAATTTATCTGGAGTAATTAAAAATTGTTTATCGTCTATGCAAATTCAATTTGAAGAGAATTCAATAAATATAAAGCAAGTATTGGATGTTGACATAAATTATTATATGGATAAAAGTGATTTAGAAGCAATAGTTACTAATTTATTAACAAATTCAATTAAATCGTTACTAGAAGTAAGTGATAGAGATAGGATTATAGAAGTTAATCTAAGGAAGACAAATAAATTTATAGTTTTAAAGATCCAAGATAATGGAATTGGAATTAGTGAATTGAACAGAGAAAAAATCTTTGATCCGTTCTTTACAACAACAGAAAAATATGGTGGTTCAGGATTAGGTTTAACAATAGTTGATGAAATGTTAAAAGAATATAATGGAGCATTAGAGCTAGTGGATATTAATGATCCAGGAGCGTGCTTCTTAGTAAAGTTGAGGTGTTAATTTGAGCGTAAGAAATATATTAGTAGTAGATGATAATGAAAATGTTCAAAAGTTGGATATACCTGAGTATTTAGATGAAGCAATTAAAATTAAAGAAACATATAAACAATTTAGTAATTATGATTTAAAATTTTATTTTGTATCATCTATAGAAAGTGCAAAAGATTTTTTGAAAGAAAAAAATATAGTAGATGTACTTATTATTGATTATAAATTCAATAACACAAATTCTGGACAAACAGGTGTAGATTTAGTCAAGTATATAAGGGATAATATTAATAAACATTGTAGGGTAATTTTTTATACTATGCATAATATAAAAAGTATACCTTCAGATGATATTATTAATTTAATAAATTGTAAAATATATAAACTCGTAGATAAAAGTACAATAAAAATAACAGACTTTGTTTTGTCAATCTTTTTAGCAGCAGTTGAATGTGATATTGTTGTAAACTCTTTAGAGAGATTTTTTTGTGAATATCAGGATATTTTAAATAATTATCAGTTTACTTTTTTAGAAAAGAAAATGGATTTTTCTGATATTATTTCCCATATACGTATTGACGATGAAATCGGACGATCTATAGTTGATAAATTGTTACATAAAGCACTAATAGATTCAATTAACTTTTAGGTGGAGAATATGAAAATTATACATTTATATATGTCAAAATTGGGTATTAGATTCTTTAAAAATATTAAGTATTTTATGAAACAAAAATTTGATGATAAGATTTATTATAATTGTTTTAGAGAAAAGGAGTTTATTAATAAATTATCTATAACAAAAGATGATTATGATATGGTACTAATTACTACCCATGGTTCAGAAGATGCAATAGTAATTCCACATAAAGCAAAAGATAGAATTAATTTTAATTCAAATTTTAAGAGGTATATAAAATTAGATAAAACAAAACATTTTAAAAATAATTTCGTTTTTGCCATTGCTTGTAATACTGCAGTTGAGTTTGGGCCGAAGTCAATAGATAATGGTTGTTTAGCTTATTTAGGGTATGAAACACAAATAAAAAATATATTTTATATAAATGATTTAAATATGTGTAAAAAAGTACGAAAAACCTATGAAGAAATAATAAAAAAAATATTTGTAGAGGAATTAGTAAATTCTATATATAAATTTATTACTGACTTTCAAAATGTTAAAATGTTAAAACAGTGGTTTTCCTTTCATCTCGAAAAAAGGCTTATTAATTTTTTTAATATGAGTGTTGAGGAAATATATGAAAACTATAATTATAAAGTAGATAAGAATATATGGAAAAAAAATAAACCAAAGTTAACTGTTATGCAACTTAATTTTTTAAAAGAATCCAATAATCACTTAATATGCTGTGGAGATCCTAATTATATTTCAATGATAGGATTTGAAATGGATATACAATTAGATGAAAAAACTTTAGAAAGAATTGAAAAAATTGGTTTCATAGATAAAAATTATGAAAAAATATTTAAAGATAACTTAAATAAGAATTATGGTGAAAATTTTATTGAGATATAGAAAATGAAGAGAGTAGCTTTTGAGGGAGGATATGTTAATACACCTGCTGGAGATAGTCATACTAGATTTGCATTTACATTATAAATATTCAAAAGTTAATGGAAATAAAAAATAATTTTTAGTATTCCAATAAATAGTGGAATATTTATGCATAAATGTACTTTAAAGCATTAATTATTTTACTATGCAATTAATATATTTATATAAATTGTTTCAATACCAACACTAAATGCTCTCAAACTAGAAAACATGAGACGATATAATAAAGTTCTGGAATAACAGAAATACAGAAATGTAGCATTAAGTATAAATAAAATAACTAAAAAATAACAAAAGAAAGGACTTTAAATAATGTCGATTTATGAAGAAATTTTAAATTGGTCGCAAGACAGGCAAGAGTTTGCACGAGATGCACTAAGAAGACTTATCACATCATCAACACTTACACAAAATGATATTAATGAACTTGTTCAATTAGTGAAAAAAGAATGTGGCAATTCGACGATTACTATAAATGCGATTCCGCTTGACAATACTCATATTCCTACAACAGCTGTAGCAAATGGAAATTATCCAAGATTAATTAGTCTTAGTAATCCAATAAACATTTGTGCTTTGCATGAAGAAGGTAATTTGCAGTTTTCTAATAGGGGATTGACTGTTGTTTATGGAAGTAATGGCTCTGGAAAATCAAGCTACTCACGTATTTTAAGAAAGCTTTGTTGGAGTAGAAATCCAAGCGTTACATTAAAGAAAAACGTTTTTAATCCATCTAACAGCTCACAACAGGTTAATTTTGAAGTTGAAATAAATGGTATAAACGTTCCAATTACTTGGACAGAAAACAGCCCAAACAGCCCTATACTTAATTCAATTTTTGTTTTTGATAGTGACTGTGGTAATGTTTACATCAACAATGAAAATCCTACAGAATATAAACCTGTTGGAATTGATATTTTAGAAAAATTGATTTCAACTTATACAAGAATTAATAAAGAATTTGAATTGTCAATTGCTGCATACAATACACCAAAACCTACATTACCACAAAGCTTACTTCAAACAAATGTAGCACAATGGTATGGAACAATAGAAAATTTACAACATGCTGATGTTGATTCGCAAATTCAATTTACCCAAATAGATACAGACAGAAAACAAGAACTTACAATCTTAACAACAACACAAAATCCTCAACAAAATATTACATATTTAACTAATCAACGAACACGAATTAACGCTTATATACAACAAATAGCACAAATTGAGGCATTGTTCAACGAACAAAATATAAATGAATTAGTAGGAATTAGAAGAGTTTTTGAAAGCGTAAACCAAGCATATAAAATTGCTACAGCAGAACTACAAAATGTAAACACTTTAGAAGGGTTTGGAACAAATCCTTGGAGAACATTGTGGGAGGCTGCAAAAAATTATGCCAATAGTTCAAATCTTTCAGACGGTGAAAATTTTCCATCTTTAGTTTCATTGGAAAAATGCGTGTTATGTCAACAAGAACTTGACAAAGCGGCACAACAAAGATTGACAACATTCAATCAATTTGTGTTAAATGATATTTCAACACAGTTAAATTCAATTAATGCAACAATTAAGCAAAAAATAGACTCATACAACTTATTGGTTGTTCCGCCAATTGAAAATTTTTCAGAATTAGACCAATTAATACCAAATTTTAGAGACAAATATAGTGAGTTTTTTAATTTGATTGCTACGTTCAAAAATTCAGTTATTGCATTTTTTTGCAACGGTGGTGAATTAAACATCAATATGCAAACTTTAACACCAAGCATTGTGACTATAATTACAAGTATTGATTTAGAGATTGATAAGAATAAACAGCTTTTGTTAAATAGAAATGCTTTAACTACTGAACTTAACGAGCTTAATGCTAAAGAATTTTTGTTTAACAACAAGACTAAAATTCTTCAATACTTTGACGAGTTCAAATATAAATCTTGGATAAGCCAGTGCCAATCACAACTTACGACAACTGGGATTTCACGCAAAATTGGCGAGTTAATGGCAAACCAAGCTGTGAGTTTGCAACATCAAGAATTTATTTCTCATCTTAGATTTTTCAATATTGATTTAGCTAGTAGAGTTCTGATTTCAAGAACAAGAACAAGCCAAGGAAACACATATCAAAGGTGTAGTTTAAACGGCATCAACGAATCAATAGATTCTATTATGAGCGAAGGGGAGCAAAAAATTATTGCCCTGTCAAATTTTATTGCAGAATGTACGATTGACAACCGTTTGAATACTATAGTATTTGACGACCCTGTTACATCTTTAGATATGGATTATAGAGACTTGATTGCAAGAAAAATTATCCAATTATCACAAAACCGACAGATAATAGTTTTTACTCACGACTTGTCATTCTTGCGTTTACTTATAGATACACATAAAACAATTACAACAACAGATTGTAGAATAATTGGTATCGACAAATACAACGGTATAAGCGGCATAGTAACAGATGAAATTCCATACTTGGCTAAAAACGTTCAAGAAAGGATTGATTCGATTAAAAGAATTTTGCATGAACACGATGCACTTGATTTGAATGATGCACACGGAAGAGAAATCAAACTTGATTCGGCACGTAAAAGATTTCGAATGTTATTAGAACGTTCCGTTGAAGAAGTTTTATCTAACAAAACCTATGAACGTTTTAGTAAAAACATAAATTTAAAAAAAGGCAATTTATCAAGCTACATAGTTACTGAACAAGCAGACGTTGATTTTCTTTTAAATCTATTTAGTAGGTATTCTATAACAGAGCATGATGGAGGAACTTCAACAATTCCACAGCTACCAACTAAATCTGAAATTGAACAAGACATCAGAAGTTATTCAACTTGGAAAGACACATTTAAGGATAAGTTGAGTACATTTCAAAAGACATACAATTAAATAAGAAAAAAGTTTGTTTGAGTAAATATTTTCAAAGGTGAAATTCTCATTATGTTCATTAGTGGTAAGAACTCTATAAAATTATTGATGTACTTTATGAAATTATATGGTAACAGTCTATTGAGATATATTCCCAAATTGTACAACCGCCGAAAGTGTAGTGCAAAAATGGATGCTTCTTTTTTGCACTCAAATTAGCATGGGATTTTAAATGCCGGTTATCCTAGGTGATTGAGTTTTACTCAAATATATCATGAATTAAAATTGAATATTTATTAAAAATATCAAGAAATACAGTTGATAAAATTAAATAAATAGGTGCAAAAGAGGAACGTCACTAAATGCACATTTGAATCAATTCCAGCTTAATCTATTAGTTCCATTAAAATAAGTAAAATATACTTTACAATTTTATATTGTTTGATATTAAATATAAGTAAGAGGAAAATATAAATGTCTATAGAATTAAAGTTTTGTTTCTCAATTGATGAGATTTATTATCTTAAAGATAATATATACATGATAAAAACTATTCCTTATAATGTAAGTAATAATGGAAATTTAATATTTAATAATTATCCTTATAATGTTAAATATTTTTATGTAAGTGCCGAAATGTTGGATAATAATTATTTAAAATGGGAATACAGTAATTATAATAAGTTACATGATGATCAAAATCATATATACGAAGGAAATGGTAGTGTTATTCAAGGTGGATACTATGAATTTCCATATAAATATAAAACAAATTGGAATAAATTTGATATGCGAACTAATTTAGATAAAAATATATTTGGAGAATATAGAACTTCTGATAAACTTGAAAATTATTTTAACGTTGAAAGAATTTCTAAAGAATATAAGAATATAGATAATTTATGTGTCGATAAATCTAATAATTTAAATAATGTATATTTATATGCTTTTAAAGTTGGACAAGGTGACATGTCATTATTAATAACATCTGAAAAAAATGCTTATTTAATTGATTGCAATATGTATAGTCATAATAATTTAAAATATTTTAAAATAATAAAAGAAATATTGGAATATCATAACGTGAAAGGAAATAGATTAAAGGCTATAGTAGTTACACATAAACATCTTGATCATATTAGAGGATTAGATAATTTTATTAGAAGTAGTGGTATTGGTGTTGATAATTTTATTATGAATTTTGATTATCATCATAATACTATTCCTGTAATTAATTTACTTGAAAGTGCAAAAGAAAATATCCCTTGTTTTATAAATTTAAATAGTCCTTGTGAAATAATTGAAGGTGATACTATTATATCTTTTAAAAATCCAAATGATATAACTGTAAATGCTCCAAATATAAATGATAGTTCAATTGTAATTTGTGTTGAATATAAAAATAATAGAATATATTTAACTGGAGATGCTGGATATAGTACGCTTGAATATAATCTTGATTGCTATAGTTGTATTCCAAAAAATTTTGAGAGTGTATATAAAGTTTCTCATCATGGAAGTAGAACCGGGACAAGTTGCTCATTAATAAATAACTTGAATATTAAAAATGCATATATATCAGCTGGATACTCAAAAAAATACAATCATCCACATAAAGAGAGTTTACAAATTTTAAAAAGTAATTATACATATATAGATATTTTTAAAAATGCAAATTATAATTATATTTGTTTTAAATGTAATGGTAGAAGTATTACTAAATATTATTAAAGATAATATTTAGTAGAACAATGCCACTAAAATAATGTATAAAACAATAAAGCAAATTGAAAGATAAATAGTGAAATACAATAAAAAAGAATTGGTAACACCATATAAAACCCATGTCATCAATAGCATGTTTTGGTGGTGCATTTTTTAATGTAATATTTTATTTAGTAATTAAATATATTGGATGCTAACAAAATGCTAACGCAAATAAAATAAATTATATTCACTTAATGCAAATAATACAAAACTAAGTGCACATAACAACATATAAGTTAACATAAAACACTATCTAATACACCAATACATAATGCCAGGAATGATGTAATAAAAAAGAACTTTTAAAAAAGTTCTTGGATAAAACCTCTGAAATTCAGAGGTTTTTTTGCGTTCTAAAATTAAAATGCCTGGTAATAGAATTATCAGTTTAAACATGAATGTGTTATTTTAATTAATTTATAAAATAAATTTATAATTTTCATTTAGTTAATAGAAATAAGTAATAGAGACAGTTAAAATCTTGACTTTATGAATAGTCGTAATTAAAATATAAATTGCATTCTAGATGGCATATAAAATATATAATTTTGATTTTTAATCATATACTATGTCTCTGGTTTATTTTTAAAATACATAATAATAGTGAAAGTGAGGAGAGATAGAAAACAAGTTGACTTACATAAATAGTTATTTTGAAGATACGTATGCAAGATTTGAAAAAGCAAAAACGAATAAAGATGAAATAAGTTATCAATAAAATGATACTTATATTAGACAGGAGAGAATTATAATGAAAAAAGTAATATCAATATTATTAATATTAACAATGATTATATCATTTGCAGCTTGTGGCAATAGCGCAGATAATAATGTAGAAACTAGTAATAAAAGTAACGAAGAAGAAAAAGTAATTCGTGTAGCTACTTCAGGTGACTATTTAGGTTTTACTGTATATGATGAAAAGTCTCAAGAATGGTCTGGTTTTGAAATTGATATGTGGAATGAAATAGCAAAAAGAATAGGTTATAAATTAGAATTTGTTCAAGAAGATGTAGCTACTTCATTTGGAGATTTGGACAATAACCGTGTTGATACAGTAGCAAAACAGATAAGCATTACATCGGCAAGAAAAGAAAAATATGATTTTACAACTCCATATTTCTTTAGTCCATATGCATTGTTGATATCAAGCGATAACACTGAAATTAACCGCTGGTCAGATATGGAAGGTAAAACAATTGGACTTGCTGATGGAAGTGCTATGAATGAGTTTGTCGAAGCGCTTGATCCGGACAATAAGGTTAATAAAAAAACCTATGAATCTTTTGCAACAATTCCTGCGGAAGTTGTTATGCAAAGAGTAGATGCAATGCCATATGCCTATTTATTACTTCCATATTTACTTGAAAAGAATCCAGATTGGGAATTAAAATGTGTAGATATTGAAAATCCAATATACACTGAAGTAAATGCATATCCATTTGCTCGTACAAAACGTGGTCAAGAGTTGAGACAACTAGTTGACGGTGCTTTGAATGCCATGCTTGAAGATGGAACTCATAAAGAGCTATGCATGAAATGGTTTAGTTATGATGTCATGGAAACGGAAGCAGCAAAAGAATATTATAAATAACATATACTTATTTAATATTTCGCAATAAGTACAGTCATATGACGAATGTAATTATTTAATGCTTAAATTTATTTGATATAGCAGGAATTTGTTTACTTTCCTGCTGTATTTATCTAATAGGAAAGTTCTCTTTCCTATTAGAAGAGTGAACGTAGTTCACTTTTATATAATACAATAATACATATGGAGTTTAATATTATGATACAATTTGGAATGAAATATTTTCTAGAATCTTTTCCGATTATTTTGCGAGGCTTTTGGATTACTACATCACTGGCTGTAATATCACTTTTCTTTGCATTGATAATTGGGTTTAT
This sequence comes from Firmicutes bacterium UBA2058, assembly GCA_002332905.1. GTDB lineage: Bacteria > Bacillota > Clostridia > Tissierellales > Sedimentibacteraceae > UBA1535. The sequence goes on along the minus strand of DDAM01000048.1, from coordinate 56,652 downwards.
ATTAGCAGCAGTACGTTTTTACAAGGTGCCTGTTCTTAAGCAAATATCTTCAGTGTACACATCGTTTTTCAGAAGTACTCCATTTATTTGTCAATTGTTTGTATTTTATTATGGAATTTCTCAAATCTCAGATTTTGTAAGAAATATGTCAAGCTATACAGCAACTGTTATAGTATTGTCTTTAAGTTTTTCGGCATATTTAGGTGAAGATATTCGTGGAGCAATTACCTCTGTTGAAAAGGGTCAGTTTGAAGCAGGCATATCAATCGGTCTAACGCCTCTGCAAACTATAAAACGAATTATTGTTCCTCAAGCAGCCAGAGTTGCCATTCCAGGAATGATGAATTCTTTTTCCAATTTATATAAATCTACTTCGTTGTGTTTTATAGTAGGTGTAAAAGATATGATGGCATATGCAAAAAATATGGTTAATTTAAATTTCAGATATCTTGAAGGGTATGTAGCTTTATTGTTTGTATACTGGATTGTTCTTGCCCTAATATCATTTGCACAAGCAAAGTTGGAAAAAGTACTGAATAAAGCATATTAAGTGAGGTAGCAAAATGTTAGTAGTTAAAGGTTTAAAAAAGAATTATGGCTCCTTAAAAGTGCTGAAGGGGATTGATCTGAAAGCAGAAAGAGGAGAAGTTATATCAATAATAGGCCCTTCTGGAACTGGCAAATCAACCTTGTTAAGGTGCATTAATTTTTTGGAGAAAGCTTCTGACGGAAGTGTTTCTATTGATAACTTGACTTTAGAAGTAAATCATATAAAAAAGAAGGATATTCGTTTTGTTAGAAGTAAAACAGCAATGGTATTTCAAAATTATAATTTATTCAAAAATAAGACTGCAATACAGAATATTATGGAACCTATGACACAGGTTCAAGGTATGAAATATGCAGATGCTGAAAATGAGGCTATGCGCATTTTACAAATGATAGGGTTGGAAGAAAAGAGAGATGTTTACCCTGCTCATTTATCTGGTGGACAGCAGCAGAGAATAGGAATAGGACGAGCTGTTGCGGTAAAGCCTGAAATAATGCTTTTTGATGAACCCACATCATCATTAGATCCGGAGTTAGTAGATGAAGTCCTTGAGGTTATAAGAAAATTAGCAGCTGAAAGAACTATGGCACTATTAATAGTTACACATGAAATGAGGTTTGCTCGTGAAGTATCTGAAAGGGTGATTTTTATGGACAATGGGTATATCTTAAAAGAAGGAGCACCAGAAGAAGTTTTTAATAGTAATAATGAAAGGATAAAAAAGTTTGTTGGAAAACTTTTTTAGTGTAATGAAATGAGTGAATTGATATATAAAAATAGGAGAAATACTAATTCAAAAAAATGGGATGACCAGACAGAAATGTATGGTGAAGAAGGTCTGCATGCTATGTGGATAGCGGATATGGACTTTGAAGTTGCAAGATGCATAAAGGATGCGCTACATAGATATGTGGATGAAGGGTTATATGGATATTATAAAATACCGGATGAATATTACCAGTCATTTATTAATTGGGAACAAAAGCATCATGGATGGCTGACAAAAAAGGAATGGATAAGGTTTTCACCGGGAGTGATAGCTGGATTTAACTGGATTATACAGTTTGTGACTAAAAGAGATGATGCAGTCATAGTCATGACACCGGTATATTATCCTTTTTTAAAAGCAGTTGAAAATAATGAAAGGAAGTTAATTTGCTCTGATTTAATAAATAATTATGGTAGGTACAGCATAAATTTTGATGATTTTGAGAAAAAAATTATAGAAAATGATGTAAAGTTGTTTATATTATGCTCACCGCATAATCCTGTAGGAAGAGTCTGGACAAAAGAGGAGCTATGCAGAGTAATTGATATATGCAGAAAGCACAATGTGTTTATTATATCTGACGAGATACATCAGGATTTAGTGTACGAAAAAAATAAACATATTCCTTCATTTGCAGCGGATAATTATATGGAAAATATGATATTGATTACAGCACCTTCCAAAACCTTTAATTTGGCTGGATGTCAAAATTCAATAGTTATTATTCCAGATGAAGAATTAAGAAATAAATGGGATTATTATATAAATGGGATTAGAGTATTAAGTGGAAATCCTTTTGGATATATAGCAGCTCGTGCTGCTTATGAAGGTGGAGAATCGTGGCTAAAAGAAGTAAATAGTCAGATATATTCCAATTATAAATATTTAATAAGCAGAATAGATTCTGAACTGCCAAAAGCAATAGTATCGCCTCTTGAAGGAACATATCTTGTATGGATAGACTTAAAAAATTATCTTAAAGAAAATAATATTAGAGAAATAATTCAAAAAAAATCTCACTTAGCAGTAGATTATGGTGACTGGTTTGGTGGAGAAAGATTTAGCTCATTTATCAGAATGAATTTAGCAACATCTCAGGAAAATGTTAAAATAGCTGTTGATGCTATGGTTAAATGTATGGTGTAGTAGAGAATACCATTAATGTGTTAGTGCATACTTAAACTCTCGTAAAAGTGCTGAAATTCAGCACTTTTTTTAATGCAAAAAAATTATAAGGATTATTTATTATATTATTATAATTATTTAGAACACTATAAATTTTAGATTACATTTTGTTTATACTTACATTTAAATTAATAATTATAAAAAATATGCATAAATAAAAAGTTATAGTAAAGCTTGAATCTATAAAAAACTTTGTTATCTAGCCATGTTGACACTAGATTATTACAATGTTATACTGGCAACGTTGAAAAAATATACATACTAAGAAAATAATATATAATATATTAAAATTTAACATAAAATACGATAGCTGTGAATTGCGTAATGAGGTGAAGACATAATGAAATTATATATTGGAAAGAAAATTATGACAGGAACTTTAACTATAATACTTTCATTTTGTATTACTTTTTTTCTAATAAGATGTGCACCAGGTAATCCAATGAAAGTTTTAGCAGGTACAGAAAATCCAAATCCAGAGCTAATAGAAAATTTAACAAAAAAATATGGATTAGACAAGCCAGTTCCAATTCAATTTGTTTGTTATATTAAAAATGCTTTAAGAGGCGACTTAGGGTACTCATACATGAGTAATGAACCAGTATCAAAATTGATTGGAGAAAAAATATTTCCAACAATTTTGTTAACATTGACAGCCGCAATATTGTCAGCTTTGATAGGAACTTTTTTTGGTATATGCGCTGCTAGGAAAGCGAGTAGTAAGTTTGACAAGTTATTATGCTATATATCATATATCTTTGATTCAATACCAGGATTTTGGTTAAGCCTAATTCTGATTCTTATATTTGCATCGACATTAAGATTATTGCCAACATCAGGAATGTATGATATCAGAGCTGAATATAGAGGCTTTTTTTATGCCTTAGATGTAGCAAAACATTTAATTTTACCTGTTAGTACACTTGTGATAATACAAGCACCATTATATTTTAGAATTGCTAGAACTTCTGTTATAAAAACTATGTCTGAGGATTATGTCACAGTATTTAGAGCAGTAGGCATGGATGATAGGAAGATTTTTAATAAATATATATTTAGGAATGCGGTAATACCTATAATTACAATATTTACAACTTCATTAGCATTTATGATAGGTGGAGTTACGTTGGTTGAAATTGTTTTTGCTTGGCCAGGTATGGGGAGACTTGTGATGGATGCTATAGTAAAAAGAGATTATCCTTTGTTGACAGGTGTTTATTTGATGCTTTCAATATCAATTTGTATAGTAATGATTGTGACAGACCTTATATATGCTTTTATAGATCCTCGCATTAGGTTTGAATAGGAGGTCAAGTTATTATGGTTGAACTTAAAATGAGAATTAAAAAATTTATGTTAGTACCTGAACTTAAGGTAGGTATAATTCTTCTTATAATTTTACTAGTCATTACATTTTTAGCACCAGTTATAGCAACACATGATCCTAATTACTTAAGTGAAGATTTATTATCAAAACCTTCAAGCAAATATATTTTTGGAACTGATGGACTGGGAAAGGATGTTTTTAGTATGGTAATTTATGGTGCCAGAACATCTTTAAAGATAGGCATAGTAGTTGCTATAATTTCTAGTACTATTGGTACCATGATTGGAGGTATATCTGGATATATGGGTGGGAAAATTGACAGGCTAATATCGGAATTTTTAAATATGTTTATGATGTTACCAACATTTTTTTTAATACTCATAGTGATAGCAATTTATGGAAGTAATATAAATAATATGATTCTAGTTATGGCATTGACTAGTTGGACTAGTACTGCAAGATTGATGAGGGGAGAAGCAATAGCATTAAGAGAAAGAAATTTTATTAAGAGTTCAAGAATTATTGGTGAAAGTCATGTAAGAATACTATTTAAACACATTATACCAAATGGAATTTTTACAATTATATCACATTCAACTATGATTGTTTCATCAGCAATTTTATCTGAAGCAGGACTATCATTTCTAGGGTTAGGAGATCCAAATGTTATTAGTTGGGGCAAAATAATATCAAGTGGTAAAATATATTTGCCTGATAGCTGGTGGATATGCTTGTTTCCAGGATTGGCAGTTGTTTTTACAGTTTTTTCATTTTATTTAATTGGTGAAGGGCTAAATAAAATTTTAAATCCAAAATAAAATGTTATGAATTAAGGTGAGAGGTTGAAAGAAATGAATGAAATTAATAAGAAAATAGGCACCAAACCCATGCACAAATCTTTAATGATTTTTTGTGCAATAGGTGCATGGGTATAAAAATGTCATTATTAGAAATAAAGAATTTAAATGTAGTGTATAAAGCAAATGATAAGAGAATAAGGGCAGTAAATGATTTTAGCTTAAATGTTAATTTGCAAGAATCAGTTGGTATAGTTGGAGAATCGGGTTCAGGAAAAACAACACTTATTATGGCTATATTAAGACTACTTTCGCAAAATACAGTTGATATAAATGGTGAAGTTTTATATGACGGAGTGGATTTATTAACTCTAAAGGAAGAAGAATTAAGAAAAATTAGATGGAAAGAAATATCATTAGTGTTTCAAAAATCTATGAACTCATTGAGTCCTGTTCACAAGATTGGTAAACAACTAATTGATATATATAAAATACATAATTCTAAACTAAAACAAATTGAAATTAAGGAAAATATATTAGAGATATTTAAACTAGTTAACCTGTCAGAAAAAATATATGATTGCTATCCACATGAGTTGTCTGGCGGTATGATGCAAAGAGTTAGTATCGTACTAAGTTTAATATTTTATCCTAGATTATTAATATTTGATGAAGCAACTACAGCTCTTGATGTAGTCAATCAAGGACAAATTCTGGATGAAATAATTAAGCTTGAGGAGAAGCTTAAAATAACAAGAATACTTATAACTCATGATTTATCAGTAGTTTCAACAACTTGCAAAAAAGTTGCGGTTATGTATGCAGGATGTTTGGTTGAATATGGTGATGTACTAAATGTTTTAGTAAATCCCAAGCATCCATATACAAAAGATTTACTAAATTCGTATCCATCCTTAACTGAAAGTAGAAAAAATTTTATTGGTATATCTGGAACATTACCAGATTTAAGTCAAGTTAACTATGGTTGTATTTTTGCAAATAGATGTAAAAAATCTAAAGATATATGCTTTAATACTAAGCCAAGAATTATAAATATATCAGGTGACTGGAAAGTTGCCTGTCATTTGATACAGGAGTAAGTATGGGAAAATTATTAGAAGTAGATAATTTATATAAAAATTATACTCATACAAACAATAAACAGGTTATTCAGGCAATTAATGGTGTAAGTTTTACATTATCAGAAGGTGAGTGTTTAGGAGTTATTGGAGAATCTGGATGTGGGAAATCGACATTAGCAAAATTATTAATGGCGTTAGAAAAACCTTCAAGCGGTACTATCAGATTTGAAGGAGAATTAATTGATAAAGCTATAAAAAAAGATGTGCTTTTGTTTAGAAAAAAGTGCCAAATGATTTTTCAAAATCCTTTTGATACTTTTGATCCTAGAAATAGTGTAAAAAATATTTTGACTACTGCTCTTAAGATTCATGGTATAGGAAATTCATTTGATGAAAGAGTAAAGATTTGCAAGGATATATTAGAAAAATCAGGCATGAAACCGGCAGAAGATTTTTTATGTAGATATCCACATGAGTTGTCAGGAGGGCAGCTACAAAGAATTTCTATATTAAGGGCAATGCTTTTAGAACCAAGACTTATAATTGCAGATGAACCAGTATCTATGCTTGATGTTTCTGTACGGGCTGAAATTATAAATATGCTACAAAGTATTATAAAAAAAAGTAATTCGGGTATGGTATTTATTAGCCATGATATTGCTACAACACGTTATATTTCTACTGTAATTGCGGTTATGTATCTTGGGCAAATTGTAGAAATAGGATTGACTGATGATATAATTCGGAATCCGCAACATCCATATACAAAAATTCTATTATCAAATTGTATGTCAGTTAATCCATTAGAAAAAAACAATAGGATGACAATATATGGAGAACCACCAGCTCCTAGTGGATTAAAAGAAGGCTGTTATTTTGCATCTAGATGTTATAAGGCTCATTGTGATTGCAAAACTAATTCTCCAGCTATGGTAAAAATAGAACATAATCACTACGTGAAATGTTTATTTTTAAATAATAGTGAGTAAAAAGAGGTAATTCAGCCTAACTAGGCATGAATATATATTAACATAATAATATAATATCATAATAAATGGAGGAAAGATAAAATGAAGAAATTATCTATATTATTAGTTGTTGTATTAGTTATTAGCATGTTTGTAGGATGCAGTAATAATAGTGCTAATACTAATACACCTAATAATACTAGTAATGAAACAAATGTAACTGATTCAAAAAATGCAGGTGAGCCAAAACAGGGAGGAACATTTGTAGTGTCAGTAGCAAAGGAAGCACAAAGTTATAATCCTGATGCACAATCAGATGATGGTGCATATATAGTAGTTCAAAATGTATTCAATAAGCTTGTTAAAATCAATGGAAATGATCAAGTTGTGCCGGATTTGGCAAAAAACTGGGAATTTTCAGAAGATGCTAAGACAATAACATTTAATTTGTACGAAAATGTTAAATGGCACGATGGCACAGACTTTAGTTCTAATGATGTAAAATGGACATTTGAACAAATAATTAATGAAAAAGGATTTGCTTCTTCATCACTTTCAGATATAGAAGAAATTACTTGCCCTGATAAAAATACTGTTCAAATTAAGCTGAAATCACCTAATGCAGGAATGCTAGGATATATAGCTTGGTTTGGTACATACATAATGCCTGCTCATATATATGAAGGTACTGATTGGTTAACAAATGAAGCAAACCAAAGTCCTATTGGTACTGGACCTTTCAAATTTGTGGAACACAAAAAAGGTCAAAGTGTAACCCTTGAGAAGAATGAAAATTATTGGGGAGACAAGCCTTATCTAGATAAGATAATATATATGATAATGCCTGATCAAAATACTGCGTATCAAGCTTGGTTAAATGGTGATGTAGATGAAATAAGAAATGGAGTGCCAGCTAGTGAAATTAGCAAATATGAAAATAATGCTGATTATAACGTATATACAAAGCTTTGGCCTAATAAAGGATATGTATTGTTTAATGTAAAAGAAGGCAAATTTGCAGATTTAAAACTAAGACAAGCTGTTGCATATGGTATAGATAGAGATGAAATATTTAATAAAGCATTAAAAGGAATAGGGTTAAAGGCTGAATATTTTATATCTCCTCTTTATACATGGGCATTAAATGAAGAGGCGAAGTTACCAGAAAGAGATATTGAAAAGGCTAAATCTTTAATTGAGGAAGCTGGATATACTAAAGACGAAAATGGGTTCTATTTTACTACTACAATTGATACATTTCCAGGATTTGAGGATGTTGTAGAAGTTTTAAAATCTAATTTTAAAGAATTTGGTGTTGATTTACAAATTAATGCGATGGATGATGCATCATATGATGAAAAAGTATGGTTTGGACACGATTTTGAATTAACAATACTTGGAGGATATCAAGGCCCAGATATTTCGGCAATGTCAAGTAGATTTAGTGCTGATGGCTCAATGAATTTAGGAGAATATAAAAATGATAGATTAGAAGAGTTATTTAAGCAAGGTGTTGTTGCAACTGAAATTGAAGATAGAGCGCCTATATATAAAGAAATTCAAACAATTATGTCTCAAGATTTGCCAGCAGTCTTCTTAAATGAAAAAGGTTCTAAAATTGTTGTTAAATCTTACGTAAAAGGTCATCCAGCAGGAGATGTTTTAGAAAAAGCATCAGAGGCAGAATTTACATACGTTTGGCTAGACAAATAATTTAATGATATAGTGTAATTTTGAAAATAATGTATAGCCTTCTACGATAGTAAATTTATTGTAGAGGGCTGTTATATAGTAAAAGTAAATATTTAAGGAGTAAAAATTATTATGAATAATAATTTGAAATTAAAAGTATTTATATTAATGCTCATATTAATTGTTTGCAGCATAGGTAATTCATTTGCCGATTCTATTGACTATTTAGGTCATTGGGCGCAAAAAGATATAGAGTGCTTGATGGACAAAGATATTATTAGTGGATATAAGGATGGTTCATATAGGCCAAATAGTGAAATTACAAGAGCAGAATTTGTAAAAATAATAAATAATGTATTTGGTTTTAGTAAAGAAGAAGATATCTCTTTTTTAGATGTAAAAAATACTGATTGGTTTTATGAAGATATTAAAATTGCTGTTTGTGCTGGATATGTATCTGGATATGAAGATAATACATTACGACCTAATAATTTAATTACAAGGCAAGAAGCTGCTAAAATTATTTCTACAGTTTATGATTTGACTGAATCAAATAGTGCTCTAAATTTTAAAGATGAGGGGCAAACTGATTCATGGGCAAAGAATTATATTACTGCAGTTAGTTCAAATGGAGTGATGAATGGTTATAATGACAATACTTTTAGACCTGCAAAAAATATTACTAGAGCAGAAATGGCAAAAATAATTTGCAATGCAAGTGGTGATATTTTTAATACTATAGGTGAATTTTCTAAAGTGGAAAAAAGTAATGCAATTATCAACAAACAGAATATAACTTTAAAAGATATAACAATTGATGGAAATTTATATTTAACAGAGGGTATCGGAGATGGCAATGTTACATTAGAAAATGTAACAATAAAGGGTAGATTAATAGTTACTGGTGGGGGAAAGGAAAGTATACATATAATCAACTCAAACATTAATGAACTATATGTAAATAGAAAAAAAGATTTTGTAAGGGTTGTTTTAGACAATGTAGTAGCTTCAAATATTGTTGCTTTTGACAATAGTATAATAGTTATAACAAAAAAAACATCAGTAGAAAGTTTAACTATAAATGGTGAAGTAAGATTAATTGTTGATAAGTTAGCAAATGTTGATACAGTAAAAATTAATTCAAAAAATGTGGAAATAACCTTAGATGGCAATATAGGTAAAATCGACACAAGCGAAGATGTAAATATAAATGGAAAAATCTATAAAAAAGGTAATTTAAGTTTTAATGAGAAACATAACACTACTGAAAGACCTAATAAGCCAGAAGAACCGAGTAAACCAGAGCAGCCAAATGCAAAGTATAGTTTTAATGCAGAATTGGATAAAGAAAAATATGATGTGAATGAAATTATAACAATTACAGAGAAGGTTTGTAAAGATAATATTGGATTAGAAAATGTAGACATTACATTTAAACTATATGGAGATAATTTAATATCAATTGATCAATTTACAACAAATTCTAGTGGTGAATATGAATATAAATTTAAGGTTCCAGATGAAACAGATACAGGATTATACAGGATATTGCTGTGTGCTAATGAGCCGGTAAATAAGGTAATAGAATTAAGTATTGATATAGACGGAAATATATTAATAAATAAGGATAAATTAAATGAAAAAATTATAGAAGCTGAAAAATTAATCGAAGATGAATATACAAAAGAAACGTGGATTTTGCTTCAAAATTCACTTAAAACAGCTAAAAATGTACTAATTCAAGAAAAATTGACTCAGCTTCAAATTGATGAGGCATTGAAAAATTTAAATTATTCAATTAGCATGCTAGTAAAAAAGACAACTATATATATAAGTGAGCTACAGAAAAAAATAGTAGAAGTAGAGTTATTGATTGAAGATGACTATACTGTTGAATCATGGACAAGTCTCCAGCTTATGCTAAAAACTTCTAAAGCTATACTGTCAAATGATAATTTAACATATATAGAATTAGAAAATGCTATAAAGAATTTATCAGATGCTATAAATTCATTGAAAAAAATTGATAAAGCTGATAAAAAACTTCTAAAAGAAGAAATTGATAAAGCTGCATTATTAATTGAAGATAAATATACAGAAGATTCATGGAATGAATTACAAGAAGTTTTAAACATAGCCAACAATATATTATTAAAAAAAGAAGCAACACAAAAAGAAGTTGATAAAACATTAGATGATTTGAAAAATGCAATATCTTTTTTAGTTAAAAAGGGCGAGGAGTCAAATGTTCAAGTGTCATTTAATTATAAAGAATGTATTATTATTCCAAATGGATATACAGAAGATTTGTTAATTACAACTACCGGTTTAACAGATGAAGAGATAGACTCAGTGGTAGTAAAGTCTAATGATGATAGTATATTGACAGTAACACAAAGACCAGAATATCCAGATGGAGGATTCCCAAAAAGCAAAACAAGAGCATTTGGAAGAGGACTTATTCCTGGCGAAGCAAAAATAATTGCAACTGTGACCTCAAAAGATGGTAAGTTATTTAAAGCTGAATGTAAGGTTACTGTTATAAAACCAGCTAAAAAAGAGCTTTTAAATGGAAAAATAAAAGACGCAAAAAAATTGTTAGAAATAGACTATGTTGAAGAAACATGGAGTAATTTTAAGCTTGCTCTAAATGAGGCGGATATAATATTTAAAAAAACACTTGCAACTCAAGAAGAAGTGGATAAAGTATTAGCTGATTTAGAGAATGCTATCAGTAAATTAGATAAAATAGAATCTGTTGATAAAAAAGCATTACAGTTAAGAATTAATGATGCTAATAACCTAGTTGAAGCAGACTATTCAGAAGATACATGGAAGATGCTTGTAGGTGCACTTAGTGAAGCAGAAAAAGTATCACAAAATACTAAAGCAACACAGGAGGAAGTGAATAAAGCATTAACTGATTTAAACAATGCAATAAATAGCTTGGAAAATATAAATGTAAATATAGAAGATATTGGATTAACATATTACCAAAATGGTAATAAAGTAGGTCTTATGATATCGTCAGATAGTGTTGATTCACAGAATTATTTTAGAGCTTTAATAGGTGATAAAGTTTCTACAATAGAATTATATACATGGTATGGTATTGTAGATATTGATATAAGTATTGATGAATTTGAAAATTTATTGAAAGCCTCGGAAGAAAAGATAAAAATAGAAATATTGGACGATGAAAATGGAACAAATGTTATTGAACGAAAAATAGTTGTTTTAAAGCTAAATGTAAATAAAAAAGCACTTCAATCAGGAATAAAAGATGCCAAAAGCCTACTTGAAGCAAATTATACGGAAGAGACATGGAAGCTGTTTGTAAGCGCATTGAATGAAGCAGAAAAAGCATCAAAAAATGCTAATGCGACACAGGGTGAGGCAGATAAAGCATTAGTTGATTTAAATAATGCCATTAAAGGTTTAAGTAAAATAAAAGTCAATATAAAATTAGGATATTATGATGGAAGCTTGGACTTTAGTGGAACATCAGTTATGTTTGAGATTGATATTTCTAGTTATAATACTACAGCTAAATATTATAAAGTTATTTTGGATTCGTATACATCTACGATTGATTCTATAACTGATGGATATGGTTCTAAAATGGAAATTAGTATAGATGAGTTTGAAGCTTTCCTTAAAGAAAAGGGCAAAGTAATACTAGTATTGCTGTCTGAAGATAACATAACAGAAATAGAAAGAATTGAAATTACTCCTATATTGAGTGAATAAAGTGAGGTATAAAAATGTATAAAAAAATATCACTTTTTATGGCAATGTTATTGATAATATTATCTGTAAGCCCTATTTATGCTAAAGCTGCAGATAATCAAGTTGTAATAACATTACCTGAAAACAAAAATGAGATAAATACCAGACATATTGAATCAATAACAGTACAAAGTGAAAATAAAACTGATGAAGAAAAGATGTTTAATGTAGTTATGGCTTTGGTTGATTATAAAGAGAGGGTTATTAATTATATTATCTCAGATGAAATATTAGATTCAAATGACATATCAAAAATAAAGGCATATTCTAAGATTATGCCTAATGCATATAAAATAAAAATATTTGCGTGGGATAATTTAGATGATAAAAATACTATTTCTAACATAATTGATCTTTCAATTGCAAATGGTTATATAGAAGAGGAAATAGTAAGAATTGATGAATTAAATGAAACTATACCTCAATGGTCAGAATATAATTTGCCAGAAATAATATCAGTAAATATGAATTCGGGTAATGATAAAATCGTTCCTGTTAAGTGGAACATAGATAAAGTTGATACATCTAAGAATGGTAAAGTTGTGATTGAGGGAATTGTGATTGGATATAAAGAAGAGAAGGTAATCTTAAATTTAAATATAAGCTCAGTAATAAAAATATTATTTATAAATGATATTGAAAAAACAATTGAGCAAAATGATAATTTTAAGCTACCATCTTCGATTTTAGCTAATCTATCAACAGGTGAACAAAAAAGATTTTCAATAAAGTGGGATAAAGATTTTGTTGATACAAGCATAGTAGGTATGCAAAATTTTGTAGGAAAAGTTCAAGGTTATGATAAATATATTAATTTAAAGCTAAATGTTACAGCACAAAACACAAGTGATAAAGTATTTTTTATCAATAATGAGCTAGAAGATATATTGAAGGAAGAGTTAGGAGCTGAATGTATATTAAAAAGTGATTTGCTTAAAATAACTGATTTAAGTTTAGCTTATTCATTGAGTGAAAATTCAAATTTAGAAGATTTAAAGTATTTTAAAAATTTAGAAAAATTAGATTTGAGTTTTAATGGAAAAAATTTTAATCTGACTCCTATATCTAATTTATCAAAATTAGAAGATTTAAATTTATATGGAAATTCAATTAATGATATAAGTCCTTTGGAAAATATTACAAGTTTAAAGAAATTAAATTTAGCTGCAAATAGAATAAGCAACATATATACACTTAAAAATTTGATTAATTTAAAAACATTAAAATTAAATAGCAATAATATAGATGATTTTACTCCTACAATAAAATATTATGCTAATTTAACAGATAAGGATTTTAAAGCAACTTTTTTTACTACTAATAAGGAAAATATTGTGAATTACAATATTGAAATTGGTCAAAAAATTATTCTTCCTTATGCTATAAAGCTATCAGATGGTAGGCCTGCGTTTGTAAATTGGGAAAGAAATGAAATAAAAGGATTATCTAATGGTGTAGAAACTATTAAAGGTATAAGTGAAGACGGAGAAAAAATTTATTTTGAATGTACCATTGGAGATAACGAAGAAGATGATAAAATAGTTGAATTTCCAGATGAAAATTTAGAGAAAGCTATTCGTATCGCAATAGATAAGCCAAAAGGTGAAATATATTATAGCGATGTAAAAAATTTAAAACAATTAGATGCTATTGCCAGAGGAATTGAAGATTTAACTGGTTTAGAGAATTTAAAGGGGTTAGAAAAGCTTGGTCTTTGGAGCAATAAAATAGGAAATTCACAACTAGTACATTTGAAAGGATTGACGAATTTAAAATTTTTAGATTTAGCTGCTAATAAATTTACATATATACCAGCCAATTCATTTGAAGGAATGAGCAAGCTAGAAGAATTAGTTTTGGATGAAAATCAAATAACAGAGATACATAAAGATGCATTTAATGGACTAGAGAGACTAACAGGACTTTTGTTAGAAGAAAATAGAATTTCTAACATAGATTGTGTAAAAAAATTAGATAAATTAAATACACTATTCATAAGAAATAATAAATATATTTCAGATTTAACTCCAATGGCTAATTTAGTAAATTTAAAGGAATTATGGGCAAATGATAATAATATTTCAAATATCGATGCTTTATATAATTTAACTGAGCTTGAGTGGGTTGAGCTTGAAAATAATAAAATAAAAGATATATCTTCATTATCAAATTGCACTAAAATAACTAAGCTAAAAATTGCAAATAATCAGATTGAAAATATTGATGTAGTCTCTAAAATGACAAATTTAGAATGGTTGGAAGCGAAAAATAATATTATTTCAGACATAAAGGGTGTTGTTGAACTTGTTAATTTATCTATATTAGATTTAAGCTATAACAAGATAACTAATATTGAGTCGCTTAGAAAACTTACTAAATTAACTCAGTTATATTTAAAAGGAAACAACATAAAAGATTTTAGTCCTGTAGAAGATTTTTATTATAACATTAAGAGAACGGATTTTAATTTATAAAGCATATTGGAGGTAATGAGATTTGAAAAGAATTTTTAGTATAGTATTATCACTTCTTTTGTTTTTTTCAATGTTTATTTCACCTTTTTCTGAAGGAATAAATGCATATGCTGAAGAAAATAATGTTTTAGATATTTTTAGAAGTACATTGGATGAAGCAAGAGAAAAAGAAGGAAATTTAATAGAAAAAGAAAATGAAAGTCCAGCAGCTGATGAAATAGTGACTTTTATTATAGAAATCGATGAAAATTCAGCGGTTGATTTGTCTAATGGCAAAGAATTATCTGATATTGCATCTGATGAAGTAATGATGAATAAAATAAAAGAGTCACAAAATTATTACATAGAGGAAATTAAGAAGATTAATCCTAATGCAGTAATTAGTAATCAGTATACACTTTTAATTAATGGATTTAGTGTTGAGACAAAATATGGAGATAAAAATAAAATAGAAGAAATACATGGTATTAAAAAGGTAGAACTTTCTAAGAAATATTATAAAGACTCAAAAAATGCCGTTAAAATGACACAAATATCAAAAGTGTGGCAGGATTATGGATATGATGGTACGGGTAAAGTTGTTGCTGTAATTGATTCAGGTGTTGATTATACTCATAAGGATATGAGGGTATCGGATAACAGCAAGATTAAGTTAAACCAAATAGAAATAAATAAAATTAGAGATAAGCAACTTTCAAAAAGAGGGAAATGGTTTAGTGATAAAATTCCTTTTGGCTACAACTATGCAGATAAAAATGATAATATAAGGGATACAGTAGTTGAAAATATAGATTATTGTCATGGAATGCATGTAGCAGGTATAATAGGTGCTAATTGTCAAAGTGAAGAAGAAATAGAACTCAATAAAGGTGTTAGAGGAGTCGCTCCAGAGTGTCAAATACTGGCGATGAAAATTTTCTCAAACGATCCTAAAAAATTAGGAGCAGAAGAGTCTGATATTATAGCTGCAATTGAAGACTCAGTTGCATATGGCGCTGATGTAATAAATATGAGTTTTTGTGTAACCGCAGGATTTCAAGATCCCAGTGAGGGACAGCAAAAAGCGATACAGGCAGCTATTAATGAAGGTGTAATAGTTGTTTCGGCAGCTGGTAATTCTGCATATTCTAATTATCCTATGCAAAATGATGGTGTTATTGACAACGGAACTGTTGGAGCACCGGGGCTTGCAAATGGAACTATTCAAGTTGCCTCACTTGAAAACAGTATTAGAGTTACATATGGATTGACTGCTAAAATAGGTACAAGTATAGAAACAATAGCATATGTTTTATCAGATTTTGATCCAATAGTTCTAAAAGGTGAATATGAACTAGTTGATTGTGGACTAGCTAGAGTAGAAGATTTAGAGGGAAAGGATCTAACTGGTAAGATAGCACTAATTAAGAGAGGTGAAATTGAGTTTAAAGATAAAAAGCTTAATGTTCAAGCCAAAGGTGCGGTAGGAGCGATTATATATAATTCTGATGATGATGAAAGCTATTTAAATTATATTTCAACAGATTCAAAGGTTAAGATTCCGACTATGGTTATAAAAAATTCTGATGGTGTCAAATTAAAGGAAAATATAGAAAAAGGATTAAAAGTTTCTTTTAATGGAAAAGAAATGGAAGTTTCTAACTTAGATTCAGGTAAAATGTCATATTATTCATCTTGGGGCCCAACTCCTAATTTAGATTTGAAACCGGATGTTACATCAATTGGAGGAAATGTATGGTCTACTGTCAATGATAATAAGTATAAATCAATGACAGGAACATCAATGGCTGCTCCTAATACAGCTGGTATAATGCTGTTATATTTACAGCATTTAGATAGCCTAAATATAACGTTTGATGAACCATCACAAAAGGTTAATTTTGTAAAAACAATGTTGATGAATACTAGTGAGGTGCAGTATGATAAATTAGGTGTACCATATTCTCCTAGATTGCAAGGAGCAGGATTGGTAAATGCTAAAAAGACATTAGAAAATAAAGTTTCGGTAACATACTATTCTAAACCATCAATAGCATTAAAAGAAATTGGACATATAACTGATATACCATTAACTTTAAGAAACTATGGTGATAAGGATATAACTTATAGAATAGAAATCATAGGAAAAAATAAATCAAATTTAAAATTTGACAAGAGTGAGATTACGGCAAAGGCTGGACAAACTACTCAAATTGCTGGTGAATTAATGTTAGGAAGTGATGTAAGCATAAATGATTTTATTGAGGGGTTTATTAGATTTGTGCCAGTGGAAGATAGTGTTCCAGAATTAGTTATTCCATTTTTAGGATTTTACGGTGATTGGGGTAGTTTGCAAATAGTAGATACTCCAAAACATGAGGGAAATTCAGTTTATGGTGAAACTACTTTGGTGACTGCAAAGCAAAGTACATTTGGATATAAGACATATCAATTAGGTGGTAAAGATATAAATCCGGAATATTTTGCTATAAATCCAGAAGATAAAAAATCTAATTGTAATGTTTTACCTCAGTTTTCATTGCTTAGAAATGCTAAGGAGATAAAAATAGACATAACCAATGAAAATGGGGAAATTATTAAAGTGCTTGAAGATAAAGAAAAAATGAGAAAAGAGATTGTTTTAGAGCAACAAATATCAGCTAAGGTTAATTTTGACTGGTTGTGGGAAGGTGGAGTTTATGATAAAAGTTTGGGACATAAAAAAATAATCGAAGAAGGTCAATATTATGTTAATATTAGAGCTAAAGCTGATTATGAAAATGCAAAGGAACAAATTACAACTTTTCCACTTAAAATAGATAAAACTCCACCTACAATTAAATCTGAAATATTTTTTACTGATTCAAATGAGTGTGTGCTTGAACTTGAAGCTAAAGATAATGGTATAGTTGATTCAAATATTGAAAATTTTCTGTTTTTAATAGACGGTAAGAAGTATGTTGATGATAAAGATAATAGTATATTTAATCTGGAAAAAAACGAGAGTGGAAAATATAAAATGTTTTTGAAGCTTCCTGATGAAAATAAAAAATTAAACTATACAATTGATATAGGAGTAACAGACCATGCAGATAATATGTCAGCAGGTAAAGCATATGTAGTATATAGCCCTAAGTCGTATATAGATATAAAAACTGATAATGAAAATTATAATTTGGGAGAAGATATAATAGTTAATTATCAGATAAAGGATGGACTCGATAAAAGTAGAGTAGATCATTATGAAATATGTATAAATTCATTTAGTAATATTGTGGGTAGCTCTAAAGATATGCATTATACAATAAAACAGCTTTTAAATAACGGAGTATATCGTATATTTGTCAAAGCAGTCGATGCAAATGGTAAATTATTAGATATAAATGGTATAAGTGTAGTTGTAGGTAGTGGAATAACTTCAGCTGAAAATATGGTTGTTCAAAACTTAACTGAAGTAAAAAATATTAAAAGTGGTGAAAATTTTATAGCTAAAATAAAAGCTTTAAATTTTAGTAAAGAAAATGAAGATGTAACACTTATAGTATGTTTATTTGATAAAGATAATAGATTAATAAACTCTACAGCAGTAGAAAAAAACATAAATTCTGGTAAAGTAGGATACTTAACAACTTCTGTCAAGATACCTGAAACCGGAATATATAAGCTAAAGTTATTTGTTTGGGATAATATAGATGAGATGAATAGCTTGTTACCATTTATAGAATTTAACATGCAAGTAGAGTAAAAAAAATATATAAGTTAACATAAAGCACTACTTGAAAACAAATACACAATACTAGGAATGATGTAGTAATGATAAAAACCGCTGAGATTCAGCGGTTTTTTGTGTCTAAAATTAACATGATAACATTTTGCTAACAATAATCAATGCAGTAAAGTAATATTAACAGATACATTGATTTGTATTTTTAAATTTATATTATTTGTATAAATTCTATTTTTTACTTCTCTATATCGCAAAATATAAAAAGTAAATTTAAATTATTTTACCGTTTAGAAAAAAGTCTTTGGTGTCTTTAGTTATGTCAGTAAATTCACATAATGCAAACAATACAAAACTATGTTTCCATAACAATACAGTTTTTGTTATGGAAAAAAATAACAAAATATTATATAATTAAGTGGGAAGGTAAGTATTAATATATATTATTTAAAGGGGATAAGTTCATGTTAATATATTTATCAATGATAGAGTCTGAAGAGGATAAAAGCAAGTTTGAGATGCTGTACTTATCATATAGAAAAATTATGTTTTATGTTGCTAATAAGGTGTTAAATGATGAGCACTTATCAGAAGATGTTGTACATGAAGCGTTTATGCGAATAATAAATAATCTTGAAAAAATAGGAGAAGTAAATTGTCACAAAACAAAGGCGTTTATCGTTATAATAGTACAAAATATAGCTATTGATTTTTATAGAAAGAGAAAAAAGAATAACAGTGTATCATATAATGAAATAGAATTATATGTAGAAAATATTAATGAAATAGAAAACAACACAGAAAACAGTATTGAAATGCTAATTCTTAAATTACCTATTAGTTATTCAACTGTACTAATGCTTAAATATTATCAGGGGTATAGCAATAGAGAGATAGCTGATATTTTGAAGTTGTCAGAGGTAAATGTAAGAAAAAGAATATCTCGCGCTAAGCAGATGTTAGAAATTGATTTAAAAAATATTGGGGTAAATGTATATGAGTAAAATTATTGTTGATGATAAATTTTTATATAAATATGTTAATAATTCGGTAGAACTAATGATTAATAATTTGCCTGATGAATGTAGTATTGTATATGAATTTTCAGATAAATTTTTGTCCAAGATGGATAAAGTAGTCAAGAGAGAAAGGGTTGCTAGATATTTTGTGAAATTTAATAATTACGCAAAGCGTACAGCAATGATAATACTAATATTATTATGTGTAGCATTGACAACTACAATGAGTGTAGAAGCATTTCGTATAAGATTTTTTGAAATTATAACTGAAGTATGGGATGAAATTACATCTTATATTTTTGAAAATGATAATGAACTGATAAATGAGAAATTGATACCAATAGAATCAGATTATATACCTAAAGGATATGATATTGTAGAAAAACGAATTACTGAATATGTACAAAGGATTTTTTATCAAGACAATGATAAAAAAGAAATAATATATGAGCAAAAACTAATTTCATCAAATAGTATAATTGTTGATACAGAAAATAGTGTAATAGAATATATTAAAATTTCAAATCAAGAAGTAAGTGTTTTAGAAAACAAAGGAATATACCAAGTGTATTGGTATGATGAATTATATACATATGTTTTGATAGGGGATATTGAAAAACAAGAGCTTTTATTAATGACAAAAAGCATAATTAAAAAAAATAAATAAATTAATAATAATGTTGTCACAAATCACCTTTTTGATTCGTTTATATAGTAGTAACGAGAGAGGAGGTGATTTTATGATTAGAAGATGTTTAGGAATAATTCTATTAACGTTTATCATATTAGTAGGTGCAAATCAAGCTTTTGCATCAGAAGTATCTTCGTATAATAATCATGATATTGTACCATATATGGATTATATCTCAAGAGCTACTAGTGATATATACATTGATTCAAATAGTAAAGCTGCTGTAGATTGTTCTATATATGGTTATCAGACTACCACTACTAAGGTATGTATTACTGCTGAATTACAACAATATAATGGAACAAGTTGGAAGACAATAAAAACATATACAACAGCTAGTAATTCTTATCGTGCAAGCTTATCAGAAATGGCATATGTATCTAAGGGTTATACGTATAGAGTAAAGGCAACATTTGAAGCATATAGTGGAACTGATGCAGAAACAAGAATTATTTTTAGCAATGAAGTAAAGTATTAATAGTAGAAGATAAATTTAATAGTATAATTTAAAAAAATTATTAAATGTCTTTTAATAATTATTTATTTAATTTAATCCAAATTTAGGAGGAAAAGATATGTATAAAAAAATTATTAGTTTTATATTAGCAACAGTTTTAACACTTTCATTAGGTGCAACAGCTTTGGCGGAAGATAATATAGACATTATTGATCAGAATGTGAACCAAATTAGTAATGTAACTACATTTATTGGAGATGATGGAATTACATATGAATATATTCGTTATAATGACCCAGTAAGTTATGAATATGATGGAAAAACTCAGACATTATTAGGGTGTATTCGTCGACAACAAAGTGCTGATAAGATAGAACCATACGATTACCGAGAGTGGACAGAGTGGAAAATCATTGATAATGGAATTGTAAGTTCATGGGTAAATATGTCTAACCCATACTTTGTAAGAAGTATTGCCCGTGGAGAAACTTACGAAGAATCTGTTGAAAAACAAGTTTCTATTAGTGCAAAAGCAGGAATAGTACCTTCTGGAAGCCAATCTTCTGTAAATAATGCCCTAAAGGCAGATTTTTCATTAAGTTTATCAGGTACATATTCAAAAAGAATTACTATTACTTTAAGTGGTCCTAATAACAACTATAACACAAGGACATTTTATTATAAAACCGGATATCACAAGCATACTTTAACAATAATTGAAGAGCTTCATTCTAACTGGGATGGCCTAATAAGAAGTACAACATATACAAATCAATATGGGTATGAGCCAGCTGTACAATCTTATTCGGTAGATAGCAATGTGTAAAAAAAAAATCATTGAATATGCATTTTATTTTGTAGCTATACTATCATTATTGGGAGTTATAGAATGCTGGGTCCATGGATATATAGCTGAAGCCTTTTACTTTAGAGCGTTTCCTTTTGCATTTTTATGTGGAGCATCGCTAATTGCGATTTCATTACTCGAAAGATAAACCTGGTTAAAGTAGCTTCAAAAAAATAATGATATGCTAATAAAATGCTAACGAAATTAAAATAAATCAATTCACATAATGCAAATAATACAAAACTAGTAACATATAAGTAAGCATAAAGCATTAACTTACACACAAAAACATTATGCCAGGGATGATGTAATAAAAAGGAACTTATAAAAATAAGTTCTTGTATAAAAAGCGCTGAATTTCAGCGCTTTTTATCTAAAATGATAACAATTTGCTAATCATGCTCATAATAGGGACATTAATCAAAAATAAATATATCTTCTATCGGTGTTTTCACAGCTTTTGATATATCAATAGCCAACTTTAGTGACGGATTATATTTAGCAGACTCTAATCTAATAATAGTTTCTCTCCTAACTCCAACTATTTGAGCAAGCTCATCTTGAGTGAGTTCTGCAAGTTGCCTGTATTTTTTTAAATTGCATATAAAATTCTCTATAAAAATCACTCCTCAGTTAATATGTATCATAATACCAAAACAAAATTGCATAAGAAATTATTGTTGCTGCATAACCAAATGCACAAACCAATATAATCGTTTCCTTTGTGACAAATGATAAGCCTGAACCGAATCCTACAAGAAAAATAGTGAAAAATGGTATGATTGCTGATTTAATTTTAGCATTTTTACTATTTTCAATATATCTTTCATCGGGCATTTCATTTGCTAATTTATTTATGAAATAGTAAGCAAAAAAACTGAAAAAACTAAACCAAAATAAAGACAATGGATTGTGTGTTTTGAAATAGTCAAAACCCTGAAATCCCAAAAAACCAAATATACTTATGTTGTTTTTTCATAATAATACTCCTTCATTTCCAAATAGTGATATATTTGTAACTTAAAGTGACAAATATATCACTATAAATATGAATTGTCAAGAGAAAATTTACTTGGGACATTACAAAATTTTAAATCTAACTCTATTGAGACTTTATTTTAAAGCTGCTAACTATTTTCCTAAATTAGGCATTCCTAATGGAGGACAGTAATTTTCAAGCAGTAGCCCTGCCTCAAACAATCTCTTTTCATCAACACCATAAAGTATCAAACTTCTTGGCGTTTCATCATGTGCCATGCAAAGTCTTATTGCAATTGATATGAGCTAAGTAAATCAAAGTTGAATAATATTTTAGGAATATATAAGGATTCTTATAGCTATATTGAAGTTTTTGAAAATGATGGATCATTTGTATTTTAGGTTAAACCAATGTAATGTATTTCTTATATATCCAATATCAGAAAATACTTTTCAAAATGAACTTTTGGACGAGACATACAAAGTAGAGTACGATGGTGATAAAGTTTTAAGCTTTTGGGGTGTAGAAAAATTTAATAAATAATATTAATTTAGAAGTAAGAATAGACATCATAATATATAAATATTCAATTGATAACTTTGAAAACATATATTATAATTAATTTAATATAATGTAAATTATAACAATTTAATTAGGAGGAAAAAACAATGTATAAGTTTCCAAAAGATTTGTACACAGATGTGAGGCTTGAAAACGTATTCGCTACAACTATTTACTATGAGAACAAAGTATTGGCGCAAAATAAAACTAAAGTTGAAAGCGGAGCAATGGTTAGAGTATTCGATGGTTCTAGATGGTACTATAGTTCGATAACTAATCTAGATGATATCCAAAAGGAAATTGACTCACTAGCTAATATGGCAATACCTAATCCGAATATACTTGATAATGAGGTAGTTAAAAGATTAGAAATTCATAATAAAGTTTGTTTAAAGTATAAAGACAATGATATATCACAAGTTTCTAATAAAGATAAAGTTGAGTTATTAAACACTTATCTTCCTTTACTGAGTGAATATGAAGAAATTAAATCTTCAAAATTATATTATATAGATAATTACACTAAAAAGCGTATTGTTTCAAGTGTTGGTACAGATGTTACCTTTGATTCTCAAAGTGGTGCTGTTGCAATACGCTATACTTTGATAGCTAATGATTTGCCGCATAAAAGCTCAGAGGATATATATAAAATGTCTTTTGATGAATTGAAGGGACATCAAGATTTAGTTAGAAAAGCAATAGAAAAGGATTTAGATTATGCTTCTAAGGCAGTTTCTGTAGTTCCAGGAGAATATACTTGTATTTTGTCTCCAGAAACGGCTGGAGTATTTGCTCATGAAAGCTTTGGACACAAAAGCGAGTCTGATTTTATGATTGGTGATGAAACTATGAAAAAAGAATGGGCAATTGGTAGCAAAGTAGGCTCAGATATACTAAACATCATAGACACAGGTTGTATAGAAGGCTCAGGATATGTTCCTTTTGATGATGAGGGCTGTGAAGCAAAGGAAAATTACATAATTAAAAATGGTATTTTAACAGGACGTTTACATAGTGCATATACTGCAGCTGCTTTGGTAGAAGAAGCAACAGGAAATGCTCGTGCTAAGAGCTTTGAATTTGAACCAATAGTTCGTATGACTACTACATATATTGGTGCGGGAAAGTATACTAAAGACGAACTTATTTCTGAAGTTAACAATGGAATTTATATTGAAGATATATTGCATGGCTCAGGTATGACTACATTTACCATTGCACCAAAAAAAGCATACATGATAAGGGATGGAAAAATTGCACAACCAGTTAAAATTTCAGTTATATCTGGTAATGTTATGAAGACACTAAATGAAATAGATGGATTATCTGACACAGTTGAATTAAAATCATTTGTACTAGGTGGCTGTGGAAAAATGGAACAATTCCCACTACGCGTTGGTTTTGGTGGACCATATGTACGTGTAAATGGAATAAAGGTTCAGTAGGAGGATTATGATGATAAAAGAATTATATCAAATAAAGTTGTATGAAACTACTTTAAATGTTACACAAACAAGTATAGATTCAATTAGGAAGAAAAATATTACAAAATCTGGCTGTCGTGTATATGAAAATGGATACATAGGAGTTGCTGGAACATTTGGAGAAGCAACAAAAGATACATGGGAAAGAGCAATAAAAAACCTAGAGCTTAAAATACCATACGATTATGATGTATCTAAAGATGCACAAAGAACACGAGATTTAAGAATATTAGATTTGTCACCGGAACAATTTGTTGATAAATCTGAAAAATTTCTAGAAACTCTAAGAACGGAATTTCCGGAATTTATATTCAGTAATAAAATTAAGCTTATAGAAACAGAAGTTGTTTTAAAAAATGATATTGGTCTTGAATATTTAAATTATGATAAAAGTGTATTTCTAGAACTGATTTTTAAACATGTTAATTCAGTAAACATCTTTGATAGTGGGGTTTTTTATCAGGGTAGAGAATTTGATATAGATAAAATATTAGAAGAGACAAGACCACAATTAAAAGCGTTTAATAATGAAGTAGAATTGCCTAATTTAGAAAAGGCACTAGTAATAGTTGGTGATGAGACTTTAGATAAAATAAGTGAGTCACTAAATGGCGAATCACTTGGTAGAGGTACTTCAATGTTTAATAAAAAAGTTGGCACTAAAGCATTTAGTGATAACTTCACATTTTATGGCGATTTAAGCGATGAAGCGTTTCATGTGCCTTTCTTTGATGCAGAGGGTAGTGTTCTAGAAAATGATATATGCTCTTTGATAGAGAATGGAGTTATCTTAAGGGGTTATACTGATAAGAAAAATAGCAAGGAATTTAGTTTTATGAATACTGCCTCGGCAAGCGCTTCTTATGATGATGTTCCAACATTAGGTATAATGAATATAAGTATCAAAAAATCCGATAAGACTTTTGTTGAGCTAGTTGGTGGTGAGCCAGTCATATTTGCCGTAGTTGCTAGTGGCGGAGATTGTACTAACAATGGAGATTTTGCTACTCCTGTACAGATGGCATATCTAATGCAGAATGGAAAATACATAGGCAAGCTACCTGAATTTTCAATGGGTGGTAATATATATGAAATCTTCGGTAATGACTATATTGGTTTAAGCAAAGATAAATTTGCATTTAATCAGAATTTATTAATTTGTAGGATGAATATAAATAAATAAAGCATAAAAAAGGGGATGGTATAAATTAAAATGGTACCTATAGATAGGACACTTAAAAAAAGTGTTTAGTCTATAGGTATTTTTTTGAATCATAAATCTTCTATTTCTAAGCTTAAATGGTTATTATCATTCCATTTTACATATCATCTGACGCAGGGACAAATTCAAATAAATCTCCAGGTTGACAGTTAAGAGCTTGGCAGATCGCTTCCATTGTACTAAGCTTTACTGCGCTAATTTTTGCATTTTTAAGATTTGAAAGATTAGCTGTTGTGATGCCAACACGTTCAGATAATTCATTTAATGAAACTTTTCTATCAGCCATAACTCTATCTAGTCGTATAATAATAGGCATATTATCCCTCCTAAACTGTAGAATCATGCTCTGATTGCAATATACATCCATATTTAAAGATTTCAGCTAGAATTAGTATACATAGTACTAAAACTATTTTATCTGGTAAAATGTTAAATCTAGATTGCAATATAGGTTCGATTCCGTTTTTGATGTACCAATTGCTTAATTCATTTACATACCAATAATTTAATAACTGTTTAAGATAAGCCTCAATAAAAAGTGTCCATCCAATAATTCTCATTCTTTTTACATTATTTAAGTTAAATGGTGAGCTAATTTTTAACGAATTAACAATATTTCGCAGCATCCATATACATATGATGCCTGCACAATATGTTGTTAATGTTATAATAATGAATAACCAATGCAAATCTGAGGATTCAGAAATGTTATTATGAACAATAAGAAAACCATCAAATGATAATCCAGATGACATAAATGTTTGATTCTGATTGAACAATAAGATAATTAAACTAAAACAGGATAGTGCAATTGCTATCCAAAGACCAAAATTAAGTAATAAATAAAGTATTTTATATAATTTAGAGTTTGTAAAAGAATTAGACATAATAACCTCCATAAAATTTGATGATAAAATTAATAGTGTTAAGTACTTTTTACACTATTAACTTTAATTAATATAAAAATATCATAAAATAAAATGAGTGTCAATATAAATTTATCGTAGTACGATAAATTTATAATTTAAAGCAATATATCATTATTCTTCCCAATTCATTTCATTATCAGAAATGCCTAATTTTCTGCATTCATTACATACATAGTCTTTTTGTTTTACATTTCCTATCTCATATTTTAGTATTTTATTTTTAAATACTATGATTTTAGTATTTTTGATTTTTAAATCAATAAACCAGTTCCCACCTTTTGTACTATCTGCTATGAGTGATTTTGATAATAAATCTGGTAAATTTTCATTGTCAGAAGTGAAATATAGTACTGTCCAGTATTTTGGTGTGCTTTTGGTTTTCCACAATTCAACTTTGTTAACATATACATAGTCAAGAACTAATTCGTCTTTAAGACCTTCTTTTATTATTGTACCTGTATATAGACTTTGTCCTTTATTTGATTCTGCTAATGTACTACATGAGTTATTTTCCTTTACATAACTAATCTCTAAATCATCTTTTAGCAATACATCTATAGAAGTATTAAATAATTTACTTAATAAAAGTATTTTATCTACATCGGGTAATGAAATATCCATTTCCCATTTTGATACTGCTTGTCTACTCACATTGCACAGCTCTGCTAATTGTTCCTGTGAATATCCGTAAATTTTTCTTAACAATTGAATTTTATCTGATAATTTCATATGTTCAACCTCCTTGAGGCTACTATACTCTTTTATATTATTATAGTCTACCATGTGTAAGTTTCTTTTTCGCAACTTGAAGTTGCATGATATAATAGAGACAATATATAATCAAATTATAATTTTTCCCATTTCAATACGAAATTCTTTGCCTTCAATATCTTGATTTGTATATGCAAATAAATCAAATCCTATGATTGAAAGTCCGCAAGATCTATAAAATGAAATTGCATTATAGTTGCATGACTGTGTTTCCAAAATAAGCATTCTTGCATTTTTCTCAACAGCTGTAGAGTAGGCTTTTTCCATTAATGCTTTGCCTATGCCATGACCACGATAGGCTTCTTCAATTAAAATGTTTGAAATTCTCATTCTGTTATTCCACTTCTCGTGACTTAATTCTAAATAACCTACTATCATTCCGTCTTCAATTGCGCCAAAAAGCATAGGGTTTTCAAGCCAATCTGATAAAAGTATATCCTCAAATTGTTTTTCTATTGTTTTATAAAAGGGTCTTTTAACAAGAGAAAAACCAAAATCATTTTCATTTTCTTTAGTCTCGATATCGTAAAAATATTCTGTTTTATATTTAAATAATAACTTTTTTCCTTTATAAACGTCATTGTTTAATAATTCAATTTTCATAATAAATTCCTCCATATTTAAATTTATTCTAACATTTCATAAAATAAAAAAGCAAGTTAATCTTGCTTTTTTGAATTTTATATATATTTTTATTTTTAAATATGTTATTTCAACATCGTGCTATTGTTTATAACAGCAGAGCTGTATAAAAATAATACGTCTTGATTATTAAATTCAATAAAATCTTTGATTAATGTGCTAGCCATATATCTGGTATCTATAAGCGTTATTTTACTATATTCACTAATTAAAAGTGGAGCTAAGCTACTTGTATATGAATCTCTGAATATTACAAGCTCCTTATCACTGTTTGCTGATGAGTTTGTAATTGTAAGAAATGGTGTTGCACCTGATAAAAATACATCATATGATATGTCAGTGTTTAAACGATTTGTATCATAAACGCTTGTAAATTTTTTATTTTGATAATTGTCTACAGTAGCATTTGTTATATGATCATTTGTTAGATATTGAAATTCTTCCTTATCTTTAGCATTAGTAACATACTTAGAGTACATTCCTTTTAAGCCAGAGTAGGATTTTTTCTCAAAATTATTAGCGTTAATTTTAAAACTTAACTTTTCTCCAATTCTATTTGCAACATCAATTATCTTCTCTTGTCTCCAATGGTTGTCTGTTCTGTAATAATCATCTAAGCTTAATAAATCTTTTAGCTTAATATATTCCATATTTTTTATGTTTTCATTAAGTATACTAGCCATTTTATCATAATCGAGCTTATCATAGCTTGATGATTTGTCATAGTAGGTTTTATCTGGAATTACAGCATAAAAAACTTTATTGTTTTCTGTTAGATATGTTTCTTGCAAGCTTTTCATATAATTTGCAGCCTTTAGAACTGATTTTTCATCAAGTGGGTAAATTGATTTGAAATAATGATTATTTATAGCATAGATGCCTTCTTTATTTATTTCCATATTACCCGTGCCAGTATTATCTTCACACTTATCCGGCGAAGTGGTGTTGCCAGAATTATTGTTGTTATTTGATGACTGGTTATTATCTTTATTACCTGAAGATATATTATCTTTGTCGGTATTTGAATTTTCTTTATCCTGTGAGTTGTTTTCACTGTTTACATTATCATCTTTACTACCATCATTTTCATCTTTTTTATCTTCAGTTGATTTGTCATCTTCGTTATTATTGTCTTTATCCTTTTCAGAATTATTATTCTGTTCACCATTTGAGCTGTTATTGTCATTTAGGTTATCATTTATGGATGTGTTAGTGTCTTCTGAAGGTTTCTTACTGCATGATGTAAATGCTAAGATTGATCCTAAAAGCATAACAGCAGATATACCAATTATTAACATTAATCTTTTATTATATTTCATTATTTTAATTTTAAGAAACCTTCGTGTACTTCTGTAGGATTTGCTCCGTCAATAATCATAATTATCAAATTACCGATATTATCAACAATTACTTCTTCTCTTTCCACACCAACACATACCCATTTTCTTGGGTCAACTTTTTCTTTTATTTCTTTTTTAAGTACTTCTATATTACTACCTTCAGGAGCCCTAAGTAAAACAACAGAGTGTGCTATAGAGCCTATCATTGGTTCTGATGCTAAAGCCTCTGCGCCTTTTAATGATTCAAGTCCTAAATAGTATTTTGAATTTTCATCTGTTACAACAGTATTTGCTAGCATCATTGGTTTTTCTTTAATTCTTGAATATACTGACTCCATTATTGTTTCAAGTGAATCTTTTTCTAATGATAATGTTACATTATCCTCTAATAAAACCTTTCTATTATCATTATCCCAATCAACACTTACTCCAAAAATATCCGCAACACTTCTAATAGGAATATATGTAGTACCTTTATACATGATAGGATCTTTAATTTCCCCATTTACATCAACAAGCTTCTGAGCTTTATCTTTGTACATTACTTTTACTCCGCTATCCATCGTTGCCTTTATTTCAAATTGTGTACCAGCTCCAAAAGCTACTCCCATACTTGTAAGCATTATCAATCCTGTTGCTAATCCTCTTGTAATTTTTTTGTTCATAATTTTATTCCTTTCTTTGTGTAATAAATTTTGCTTTTACACAAAATTAGACGATAAGAAATAAAATTTGTTCCACGTTTTTAAAAAAGACGAATTTCTAATATGAAATTATAGCCAAGCTTTAAGCCATAGTATATAAGTATAGCTCCACAAACAATATTTATAATCTTTATTACTTTCTCATTAATAGCATTTTTAAATATACTAACAATTGTTGCTATTGACAAAAACCAAGTAGCTGAAGCTAAACAAGAACCAATTATAAAAAATGTTGATAAATTAGCTTGCAACGAAGCTCTAAAACCACCAAACAAAAGAGTACCATCGATTAATGCTTGAGGATTTGCCCACGTTACAAGAAAACAAGATAATGCGACCTTTTTTACTGGCATATTTAAATCAATATTGTTACTTTGCATATTAGGAGTTGATTTTATAAGTGATATGCCTATCCAAATTACAGCTAGAGATCCGATACCATATATTATAGTTTTTAAAATTTCAACATTATCAATTATTGCTCCTATACCAAAGAAGCATGCCAATGCTAATGATATATCAAATAAAATAGTTATTATTGCTACTTGGTAAACTCTTTTTTTACTTTGAGACATTGCAGTATTTATAACATATAAATTTTGCATTCCTATAGGTGCGACATAAGCTATTCCTATAGCAAAGCCCTTTAATAAAATATCTAACATATGTATCCATTCCTCCTTTTTGCTAATTATAAAGCTTTAAATCAAAATTGTATCCTACCAAGTATTGACTGGCACCCAACCAAGTTATATACTAAAATAAAGTAAAATTACTAGAGGTTTTTATGTCAAATTCTCAGATTAAATTAGAAGAAATTAATTTTGTACCAGATAAAAATAACAATACACCAATTTATAAGCAAATTGTTGACTATGTAAACTCAAAGGTAGCTTGCTGTGATTGGGTTATAGGTAGTAAATTACCGTCTCAAAGAGAGCTTGCTGCTTTTTTTAATGTTAATAGAAGCACTATAGTGCAAGCTATGGATGAGTTAAAAGCAACAGGGATTATTGAGGGAACTGCTGGTGGAGGAACAAGGATAATAAATAACACATGGTCACTGCTTATGTCTTCTGCGCCTCCAAATTGGAGTAATTATATTAAGTCTGGTAGCTTTAAATCTAATATAGAAACTATACAAACTATCAATAAGCAAGAATTTGAAGAAGGCATTATTAGGCTTGGAACTGGAGAACTTTCACCAGAGCTTATACCTAATATATTAAACGATGAAATAATTAAAGGAGTACAAGAAAACAATGTAAAACTTAACTACTTAGGGCCTTTAGGACTTTTAGAATTAAGACAAGCAATAAGTAAATATATCAAACGCTTTGGAATTAATGTGTCTCCTAACTCAATACTTATAGTTTCGGGCTCACTTCAAGCTTTGCAGCTTATTTCTGTATGCATGTTAAGAAAGGGCTCAACAGTGTTTGTTGAGTTACCGTCATATTTGAATTCATTACAGGTGTTTCAATCTGCTGGAGTTAAGTTGTCTGGTGTTCCAATGGATAAAAATGGTATTATGTACTGGAATATGAAGGTAGATAAACATGCTAGTGATAATTCGTCATTACTGTACACCATACCAACCATTCACAATCCAACTGGAATGATAATGCCTAACGAAAGAAGAGTTGAGTTAGTTAATTACTGTAAGAGTATTAGACTTCCGATAATTGAAGATGATGCTTATAGAGAACTTTGGCTTGAAGATGAACCTCCAGCGCCTTTGAAATCTTTAGATGACAATGGAAGTATTTTATATCTAGGTACAGTGTCTAAGACATTGGCTCCGGGACTTAGAATTGGTTGGATAGTTGGACCTGAACCAGTAGTTGAAAGATTAGGTGATGTTAAAATGCAAACTGATTATGGTGCAAGCTCTCTTTCCCAGTGGATTTTATATGAGTGGTTAGAAAGTGGCTTGTACGAAAGACATCTAATTGGATTAAAAAAGCATCTATTAGACAGAAGAAATTTTGTTTTAGATATACTTAATAAATATTTTAAAGATATAGCCTCTTGGTCAGTACCTAAGGGTGGGTTTTATATCTGGTTAAGATTAAATAAGAAAATATCAACAGAAAAGCTTTTTACACTTGCATTAATTAAAAAAATCTTAATTAACCCTGGCAATATATATGATTTTTCAAAAAACCAATATTTAAGGATTTCATATTCCTACGCATCATTAAAAGATTTAGAGTATGGACTTAAATGCTTATCAGAAATAATATTTGATATGTAGTAGATAAATAGCATTGGCAAGTAAAAGCTTAGTAGAAAATTGTTTCTTCGATATACTTTTGTTACGAATTTAAGGTGAGCAATAAATATAAAAAAAGTTTCTGTCTCCGCAACGAGATTTACCTTGATTTATGAAAACATTAGGAGATTATTCCCTAATGTTTGGATGGTAAATCTCGCTGAAGTCGCATTAACTTTTTTTATATTTCTTGCTTCCATAGCACCGAAAATCAAAGAAAAAATAAAAAACATTTTTTATCTGCTTTGCTTCCCTTAGATTCATGACAAAAGTATATCGAAGTGATAATTTATCTTTATCTACTGCTTATTAGTTCATTTTCATAAACTTTTCCAGCATAGGAATTTTATCTGCACCAAATTTGTCAAATACTATATCAGCAAGAGATAAATCCTGTGGATTTTGTCCTTCATATAGGTATCCAATTGCCTTACAACCTGCTGCTTTTGCAGCCTTTAATCCATTGGTTGAATCCTCTATTACTAAACATTCTTCAGGTTTTAAACCTAATAGCTCAGCTGCTTTTAAGAAAATTTCAGGCTCAGGCTTTGTTTTTTTAACCATATTGCCGCCTATGTAGTTTTTAAAGTATTTTTGAAGATTAAATCTTTCTACAACTACATCAATATTATCTGTTATAGTTGATGAAGCTATAGTCATTTTATAGTTGTTTTTATAAAAATATTCTAACCATTCTAAAACACCATTACAAAGTTTAAGCTTTGGATTTTGAGTATATATTAAGCTTCCACCCTCATCTAGCATTTTTAATAGCTTATCCTCAGGTATCATTGTTATGTTATGCTTTTCTACCATAGCTCTAACTAAATATCTTGTTGCTGTTCCTCTAAAACTATCTAAAAATTCTACATCAACATCTGTTACAAGATTTTTAAAAAATTTATATCCATATTCATTATATAGATCTTCGCTATTTATTAGCACTCCATCCATATCAAAAATTATTCCTTTTATCAATGTATATTGTCCTCCTTATACTTTTGATGTATAATACAAATTATAACAGTATACAATACTAATCTCAAGTATTAAGATTAGTATTACATAGTATGTAAATAAATTAAGCGATAATTAAGAAAATAATTCTATAATTAAATATAAGAAGATAATTCTTAGACTTAGCATGAATGAAAAGGAATTATAAGAAGGGAGTAATTATATATGAGAGTTTTAATTGTTGAAGATGAGGTTAAAATAACTCAAGCATTAAAATTTTTGTTTTCTAAGCAAAAAATTGATGTTGATATAGCCAATGACGGAGAAGAAGGCTTGTTGTTATCTAAGAAGGACATTTATGATGTAATAGTATTAGATATAATGCTTCCTGGTATAAATGGTATTGAGATACTTAAAAGTATTAGAAAATCAGGAAACAAAACTCCTGTTATTATGTTGACGGCTAAAGATACGGTAGATGATAAGGTTTTTGGTCTAGAAACTGGTGCAGATGATTATTTGGTTAAGCCTTTTGCAACAAAAGAATTAATAGCCAGAGTTAAAGCATTATCAAGAAGAAAAAGTACGGAATTTATAGGTGAAACATACGAATTTGAAGATGTAAAATATGATGTTAAAAACTACATGCTTTATGTTGACAATACAGAGTATAAGATTCCATTAAAGGAAGCTATGCTTATGGAAATGCTAATTAAAAAACCGAAACAAGTATTTACTCGTGAACAAATTATAGATAGAATATGGGGTTTGGAATCAGATATACTTGAAAGCAATATTGAAATATATGTTCACCATTTAAGAAGAAGACTAGAAAATACAAATGCTAAAATTGAAACAGTTCGTGGTGTCGGATACATGCTTAAAGAAAAATAAAAGGAAGGTAAATTATGTTTAAAAAACTTCACATTAAACTAACCTTTTATATGGGAATAATATTGACTATATTTATGGTGTTTATCACAACAGGCATATATTATTTTACTAAATTTGTTTATGAGGATCAAACCTGTAAGCTTATGGCTAATGAAGCATTAAAAATTCAAATATATAATAGAGATCCTGTTTCTTTAGAAGATTTATTTACAAATAGAAATTTTTCATCACTGAAAAATAGGATTTTTTTATTTGGAAATGAAAAATTAAGCTCTAATTATGTTTCGTATGATAAATCCATGAACGTATTGCATGTAAAAAGCGAAGATACAGACTTAGCAGAAGCCATTATAGATTTAGCAGTTAAATCCTTAAATGAGAAAAAGGATAGCTTTGAAAAAAAGAAGG
The DNA here is from genome assembly GCA_002332905.1 of Firmicutes bacterium UBA2058. GTDB lineage: Bacteria > Bacillota > Clostridia > Tissierellales > Sedimentibacteraceae > UBA1535. Next base: position 22,136 of record DDAM01000048.1, on the reverse strand, counting down.
TTGATGGAGTAGGCTATAGAATATATACCAAATATATTGATAGTGAAAATACACCAAAGGTAATACAAGTTTATGAGGAAACTTCCGGCGAAAATTATTTCTGGTCGTTTTTGAAGACAGTGCTTTGGCTTATGGGAGTAATAGGAATTATTGCTTTATTAGCTATAAGTTATATATTTACTGGAAAAGCATTAAATCCAGTCAGAGAAACATGGAAAAAGCAAAAAGAGTTTATTGCTGATGCATCTCATGAGCTTAGAACACCGCTTACAGTTATACAAACCAACCTAGATGTAATGATGTCTAATGAGGATGGAACGATAGAGGAAAATGAAGTATGGCTTGATAACGCATATTCTGAGACCAGAGTAATGGCAAGCTTAATTGACCAACTACTTACTTTAGCTAAGGTTGATGCAAATGAAACTAAGCTAGAGGTAATGGAAATCTCATTATCAGAGATTGTAGATAATGTAACTGATAATATGCAGATTATGGCTAAAAATAAAAATCTAAATATGGTGACAGAAATTAAAGAAAATGTTATAATGAAAGGCGACTATGACAAAATTAGAAGACTCGTGGTTATTTTAGTGGATAATGCAATAAAATACACTGAAGAGGGAAGTGTGACTATCAAACTTTACACTGAGAAAAAACAAAAGATCTTATCTGTTCAAGATACTGGTATTGGTATTTCTGATGAAGATAAAAAGAGAATATTTGATAGATTTTATAGAAGTGATAAGGCTAGAAATAGAAAGTTTGGAGGAACAGGTCTTGGACTTAGTATAGCTAAATGGATAGTTGAATCACATAGAGCATCAATAGATGTAGAAAGTAAAATTGGTGAAGGTAGTACGTTCATAGTTAAATTTAATTAAACTGAGGAAAAAATGAAAAAATGTTACACAATATTTCTTTTAATATTTCTTTCTGTTTTATTTGTGCCACTAGCATATATATTTATGATATTTATAATATTAAAAGAATTAATTAATAAAAAATATGAAACAATAAAATATATAAAGGATAATAAGTATTTACTGCTTATATCTATATCCTGTTTAGTATCAATAATATGTTCAAAGTATATTCTAATATCATCATTCTTTGGAATGATGATATTTGTATGTATTCTTACCATTTCGTATGTATCAATTAATTGTGACAATATTGATATAGAAAAACTATTAATGATTATTTATATAACTGCATTAATCACATATATTATCGGTGCATTTCAAATGCTTGATCCTATGTATGTTATGCCTAAAAAATGGATTGATGCTGAAGAATATGATTTAAAAAAACGTATGTTTTCAACATTCTTTAATCCAAATGTATTTGGTTTCTATATAAATATTATTATTATAACAATTTGTGTAAACATAGGCAGTCCAAAAAATAAGAGATTAAATATTATTGAAAAAATTACTTTTGTATCTTCTATAATATGCCTGTTTTTTACTTTTTCTAGAACAAGCTGGGTATCACTAGTTTTGTCATTTTTATGTTTAGGAATTTTATTTGACAAAAAATATCTATTTTTTGTGATAATTGTATTGATTTTTATATTTGGAACAGATACAGTTTTAGGTGTGAATAGGGCTGATATAGCGAAGATACCAGAGGATACTTCTTTTTTATATAGAATTGAACTGTGGAAAACAAGCATAAGAATTATAAAAGATAATTTGCTTACAGGTATAGGCTTTGGCACATTTTTTAAATATACAACTTCATATAGCAGTGTAATTACTAAATACATTGAGCATTGCCACAATGTCTATTTGCAAATATTTATGGAAACAGGAATTATTGGATTTACAACATTTTTAATTACATTAGTTTCAATAGTAAAAAGAGTTTTGAAAGAATATTTTTTAGATAAAAGTAATAAGTTTAGTATCCTTGTAATGCTTATTTTATGTATGACTTTAATACATGGTGCAGTTGATTCTGTGAGCTTGACACCGCAAATAATGTTGATATTATCTTGTTTTATAGGATTAGCGTTATCAGAATATAAGTCATATAACTTGAAATTTAAAAGGGTAAATTTAGATGTTTAAATCTAGTGCTTGTTTTATATTTACAATATATTATTGCAATGATATAATATCAAATGACTTAAGCTTGCAGCTAAACGCTGTTAGATTATTTAACGAATAAAGAATGGAGGATATAATGTTAAATGGGTAAAATTATTTTAATTTTAGTAATTGTACTTATAGTACGCTTTGTGTATAAATATAGATCATTAACCAAAACAGTTGAAAGATTAAATAAAATATTATATTCAGACAGAAATCCAAATGAATATGTAAAGGAATGTGATATCTTATTGCAAAAAATGCAGAGTAAAAGAGATAGAGATATAAATTTACTTCAAAAAGCAACAGGATTATTTTATGCTGGACGATTTGATGAAGTAAAGCATGTATTAAATAAAGAATTAAAACAAATTCCAGCTAATGGTCAGCATTTGTTCTATCAAGACTTAGTTTTATCAATGATATTTGGTGGAGAAGTTGAAGAAGGTCATGAGCTTCTTGAAAATGCAAGAGAAACACTTATGACATATAAAAGGACAGAGGGCAATAATAAAGGTATTGAATTTATATTTGCTGTCGATGATTTATACCAAGGAAAATATGAAGAAAGAAAAGAATTTTTTATAGATTTATGTGAAAATGGCAGAAATTATTATAGAAGAGCTATGGCTAATTACTGCCTTGCCTTAATTTATAAAAATGAAGAAAAACTTGATGAAATGAATAAATGTTTGCAATTAGCTAAAGATTTAGGAATAAATTCATTTGTTGAAAAGTTGGCTAGTAATGATATGGAGCAAAATTAAAAATGATAAAACAGGAAATTAAAAAAAGTTACGATAATTTATTAAAAGAATATACATTATTGATTATAGGCTGCTTTATTACTGCATTTGCATCAAATTCAGTCTTAAAACCTAATGGACTAAGTACAAGTGGTATCACTGGATTGTCTATTCTGCTTGAGAGCGTAACAGGTTTTAATTATTCTTACATATACTATATTTTTACAATCGCAATACTTATAACAACACTTCTTCTCATGGGTAAAAGAGAAGTAATGAAAATAATAATGTTATCTGTACTTTATCCTACGTTTTTACTATTACTGCAGAAATTAAATATAGAAATTATAATAGATGATACTTTTTTAGTAGTTGTATGCTTTTCAGTATTATATGGAATAGGTGTTGGAATAGTATTAAGGTTAAATTATTCATATGGTGGAACAGATACAATATCTAAAATTATACAAAAAAAGCTATTACCATTTATTAATATAAGCTATATCATGCTTATTCTTGATGGTGCGATATTAATATTGTCAGGTTTTATTCTAGGTATAAAAGTTGCTTTGTACGGACTCATAATCCAATTTTTATTCACTAAGGTAATAGACTATGTGATGTTTGGAGTTGGCACAAAGCTCTATAAGCATGAAATAATAAGCGAAAAGTATCATGAAATAAGCGATTATATTATGAAGAATTTAAAAAGAGGTGTTACACTTAGAACTATAACTGGAGCATATACTAATACTGAAAAGATTCAGTTATGCTGCGTGTGTTCACCAAAGGAATCTGTAGATATTAAAAGATACTTGTCAAGTATAGATAAACATGCATATGTAGAGGTTTTACCAATTGTATCAGTATGGGGAATTGGTATGAGATTTAAAAAAATAGATGAAGATTAGTAAAAGTGTTGAAAAACTATTTATACAGTTTTTCAACACTTTTTTCATTATTTTCTAGGCAATTAAATTGTCGAATTATGTCTCTTAAAAATACAAAAAATAACGAAAAAAAAGAAACAAAAAGTAGAATTCTTTAAAGTTTTATCTTACAATTTATTTAGAACGGTAGGCTATATAAGCAGGGGGAGCGAACGTGATTGATAATTTTTTGTTAAATTTTGAAGCATTATACAATGATTTAAGTGAAATTATTGTTGTTGTTGATGATAATGGATTAATCTTAAACATAAATAATACAGCACTAGATATGTTATCATACAATAGAAATGAGATACTATATAAGAGCATATCACAAATTTGCTGTGATAAAACATTAGAAAATGTTATAAAATGTGGAATTAATAGTTATAACACAAATTTGTGTTCAAAATACAAACAGCTTATACCAATTAATGGGAAATCTAACATTATAAATATAGACAATATAAGTTTAACAATTCTTAAACTGTTTACAATAAATGAAGAAGTATTTACTAACTTTTATTTAAAAAACGGAAAAAGCATAGAATACTCTAACTTTATTAAAGATGTTAACGGTAAATACACATTTGTTAATGATATATTTGAGAAATATTTTAATATAAGTAGAGAAGATATACTGTATAAGTTTGATCATGAATTGTGGGATAAAAATTTATCATACAAGTATAGAAGAGAAGATTTATATGTTATTAGCACTAAAAAAACTTTTGTTACTTACAATACTCAAATTATCGGTGATGAGGTAATTTACTACGAAACAAGTAAAAGCCCTGTATTTGATGAAAATAATAAGGTAGTTGCCATTCTTGGCAATATAAGAGATATAACTGAAAGTGTAAAACTAAGAAATGAACTTTTAATTCAAAATGAACAGTTATCAATTATATATAAAATACTAAACAATGCTTCATCAAAAATTGATTTGAAAAGTTTGTTTAGCAGCCTTTACAAAGATTTTAAAACACTTTTAAATGTAGATAGTATTTGTGTTTTCTTATATGACTTTGATCTGGACGAGCTTGAATATTGCACATCTTATGGTGTAACCCAAACCTTTATGGACTCATATGTCAATACTGATATATGCAAAGAGTTTATGTATGATGTATTCAATAGTAAAATACCTGTTCCAATGACCAATATATTAGAGTTTAATAATGAAATTAAGACAATGCACACAAAAGCTGAAGGTATTTATTATTGTGCTTGTTATCCTTTAGTTTATAATGATGTAAGCTTCGGAGTTATAAATTTTGGCTGTAATTCTGAGGAATATAGTTATAGTTGGGATAGCAGGTTTATGGAGGCTGTTTGTAGAAATATATCTATATTACTACAAAATGCTATTTTGTACACTAGATTAGAAGAAAATTTGAAATTTGAAAAAGAGGCAAATGAACAAATAAATCTTTATTTTAATACAACTATAGACTTTTTCTGTATAATTGATGAAAACTATTGCATAAAAAAAGTTGGAAAGCAAATGCTAGAAACACTAGGTTATAGAGAACATGAAGTTTTAGATTCATCTATTATTAATTATATACATAAAGAAGATTTACCTATTGTCTGTAATAAAATTGATGATATTATTGAAGAAGATAGTATAGAATTTCTAATAAAATTACTATGCAAAAATGGTGAGTATAGAACAGTAGATTGGAATGTAAAATATCTTAAGGACAGAGGAGTATATATTTGTTCTGGCAGAGACTTAACTTATAAGATTGAGCTAGAGCAAAAGAAAAAAATTGTTGAAGAGTCAATGCATTTGGAAAAATTAAAAAGTGAATTTTTATCTAGTATTTCACATGAGCTTAGGACCCCTATTGCTATAATATATGGAGTTATACATATTATGGAAACTAACTTAGCGCAGAATAATATTAAGCATCCCTTTAAATTAAACGATTACATAAAAACTATTAAAAAGAATACATTTAGATTGCTAAGGTTATTTAACAATATTTTAGACATAACAAACGTTGATGCAGGGTTTGCTAATTTAAATTTAAAGCCACATAATATAATAAAAGTTATTGAGGATATAAGTCTTTCAGTAAAGGAACACTTAATTAACCAAAGAATTAATTTGATTTTTGATACTGAAATAGAAGAGAAGTATGTAAATGTTGATGTAGATAAAATGGAAAGAATAATGCTAAATTTAATTTCTAATTCAGTAAAATACTCAAAAAAGAATGTTGCGACAGAAATATTAGTAAGTGTTTATGATGATGAAGAAAAAGTATATATATCTATAAAAGACAACGGAATTGGTATTGATTCTATACATTTATCAAGTATATTTGATAGATTTAATCAAGCTGATGGAAGCATGACTAGAAATACCGAAGGTAGCGGGATAGGTCTATATCTTGTAAAAACTTTGTTGCAAATGCAAGACGGAGATATTAGTGTTAATAGCGTAAAAGGTGAGGGAAGTGAGTTCATTATTGAATTTCCAACCCTTAAAGATTTTGATTATGAAAATGCTTATGAAGATTTTGATAGTGATTTTAGTGTAAAAATCGAAAATTTTGATATGGAATTTTCTGATATAACCTATTAACTGTTGATTTTTACATAATTATAATGTATTATATTTACATAAGTAATGCAAAAATGTGTTACTAATTATTATATAAGGAGTTAATGTGAATACAATTCAAATATTTGATTTAAATATAAAAAATGATGACCTGCAAATTTTAGTAGATAAGTTAAAATCAGTAGGGGCTCAAATAGATAGATACAATGTGCTGTTAGCAACTGATGAATTAGATAAAAATATTAAAATAAAGAGATTGTATGATGCATATGGAGAGAAAATTTTTCCTGTCACTATGGTTAATGGTGAAATTGTTAAAGTTGAAGAAAACCTGGAGCCTGAACAGATTATAATGCAAACTAAAATCTCTATGAAAAAAATTATACAAGCAGGTATTGAAATTAAAAAATGTGGGGGCTGTGGATGTTCAAAGTCAAATTGTGCATCTTGCGATAGTAAAAAACATTGTAACCTAAATAATTAAGAAGTGGAAGGTTGAAAGAGATGTCTTTGGAGGATAAAATTTTTGATTTTTCTAAAACACTTGCTGATATAGCTGATTATGATAATGCATATAGTTTAAAGCTTAGTATAAATAATAAATTTTTTATAAAAGCTAATCATGTTGTTATAGAGAATAATGAGTGGTTATATAATATTATTTTATATGAAAATGAAGAAATTATAGATAGTATTTATTGCGACAGAAATCAAGAGGAACTAGAGGATATTATAATATTTTTAATTGAAGAGTATGTAGAATTGTAAAATAACTAAAAAAGACACTTTTTTGAAGTGTCTTTTTCAATTTTATTCTCCAAGAAGAATTTTAGTCAATGGAGAATTTATTGGAAGTATTAATGTTTTATTCTCACCAACTAAAGAGGCTTTAATAGCATCTAAGCTTCTAATAAATTCATAAAAATCTTTTCTTTCCACAGAGCTGTAAGCTTCAGATAAAATTTTCATATACTCTGCTTCACCTTCTGCAACTAAGGTCTCAGCCTGTGCTTTTGCTTGAGAAATACTTATTTGTATCTCTTTATTAGTGCTGTTTTGAATCTTTTGAGATTCTTCTTCTCCTTCAGCTATATATCCAGCGGCAATCTGAGCTCTTTCTGATATCATTCTGTTGAAAACTGCTGTTTTATTGTCATTAGGTAAATCTAATCGTTTAGTTTCCACTGAAAGTATTGTTATTCCATACTCTTGCATTGGGTTTGCTACTATCTCCATTATATCTGAGCTTAATGTTCCATTTCTACTATTTATAATATCATTTTGTGTTTGGCTACCAATTATAGTTTTTAAAGCATTATATACTACTGTATCAATTCTTGATTCTGCATTTGTAATTGATGAACTTAATGATTGTGCAAATTTTAATGGATCTGTTATTTCCCATAATACATAGCTGTCTGCAACCATAGCTTTTTTATCTTTTGTTATGACATCAGAGGTTGCTAAGTCATATAAAATAATATTTTTTGGCAGAGTATCAACATTTTCAATAAAAGGCAATTTAAAGCTTATACCTGAATCTTTAATAACTCTATTAACTTTTCCAAATTGTTTAATTAATTTATATTCATTTTCATATGTAATGACCGTAAAAGAGGTAAATATAATTAAAATTAATAAAAGACTGATTATAATAGTTATTGTTTTTTTCATATTATTCATTACCTCCTTGTACTGTTGTTGTAAAAGGCTTTAGAGGTAAAACCTTTTGAGTTGTACCATCACCATTGTCAATAATAACCTCTAGGCTAGGCATTATTTCCTCCATAGTTTCAAAAAACATCCTTTTTTTAGTTATTTCGGGATATTTAATATATTCCTCATACATTTTATTAAATCTAGCTACTTGACCTGTTGCTTCATTTATCCTTTGTGCCTTTGTAGCTTCAGCGTTTTGCAGGATTTTATCAGCATCAGCTCGAGCAGCAGGAAGCTTTTCATTTCTATATTTATTTGCATTATTTATTGCAGTTTCCTTACTTTGCTTTGCAGTTTCTACTTGCTTAAATGCTTCCATGACTTCAGTAGTAGGTGGCTCTGCATCTTGTATTGTAATGTTAACTATTTGAATTCCTATATCATGCTCTGATAGCTTTTCTAATACTAATTCTTTTGTTTTGGCTTGTATTTCTGTTTTGCCTGTTGTTAAAACAGCATCTACTTCTGATGTACCTATAATAGTTCTAATAGAGCTTTGACAAATGTTTTTTAGAATAGATACTGGATTTTGCGAAGAGTATAAGGCTTTTATTGGATCTGATACTTTATACTCTATAAAAAAATCAACATTTACAAAGTTATAATCTCCAGTTATCATAAGTGACTCTGATTCTACACTTTGTCCTGAACCTTCTTGGTAACCTATTGTCAATCCTTTTATAGTAGTGTTTACTTTCTCTATTTGTTGAATAAAAGGAATTTTAAAATGCAAGCCTGAGCCTGTTGTCCCTGTTGGTTTACCAAGAGTTAGTATAACCGCCTGCTCTTGCTCCTTTACCTGGTAGGTAGAGTTTAAAGCGAATGCTAGAACTACTACTATTACAGCTACAATTTTTATTGTTCTTGATAAATTTTTAATAGGATTTTTATTTTGGTTATTAAACTGATTTTCTTCAAAATTTGCATTTGAATTATTTTTCGAACCTTTAAAAATATCATTAAAATTCATTACCTGCCTCCTTATAATTTAATATGTAAATTATACTATAAAAAAGGAAAAATCTCCACATAAATTATTATGTGAAGATATAGGTGTCATCTTAAAAGTTTTTTTAATTGCCCAGACAATAATTGAGTTATAACAATACCAGTTAAGGATTGCATAAAGTTTCCTGGTATATCCATAAGAGTAGTTATAAAACTACCAACAAATATTGAACCTACAACATAATAAGCTAGTATTTGCCATATAGCTCCAACAGAGGCTCCAATTAGCCAACTGCTTTTTTTAGAAGGTAGTTTTTCAATAACTATACCCATTATATATCCCATCACTAGCTTTATAATAAATGTCGGTAATATATAATGATTATAAGCGCCTAACATATCAGCTAGAGAAGCTCCTATTGCACCAGCCAATGCTCCATTTTTTTTGCCAAGCAAGATAACAGCTATAAATATAAATCCGTCTCCTAGATGAACATATCCGTTTGTTACAACAGATGGAATTTTTATTATGAATGTAGCAACACAAACTAATGCAGCAAATAGTGCTGTGTAAATTATACTCTTTGTTTTTTCACCATGCATTTTTACCTCCATAAATATAACAATGTAAATAATACTAAATAATATTTTTTATAATTTTATTATATCGTTTTCTGTTCACTTTAAAAGATACAGATTAACATTTTTTGCAAGGTACAGTTTTCTATTAGTTTGACATTTCTTAATTATATAATATAATATCCGTAGGATGGCTCAACGCAGTTGAGACTATAAAATCTAAATAAAAGAGGTATATATTGTGAATGCAATACAAAGAAGAGATAAGATTATAGAAATACTTTCAAGTAGTGAAGTTCCGATTTCGGCTACAACTCTTTCAAAGGAATTTTCTGTTAGCAGACAAGTTATAGTCGGTGATATTGCTTTAATACGCGCTTTCGGTCTAAGTATATTTGCAACTCCTCGTGGATACCTACTAAAGAATAAGGATGAAAATAAAGATAGATTTGTTAAAACTATTGCTTGTAAGCATGGAGTGGATAAGTTAAAGGATGAGTTATATACAATAATAGATAATGGCGGTGCTATTTTAGATGTAATTGTTGAACATTCTATTTATGGTGAATTAACAGGACCTCTGCATATTTTTTCTCGTTATGATGCAGATGAGTTTATAAAAAAGGTTATGGATCATAATGCACAACCGCTATCCTCATTAACAGAAGGGATACACTTACATACAATAAGTTGTACTAATGAGGATTCATATAAAAGGATTATGGAAATTTTAAAGCAGCAGAACATTTTACTATAAAAGTGTAAATATTATACGTTAAAATGTCGTATTGACAAATAGTTCTTCTAATATTATAATGACATTACAGGTGTAAAGACACTAGTAATGATATATAAAATTTGGAGGACAGAAATGTTTAAAAATACAAAGACTAAAAATATGATAGTAGCAGCGTTGTTGTGTGCAATTGGTATTGTAATACCAATTATATCACCAATAAAAATAATACTTGAACCGGCATCATTTACTCTTGCTAGTCATGTTGCAGTATTTATAGCAATGTTTATTTCTCCATTTGTCAGTTTAAGTGTGGCAATTGGAACGACTATTGGCTTTTTTATAGGTGGATTTCCTATAGTAGTAGTTTTAAGAGCATTAAGTCACATGGTTTTTGCTTTAGTCGGAGCGATAATATTAAAAAATAATCCGAACTTATTGTCATCAAAATATAAGTCATTATTATTTGGAATTTTTATTGCCTGCATTCATGGCATATGTGAGGTTCTAGTTGTTACTCCTTTCTATTTCGGCAATGCATTAACTAGTGGATATTATTCAAATGGTTATGTATATGCAGTAATTTTACTTGTTGGTATAGGTACAATTGTACACAGTATGATAGATTATGTGATTTCAGTATACATTTGGGATGCAGTAAAGCATGCCAAGGTTATACAAACAAGTACAGTCAAATAAGTATTTATATTACCGACTACGGTCAAAGCTTAGTAGACGAATAATTACCTCGACTTACTTCTACTACGAATCTAGGAGAAGCAAAGCATATAAAAAACGTTTATGATTCCGTGATTCGGTTTCCCTTGATTTTTATAAGGAAGGGAAATCGTCATCAAGTCACATAAACGTTTTTTATATGCTTTGATTTTCGGCGCTATTGCTACTCTAAATTTAAAACAAAAGTATATCAAATAAACAACTCTCTACTATGCTTGTTAAGATAAATATTATTTACTAAACCTCTATTATAATAAACAAAATTAACCGTCATAATTTTTTTGAATACTAAAAGGTATACACATAACAATTTTTTTAATGTATAATATTATTTGTGTGGATAAATTAGACATAAAATATTAGAGGTAAAAAATAATGAAAAAAATATTTGGATATTTAAAACCTTATATTGGGAGAATGACCTTTGGATTTATTATTAAATTCATTGGAACAATTATGGATTTGTGTCTACCTTGGATATTAGCTTATATTATTGATTATATAATTCCGACTAAAAATATTAATTTAATTTTTATTTGGGGTGGTTTGATGATAGTTTGTTCAATCCTAGGTGTTACGCTTAATATTACAGCTAATCGTATGGCAGCTAAAGTATCAAGAAATGCCACAGAAAACATAAGGCATGATTTATTTGAAAAAATCTCATACTTATCAAGTTCTCAGGTAGACAATTTTGGCGTACCGTCGTTGATTTCAAGAATGACAACTGATACATATAATGTTCATAACATGCTAGGTATGATGCAAAGAATAGGAATTAGAGCCCCAATATTACTTATTGGAGGTATTTTTGTAACTTCTACATTAGATATATATCTAACCTTGGTTTTGGTGGCTGTATTACCACTTATAGCTTTAATGGTGTATTTTATTACGAAAAAAAGTATACCCTTATATAAGGAACAGCAGATTTCCGTTGATAAGCTAATAAGGAAAGTAAGAGAAAATATTGTAGGTATAAGAGTTATTAAAGCATTGTCAAAATCAGAATATGAAAAAGAACATTTTAGAGAAATTAACCTCGAGGTTGTAAAAAAAGAAAAAAGAGCTGGAATGACAACAGCAATTATTAATCCATCAATGAGTCTGTTGTTAAATTTAGGGTTAGTTTGTATCATATTAGTTGGAGCATACAGAGTAAATTTGGGCTTAACTGAGGTTGGAAAGATTATAGCCTTCTTGACCTATTTTACTATAATTCTAAATGCAATGCTGGCTGTAACAAGGATATTTATTGCCTTTTCTAAGGCAAGCGCGTCAGCTAATAGAATCAGTGAGGTTTTGGATACACCGGAGGATTTAACAAAAGAAAATATTGATAGCATAAAAAGTGATTATCATATTGAATTTAATAATGTTTCATTTTCTTACAATGACGTAGAGAACAATTTAACGGATATAAACTTTAAGCTAAAAAGGGGAGAATCTTTGGGTATAATTGGCTCCACTGGCTCTGGTAAAACTACTATTATTAATCTTCTAATGAGGTTTTATGATGTAAACACAGGCGAAATACTAATTAACGGTCAAAATATAAAAAGCATAGATAAATCAGTACTAAGTAAGAAATTTGGAATAGTATTTCAAAATGACACAATATTTGAAGATACAATATTTGAAAATATTACATTAGGCAGAAAAATTGACATTGAGCAAGTGAAAAATGCCTCTTTGTATGCTCAAGCCTCAACCTTTATAGAAAATATAGAAGATGAATATAATGCAAGGCTTGATATCAGAGGTGCAAATTTAAGTGGGGGTCAAAAGCAAAGAATTCTGATAGCAAGAGCACTGGCTGGTAAACCTGAGATACTTATATTAGATGACTCCTCCAGTGCACTAGATTACAAAACTGATGCAATGCTAAGAAAAGAAATTAGTAACAATTTTACTGATACAACAACAATAATTGTAGCTCAAAGAGTAAGCTCAGTTATGAGTCTTGATCATATACTTGTATTGGAAGATGGCGAAATAATAGGTTATGGCAACCACGATGAGTTAATAAATTCATGTGACGTATACAAAGAAATTAGTCAATCACAGATGGGTGGGGAGTAATATGACAGCAAATAAGAAAAAATCAAGAAAAAAAGTTGTACTAAGATTATGGCAATATTTATATAAGCATAAATATTTATTGTTATTGGCATTATTGCTAACTATTACAGGCAATATTTTAGCTCTAGTTGGACCTAAACTATCAGGTATGGCTATTGATAATATCGAGTTTGGTGAAGGGCTTGTAAAGTTTGATAAAGTATTTTATTATGCTTTTTGGATGATTGTCTTTTATGTTATTTCAACAATTTTTTCATATTTATTATCAGTTTTAATGATACATATTAGCCGCAAGGTTGTATTTGAAATGAGAGAGGATTTATTTAGTAAGCTTTTAAAGTTACCTATAGGATATTTTGATAAACATCAAACCGGTGATATTTTAAGCAAGATGTCATATGACATAGATACAATTAACACTTCGCTTTCAACTGATTTAATTCAAATTTGTGCAAGTGTTATTACAGTGGTTGGGTCTTTTTTTATGATGGTTACAATTTCACCTTATCTTGTTGGTGTGTTTTTAGTTACTATACCTATCTCAATATTTTTAACTAAATTTATAACAGGAAAAACAAGTCCTCTTTTTAGAAAGCGCTCGTTAAAGCTTGGTGAGCTTAATGGATTTGTTGAAGAAATGGTTTCAGGACAAAAGACTCTTAAGGCATATAATCAGGAAATAAACACTGTAGATAAATTTGATATAAAAAATGAGGAGGCTGTTGAAGCTTATTACAAGTCTGAATACTATACTATAGCCGGGCCTTCTGTTAACTTTGTAAATAATTTATCTCTTTCATTGATTAGTGTTTTGGGTGCGATTTTTTACTTATATGAAATGATGAGTGTAGGTAATATATCCTCATTTGTTTTGTATTCGAGAAAATTTTCAGGTCCAATTAATGAAATGGCGAACATAATGTCAGAATTTCAATCAGCATTAGCAGCAGCTGAGAGAGTATTTAATTTAATGGACGAAGTACAAGAGGTTAAAGATGTAGAGGGTGCTATAACTTTAGATAATGTAGAAGGAAATGTAGAATTAAAAAATATAGAATTTGGATATTTACCTGATAAAAAAATAATTCATGATTTAAGCTTTTCTGCTAAAAAAGGCAGCCTAATAGCAATAGTAGGACCTACAGGGGCTGGAAAGACAACACTTATTAACTTGCTGATGAGATTTTATGATGCAGATAAAGGTCGAATATTAATAGATGATAACGATATAACAATGGCTACCATGTCTAGCTTAAGAAAATCTTACGCTATGGTTTTACAAGATACATGGTTGTTTCATGGCACTATATTTGAAAATGTATCCTATGGTAAAAAGGATGCTAATATAGAGGAAGTAATAGAAGCATGTAAGGCTGCAAAAATACATTCGTACATTAAAAGACTTCCTAATGGCTATGATACTATTATTAAGGAAGATGGCACAAACATTTCAAAAGGTCAAAAACAACTATTAACAATTGCAAGAGCAATGCTATTAGATTGTAAAATGTTAATCCTTGATGAAGCAACCTCTAATGTTGATACAAGAACTGAAATAAAAATACAACAAGCTATGAGAAACTTAATGAAGGATAAAACTTGCTTTATAATTGCTCATAGACTTTCAACAATTCAAAATGCTGATTTAATTTTGGTAGTTAATGATGGAAATATTGTTGAACAGGGAAATCACGAAGAATTAATGAAAAAGAAAGGTTTTTATAATAAATTGTATAATTCTCAATTTGAATAAATGCACAATCATCGTAGAGACATAAAAATATATTTACAAGATTATTAATATATTATATTATGTATATAATTAAATTTAAAGTAAATTTGTGTAAAAGGAGAAGACACATGTCTCTATATTCAGAAAATTTTAATATTGAGTTGTTACGTGATATTTTTAGAACTCATCCTATGTGGAACTATAATTTTTACTTAATAATTGAATCTGATCCTGACAAAAATTTAGAACCAATAGGAATCGGATTTAAAAATATTAAAATTTTAGATAAGACAAATAATGAATTTTTAAATATTGACAATACTGAAATACAAAATATTATATCAAATCAAAAATATAATTCAGAAATAATTTGTGAAAATGGTATGACTCATGATGGTTCAACCCATAAATTTATTGATGATATTAATTGCGGTATGAACATTAAACGCGATATTTTAATTATGGAAATAGAAAAAAGCGAAGGTGATTTTAAAGATAGAATTGAGAGAAGTAATGCAACTATAACAACTGTTAAACGAGCATGGATATTAGAAAATACGTATCCGTTAAATTGGGAAACCAGTGGCTTCGATGCTATGAGTAACGAGATATTCATACAAAAGATTCAATTTGCAACTGATAATATCAAGGTTATAGAGATGACAGAAGAAATTGCTAGAGAGAAAGCAAGAAATGTTGTTAGTAAATTATTTTAGAGTTAATTATAGAGCCAATATCTTTTTATTTAAAAATATTTGAGCTCTTTTTTATGTAATAAGGATATTATTTAGTATACAAAAAAATGAATAACTTTTTTTATTATATTATTGAGATGAATAATAAATTATGTTATCATTAAATTTGTATCTTATAGTGTATAGAGTGAATGTAGTTCACTTTTTTATAATAATTTAATTTAGGAGTATAAATATGAATTATAATGAAGAAGCATTAAAAATGCATGAAATATCTAAGGGTAAGCTAGAAGTTGTGAGTAAAGTGAAAATAGAGAATAGAGATGATTTGAGTATTGCCTATACTCCAGGGGTTGCAGAACCTTGCAGAAAAATACATGAAAATACAGAAAATGTATATAAATACACAGCTAAAGGAAACCTTGTTGCAATAGTTTCTGATGGAACAGCTGTATTAGGTCTTGGTAATATTGGTGCAGAAGCAGCAATGCCAGTTATGGAGGGAAAAGCAATATTATTTAAAAACTTTGCAGGTGTAGATGGATTTCCTATTTGTTTAAAATCTCAGAATGCTGATGATATTGTAAATACTGTTATAAATATGGCTCCAACATTTGGTGGTATAAATTTAGAGGATATTGCAGCGCCAAAATGTTTTGAGGTAGAAAAAAGAATACAAGATGCTCTTGATATACCTGTATTTCATGATGACCAACACGGAACTGCTATCGTAGTTTCAGCTGCATTAATTAATGCATTAAAAATTGTAAAAAAAGATATTAGTATTATTAAAGTTGTTTTAAATGGACCAGGAGCAGCAGGTACAGCAATTGCTAAAATGTTAATGTCATTAGGTGTTAAAAATATAGTTGTTTGTGATAGAAAAGGTATCTTAGAAGAAGGAAGAAAAGACTTAGAGGGTCACAAGCTTTGGTTAGCACAAAATACTAATAACGATAATTTATCGGGAAGCTTGGTTGATGCATTAAAGGAATCAGATGTTTTTGTAGGTGTTTCAAGCGCAAATGTATTAACTGAAGAGATGGTCCAGTCTATGAATAATGATGCTATAGTCTTTGCAATGGCAAATCCAGTACCTGAGATAATGCCTGAGATTGCTAAAAAAGTAGGTATTAGAGTTATAGGAACTGGAAGGTCTGACTATCCAAATCAAATAAATAATGTGTTGGCTTTTCCAGGTATTTTTAGAGGAGCTTTAGATGCTAGAGCAAAAAAGATAACAGAGGATATGAAAATCGCAGCTGCTTATGCTATTGCAAATTTAATAAATGAAGATGAGTTAAACGAAGAGTACATAATTCCTAATCCTTTTGATAAGAGAGTTGCAACTGCTGTAGCAAAAGCAGTATATGATGCTTGGAAATAAATATATTTCTTCATGCACAAAACTTTGAGTTTAATGTGCAAAAAAATGCATGGAGGTATTGATGTACGATTACGAGAAAATAAAAAACAATTTATCAACTAAATATATAGGTCAAACTTTTGTACAATTTGAAGATTTGATATCTGTTCATCTAAAGGCAAAAAATATAAGTGAAAATTGCCCCGTTGGTATGTTAGTTCTTACAGAAAAACAAGAGGATGTAAAGCTTAAAAATAATAAAACATGGTATAGTAATTTTGGTGAAGGAATTTTTTTTAGCATAATTTTGAAAAATAATAAAAAAGATTACACTTCACAAATAATTCAAATAGCCAATGCAGCAGTATGTGAGTCAATGTTGCAACTAGATGATAAAATTAATTGTTATATAAAATGGCCAAATGATATTTTTGTAAATGATAAAAAGATATGCAGCGTTTTTGCTGAAAAAATAGATAAGAAAGATAATGATAGCTTAATTATCAGCATTTATATAAATGCTTTAGATATGAAGGACAATATTATCGAAGAAATAGAAGGTAAGAAAATTGCATTATCTGACATAATTAGTGATGAAATAGATAGAGAAAAGATTATTAGTAATATTTTAAATAAAATTGAAATATACTATGATGAATTACTCAAAACAAAAATGATTAAAAGCTCTTTATCAGTATTTAAAAATCATAACTGCCTTTTAGGAAAAACAATTGGTGTTAAAAAAATAAACAAAAAAACTGTTAGAAAGGTTGAGGCTTTAGATATTAATAATTTTGGAGAAATAGAAATATTGGATAAGAGTGGAGTAAAAGACTTTTTAAAATATAGTCAAGATACTATTGAGTGGTAGGAATATAGATGAGCAAGCTAAAAATTAAAAATGTAACTTTAGAAAATAATGTAATATTAGCTCCAATGGCTGGTATAACGGATATAACTTTTAGGACAATATGTAAAGAGTTTGGAGCAGGGCTTGTTACAACAGAAATGGTTAGTGCTAAGGGATTATATTATAAAGATAAAAAAACAGAAGAATTGATGAAGACAAATGAAAATGACAGACCTGTTTCTATACAAATATTTGGTAATGAACCTGAAATAATGGCTTATGTTGTTGAAACAATAATTAATGACTTGAAAGATATCGATATAATCGATATAAACATGGGATGTCCAGCGCCTAAAATTGTTAAAAATGGAGATGGCTCTGCACTTATGAAAAATCCAAAGCTAGCAGGTGAAATAGTTAAAAAGGTAAAAGCTGCTTCAAATAAACCTTTGACTGTTAAATTTCGTTCTGGATGGGATAGTAGCAGTATCAATGCGGTTGAATTTGCTAAAATAATAGAGGCAAATGGAGCTGATGCAATAACAGTTCATGGCCGTCATAGAGAACAGTTTTATTCTGGAAAGGCAGATTATAAAATAATAAAAGAAGTAAAAAAAAATGTATCCATACCTGTAATAGGTAATGGAGATGTTTTTACAATAGAGGATGCAATAAAACTGCTAGATGAAACAAGTTGCGATGGTATAATGGTAGCAAGAGGTGTATTAGGGAATCCATGGCTGATTAGAAATTTAATAAATGCTTTAGATGGAAAAAATGAGATAGTTAATCCAACACCCTCACAAAGACTAGAAATGTTGAAAAGACACGCAGAAATGTTAAGTAAAGAATTACCAGGAAGATTGACAGTTCTAGAAATGCGAAAACATGCTGGTTGGTATATTAAAGGTCTTAAAAAATCATCAGATATAAGATGTGAAATAAATAGAATAGATAGTTTAGAATTACTCTATGAATTACTTGACAACTACATTGAAACTTTAGAAATTGAATAAAGTTAAAAGAAATAATAACCTAACAATATTATAAATAATATTATTAAAAATATGGTTGACATATTTACCTAACTTTAATATAATGTGTTAAAAAACTGACGCAATACTTCGTTCATAATGCTGGCAAAAATAATTTGCTAGACTAGTATATAATATTTTGGGAGAGATTGGCATGGAGAATAATGTAATATTGCTTACTGCTGAAGGTTACACTGAACTCGTAAACGAATTAGAAAATTTAAAATCAGTTAGACGTAAGGAAGTAGCAGAAAAAATAAAAGTCGCATTAGCATTCGGTGACATAAGTGAAAACTCTGAATATGACGAAGCAAAAAATGAACAAGCACTTGTAGAAAAAAGAATAGCTAAGCTAGAAATGATGATTAAGTACGCAAAGATAATTGAAGAGCATAAGCAAAAAGGAACTGTAGGAGTTGGATCTAAGGTTAAAATTAGAGATATTGAATTTGATGAAATAATGGATTATAATATTGTTGGTTCTGCTGAAGCAGACCCATTTAGAGGTAAAATATCTAATGTTTCTCCACTTGGAACAGCTTTATTAGGTAAGAAGGCAGGAGACATAATTGAGGTTACTTCTCCAAATGGAGAAAATATAAAATATGAGATTTTAGAAGTATAAAATGTAAAAAAACACTTCACACAGCGTGAAAAAAATACATTTCACAGCGTGAAAAAAAGACATTTCACGCTGGAAGAATCTAAAACGATTCTTCAATAATTTTTTGTGATAGATGTAGATATAATAATAAAATAAAAGATAAAAAGGTGGTGTGCAAATTGTCTGAAATACAAAATCAAGGTGATTTAAGACAAGTAAGATTAGACAAATTTAATGAATTAAAAAGAGTTGGAAGAAACCCTTTTGAGATTTCAAAATTTAATGTTACAAGCAACAGTGAGGAGATAAAGAGTAAGTTTACCGAGATGGAAGGTAAACATGTTTCTATAGCTGGAAGAATAATGTCAAAAAGAGGCCAAGGCAAGGTAGGGTTTTATGACATACAAGATACCCAAGGAAGAATTCAGATATTTGCAAAGCAAGAAGCACTAGGAGAAGAAGAATATAATTATTTAATAACTAATGATATAGGTGATATTATTGGTGTTGAAGGTGAAGTTTTCAAAACAAAAATGGGTGAAATTTCAGTTAGAGCTGAAAAAGTTACTCTTTTATCTAAATCACTACAAACACTTCCTGAAAAATATCATGGCCTAAAGGATACAGAAATCAGATATAGACAAAGATATGTAGATTTAATCGTAAATCCTGAAACAAGAGAAGTATTTAAAAAACGTAATTTAATTATCAAGGGTATAAGAGAATACCTTGATAATAATGGATATATGGAAGTTGATACTCCTATTTTAAGTGCAATAGCTGGTGGCGCTAATGCAAGACCTTTTATTACACATCATAATACATTGGACATAGACATGTATATGAGAATAGCTAACGAACTATACTTAAAAAGATTGATAGTTGGTGGGTTAGCTGATGGTGTTTATGAGATGGGTAAAATGTTTAGAAATGAAGGAATGGATACAACTCATAACCCTGAGTATACTGCAATGGAAGTATACAGAGCATATGCTGACTTTAATGATATGATGTCTTTAACTGAGAATATAGTTGCATATGTGTGTGAAAAAGTTAATGGTACTACAAAAATAAATTACAATGGTACAGATCTTGACTTTACTCCACCATGGAGAAGAGTTAGAATGCAAGATATGGTTAAAGAATACGCTGGTGTTGACTTTGACTTAATAAACACAGATGAGGAAGCTATAGAAGTAGCAAAGCAAAAACATATTGAAATAACTCCTCTGATGACTAGAGGACATGTGATAAGTGCATTGTTTGAAGAGTTCTGTGAAGAACACCTTGTTCAGCCTACATTTGTTACACATCATCCAGTTGAAATTTCTCCACTTGCAAAGAGAAATGTAGCTGATCCAAGATTAACAGATAGATTCGAAGCTTTTGCTTATACAAAAGAAATAGCTAATGCGTTCTCAGAGTTAAATGATCCAATTGATCAAAGAGAAAGATTTGAAGACCAATTAAAACAAAAAGAAGCCGGAGATGATGAAGCTCATATGATGGATAATGATTTCATCAACGCTATAGAGGTAGGCTTACCACCTACAGGTGGACTAGGAATAGGTGTAGATAGAGTTATAATGTTCTTAACAAATCAAACATCTATAAGAGATATAATACTATTCCCAACAATGAAGCCGTTAGATTAGTTAAATAACAAACTTAATAAACAGATTATAGCAGATATGCATAAAGGATTAATACCTTTTGTATATCTGTTTTTTGTTTTTTAAGTAATTAATAATAATTATAAATATTTAATGATAAACATTAAAAACATATTAACAATAATAATATATAATTATAAATATTATGAAGGGAGTATATCATTAGTAGAAGATAAAAACTTAGAAATTAGAATTAATAGTGAGGGAGATAAAGAAATAAAATTTTCAAGAGGATTCAAATTTTTACTAGTAATAGGTAGTATTTTAACCAGTATATATGCAATTGTACTAATAGTTATTTTGTGCTCATTAATTGGAGAAGAAAAAGTAAACATATATAATGTTGTATTTGTGAGAGATTAAATTTTTTAAAACCAAGCAAAATTAATGACTTGCTTGGTTTATTATATTGTAAAAAATTACTAGTTATTTATTGTTGACATGCATATTTATAGTGTGTTAAGATAACAAGGTTGTCAGTTGATATATATTTTAAATATAAGACAATATAAAAAAAGTTAAAAAAACTTGTTGACAGATAAAAGTAAATGTGATAATATAGTCAAGCTGTCGAAAAAACAGTTAAAGCTTAATGAAAACTTTTTAAAAAAGTTCTTGACAGACAAAATTCGACATGATAAACTAGTCAAGCTGTCTAATGAAAGCAATGTGAAAATCATTATAAAAAAGTGTTTAAAAATAAATAAAAAAGCATTGACAAAGAAAATTAGACATGCTATACTAATAAAGCTGTCGCTAAAAAAACGACAACAACCTGTCGCATTGGCAGGTGGTAAAAAAATGAATCTTATGACATGACTAACGTCATCATAGAGTACAAGTTGAGTGTAATTGGAACAAGAATTTTCTTTGAAAATTCATTCGTACCTAGACAATAAAACAGCATAAGAACAACCTTTAGTTTCAGCAAACTATAATTAAGTTGTAGTTTGTAAAAGCGAAAAAAACAGTTCTGTGAAAGTCAGAACGAAATGCAAGCGTAAGTTTGAGAACAGATATTAAACGAGAGTTTG
>DDAM01000044.1 GCA_002332905.1 Firmicutes bacterium UBA2058 | reverse complement strand
AAAAATCCTTTTATTTTTTTTTGCACACCTTGAACTCACAATAAAAGTATATCAAAGTGACAAATTTTCTACTAAGCTTACAGCCGACTTTAGTCTGTAAACTAAATTTTTATTTTTCTCAACCTATTTGCTATAAGAGCTCCGATTGTTATTTTTATTATGTCTCCCGGAATGAAAGGAAGTACACATAAAGTTAGTGCTGATGTTAGATTACTGTTTGTTATGTACATAAACCAAGCAGTTCCTAATATATAGCATGCGATTATTCCTAAACACATTGATAACATGTAAGTTCTCAAGTTTTTTTCTGATTTTTCTACTATTATTCCAACTATAAATGCTGCAACTATATATCCAATAATATAGCCGCCTGTCGGACCAATTATAACACTTATACCTGATGAAAAATTTGCGTAGACCGGTAATCCTATTGCTCCTAAAAGGGCATATACAATTTGACTGATTGCTCCGCCTTTTTTACCTAAAAGTCCGCCTGCCAATAATACAGATAGTGTTGCTAAATTTATTGGTACAGGTGTAAATGGTAACGGTACTGAAATTTGCGATAGAATTGCTGTAAGTGCGGCAAATAGAGAATAAAGTGTTAATTGTTTAGTTTTGCCTTTCATATTGTCTCCTTTGTAAACCATATAATTCGATTAAGTTTACAATAACACATAATAAATTATTTTGTCAATATAATTA
Source organism: Firmicutes bacterium UBA2058 (assembly GCA_002332905.1). GTDB lineage: Bacteria > Bacillota > Clostridia > Tissierellales > Sedimentibacteraceae > UBA1535. The sequence goes on along the minus strand of DDAM01000044.1, from coordinate 39,989 downwards.
TTTTTACTTAAAAAAGAATTTAGACTAAAATATTATGTCAAATTGTCGATATATTAATTGAACAGTGAAGTGAAGTAATACTTGAAAGGAGTTTGTAGTTGTACAAGATATCAAAATGATATATAATTAAATAAAAAGAGCGTGTTATATTAAAATATATTATAGATAAAGTGAGGTTTAGTAATGCGAGCATATATTGTGCGACAACCTATTTTAGATGAAAATCAAGATGTGTTAGGTTATGAAATTTTATACCAAGAAAAAATTGATGATTCTGAAGATAAAAAATCAGATGTTGTTGCAGCATCTGCAATTGAAAATTTTTTAGTTCAATTTGATAGTGATAGATTTTTAGATGGTAAAATGGCTTTTATAACTTTTACACCAAATTTATTGTTAAAGAACATACCTAAAATATTTTCACCACATAAGCTTGTTATTCAAATAGGTGATGATACAATTATCAACCCAGCGGCACAAAATCTAGTTTATGAGTATAAGAAAAAAGGTTATAGTATTGCAGTTAATGGGTTTGAATTTGCATTAAGATATTTTTCAATATTAGATGTAGTTGATATTATAAAAGTGAATTTTTCAGAACTTAATGATTCTTTATCCAATATAGTGAATATTGGTAAAAGCTTTAATAAAGATATTATTGCATATAATGTAAACGATGAAGAAGCTTATAAGCTTGCACTTAAGTTAAAATGTTCATTTATGCAAGGCTCATATGTAGCAGAAAAGCTGCCTACGACAATACATAAAATGAATCATATGCAAAGCAACTTTTTTAGATTGATGGTTGCTGTTACAAAAGAAGAGCCAAATGTCGATGAAATAGAGGAAATAATTTCCAGAGATATTGCACTTACATTTTCTTTATTGAAATTAGTAAACTCAGCATATTTTGCACTAAGACATCAAGCTAAATCAGTAAAACAAGCTTTAGTTATATTAGGTTTAGGACAACTAAAACAGTGGATTTATTTATTGAGCTTTAAGCAAGATGATGGCAGTATGCCAACTGAAATAATAAGGATGTCTTTCTTAAGAGCAAATTTCTGTGCAGAACTACTTCAATATGCTAGTAATATGAACATATCAAAATCAGAAGCATATTTAATAGGTATGTTTTCTACATTAGGTATACTTATGGAGGTTTCCATAGAAGAAGCATTGTCAGAAATATCTGTTTCTGATGAGATTAAGTTTGCGTTAACTAAACAAGAAGGAAGATGCGGTATTTTGTACAAATTGATTTTAGCATATGAAAAGGCAGATTGGAAAAACATGAAAACATATGCTGAACAGTTAGACATTCCAATGAACATTATAACTCAAAAATATTTTGAATGCGTTGAATATGTAAATTTAATATGGAATGATTTAACAAGAACAAGCGAAGAAATAGAAGCTGAGGCTAATGATTAATTTAAAAAGGATTTTATTTATTATATAAAACAGAACGGGTATAACGTTCTGTTTTATGATATAAAGCAAAAATTCTAAATATATAAATTTTAATAGAATTAACTTTGATATTGTAGTATAATTATTTGTCGTAAAGGATAATATACTATAATGTTGAAAGAAATAGTAAATTTAAGGATGGTTTGTTTATGAAAAGATACAAAGTTATATATAATCCATCATCAGGTAAAGAAGAAGCAGCCAGTAGAGCATTCCGAATGTCAAGATTAGTAATGGATAAAAATGACGTTGAATTTACTTTTTATGCTACAAAGGGTAAAAATGATGCTATGAATAAAGCTACAGAAGCATGTGATGAAGGTTATGACATGATCATCTCCTGTGGTGGTGATGGTACAGTACATGAAATAGTAAATGGAATAATGAAAAGCAAAAATAGAACAAATCTTGCCATTTTACCTGCAGGTACAATCAATGATTTTGCTGAGCAACTACATATACCTAAAACAGCTGAGAAGTTTTCAAGGATGTTTAATAACTTAAAATTTAAAGAAGTTGATGTTGGGAAAATTAACAATGATTATTTTATTAACGTTGTTAGCGGCGGAATATTTACCAATATACCACATACAGTCTCAATAGACGAAAAAACTTTGTTTGGTAGATATGCTTATTATTTTCATGCATTTTTAGAAATTCCAGAGCAATTAGTTAAAACATATGAAATAAAATTTACCATTGATGATAATGTATATGAGCTTGATACACATTTGTTTTTAATTAACAATACACCTGGTGCGGGTGGATTTAAATGCTTATCTCCAAATGCTAAATTTGATGATGGGTTGCTTGATGTTGTAATTTTTGAAAAAGCTTCATATACAGATTTAATGCAAATATTTACCGGAGTATTTAATGGACACCATGTAAAACACCCAAAGGTTAAATATTTTCAAGCAAATAATATAGTAATAGATTCGCTAGACAAAAAATTAGTAGTGGATGTTGATGGTGAACTTGGTGGAAATATGCCTATAAAAATTTCCTCAGAGAACAAAGCATTAAAAATATTAGTTCCATAAATTAATTTTTGTTTTTTATGTATAATATTTTAAATAATGTAAATAATAGCATCAAGAGAAAGGAAAAGCACACAAACTTTTATATAACGTCCCCCTTTATAAACTTTTGTCTTTAAATCAGCTGTGTTGATTTATTAATCAACATTGTGGATGGTAACATCCACTATTGTAGTGAAGCTGAATTATTAAAAAAATTAAACTATAAAAAGACTTACATTTTTTTATTAATTTATAGCTACAATAAAGGTTAGAATAACTATCTAATCCTAAAGAAAATTGCTTTTCCTTTTTTGATATAATATCCGTAGGATATTTAAAATGGCTTGCATAGCAAGACTATGATATAATATGAAATTTGAAGCATACATTTATAAAAATAAATGTATGCTTTTTTTATTTATATACCTTGACAGATGAGGTATTGTTGATTATAATGTATATATAAATTAAAATTATATATTTACTATAAGAGGTGATGGAAATGTCAATTGCTTCTGACTTAATTCGTGGTCATACTGATACTATTATTCTTGCACATCTTCAAAAAGGAGATAGCTATGGATACGAGATAAATAAAGCAATACAACAGAAAACAGATAATCAATATGAATTAAAAGAAGCGACTTTATACACTGCTTTTAGGAGACTTGAAGAGAACGGCTGTATATTGTCATATTGGGGAGATGAAAATACTGGAGCGAGACGTAGATATTATTCTATAACTAGTACTGGTAAAAAAACGTATGAAAAATTAAAAAAAGAATGGGAAGTAGCTAAAAAAATTATTGATAAATTAGTAAGTGAGGAGAGTATAAAAAATGAATGATAGACTTCGAAGATATATTGATATTCTATTTGAAGAGGCACCACAAACTAAAAAAACTGTAGAGTTAAAAGAAGAAATATTGCAAAATATTATCGATAAATATAATGACTTATTGTCAGAAGGAAAAACAGAAGAAGCGGCATATAATATTGCAGTAGCAAGTGTTGGTGAAGTTGGAGAACTTATTGAAAGCTTAAAAATTAGTTCTAGTGAAAGAATAAATCCTTCACAAGAGGAAATAGAGAAAAGTAAGCAACGCTCAGCTTTAATAGTATCCATATCAGTAGCAATGTATATAATATCAGTTATTCCTCCCATTATATTTGGTGAAAATTTAGGCCCAATACTTATGTTTTTAATTATTGCTATAGCAACAGCGCTACTCATATATAATAATATGACTAAAACTAAATATGTGAAAATAGATGATACTATAGTAGAAGAATTTAAAGAGTGGAAAGAGAGTAGGGGAAATAAAGAGTTAAATGCAATATCTTCAGCAGTTTGGTCATTAGCAACAGTTGTATATATTATTGTTAGTTTTTTTACTGGGGCTTGGCATATAACATGGGTAATATTTTTAATCGCTACTGCTATCACTTCTATTGCAAAGGCTATATTAGATTTAAGGGGGGATAGACACTAATGAAAACTTCAGCAATTATCAGAATAATAACTTGGTCAATAGTAGTAATATTTTTAATAGCAATTTTAGTAAATATAATTAATGGAGATGAATTTTTTGGTTTAAATATAGGTTTTTCAGGATATAATTATGCTGATAGCAGTAAATATTTGGTTGCTGATGGTGTAGTAAACGTAAATGATATAAAAAATATAGATATAAATTGGATTTCTGGTAGAATAAAAGTAATAGAATATGATGGTGACAATATTGAGTTTTATGAAGAAGGGTCATCTAGTTTAGACGATGATAATAAAATGAGATATTTAGTGGAAGATGGAAATCTAAAAATTAAGTTCAAAAAATCAAGAAAATTTATTTCTTTATCATTATTTAATTCGTTTAATAAAACATTAGTTATGAAAATTCCTACATCCTATAAAAATGACTTCAACAACCTTGTTGTAGATACTGTGTCTTCACCGGTTGAAATAGAAGGTTTAAAAGCTCAGAATATTTCTATAGAAGTTGTTTCTGGTGGTGTGGATATAAAAAATATTAAAAGCGAAGTATTAAATGTAGAAACAGTAAGCGGTAGTGCAAATATATCTGGTCATATTGATTTTGTAGATTGTGAAGGTGTTTCAGGAAAAATTACGCTGGATTTAGAAAATTGTCCTAAAGAAATTAAGGCAGAAACAGTAAGTGGTTCAATAAATGTTTTTATTCCTGAAAATGAAGGTTTTACTGCTGAATACGATTCAGTAAGCGGTAAGTTTAAATGTGACTTCGAAGTGAAAATGACAAAAAATGAAGCAATACATAAGAATGGAAAATCCAATTTTGAATTAGAAACAGTAAGCGGAGGAATAAATATTAATAAAAAATAAGAATTTAGCTTAATAAGTTTGTATGCGTATAATTACTTAGATATACTTTTTATACGAATCTAAGGAAAGCAAAGCAGATAAAAAATGTTTCTGTTTCCGTAATTCGGTTTCCCTTGATTTTTATTGGATGGGAAATCCTCATTAAGTCACATAAACATTTTTATCTGCTTCGCTATTCATAGCAACCGATAATCAAAGAAAAATAGAAAGAATTTTTCTTTGATTATCTACGTTTTTGGCAGGTTATCTACTAAGCTTACTAGTTGGCTGGGATTGTGGAAGCGCACTAACACATTTAAGCAAAGAAGTAGTTTAAGTATATTTAAGGGCATAATAAAAATTAACTTTTATACGCCTTCCTCGGAGCGTCCCTACCTTATCAAATAGAGGGACACGAGAATGAGAAGTAAAAAAGTTAATTTTTATTATGCCCATACTTTTGCTACACCATATTTGTTAGTGCGCTAAATTATCATTTTATTACCAATTACTTTCCGATTTGTATAATTTTTTAAAAAAAATTTAATTGTAATATATTATAAAAGATGATAGACTATTAACTGCTTAATTTTAATTTTGAAAATGTACTTTTTTATATAGATTGGAGAGAACCTTGGAAACAATATTAGTGAAAAAAAGTGGCGCTTTAAATGGACATCTTAAAGTTAATGGATCGAAAAATTCAATATTGCCCATTTTAGCAGCTACGCTTTTGACAAAAGATAAGTGCATATTACATGACATACCAAAACTTGAAGATGTAAATGTAATGTGTGATTTACTTTCAAACTTAGGTGCAAAAATTACTATGCTTGATGAAAATTCTTTAGAAATTCAAGCTGATGATATAACAAATTACGAAGCACCATATGATTTAATTAGTAAAATGCGAGCATCTTTTTTGGTAATGGGCTCATTATTGTCAAGAATTAATAAAGCGAGGGTTTCAATGCCCGGAGGATGTGCTATTGGAACACGACCTATAGATTTACACCTAAAAGGATTTAAAAACCTAAATATAAACATAAGTTCAAATAAAGGATATATTCAAGCTGAATCAGAATGTATAATAGGAAATCATATATATTTGGATTTTCCTAGTGTTGGAGCTACTGAAAATATAATGATGGCATCTTGTAGAGCCAATGGACAAACAATAATAGAAAATGCTGCTGAAGAACCAGAGATAGTAGATTTAGCAAATTTTATCAATAGTATGGGTGGTAAAATTGAAGGAGCTGGTACAAGAAACATAATAATTACTGGTGTTAAAGAATTACATGGAACTGACTATACCATAATTCCAGATAGAATAGAAGCTGGTACATATATGGTTGCGGCTGTTATAACAGGTGGTGAATTATATATAGATAATGTCATTCCAGCTCATGTTCAGCCGGTTATATCTAAGCTAAGAGAAATAGGTGCTGAAATTATTGAAGATGATGATAGTGTTGTAGTACGTTCAAAAGGTATAATTAAATCTACTGATATAAAGACATTACCCTATCCTGGTTTTCCAACCGATATGCAAGCGCAATTTATGCTTTTATTATCATTAGCTAATGGAACAAGTGTCATAAATGAAACTATTTTTGAAAATAGATTTATGCATGCCAATGAACTTTTAAGAATGGGAGCCAATATTAAAATAGAAGGAAACACTGCTATTGTAAATGGGTTAAATAACTTAACTGGTACTAAAGTTAAGGCCACTGATTTAAGAGCCGGAGCTGCTTTAATTTTAGCTGGCTTGATAGCAGACGGAGAGACTGAAATTTCAGAAGTACATCATATAAAAAGAGGATATGCAGATATAGTTGAAAAATTACAGAGTGTAGGTGCTAATATAACGTATTGTCCTAATTAAAAAATTAAATAATAAGTTTGTTGCTACAAAAGTTTGCAGCAACTTTTTGTTTTATTGTAAAAAATTTACAAATTATATATAAATTGCTTATATATATTGAAAACTAAATAAGAATAACCTTAAAATTCGCATTTTTTATTGACAAAAAGCAATAATAGAAATATAATCTCATTGTACTAAACTAATGCTTAATTTTAAATTAAGTATTAGGTGTTAAATCATTGATAATTATTATAAAAATAAAAAAGAATTTATATAAAAAGGAGAAATATATATGACTACCGCTCACAATAGTGCAAAAAAAGGTGATATTGCAGAGACTATATTGCTTCCAGGAGATCCTCTGAGAGCTAAATTTATAGCTGAAAATTTTTTAGAAGATGTAACTCAATTTAATGGAGTAAGAAATATGTTTGGTTACACTGGTACATACAATGGAAAAAGAGTATCGGTTATGGGAACAGGAATGGGCTGTGCTTCCATAGGTATTTACTCTTATGAGTTAATACATTTTTATGGAGTTAAAAATTTAATTAGAATTGGTTCATGTGGAGCTATGGATCCTAAATTAAATTTATATGATATAGTTTTAGGAATAGGCTCTAGTACTGATACAAACTACGCCCATCAATACAATTTACCTGGAACATATTCAGCTACAGCTTCGTTTGATTTGTTATCAAAGGCAAAGCAAATTGCTGATGAAAACAATATAAAAACTGTTGTAGGAAATATTTTATCATCTGATATTTTCTATAATGCAGATCCAGAAGCGTGGAAAAAATGGGCTAAAATGGGAGTTTTAGCAGCTGAAATGGAAAGCTTTGCTTTATATTGCAACGCTGCTGTTGCAGGTGTAAACGCATTAACTATATTAACAGTTTCAGATTCTATAGTTAATCATCAAGAAACAACTCCAGAAGAAAGAGAGAAAGGCTTCACAAATATGATGAAGATTGCTTTAGGGTTAGCGTAGTATGAGAGCTTGGGAAATTGCATATAATTTATATTCTAATGCTAAGCCTAGAATTTTATCTGAGGAAGATCAAACTTGGACAGCTATAAAAGCTGTTTCTAAGTTTTATGACAACAGTATATCCTTAGATTGGGCGAGCAATGTGCCTGGTTCTGGTGCTCCAGAAAGGATTATGATTGCTGCTGTTCAAGCGTTAGAAAATCGTGGATATGAAATAAAGGATGCCTATGAGCTTCTAGATAAAGGTACAAAAGCTCATGCAGAGGGAGATTTTATTAGTCTTCACAAAATTTCTGCTGAATTAAGAAACAACTTCTTAAATGCAACAAAAAATGAAAAATCAGACTATTGGAACTATAAAGTTTATGTTAATTTTGAAGATTATGCTAAAAATGCTAGTTTTCCAAAGTCAGAAAAAGTTGATACAAATACTGAAAAATTCAAAGACCAAACAAAAGCAGCATGGCTTTCTCAAATAATAGGAGCAGCTATGGGAACAATGGTTGAAGGATATACTTCAAAAAACTTATATGAAGCTTTTGGAGAGGTAACTGAATTCTTAAGAGAGCCTAACACTTTTAATGATGATATAACATTTGAACTTGCATTTTTGGATGCATTCAAAGAAAAAGGATACAATATAACTTCCAAGGATATTGCCCTAGCATGGGCAGGACTAATTCCTTCTGGTTGGTCTGCTGAGGAATTTGCATTAAGAAACATTAGAGCAGGTTTAATGCCTCCAGAGAGTGGAACATTTAATAATCCATTTAACGAATGGATTGGTGCACAAATGAGAGGTGCTATTTGTGGAATGGTTGCTCCGGGAAATCCAAGACTAGCCGCTGAGCTTGCTTGGAAGGATGGAGAGGTTTCACATGCTAACAATGGTATAATAGGTGAAGTGTTTAGCGCAATAATGGTTTCTTTAGCATATATTTGCGACGATGTTAAAGAAATTGTTAAATCGACTATAGATTCAATACCAAAGGATTCAGAATATTATAGTGTTGTTAAATTTGCATATAATCAATGCTTAAAAAATGATGATTGGCATGACGCTTTACATGAATGTGAACAAAAATACATAAAATACAATTGGATACATGCATATCCTAATATATGCTGTGAAATAATTGCACTTATGTATGGTGACAATGATTATGAAAAAACTCTAAAAATTATAACTATGTGTGGAGTGGATGTTGATTGCAATGCAGGTATGATTATGCCTATTATTGGAATTCAAAAGGGAATGAGTATCATTCCTAAAAGACTTATTCACGAAGCTTTTTCAACTCTTGTAACATACATGAGAGGTTATGAAAAAATCACTTTAGATGAATTAGTTGATGAAACGATATTAAGTATTACAAAAGCTTTATCTTAATATAGTTAAGTTATATTTATATATAGCTTTGTAATGCTTTATATAAAAACTGAGTTTTTTACATTTAAACTCAGTTTAGATACATAATAATATATGTGAACAAATTAGGAGGAAATATTAAATGAAAAGAATATTATCAATAGTATTGGTAATTGCAATGCTTTTCTCTTTAACAGCATGTGCTACTGGAGAAAAGGCAGGAAAAGGGGAGGCTTATAAAGCAGCCTTATTATTAAATGGTAACTTAGGAGATAAATCTTTCTTTGATTCAGCTAATGAAGGATTAACAAAACTTAAAGATGAATTAGGAAAAGATAAATTTGATTTTAAAGTTGAACAAATGGGAGCTACACCAGCTGATGAAGCTAAATGGGAGCCTACAGTAGAGGATTACTGTGAAAGTGGAGAATATGATGTAATCATAGTTGGAACATGGCAAATGGCTGGAATTTTAGCAAAAGCTGCTCAAAAATATCCAGATCAAAAATTCATATTCTTTGATGAAACTTTTGATTTTGAAGCTAATGGAAATCCAAAGAATATTTACAACGTTTTATATAAACAAAACGAAGTATCATTCCTAGTAGGAGCAGCAGCTGCATTAATGACTACAGATGCAAGCTTACCAATGATTAATCCAGAAAATAAAACAATTGGATTCTTAGGCGGTATGGAAAATGCTGTTATACTTGACTTCTTATTAGGATATATTCAAGGAGCTCAATATGTTGATCCAGAAGTAAAAGTAGCTATAGCTTATGTTACAAACTTCTACGATTCAGCAGCAGGAAAAGACTTAGCTTTAATGCAATATAACAATGGTGTTGACGTTGGATACAACGTTGCAGGTGCTGCAGGTTTAGGTCAAATAGAAGCAGCTGTAGAATCTAACAGATATGCATTTGGTGTTGACTCTGACCAAGCTGCATTATTACCAGATATGGCTAAACATATCCCAACATCAGCACTTAAGAATGTTGGTAACTCTTTAATAAGAGCTATAAAAGCTGATATGGAAGATAAATTAACTTATGGAGTAGCTGAATCAATGGGATTTGCCGAAGGTGGAGTTGAAATAGTTAAAGATGATCACTATAAGGAAATGGTTCCTGAATCAATAAGAGCTACAATAGATCAATTAGAGGCTGATATAACATCTGGTAAAATAGTTGTTGATACTTCATTTGGTAAAACTGATGAAGAAATAAAAGCTTTAATTAATAAGGCAGAATAATTAAAATATTGACGAGCGAGAGTTTTCTCTCGCTTGTCATTTAATTGATATCTAAGAGGTCTCAATTTTGTAATTAATATAATAAAATTGAGAATTGTTAGCTATTAATTAAAAAGAGGTGACTTATTTGAATAAAGTTTTAGAAATGAAAAATATAATGAAAATTTATGCAAATGGTGTAGTCGCAAACGAGGATGTAACATTTGAACTCGAAAAAGGTGAAATACACTCTTTGCTAGGTGAGAATGGTGCCGGAAAAAGTACCCTTATGAAGATTCTATTTGGTATAGAAGCTCCAGAACAGGGAGAAATAATTCTTCATGGAGAAAAAACTACTATTAAATCACCGCAAGATGCTATTAGTAAAGGTATAGGAATGGTTCATCAACACTTTATGTTAGTACCTTCACTAACAGTTGCTGAAAATATCATTTTAGGTATTGAGCCTAAAAAGAGTGGTCTTTTCACTGACATGAATAAAGCTATTAAAATATCTGAAGAAATTGCAAAAAAATATAATTTTGATATTGATGTTACAGCTAAAGTAGAAGAACTACCTGTAGGGGTTAAGCAAAAGGTAGAAATATTAAAAGCTCTCTATAGAGGAGCGGAAATATTAATTCTTGATGAACCTACAGCAGTATTAACACCTCAAGAAACAGACGAGCTATTTATCCAATTAAAGAAATTAAGAGAATTAGGTCATACAATTATATTTATATCTCATAAGCTTGATGAAATAAAGGCAATATGTGACAGAGCTACTATTATGAGAAACGGTAAAAGTCAAGGTACATATTCTGTTAAGGATATTTCCACTGATGAGATGTCAAAGCTTATGGTTGGAAGAGATGTAGTTTTAAAGTTTGATAAAAAGCCTGTAAACTTAGGTGAAGTTGCTATGAGTGTAAGAAACCTCACTGTAAAGGGTTCTACTGGCAAAACTAGAGTCGATAATCTCTCATTTGATATAAAAAGTGGCGAAATATTTGGTATTGCAGGAGTAGAAGGTAATGGACAAGGACATTTAATTGAGGTGCTAACTGGACTTAATAAACAGTATAGTGGCAATATTCAAATATTTAATGCAGATGTTAAAAATTTAAGTATTAAAGATATTAGAGATTTAAAGGTAGCACATATACCAGAAGATAGGATGACTCTAGGATGTGCAAAAAATATGAGTATTTTAGATAACATGTTTTCTAATCAATATCAAAACAAAGAATACTCTGGAAAGGTAATGCTTAAAAGTAAGAAAATAGAGGAAAAAGCAAAGGATTTAATCAAAGAATATCTTGTAAAATGTAGCTCATATAAACAAAATATTGGTATGCTATCTGGTGGTAATATTCAAAAGGTAGTTGTTGCTAGAGAATTCTCTGCAAATCCTAAAATTATAATAGCAAACCAACCTACTCGTGGTATAGATGTTGGTGCTGCGGAATTTATCAGAAAAAGAATTATAAAATTTAGAGATGAAGGCTGTGCTGTAATACTTATCTCTGCTGATTTAAATGAAGTGTTTGAACTTAGTGACAGGTTAGCAGTAATTTATAAAGGTCAGTTTTCAGGCGTGTTTACTGATGTTAAAAATCTTACTGAAGAGGAATTAGGTAAATACATGCTTGGTATTAAAAAAGACGAAGTATTGGAGGGAATAATGTATGAATAGCACAACTAAACTTAATATACTTAGAACAGTTATGGCTATTTTGATTGCACTAGGTATATCATTTTTAATAATATTAATAGTTAGTGATGAGCCAATTACAGCGATTACAAAGCTAATGTTTGGACCATTACAAAAATCAAGATATTTTGGGAATGTAATAGAGTCAATGATACCTCTGATATTTACTGGTGTTGGAGTTTGTATAATGTTTTCCGCAAATCAAATTAACCTTGCTGGTGAAGGAGCTTTCCATATAGGAGGGTTAGTTGCATCAGTTATTGCGTTAAATTTTGCTATGCCTGCAGGATTACATCCAGTAGTTTGTATTCTTTTAGCTGGATTAGCTGGTTCATTGATTACTTTAATACCTGCAATAATGAACGTTAAAACAACAGCTAATGAGCTGGTTTCTTCACTGATGGTTAACTATTTGGTATTATATTTTTCAAATTTTATATTAATGAAAATTTTAAGGGATCCAAAGACTGGAGCAGGCTCATATGTTTTACCTGACAGTGCAAATTTATTTACATTATTTAGTGGTACAAGAATACATGTTGGTTTAGTTATAGCATTGTTAGTAGCTTTATTTGGATACTGGTTCTTATACAAAACTAAAATTGGATATGAATTAAGACTTACTGGAGAAAATGAAAATTTTGCTAAATATTCAGGAGTAAGTATAGTTAAAGTTATTTTAATTTCACAGCTAGTTGGTGGATTCATTGCTGGTATAGGCGGTGGTGTTGAAATATTAAGTCCTATTTATGACAGATTTACTTGGACAGCACTACTTGGATATGGTTGGGATGCTATAATTATATCTACACTTGCAAAGAAAAACCCATTATATGTTCCATTTTCGGCGTTTTTCTTAGCTTATCTAAGAGTTGGTGCTTCCATAATGTCAAGAGCAACAGACGTAAGTGTTGAAATAGTATCAATTATACAAGGTGTAATAATATTATTGATAGTAGCGGAGCAATTCTTAAGCAAATATAGATATAAAATGATAGCAAAAGAAGCTAAAAATAATTTGAATATAAAGGAGGCAAAGTAATATGTGGGATGCAGTTTTATCACCAGAGTTCTTTTATTCAATATTAAGATTAACAACTCCTATTTTATTTGCAACATTAGCTGCAACTATAGCTGCTAAATCAGGTATTATAAATATGGCATTAGAAGGTATAATGCTATTTAGTGCTTTGTTTGGAGTAATATTTAGCTCAATATTTGGAAGCTCATGGATGGGATTATTAATAACAGTTTTATTAGGCGGAATTATTGGATTTATACTTGCTTTCTTTGTTTTAAAGTTAAAAACTGATGAGATTATAGCTGCTATAGCTATTAACCTAGTGGCTGCTGGGGGTACAGTGTTGTTGATGTTAGCATTCTCTGGAGACAGAGGAAACTCAGCATCAATAACAAGCTTTCAAACACCTAGAGTTCCTATACCGTTCATAGAAAACATACCATTTTTAGGTGACGTTTTGTCTAACCATAACATATTGACATATTTATCTTTGATAAGTGTTATAGTACTTCATATAGTTCTTTATAAAACACCTCTAGGACTTAAAATTAGAGCAGTTGGTGAAAATAAAGATGCTGCTGAATCAGTAGGTATAAGCTCACAAAGAATACAATTTATTGCACTTATTTTAAGTTGTGCATTAGCAGCAATAGGAGGATTCTTCTTGTCTGGTGGATATATGACAAAATTCACAACAAATATGACTGCAGGTAGAGGATATATAGCTCTTGCTGCAAGTGCAATGGGTGGTAATACACCTATAGGTGGATTTATAGTTTCACTGCTATTTGGTACAGCACAAGCTTTAGCTAATGCAATGCAATTAGCCTCCTTCCCTTCGGAGATTGCTCAAATGCTGCCGTATTTAGTAACTATAGTAGGTCTAGGAGTTTATAGCTATAGATTAATGAAAAAAAGAGAAAAATTAAGCGGAAAATAAAGTTTAGTTTAATAATGATTTATGGGGTCGAGTAAACTTGACCCTATTACTTTATTATTAAACATTAAGTTAAATTATCGGAGAAGTGTGAATAAAAGCATCTTCACAGTGTGAAATGTGTTTCACACTATGGAAGAATCAAATTTTGTGGCGCCGTGAAACGACGTAATGGAGGAAATTATGAGAAAAAATATTATTATAGATTGTGACCCAGGTATTGATGATGCAGTCGCAATATTACTTGCTATAGCAAACGAAGATAAGCTTAATATACTTGGAATTACAACAGTAACAGGGAATCAAAGTATAGAAAAAGTAACAAATAACGCATTAAAGTTAGTTTCATTTTTAAATAGAGATATAAAGGTCGCAAAAGGAGCTGATACTCCACTGATAAGGGAAAAAAGAGTAGCAGGAACTGTTCATGGTACAACTGGTATGGGAAATTACGAATTACCTGAGACTGCAAGTAAAATTGTAAGTGAAAATGCAATAGAATTTTTAAAAAATACAATACTTAAATCAAGTGAAAAAGTTACCTTAGTTCCAATAGGACCGCTAACTAATATTGCACTTCTTTTAAAGGTTTATCCAGAAGTAAAAGAAAATATAGATGAAATAGTTCTTATGGGTGGTGCAATAAGTGGTGGTAATGTAACTTCAACTGCTGAATTTAATATATGGGCTGATCCTGAGGCAGCAAAAATTGTTTTTGCATCTAAAGTTAAAATAGTTATGAATGGATTAGATGTTACACATAATACAGGTCTTTATAGAGATGATGTCAATGAGCTTTTAAAAAGCAAGGGCAAGGTTTCAAATATGTGTGGAGAGGTTTTAAACTTTTATTTTAATGGTGACCATGTAAAAGAGGGTACATTTACTCCAATTCATGATGCAAGTGCAATAATGTACTTAATTCATCCAGAACTTTTCACTTATAGACATATGCCGGTAGATGTTGATTGTTCTGAATCTCTTAATAGAGGAATGACTGTTGGTGATAATAGAGAATGGATAAAGTACGATGAAACAAATCCTAAAGTTTTAATGGGAGTAGATATAGTTAAATTTAGAGAGCTATTGTTAGAATCAATATATAAATTGGATTAAGGAAAAGTAGTGAATAAAGTGAAGAGAAAAAACGCTCTTCACTCTATGGAAGAATCAAAAAACGATTCTTCATCAATTTTTTTGTGAAGCCGAGATGGAGGAAATTATGAATAAAATAGTTGTTGTAGGAAGTATAAATGTTGATTTAGTTTTTACATCTGACATTAGGCCTAAAGCTGGTGAAACAGTACTTGGCAATGACTTTAAAATTATTGCTGGCGGAAAAGGCGCTAATCAAGCAGTTGCAGCTAGTAAGTTAGGCGCTGATGTTACTATGATAGGATGTGTTGGTGACGATGCAAATGGTCAATTTTCTTTAGATAATTTTAGAAGTGTCAATGTTAATACATCTTGTATAAACGAAATAAAAAATGTATCTACAGGAGTAGCAAATATAATTGTTGCGGAAAATGATAATAGCATAATAGTTATAGCTGGAGCAAACTATAAAGTTGATAAGTCTGTAATTGATAACTATAAAAAAGAAATATTAAATGCTGATATTGTCCTTTTACAATTAGAAATACCAATGGATGTAGTTGAGTATATACTTAATTTATGCTATAAAAATAATATAAAAACTGTTTTGAATCCAGCGCCCGCAGTTCTACTAAGTAAGAATATGATTGAAAAAGCAACCTATATAACTCCAAATGAACATGAATGCAGGATTATATTAGGGGCTGATAAGGATACAAATATTAAAGATATAATTAAAGAATTTCCTAATAAGCTTATGATAACTATGGGTGAGAAAGGTGTTATGTATTTTGACGGACAAGATATAATAACAGTACCTGCCTATAAGGTTGAAGTTGTCGATACAACAGGTGCAGGAGATACATTTAATGGAGCTTTTGCAAGAGCAATAGTAAATGGGTTAGAGCTAAAAGATGCAATTAATTTTGCGAACAAAGCTTCGTCTAAATCAGTAACAAAACTAGGTGCCCAAGCAGGTATGCCAACACTTGACGAATTAACTGAGTAATAGTTTTTTTCACCCTTTTAAAATAAACTCATATATTGATTATTAAAAAGGGGTGAGTGTGTGATTAATTTTAAATATTTATCAAGCGGAAATGAAGAAAGAATATATGATTATTTAAATAATCTTTCAAACTGTCAGGGTTGTTTTTGTACTAAATCTTACATTAGATTTTTACATGCAGTTTTAGGCGCTCCTGCAGTAGATATTTATATAAATAGTAATATGGTTGCTAATAACCTAAAGCTAGGGGAAATAACAGGTTATATTTTGTATTATCCTGGAGAATATAATGTCTCTGTGTATGTAGCAGGAGATACTATAAAACCACTATTAAACAAAGCAATAACTATTAATATGAACACTTCATATACTGCTGCAATTGCTGGAAATATGAATAGTTTTGATTTATACTTAAATAAAGAGAGTAAAGAAGAGGTATCGCCTTATAGAGAAGCTGCAGTAACATATACAAATTATGTACCTATTGATGAAACATTAGATTTATATATATCTGATGGCACAGCTTTATATAAGGATGTAGATTTTACAAACTCTACACCAAATATTTTAATTTTTCCTACTGATGAAAGGTTTGATGTAAAATATTCAGGTACTGATAAAATTGTAGCTTCTACACCAACTATACAACTGCAAAGAAATACTTATTATTCATTATTCTCCATACTAGATGGCGATATGTTGAGGTTGATAATTACATTAAGTGGATTAAACTTTTTAGACTTATGTTAAAAAAGAATTTAATTGAGTAAGCTTAGTAGGCTATTTTATTTCTTCGATATACTTTTACTGCGAATCTAAGGAAAGCAAAGCAGATTAAAAATGTTTCTGTTTCCGTAATTTGGTTTCCTTTGATTTTTGTAAGGAGAGGAAAGCCTCATTAAGTCACATAAACATTTTTTATCTACCTCGCTATTCATAGCAACCGATAAACAAAGAAAAATAAAAGGATTTTTCTTTGTTTATCTGCGTTTTTGGCAGAGCTGTTTACTAAGTTTGTTAGTCGGCTATGGGTGTGAAAGCTTAGTAGAAGAACACTTTTATATATTCATTGCTTAACTCTCTACTAAGATTTCTTTTCCAATATATTAATTATTGCTACGATAAATTATTATTTAAATAAATGATTTATTGTGGTAAAATTTTAATATTAGTAATGGAGGTGGTTATTATGAAGCAAAAAACCATTGAAGATTATGGTATACATATTGGTTCCTTGAAAAAAGGAAAGTTAAATAAAATTACAGATGTTAAGGGTGTAAGAGTCGGACATTGCACTATTGATGATGATGAGCATAAAACTGGAGTAACAGTGGTTATGCCTAGTGAAGATAATATATTTCTCAACAAGCTGCCTTGTGCTGTTCATGTTATAAATGGCTTTGGAAAAACTTTAGGCACAATACAGGTTGAAGAATTAGGTACATTAGAAACTCCTATTGCCATTACAAATACTTTAAATGTAGGATTAGTACATGATAGTATTGTTGAGTATATGCTTAAACTATGTAATTATGAATTTACATCAATAAATCCCATAGTTTGTGAATGTAATGACGGATATTTAAACAAAATAGCTGATAGAGCAGTTAAACAGGAGCATGTTTTTAAAGCAATAGAAGATGCGTGTGAAGATTTTTTGCAAGGAGATGTTGGTGCTGGAAAGGGTACAAGCTGCCATAATCTAAAGGGTGGAATAGGCTCTGCTTCTAGGATTGTTGAGCTTGGCGGTAAGGAATATACAGTTGGTATACTTGTACAAAGTAACTACGGCAGGCTCGAAGACTTAACCATAGATGGTAAAAATATAGGTAAAGAATTAAGTGAAAAAATAAATATGAATTCCACTGTTGATAAAGGCTCAATTATAATGATTATAGCAACAGATATACCACTAAGCACAAGACAACTAAAAAGAGCGGCAAAACGTGCAGGTGTAGGACTATCAAGAGTAGGCTCATATATTGGACATGGAAGCGGAGATGTAGTTATTTGTTTTTCTACAGCTAATGCTGTTAAATATGAGGAACAAAATGATTTTGTTTCATATAGTGCAATTAATGAAAATAAAATAGACAAGGTATTTAGAGCTGTTGCAGAGTGCTGTGAAGAATCAATACTTAACTCAATGATATGTTCAAATACAACTGTAGGATACAAAGGCAATATCAGGTATGGTTTAAAGGAAGTAAAAAAATTCTTGTAAAACACGAATAATTGATTTATAATAAATAAAAAACATTCGCTAAGGAGCAATGAACGTGAAAAAATATAAGAGAATACAAAGAGTAGGAGCTCTTATGAAAATATTTTCTGAAAGACCAAATCAGATATTTTCATATAACTATTTTTCTGAATTATTTAATGCAGCCAAATCTACAATAAGTGAAGATATTGTTATAGTAAAAGAACTAGTAGAAGAAATGTCATATGGTAGAATTGAAACTATAACTGGAGCATTAGGAGGAGCTATTTTTATTCCTTATATAAGCAAAGAAGAAACAGAATCTATACTTGATAGTTTATGCAAGTCTTTTTCCCAGAAAAATAGAATTATTCCTGGTGGATTTATTTACATGACTGATTTATTCAATAATCCTAATGTAGTTAATAATATAGCTAAAATAATTTCATCTAAATTTGTTAATAAAAAAATTGATTATATAGTTACAGTAGAAACAAAGGGTATACCACTAGCTATTATGACTGGTCAAAAATTAAATGTACCAGTAGCCGTTATAAGAAGAAATAATAAAGTTACAGAGGGTGCTACAGTAAGTATAAACTATGTTTCTGGTTCATCTAATACAATACAGACAATGTCTTTATCTAGAAGATCATTAAATGAGAATTCAAAAGTTTTAATAATGGATGACTTTATGAAGGGTGGAGGTACGGCTAAAGGCATGTGTGATATGATGAATGAGTTTAATGCTGAGGTGGTAGGAACTGCTGTAGTCGTTGAAACAAAAGAGCCAGAGAAAAAATTAGTTGATAACTATTTTTCTTTATTACTACTTGAAGGCATGAATGAAAAGGAAGGAACTATAAATATTTCACCAAATATAAAATTGTTACAATAATTTAATACATATTTTGCTAATTTTATGAAAATGTTTTTTGCATTTTTATGGAAAGTATAGTATTATAGAATATATTAGACATAATTTATTGGGGGGAAGGTGGTGAAAGACGTGCAAATAACAGATGTAAGGGTAAGGAAAATCAATTCTGAGGGCAAGATGAAGGCAATCGTTTCCGTAACTTTTGATGATTGTTTCGTAGTACACGATATTAAGATTATTGAAGGTGAAAATGGTCCTTTTATCGCTATGCCAAGCAGAAAGATGCCAGATGGTGAGTTTAAAGACATTGCACATCCAATCAATTCTGATACTAGAACATTATTATCAGAAGCAGTGTTTAGAGCTTACGAAGAAAAAAGAACAGAAGACGAGGAATAATTAATTATTACCATGTCAACTAAGGGAGTCTTTTAGGCTCCCTTTTATTGTTTTTAAAATGTATTATTTTTTATAAATTGTAATATAGTTAAATAATATACTAATAAAAAAATAGTAAAAAATTTATCAAGAAATCGTTAATTAATATGTAGTTTCTAAATTAATAACTAGTAAAAATTGACAATAATATTTTAGTATGATAGCATTGTAGATGAGAATATATGCAAAATATAGATACTATTTACAGTTATAGCAAAGTAAAGAATGTTAAATCATAAAGATAAGAAAATAATAGAAGATAACAATATAAAAGAGTTATCAAATGAGTATATAAAAGAAGTTGGAAATAGTCAAATAGAGAAATTAAAAGAAAAATATAAACAATAAATTTTATTTTTTCAGCAGGAATATAGAAAAATTGGTTGTTTTTTGCTTCAAAAAATGTTATATTAATGCAGTTGTATAAAATTAAGTAATGAAAGTAGGTTGTATTTATGAATATGTCTATAATTTTAGCAGCAGGCGAAGGTACAAGGATGAAATCATCCTTATCAAAAGTTTTGCATAAAGTTTGCGGCAGAGAAATTGTTAAATATGTTATAGATTCAGCAAAAAATGCTGGTATTACAAAAAATGTTGTAGTTTTAGGACATAGCAAAGAACAAGTTAGATTATGCCTTAATGATATAGATGTAAGTTTTGCAGAGCAGCCTATTGGAAGTGAATATCCATATGGTACTGGCTATGCAGTTATGTGTGCTGAAAAATTTATTAATGATGATGATACTGTAGTACTATTATGTGGTGATGGACCACTAATAAAGGATTCTACTATAAAAAATTTTTTAGATTATCATAAGAATGGAGATTATGCTGCTTCTATATTAACTTGCATTATTAATAATCCATTTGGGCTTGGAAGAATTATTAGAAATTCTGACAACACAGTTAGTAAGATAGTAGAGCACAAAGATGCTAATATAGATGAGTTACAGATAAAAGAAATAAACTCAGGGATATTGTGTTTTAATGGAAAGCTTTTAAAGGAAGCCTTATTAAAGCTAGATACTAATAACTCAAAAAATGAGTATTATATTACAGATGCTATAAAAATATTAGGAACACTAGGATGCAAAATTGGTGCATTTATACTTGATGATGAAAGAGAGATAAAAGCTGTCAATGATAGAGCTCAACTTTTTGAAGTTACAAAAATAATGCAAGACAGAATTAATGAAATGCACATGAAAAATGGGGTAACAATGATAGACCCTAATTCGACTTACATAGATTATGACGTAGTAGTTGGCAAAGAAACAATTATTTATCCTGGTACTATTTTAGAAAAGGCAACTATTATTGGTGAAAATTGTATAATTGGACCAAATACGAGAATAATAAATTCAGCAATCAAAAATGATGTAACAATTGAAAGCTCTAAGGTGATTGATTCATTTGTTGATGATAATTCATCAGTTGGACCTTTTGCATATTTAAGACCGGGAACAAAACTTGGAAAACATGTTAAAATAGGCGATTTTGTTGAAGTTAAAAATTCAGTTATAGGTGATGGTTCAAAGGCTTCACATTTATCATATATTGGTGATGGAGAAGTAGGTAAAGATGTCAACATTGGCTGTGCCGTAGTTTTTGTAAACTATGACGGCAAGAAAAAGCATAAAACAATAGTTAAGGATGGTGCATTTGTTGGTAGTAACTCCAATCTGATTGCTCCTGTAACTATTGAAGAAGAAGCTTATGTTGCTTGTGGCTCTACAATAACAGATGATGTAGAAAAAGAAGCATTAGCTATTGCAAGAGCTAGACAGGTAAACAAGCCTGGTAGAGGTAAGGGAAGATTTTAATATAAAAGAGGAATACAATGTATTTAATTGTTGGTTTAGGAAACCCTGGAAAAGAATATGCTGGCACAAGGCACAATGTAGGCTTTGATGCAATTGATTTTTTAGCATATAAAAATGATGTAAAGTTAAATAAGTTGAAATTTAATGCTGTTTTTGGTGAGTACAATGTAAATGGTGAAAAAGTGTTGTTATTTAAACCAGTTACATATATGAATTTAAGTGGTAACGCTGTTATTGAAGCCGTACGTTTTTATAAAATACCAATAGAAAATATAATTGTTATTTACGATGATATAGATATAGGTTTAGGTTCCTTGAGGATTAGACCTCATGGTAGCAGTGGAACACATAATGGTATGAAATCATTAATTTATCAGCTGCAAAGTGATAAATTCAAACGTATTAGAATAGGAATTGGTAAAAGTAAAAATCCTAATCTAAGCTTAGCTGATTATGTATTACAAAAATTTGATAGTGATGAAAGAACAACTATTAATGAAACTATTCAAAATGCAGGATTAGCAGCGGAAGATATAATTCGCTTTGGTCTAAATCACGCTATGGAAAATTACAATAAAAATATAAAAGAATAAATTTTGTTAATTTTTTTCTAATTATAGATGCTAGAATGTTGTTATGCAACATTCTTGTATTTCTATCTGTTTATTTTTTGGTGCAAGGTATAAATAAATGATAAATATAAAAAATGAATATCGAGTCTATGCACAAATGCTTAATGCCGATTTGTGCAACTCGTAGTATGGGCATAAAAATGGAAAAATACTTATTTTCACAATTTCAAAAAACTGAGAAATTTAATGTTATTATTGATAATTATAATCATAATAAACGTCAATTAATTCATGGTCTTAATGAAGAAGGATTGGCGTATTTGAGCTGTAATTTAAATGATTATGGAATAAATAAAATTTTAATAATAACAAATAATGAATTTAAAAGTAAAGAAATAAATAATTATGTAAAATCATATACAAATAATGCTGTACTTTTCAATCCAAGAGAATTAATATTATATAATGTTGATGCTCTAAGCAAAGAAGACATACATAAAAGAGTAGATACATTGCATAAAATAATTAGTGATAAAAAACTTATTGTTACTACAAGTCTAAATTCTGTAGTTAGTAGAGTTATCCCTAAAGAAAAATTTAAGGATAATATATTAAAATTAGAATATGGACGTAGTTATAATTTTGAAAATTTAATTTGCAGATTAAATGAATTAGGTTATGAAAGAGTTGATGCAATAGAAGGACATGGACAATTTTCTGTTAGAGGTGGAATTTTAGATATTTTTTCGCTATCAGAAAATAATCCATATAGAATTGAATTTTTTGATGATGAAATTGATTCTATAAGAACTGTGGACATTAAGACACAAAGATCTATAAAGAATGAAAAGCAATTGGTTATATTACCATGTAATGATGCCTTTTTCACTAAAAAAGAACTTGAAACCATCAAGGAAGAATTAGGTAAAGACTATCAAAAGAGACTAAAAAAATTTGATACAATATCTGATGGTGATAAGCTTAAAGAAAATTTAAAATCATTATATGAAAGCTATATTTTTAGATTAAACTCTGATACTCATTTTGACAATACAGATCTTTTGTTACCATATGTAAACTCCGAATTTGAAAGTGTTCTAGACTATTTTGATGATAATGCTCTAATTGTTTTAGTTGAACCAGATAAAATATATGAAGAATATAAAGTTTTGGCTGAAAGCTTTAACTTAAGGTTTACTCAGCTTTTTGAAAAGGGTGAAGCTTTTTCGAAACAATCGAATATATATTTTAGCAAGACTGATATCGAGAAAAAAATAAGCAGTAAAAAATTAATGTACCATAATGCTATAATAAAGACTAATAAAAATTATGAAATAGATGACATATGTCAAATTATTTCGAAAGATGCAACTTCTTATTATGGTAAAATGGAGGATTTGGCAAAAGAGCTTAACAGATATAAATATAAAGGTTATAAGACATTAATTGTATTAAGTAATACTGAAAGCTGCAAAAAACTTCATGCAATATTAAATGACCATAGCTGTAGTACTGTGTTATCCTTTGATTCTACAACTCAGATGACTGGTCAAGTCTTTATAACAACTGGAGATATAAAAAAGGGTTTTGAAATTCCAGAGAATAAACTTTTATTGTTAACTGAAAGCGAAGTTTTTGGTACAATTAAAAAGAAAAATAAATTAAAGCATAAAAGTAAGAAAAATAAAATTGAGACTTTCTCCGATTTAAAGATTGGAGATTATGTTGTACATGAATATCACGGTATAGGACAATACATTGGTATAGAAAAATTAAATGTACAAAATGTTAAAAAAGACTATTTATGCGTAAAATATAAGGGTGAGGATAAGCTATATGTTCCAGTTGATCAGCTATCTCTTATACAGAAATATATAGGCTCTGATTCGGTAGTGCCTAAAATAAATAAGATGAGCAGTCAAGACTGGTCTAAGGTTAAAGAAAGAACCAAAAAAGCCATTGAAGATATGGCAGGTGAGCTTATTGAATTGTACGCTAAAAGAAAGATGGTTAAGGGCTATGCGTTCTCTCAAGATACAGAATGGCAAAAGGATTTTGAATACAAATTTCCTTTTGAGGAGACTGACGATCAGTTAAGGTGTATTACAGAGATAAAAAAAGACATGGAAAAAAGTCAGCCTATGGATAGACTGTTATGTGGTGATGTTGGCTTTGGAAAAACTGAAGTTGCTCTTCGAGCTGCATTTAAAGCGGTTATGGATGGAAAGCAGGTTGCTATATTGGTTCCTACTACAATTTTAGCTCAACAGCATTTTTCAAATGTAATAGATAGATTTAGAGGATTTCCTATAAAATCTGAAATGCTAAGTAGATTTAGGTCTGCTTCACAGCAGAAAAAAATTATTGATGGAGTAAATAAAGGATTAATTGATATAGTAGTTGGAACTCATAAATTACTTTCAAAGGATTTGAAATTTAAGGATTTGGGTTTGCTTGTTGTTGACGAGGAACAACGTTTTGGTGTTAAACACAAAGAGGCTATTAAGCAATTAAAAGCAAATATAGACGTTTTAACTCTATCTGCTACTCCAATTCCAAGAACTTTGCACATGTCGATGATTGGAATAAGAGATATGAGTTTAATAGAAGAACCGCCGGGAGATAGAACTCCTATACAAACCTATGTTATAGAATATAGCGAAGGCGTTATAAGAGATGCTATTGAAAGAGAATTATCAAGAGGTGGTCAAGTATACTATGTTCATAATAAAGTAGTAGATATAGAAAGCGTGGCACGTAAGGTAAGAGAACTAGTGCCAAATGCTAGAGTTGTTGTTGGTCATGGACAAATGCAGGAACGAGAACTTGAGAATGTTATGATTAGCTTTGTAAATAAGGAATATGATGTACTGGTATGTACAACTATTATTGAAACAGGAATGGATATACCAAATGCTAACACATTAATTATTGATTATGCTGATAATTTTGGTTTATCTCAATTATATCAATTAAGAGGTAGGGTAGGTCGCTCTAATAAAACATCATTTGCTTATCTGACATATGAAAAAAATAAGGTTTTAACAGAGATTGCTGACAAACGACTAAAAGCCATCAGAGAATTTACTGAGTTTGGCTCTGGCTTTAAAATAGCTATGCGAGATTTAGAAATAAGAGGGTGTGGTAATATACTTGGTGCGGAACAGCACGGACATATGTTAGCTATAGGATATGACTTATATGTTAAATTTTTAGAAAGAGCTGTAAAGAAATTAAGTGGAATGGAAGTTGAAGATGATATTGAAATTTCTGTTGACTTAAATGTTGATGGATATATTCCATCTACTTATATAACAAATGAGGAACAAAAGATTGAAATTTATAAAAAAATTGCAGCTATTGGCAATAACGCTACTGATAGTACCGCGGATGATATACTAGACATTACGGAAGAAATTATTGATAGATTTGGAACTATACCAAAAGAAGTAAATAATTTGATAAAGGTTGCATATATTAAAACCTTATGTAGAAAACTTAATATAAAAGCAATAACCCAAATAAATAAATTATTAAAAATTGAATTTATATCAAATAGTGGGCTTAATCTTGAAGCTACAAATTATTTAATTGAAAAATATTCTAATAGAATTAAATTCGATATTTCTAAGGAACCAATTATAAAATATCAGCTTAATTCAATTGAACAAGATAATTTATTAGAAGAAATTAAAATTATTTTTGAAAATCTGTGCGAAGTAAAAGTATCAAAAAAGATTGAAAGTAAAAGCGATGACGTTTGATGTTTAGGAGGAAAACATGAAGTTAAAAAGGACAATAGCCATTAGTATGGTAGCATGTATGTTATTTGGATTGGCTGCGTGCAGTAAAAAAGAAGAGCCATCATCAGTTAAGGTAAAGGTTAATGGTCAAACTATTACTGTTGGTGAATATGATAAAAGACTAAAACAAACTATGGAAATGTATGAAACTCAATACGGTTCAGAAATCTGGAATCAAGAAATCGAAAAAGGTAAAACTTATAAAGAGTATTTAGAAGAAATGGTTATGGATACTATGGTTCTGGAAATAGTAATCTTAGGAGAAGCAAAAAAAGATGGTCTTGAAATAACAGATGAGAAATTACAAGAAGAATTTACTAAATATAAAGAGTATTTTACTTCGGATGATCAATATAAAAAATTTCTAGAAGATAGTGGTATGACAGAAGAATTTTTACTTGAGTCATTAAAAAAGGAATTGTTAATAGAGCAATTTTTAAGTTCAAAATCTGAATCGATAGAAAAACTTGAGCCTACTGATGAAGAGCTAAGGGCTTTATATAATGATAAAAAAATCATGTTCAACAAAATAAAAGCAAGTCATATACTTGTAGATGATGAGAAGAAAGCTAAAGAAATTAAGAGTAAAATAGATAATGGTGAAAATTTTGAAGAATTAGCAAAAGAATTTTCTACATGTCCAAGCAGTGAAGAAGGAGGAGATTTAGGATATTTTGCTTATGGAGATATGCTGCCTGAATTTTCTGAAGCTGCATTTAATATGGAGATTGGACAAATAAGTGATCCGGTTAAATCATCATATGGATACCATATAATAAAAGTAATAGACATAAAGGATTCATATGAAAAGATTGACAGGGAGGAATTAATATATCAATATAAGGCTTTGAAATATAATGAAATGCTGGATAATTATATTGAAAATGCCAAGATTGACAAATAAAAAGCTGGGTATAATTTTAATATATAGGAATAAAATTGACAATTATACAAATAATATTAAATATTAACAATTAAATTTAATATTAGTACAAAAAATGTATTTATAATTAGGAGGAAAAATGAAAGCAACAGGAATTGTAAGACGTATAGATGATCTTGGAAGAGTGGTTATTCCAAAAGAAATCAGACGAACATTAAGAATAAGAGAAGGAGATCCCCTAGAAATATTCACTGATAGAGAAGGTGAAATAATACTTAAAAAATATTCTCCAATTGGTGAATTAACTGAATTTGCAGATGAGTATGTAGAATCATTATTTGAAACTACTAGACATACTGCTATAATTACAGATAGGGATTCTGCAATTGCGGTTTCAGGTAGTAGTAAAAAGGATTATTCTGAGAAGAGATTAAGCCCTGAACTAGAAAAAATCATTGAATCTCGTGAAATGTATATAGCTACTGGAGGAACTAAACCAATCCGTATTACCGTTAATGAATTTAATCCAGATGCATATACAGCACAGGTTATCGCCCCTATAGTTGTTCAAGGTGATTCTATAGGATCAGTAATATTATTATCTAAGGATAAAAATGCAAAAATGGGTGAAGTAGAAGAGAAATTAGTTAAAAATGCGAGTATATTTTTATCTAGACAAATGGAGAACTAATTAACTAATTAATTAATTTTTTTATTAATTTGATAACAGATTATTTATAATGGATTTATAAATGGTCTGTTTTTTTGTTATGTGAAGCCAAAATTTTATTATAAATAGAATACATATATTGGTTTACTTGTGTTGAAAAAAGTGGTAATATAATATATATATATTTAACCATGTTTGAGACAATGGAGGTATTTATGAATATTAGTTTTTTTGGTGCTGTTGAAACGGTAACTGGCTCATGCCACTTATTGCAGTTTAATGATAAAAAAGTTTTATTAGATTGTGGTCAATTTCAAGGCAGTAAACGAGAAGAGAACATGAATTTTGAAGAATTCAATTTTGTTCCATCTGAAATAGATTATTTGTTATTAAGTCATTGCCATATTGACCATTGCGGAAGAATACCGCTGCTTGTTAAAAGGGGCTTCAAGGGAGACATTATATGTACAAAGCCTACATATGACTTGTGTCAAATTATGCTTCTAGATAGCGCTCATATCCATGAAAGTGAAGCAGAGTGGTTAAATAGAAAAGGACAAAGAGCTGGGAAAAAAATTGTTGAACCTTTATATACACAAGAGGATGCATATGATTGCATGAAATATTTTAAGCCTTGTTTATATGAACAGATGGTAGAACTAGATGATGATTTTGTCGTTAGATTTGTTGATGCGGGTCACATATTAGGTTCATCAATTATAGAGATGTGGATAAATGAAGATATAAATGAAGAACCACTTAAAGTTGTATTTTCAGGTGATTTAGGTACAGAGGACAAACCAATACTAAATAACCCAACTTATATTGATAAAGCAGATTATGCTATTATTGAGGCAACCTATGGCAACAGATTGCATGAAAAGACTGAGTCAAAAATGGATAAATTCATAGAAATAATATTAAAAACTGCTAGACGTGGCGGTAATGTAGTTATCCCATCCTTTGCTGTTGGAAGAACTCAAGAAATAATATATGAACTAAATAAATATTATGATTCGCCTAATAAGGATGCTGAAGAGCTAAGAAAAATTCCAGTATATATAGATAGTCCTTTAGCTGCAAAAACTACTGAAATCTTTAAACTAAATTCACAGGTTTTTGATGAAGAAACAAGAACGTTACTGATGTCTGGTAATAATCCTCTACAGTTTGAAAACCTTTATTTTGTTCAATCTCAGTTTGAATCTAAAGCATTAAACGAAGATAAGACACCTAAAATTATAATTTCAGCAAGTGGAATGTGTGAAGCAGGTAGAATTAAGCACCACCTAAAGCACAACCTTTGGAGAGCAGAATCAAGTATTGTATTTGTAGGATATCAGGCTGAAAACACATTAGGAAGAAAAATTAGAGATGGCGAAAAGCTAGTCAAAATATTTGGAGAAGAAATTACTGTTTTAGCAGAAATATATGATTTAGAAGGCTTTTCAGGTCATACAGATAAAAATGGTCTTTTAAAATGGCTTAATTCTTTTGAGAAAAAACCAAAAAAATTATTTATTGTTCATGGAGAGGAAGATTCTAAGAAAGATTTTGCAAAAGAAGTAGAATCTACCTTATCAATTGAATGTATAATACCAAATAAGGGTGTAGTATATGAATTAGAAAAAAATGAAGTTTCTATGCAAGAAATTATTAAAAATATTACTACTCCTCCAAAATCATTACAGCCTGCAGATTCTGAAAAAATTAATAAATTATTAGATGAGATAAATTCTATCAAAGGATTGTTTAATAATGCATTAAATTTAACTGAAGGCGTGTTAAGTGAAACTATAAATGTTGAAGAATATAATAGAATAAATAATAAGTTAATAGAGCTTGAAAATGCTGTAATGAACTTAACTATGTTAACCGGCAAATAAGAATTTTAACATAAATGACTGACGATGGTATAATAAGTTAAATTTTTATTAAAAAATACAATAAATTTTTGATAGACAACAATAACATGCTGTTATATAATATACATGTTATTAAGAAGAGTAAAAGAGTGAGAAATAACAGATGATGCCACGTAGTGGCATGATGCGAGGATAAAATGATTATTGAAATAATGATAATATCAGTCATCATTCTTATGATTACTTTTTTGATGGTAATACTAGTTGTAGAGACGTTGCATACAACTAAAAATATTACAAAGAAAAGGAAAATGGAAAGACGTATTAAATTGACGAGGTTACGTAAAAAAGAAAAAAATGGAGTATATTTTAAGTGAGAATTTAAAACGACATAAAAATTCAATAACAAAAATTATAGCTGTTGCATTTTTATCAATAGTAGTGTTAAACATATTAATTACATTAACTAACAATTTAACTATGTATAGAAATACTATAAGTATTTTGTTACTGTTAATTACAGTTATATTAATGTATTTTATTTTTAGAAAAATGATTTTTGTTTTTGTTTACAATCTTGGAGAGGATTACATTAATTTTGAAAAACATAATGGAAAACATAGTAGTAGTTTATTGACAGTCAATTTTAAAGATATAAAAATTATAGATAAATACGAAAATATTTATACAAATTGTAATGTCCAAAAGACATATTACTTTATTTATGGCTTTAAATACGATGACTGCTATTATTGTGAATTTGAAACAAATAATAAAATATATAGATTTGTTTTTAAACCAAGTGAAAGATTAATAAGAATATTAGAAAGGAAAATAGGAAACAAGAACTATGAGCATGGAAAAGATTGAATTAATTGATGGGATCAAAAAGTTTAGACAAGAGGTAGAGACTAGCTTCCATATGCCCGGACACAAAAACAAACCAAATATTTTAGATGAGATTGGTAATAATTTATATAAATATGATATTACCGAGACGCTTGGAACAGACAATTTACATTTTCCGACGGGGATGATTAAAAATACTTTAGATAGTATAAGTGAATCGTACGGAGCAAAAAAATCTTACATTGTTGTAAATGGTACCTCTTGTGGAGTTATTTCATCAATAATGGCATGTACAAGTCCAGGAGATTTTATACTAGTTCAAAGGGACTGCCATAAATCAGTATACAATGCAGTTATATTAGGCGGCTTAAAAGTAGAATATTTGTATCCTGAATTTAATAGAGAGCATGGTTTGAATTTCAGTGTTAGCTTAGAAAAATTAGAGCAAATGCTTATCGATTATCCAAAAATAAAATTAGTTGTTTTAACATACCCAACATTTTACGGTGTATGCGTTGATATTAAAAAAGCAGCTGAAATTGTACACAAATATGGTAAAATACTTATGATAGATGAAGCACACGGAAGTCACTTAAACTTCTGCAGCAAGCTTCCGCCGGCAGCAGAAAGATCAGGTGCTGATATAGTTGCTCAAAGTACACATAAGACTTTGCCTGCTATGACTCAAAGCTCAGTTTTACATGTTTGTAGTGATAGAGTTGACTTAGATAAACTAAGTAGAATGCTAAGAATGCTTCAAACTACTAGTCCATCTTATATTTTAATGGCATCAGTACAAAATGCTGTTGAATATATGGATAAGTATGGTGAAGAAAGATTATGTAAAAACATTGATATATTTAGAATTAAAACAAAAGAATTAAGAGACTTAGGAGTTCATGTATTAACTGATGATTTCTTAAAGGAAAATGGCTGCTATGCTTTTGATGAAACAAGAGCGGTTATAAGCTTGAATGATGTAGGAATTACAGGTAAGGAGCTAGAAATTATATTAAGAGAAAAATATAAAATTCAAATGGAAATGTCAGATTTAATGTATGTTGTAGGGTATATTACTGCGGCTGACGATCCGGAAGATATTGCTAGATTATTTGATAGCGTTAAAGAAATATACTTAGATGCGAAGAAAAATGGTAATCAAAGCAGCAAAGTTTATATAGAAGAGTTTCCACATTTAACTCAAGAAATTTCTATGAAAAATGCATTTTACTCTGAAAATGAGTTGGTAACAACTGAAGAATCTATAGGAAGAATATCTTCTGACTTTATAATCCCTTATCCTCCAGGTATACCACTTATTTGTCCAGGAGAAATAATAAAAGAGGAAACAATAGAGTATGCAAAATCTATACTACAAAATGGAATAAATGTTAATGGAATCGAAGACAATAAATTAAGGGTAGTAGTGTGAAAAAAGGCATTTCACACTTTCGTGGCATAATGGAGGGTTGAAATGAGAGGATTGTTTATAGTACTTGAAGGACCTGATGGTTCCGGTAAAAGTACAATGGCTAATATGATTGGAGAATACTATAAAAATGAAGGAAGAGAAATAGTATTTACAAGAGAGCCAGGTGGAACAAAGATAAGTGAGCAAATTCGCGATATAATACTTGATAATAACAATATAGAAATGGCTTATACAACAGAAGCATTATTATATGCAGCTTCAAGAGCTCAACATGTAGCTGAGTTTATTAAACCGCATCTTGAGCAGGGAAAAGTTGTTATAAGTGAAAGATATGTTTATTCAAGTATTGTATACCAAGGTATAGGTAGAAAGCTTGGTATACAAAAGGTAAAAGAAATTAACGACTTTGCCATTGATGGATTAAAACCAGATTTAGTGTTATTTTTTGATATTAACCCTGAGAAAGCTTTAAATAGAAAGCTTTCTCACGGTAATGGTGATAGATTAGAAAATGAAGAAATAGCCTTTCATAAGAGTGTTTATGAGGGCTATAAAGAAATTTTAAAACACTACGATGAAATAGTATCAATAAATGCTGATAAAAATGTTAATGAATTATTTTATGATATAAAAAGTATCATAAATAATCTAAAATAAATTATTTAGTTAATTTAGAATAAATAATTTGATAATTTAGAATAAATAATTTGATAGTTTAGAATAAATTATTTATAATTTAATTAAAAGGAGGACTTGACTATGAAACTTATTATTGCAATTGTACAAAATGAGGATGTAAACAAATTAATTTCATCTTTAAGAGAGAATGGTTTCTCTTCAACAAAATTAGCATCTACAGGTGGATTTTTAAGTTCTGGTAATACAACATTATTAATTGGTGTAGATGAAGAAAAGGTAGATGACGTATTAGAGGTAATCAAAAAGATTTGTAAGACAAAGAAAAAAATTACTGCAGCTATGCCTCCAAGTACATGCTGTACAGTTGGTGGATATTTGCCTCACACAATTGAAGTAACTGTAGGAGGAGCAGTTGTATTTGTAACTGGTGTAGATAGATTTGAAAAAATCTAATAGAGGTAAGGGTGAAAGATAATGACATTTTGTGCAAGTAATTGCATGGAGGTAAACATGCTTTTTAATGAATTTGTAGGTCAGGACGAAATAAAAGAGTACCTTAAGAAGTCCATAAGAGATAATAATGTATCTCATGGATATATTTTTGAAGGAAATAAAGGTATTGGTAAATACAATATGGCATTGTTATTTGCACAATCATTGTTGTGTGAAAACTTCAACGAGGAGCCATGCAACAAATGTAGCTCTTGTATAAAAGTTAACACTATGAATCATCCTGACCTGCATATCATATCTACGACTGATAAGAACATTAAAAGAGAAGTTATTGATGAGCTTATTGAATCTATAAATCAAAAACCATACGAAAGCGAAAGAAAGATTTATATAATAAAAAATAGTGAGGATATGACTCCTCAAGCTGCAAACACATTTTTAAAAACATTAGAGGAACCCATTGGTAATACAATAATAATACTACTTACAGAAAACTCTAATTTATTACTTCCAACAATTTCCTCTAGATGCCAAATTATTAAATTTAAGAGAATAGACAATAGTATAATAGCTAGTTATATAAAAGATAAGTTTAGTTTAGATAGTAATACTGCTAAGCTTATAGCTTATTACTCACAAGGTGTGTTAATTAATGCTGAAAAAATAGCACTTGATGAAAATGATATTTTAAAACGTAGATCTGAAATAATAAAAATTTATGATAAAATTTTAGATACCGATAGAAATATAATATATGAATATGAAGAATACTTTGATGAAAACAAAGATAATATAGATGAATTAATAGAAATACTAATGGTGTGGCTAAGAGACATTTATTTTAAAAAATATGGAATCAGTGATTTGATTATAAATATTGATTACATGGATTTATTAGACCGCCATTCCAAAATGATTAAAACACAAAATATTGATAAGCTTATCAAATACTTACAAAATGCAAGTAATGATATTAAAAATAATGTAAATTATAAGCTTATAATTGATAATATGTTGATAAAACTTCAGGAGGAAGTTAAGGTTGAAGGAAATTATAAATAATGATAAAATATGCACCGAGTTCATGCATAAGTTTTTATGGACTTTTGTGCAAGAAAGGATATGGGCATATTAATGATAAAGGTAGTAGGAGTAAGATTTAAACCCGCTGGAAAGATATATTTTTTTGATCCTGAAAAAAAGTGGATAAAAAAAGGAGATAGTGTAATTGTTGAAACAGTGCGTGGTATTGAATTTGGGGAAGTAGTAACTGGACCGAAGTTTATAAAGGAAGAAGAAATCATATCACCATTAAAAAAGGTTTTAAGAATTGCTACAAATGAAGATAAAGCAAAAAATGCAGAAAATAAAAGAAAAGAGCAAGAGTCATATGAAATTTGCTTAAAGAAAATAAATGAGCATAACTTAAATATGAAACTTGTAGATATAGAATATACATTTGACAATAATAAAGTTATATTTTACTTTACAGCAGAAGGCAGAGTTGACTTTAGAGAACTTGTAAAAGATTTAGCTTCTGTATTTAGAACTAGGATAGAACTAAGACAAATAGGTGTAAGAGATGAAGCTAAAATGCTTGGTGGTCTAGGCCCATGCGGCAGACCTATGTGTTGTTCATCTTATTTAGGTGAATTTTATCCTGTATCAATAAAAATGGCAAAGGAACAAAAATTATCTCTTAATCCTAGCAAAATATCAGGAATTTGTTCAAGACTTATGTGTTGCTTAAATTATGAGCATCAGGTATATGAGGAAAACATGAAGGAATTACCTGATGTAGGCGATAGAGTAGAAGATAAAGATACACAACGCACAGGTGTAGTAATAGACATTAATCCATTATTTAAAACAGCAAGAGTAAAATTGAGAAAAGATGATGGAACTGAGGAAATTGTTGATATTGAAGGTTCAAAACTTATTGTGATAGAAGCAGCAGCAGTTAAGAATTTACAGGTCGAAGAAATTGATTTTGCATTACTAAAAGAGTTAGAAGATTAATTAACATAAATTTTAAAAATTATAAAAAAAAGACTTTAAAAACTATCGCTTTAATGGTAGAATGGATTTAGTTAATTTGGGAGGTGAATTTGAATGGCTTATAAAATAACAGAAGCATGCATTAGCTGTGGAGCTTGTGAACCAGAATGTCCAGTTGGAGCAATTAGTGCAGGTGAAGATAGATATGAAATTGATGCTGCGGCTTGCATAGACTGTGGAGCATGTGCTAGTGTATGTCCTGTGGAAGCACCAACACAAGAATAATTATAGTTATATTATAAAATGTTAATATCAAAAAAATCGTCTTATTGGACGGTTTTTTTTTGACTATTTTTTAACATTGTATGCTATAATATCGATAGATATTTAGAATGGTTAATGGTTCAAAAGTAGCTACCGAGGTCTATACTTAATATTTCGTGGTATTTTCTACAAAAAGGAGAATGGTTATAAAGATGCAAAAAATAATTTACTTCATAAAAAATGAAACTGTATTAGTTATATCCGTATTACTTGCAATAATATCAAGTTTTTTCGTAAGTCCATCTTTACAATATATAGAATATATAGATTTTAAGGTTTTGGTTTGCTTATTTTGTCTCATGATTCTTGTAAGTGGATTTATTAAGATGAATATACTTGATATAATTTCGCAAAAGCTATTGAGTAAAGCCAATAGTTTAAGAGAAATATACATAATCATAATTTTTTTAACATTTATATCTGCAATGATTATAACAAATGATGTAGCCCTTATTACTTTTGTTCCGCTTACATTAACTATACTTAAAATGTGCGATAAAATGAAATATTCTATTTTGTTTATAGTGCTGCAAACTATATCTGCTAACTTAGGGAGTTCATTAACTCCCGTTGGCAATCCACAAAATTTATACCTATTTTCGTTTTATAATCTAAGTACAATAGACTTTTTTTCAACTACTTTACCAATGGTAGCATTAAGTGGAGTGATATTATTTCTATGCGTATTTTTGGTTAAAAAAGAAAGTTTAAAGATTGATGTAATAAAATCGATTCAAGTACATAATAAATTCAAATCTATAATATACTTTATATTATTTATTATAACTGTATTAAGTGTATTTAATATAATTTCATATCAACTTGTATTAGCAATTGTGATTATATCAGTTTTTGTACTTGATAAAAAACTGTTTAAAGATGTTGATTATTCACTGCTCATAACATTTGTAGGATTTTTTGTTTTTGTAGGAAATATTTCAAATATTGATAGTCTGAAAGTAGTATTTGCTGACATATTAAAAAATAAAGAACTTATAGTGTCTATAGCTTTAAGTCAAGTCATAAGCAATGTTCCTGCTGCAATGTTATTATCTAACTTTACTAATAGTGCAAAAGAAATATTATTAGGAGTTAATATTGGGGGTCTAGGCACATTAATTGCTTCTTTGGCAAGTGTAATCTCGTTTAAAATTTACAGCAAGGAAAAAGAGGCAAAAAAGGGCAAATACATGATAGTATTCACAAGCTATAATATAATTTTTTTAATCGTATTAACAATTTTCAGTATAATAGGTAAATAAGAATTTAGTAGAGTAACTGATGAAAGTAAAAAATATTGTTACAGAGTATAGCAGACAAGTTAACTTCTCCGTTACACTGTACTGTGAATCAAAGTAAAGCGAACAAAATAAAAAACGTTTCTGTTTCCGTAATTCGACTTCCCTCGATTTTTGTAAGGAGGGGAAGCTCTCATTAAGTCACAGCAACGTTTTTTATTTTATTCACTATTTGTAGCAACCGACATTCAAAGAAAAATAAAAGGATTTTTCTTTGAATGTCTGCAATTTTGGCGTGACGGTCTGCAAAATTTATTTGTTTTTTCGTAATATAATATTTTCATAAGAATATAATATGATTTTTCTTGTAAAAAGAAGTATTGGTTTTTAAATTTTACTAGTAATTTTTATAGTTAAGCTTGTAGCACACATTGCGTCTTAAAAAGCTTAGCAGGCAAACATACCAGTAATGCAGAAAAAACAAGAAAAATCCTTTTTTATTTTTCTGGTTTTTTCG
Source organism: Firmicutes bacterium UBA2058 (assembly GCA_002332905.1). Lineage (GTDB taxonomy): Bacteria > Bacillota > Clostridia > Tissierellales > Sedimentibacteraceae > UBA1535. Next base: position 3,317 of record DDAM01000044.1, on the reverse strand, counting down.
TCGCTATGAATAGGAAGGTATATAAAAAACGTTGCTGTGACTTAATGAGGATTTCCCTTCCTTATAAAATCAAAGGGAAACCGAATTACGGAAACAGAAACGTTTTTTATATACCTTCCTATACTTTGCTTTACATCACAGTAGGTTGAAGCAATTTACCGCCTGCTAAGCTTTTTAACAGCATACTTTATTAAAAGTTACTCAACTAAATTCTTATTTACTCCGTTTCTGCAGCTAAAAAATATGGCACTGGTACGTTATCTACACAGTTTACTATAGGTAGTGTATTAAAATATTGTAAACATTGGCTATAATCCATGCAGTTTGCTTCACTAGTTGGATTCATCATACCCTCGAAACAATCCACATTAGAGCAACCTGATTTTGTTAAATTTTTAGATACAGTTTTTGCAGTATAATCAAATAGTGCTACACTATCCTCTTTGTTATATATGTTATCAAAATTATAAAACAAGCTCATATTTACCTCCAAATTTCTTTTTATTAATTAATATACGCAAACAATTATTAAAAGTGAATACTTTACTATTCTACATATGTATTATATAATTTAACTAATTATTGACATTTAATATTTATATAATGGAGGAAGGTTAAAAGAGATGATATTTTTTTATGGAATTTTATACAAGAGGGGGCATGGACATAAATATGTATTATTCAACAATTCACACACATACTAATTACTGTGATGGAAATAACACACCAGAAGAAATGGTATTAGCGGCAATAAATAAAGGTATGAAAACTATAGGAATTTCAACACATGGACCACTTCCTTTTGATGTGAAATGGGCGGTTGATGATGATAAAATTCAAACTTATATAGATGAAATAAATGCATTAAAGGAAAAATATACGGATAAAATAGATGTTCTTTTAGGCATGGAATTAGATTATTTCATAGATACTGAATTTGATCATATTGATAAAAGTATATTAAAGCAATTAGATTATACTATAGGGTCAATTCATTATTTAGGTAGGTTTGATGATGGCAGGCCTTGGACGGTCGATGGCTCCTATGATAAGTTATTATCCGGAATTAACTCATCTTATGATGGTGATGTAAAAAAAGCAATATCTGACTATTATTATCACTTATCAAAAATGGTAGAAAAATATAAACCTACTGTTGTTGGCCATATGGATTTGGTTAAGAAAAATAATAAAAATAATTTATTATTTAATGAAAATGAAGATTGGTATAAAGATTCAGTATGTAAATGTCTTGATATAATAAAAGATTCAGATTCTGTAATAGAAATAAATACCGGTGCCATAGCAAGAGGATACATGACAGAACAGTATCCATCAAGATGGATTTTAGAAGAAATAAATAGCAGGCAAATTCCAATCACCATTAATTCAGATGCACATTTGAACGATAATATAGCATGTAAATTTGATGAAATGTATGAATTGGCTAAAGAATTAAAAATTGAGAATCTAGTATATTTAACTAAAACTGGGTGGCAAAAAATAGTTTTGTAACGGAGGTAATTATGACAAATAGGATATTTTATAATGGAAATATTTATACTGCAGATAAAAACAATACAGTCGCTGAGGCAATGTATATTGAAGGTGACAAAATTAAATTTATTGGCTCTAATAAGGATATTGAGAAGTATGAGCATATGGCAGACGGTATAATAGATTTAAATAAAAAAACTGTAGTGCCGGGTTTTATAGATAGCCATATACATTTATTAGCATATGGAAATAGTCTAAGTCAGGTAAACCTTTCAGGTTGTAAATCAATTAATGAAGTTATAGAAGTTTCTAAAAAATTTATAATGGATAATCACGTTGATCCAAAAAAATGGCTTGTTGGCTTTGGATGGAATCAAGAAAATTTTGATTGCAAGAGAATGCTCACTAAGTATGATTTAGACAAAATATCAAGAGATATTCCTATTGTATTTAGAAGAGCGTGCTTTCATATATCAACATGTAATTCAAAAGCTTTAGAGTTAGCTGGAATCACGAAAAACACTGTAATCGAAGGCGGAGAAGTTGATGTAGTAGATGGTGATACTACTGGAATTCTAAGAGAAAATGCATCTAATTTAGTAGAAAGATATATACCAAAGGCTACTAGAGGATATAAAAAAGAATTAGTTTTAAAAGGACTAGAAAAGCTATCCTCATATGGCATAACTGGTATACATACTGATGATTTAGGAAAAGACAATGGTGGACTAGAAATGCTTGATATATATAAAGAACTTGATATGGAAGGTAAATTAAGTGTACGTGTATATATACAAAGTAGAATTACCTGCTTCGATGAAGCAAGAAATTATTTTGATGTTGGATTTAACAAGTATATTGGAAGTGAAAATTTTAAGCTAGGTTCTATAAAGCTATTAGGTGATGGCTCTCTTGGAGGTCAAACCGCAGCTATGAATAAGCCATATGAAAATTCAACCGAAACTGGTATAGCCTTATTTACACAAGATGAACTTGATAAAATAGTTGATTTAGCCCATGTAAATGATGTAGCAGTAGTTATACATGCTATTGGAGATAAAACAATAGATATGGCTATAAAAAGCTTTGAAAAAGCTATGAAAAAATATCCGGAACATAAAGTTCGACATGGTATTGTTCATTGTCAGATTACATCAATGGAAGCACTTGAAAAAATTAAAGAAAACAATATATTAGCATACATTCAGCCTATTTTTGTTGCTTCTGATTCTAAGGTGGTTGAAAAAAGAGTAGGAAAGGAACGCACTAAATATTCATACAATTGGAAAACCTTAAATGATGGTGGTGTAGTATTGACATTTGGAACTGACAGTCCTGTAGAAACTCCAAATCCTTATGAAAACATCTATTGTGCAGTAACAAGAAAAGACCTAGAGGGTAAGCCAGAAGATGGATTTTTATCAGAACAACACTTAACAGTTGAAGAATCTATAAGAGCCTATACCATAAACAGCGCATACGCATCATATGAGGAAAATATTAAGGGAAGCCTTGAAGCAGGAAAACTTGCAGACTTTACAGTGCTTTCAGATAACATATTTGAAGTTAAAAAAGATAAAATAAAGAACATAAATTGTGTAATGACTGTTAAAGGTGGAAAAATAGTATTTGACAATTAGAAATTTAATAAACAATAAGAAAACACAAATATTGCTTTGTGTTTTTTTTATGTGCGCCCAGCATGGGCTCAAACTAGTCGGTGAAAGTTCGATATGGAGGCTGATAGCGCCAACCATTAGCTTAAGACAAGGGTGTCCATCGTGAGGTGGAATCTGAAAGAAGTCGGCAGCAAAATTCTG
>DDAM01000021.1 GCA_002332905.1 Firmicutes bacterium UBA2058 | reverse complement strand
ATATTGTTCTTTCCTCTAACGTCTCTGTGTTCACGACGTCGCTGAACCGGACCTAAAAGCTAGACCGTCTTGGCGGTGGTCACACCCGGTGAAGTGATGTGGTCTGACTTGCCCTCTTGACGTTCCCCCTAAGACCCGAAGCGTGAACATATTGTTATGTGTAGGACTAATATAAATTACTTGACTATCCCTCAAAATTTATTTTATAATAATTTAACAACTTCATTTATGCTCATTTTCTACATACAAGCAAAGCATGGTTTGACATGCCTGTACAACTCTCATAACTTGTCATTTGATCATAAAGTGGACGCATAATTTCAAATTGTTCATTACTCATTGAATCAACAATATTCATAGTTACAAAAAAATCAGTTCCAAGATTTTTTATTTTTCTTAATCCATATTTTGTTGCAACAGTATTCATTTCCTCTGGTGTAGTATAGAAAAATGTGTCTGGTCTTAAATCATCGGTACCGTTTTCTATAACACACTTGTTTGCAAGTTCATTTGGATATCGACTATCTATGATACATGCACCTGCATAAACACCGATTTTATTGATATACGCAAAAACAATAACCCCTCCACTTTTGCACACTCTTGTACATTCTGCAAAAACTAATTCTCTCTCATTTGGTGGCAAATGATACATAGGACCTAAACATAAAACAACATCAAAACTAACATCGTCTATATCACTTAAATTCGTGGCATCGCCAATTTGACATGAAATATTCTTGATTTGTCTTTCAGCAATTTTTTGTTTAAATAAATTAATGTGATCTGGAACAATATCTATTCCAAAATATTCTTGGCATTTATCCGCATAATGAAATCCATAATATCCTGTGGCACAACCAACTTCAAGTACTCTATCAGTGTTCTTTATTAGTCCTTCTAAATGTTTTATTGTGTAATGAAATTCAAGATTTGATGAACGTGATGAAGTAGCTCGTCCATCTTCTTTTCCTAAACTATATTGTTCAAGAATTTTATTTTTATTGTTTGACATCTCTTTTACCCCTTTTTCGTATATTGTATAAATAATCTTTGCTAACTTAATAAGAATTTCTAATACTTTAAACTATTTTTAAATCATCCCTAAAAATACACTCTGAAATTATATTAGTCTTTCACATAACGCTCCGGTGTTCACGACGTCGCTGAACCGGGCCCTATAGATAGACCGCCTTGGCGGTGCTTGCACCCGGTGAAGTGATGTGGTCTGACTTGACCTCTTGACGTTCCCTCTAAGACCCTTGCGTGAACATGTTGTTATGTGATTGATGTTTAAATAATATTTGAATTACAAGTATTTTAACAATCTACTTTTGATATATTTCTGCAACTCTTCTTCACTATTATATTCTAATAACTCAAACTTAGAAAACCTAACAACAGGCTTATTTAAATATTGTGGAATAATTACATCTCTTATTGAATCAAGATAAGCTCTTTGCATACATCTTCCATACTCTTGAGGAAATTCCTTCTTTTTTAATCTATATCCACTTTGTCCTTTTTTCATAGCCTTATTAAAATAAGTATTACAATACTCTAAATATTTTTCTATGTCATACCCAATATTAATATTTTCATATTCTTTTATTAATTTTAATGTATCATACCTATAACGCGTAAAATGTTGTACTTCATCTATTTCTATAACAATATTAATATCACTATAAAACGCATCGATTTTTAGATTTGTTTTCCTTTTTTCTCTGAGTCCTTCCTTATCACCATTTAAACATATAAAAATCTTATCCAATAATTCTTTGGTATCAAGATTTTCAATAATTGTATGATCATTTTTTAACCAATCAAAAGTTTTTTGCCTTATTGCATTCATTCCTAAACTTTTATCTATAGTATTTATTATCTTATCCTCAAATTTCCCCATTCTTAACACCTTCAAATTTAATATAATATAAATAAACTCTTTCACATAACGGTTCTGTGTTCACGACGTCGCTGAACCGGACCCACCTGACTTTCCGTCCTGGCGGTGGTCACACCCGGTGAAGTGATGTGGTCTGACTTGCCCCTTGACTGTTCCCACTAAGACCCGAAGCGTGAACATNNGTGATGTGGTCTGACTTGCCTACATGACGTTCCTCTAAGACCCTTGCGTGAACATGTTGTTATGTGGAGTTATTATGGCTTCAACGCACAGCTTGCTTCATGAATTACTGGCAAAAAACCATTAAAGTCACTATCGTTTGAGTATGGATTAAAAATAAAACCTTCGTTACACATATACTTATTTGCATGAGCAAATATATAGTGCCAAATTTGTATAAACACCTCTCTAAATTCTACTTCAAATTTAATTGGTGTAAGATCTTGAAAAATATTTCTAATTTCTGTTGAGTATTTATTTAACCAATCATAAATTACTTCATCTACACTTTCTATCAACATGTTTATATTTTTCATATCATTATATGTAATAATAGGTATATTAATAGTTCCATCTTTTATAAATTTAAGCTCCTCTAGTATAGTATTCATCTTAGGTTTACCTATATTTTTAGTAATTAATATTTCTGCCATTAATGTCATATAATTTTCTATCATATCTTCTGCTATGTCATTAATAATTTTTTTGGAATTATCATTGCAAATACTCCAAATTAAATCAGGAATTGTATTTCTAAAATTAGCATGATCTCCAAATGATGTAAAACTATATTTATCATAAGTACTGTAATGACTCCCCCAAAATAGACCTTTTAAATCTTGAGGAAAATTTTCATTTGCGAAAATTGTAAAGTTTCCATAACACTCTTTATCTTTTTCTTCATATTTTAATGATAATTTTAGATCTTCAAGTATTTTTAATCCATGCCAATCTAAACAAACACAACCAATAATAAAAAACAAATACTTCTGTATATCTACTTCTTTGTACAATAAGTCTAATTTTACATCTTTACCTATCTTTTTTATTATTTTACTTCCTAAATCAATACCAAATTGTTCTGACTTTAAATTTAATAATTCAATATCTTTTTTTAAGAAACAGGTAAAATTTAAATAACAAACATTATTTACTATTCGTAATATTCCTACTTTCTGAAAACTTTCCAAAATATCTGGCGGTATTTCTTCTATTAATAATGGTTTTTGACAGAGTTTATATATAATATCTTGTCCTATATCTGTTGTTATTTTAGGATCTAAAATTCCACTCCCACAAATTCCTATTTTAAATCTCACAGTAACCCTCCTCTTAATATAATAATTTCACATAACGGTTCTGTGTTCACGACGTCGCTGAACCGGACATCCCTGACTTTCCGTCTTGGCGGTGGTCACACCCGGTGAAGTGATGCGGTCTGACTTGCCCTCTTGACGTTCCAACTAAGACCCTTGCGTGAACATGTTGTTAGATGATGTAATTTATG
>DDAM01000059.1 GCA_002332905.1 Firmicutes bacterium UBA2058 | reverse complement strand
AGTAATTTTTTATATCTTTTTTTAAAAACTTTTTGTTTAAATTGTTTTTTGACAGCTTGACTATCTTACCACAGCCAACTACATCTGTCAACCATAAAATCAACAATTTTATTTGTAAAATCTTGACAGTCATAATTATAATTGTTTACAATTACACTCGTGATTTGTTGCCACCATGATGCGTTAGTGACTTATTTAATTTATCATATCTATTTATATTTGTCAATTACTTTTTAATTAATTTTTGTTGGTAAATCAAGATTTATATTTTTTAAACAATCAGTTTATAAATATGCAGACAAGGATAATAAAAGAAGAGGACTATATATGTACTTAACATTATAGTCCTCTTTTGTTTATCTTAATAGTTCCCACATTTCTTCAGTACCAAAATTCAACGCCCAAACACCTTTTCCAACTAGATTAAATTTTCTAACAATATTCATTCTGTTTTTTAATGAAGTCTCATCTTCATTCCAAATTCGGCATCTAATACCATCAACAACTTTCTCACCATAGTTTTGCCCTGTCTTTTCATCATAAGTAAATTCTATCCCTAAATCACTTACTACTTTTTTAGCAGAGCTGATTCTTAAAGATGTAGCTTTTACCTTCAGCTCTCCATCTACAGTAGATTCTTCCCATAGCCTTGTATAAAAAGGAACAGCCATTACTACTTTTCCTTCAAAAACACTTTCCAAAAGATTTTCTACACCATATTCTACCCAAGGAATAGATGAAACAGAGCCTGCACTACCACTAACATTTTCATCATATGCCATAAGAATTACGTAGTCAGAGTATTCACCTATAGCTTTTCTGTCTAAAAACTTAGACCATGTTTCTGAGCTAGATAAAACAGCTACGGCTACGGACATAGGGATTCCTTCTTTTCTCGCTTTACAGTAAAGCTCTTTTATAAATGCAGAATATACATCTCTATCCTTCATATAGACATTTTCAAAGTCTATATTAATGCCATCGTAATTCTTTTCTTTAGTTATCTTTATTATTCTATCTACAATCTGGCTTCTATTGTAAGCATTATTTAGTAATAGATTTGTTAGATCTATATCAAAACTATTATTAAAAGTAGCCCATACTTTTTTTCCTGTACTTTGTACATACTTTGTATATTCATCTGATGAGATATCAGTAAAATATTCATCATCATCTTTTAACTCATACCAAGTTGGCGCTATTATGTCAACCATGTCAGGTATGATAAATGGTTTAAATTCTGTTATTTTATTAGATTGTAAATCCCATGTCATTGTAATGCTATCCTGACGCTTTTCTTTTATATATGTAACATCTAGTATGGTTCTATGTGGTCTTATATGGTTATAATCAACATATCCTATTGTTCCTTCCGATGTTTTGCACAAAATAAATTGGTTTTTTACATAGTCATAGATATATATAATCTCATTCTCAGTTAACTTTTTATCTTTTTTGTCCTCATTGCTTGTCCCATTATATAGTATAGTATCAGATGTTATAATGTATTCTTTTATTTTATCGCTTATAACCACAATATTGCTTTCTTTATCTATAAAAGTATTTGGAATAAAATTGTTCAATAAAAAATCAACATTTAAATATAAATTATTGTCTTTGGTTAATAGAATATTTTCTATATCATAATTATTGTTATTATATTGAGCCATATTAGTGTTATATGTTATTTTGTGATATTCGAAGTTTTCAAATATAGAAATTCTGTTATAATCCTCATCCCAATATATATCTAACAATTCATTATCTTTAATAAAATCTTTAGAAATATAAATATTTCCATCATGCATTATTGTATCTTTTGCTTCACCGATTTTGTCATTGGCATATAGTAAAACTCCTTTTTGTGTAATACTGTCATTGTTTATTAGAAATATAACAGCAACTGACAAGGTCAATACTGCCACTATCAATACTAAAACTGCAAGTGTTAACATTACAGATTTCTTCATTTAGCACCTACTTTCTATATTCTATTCGTTTAATAATTTTTTTATTTCAAGAGCAATGCCATCATCAGGATTAATTTTCAGGGCTTTTTCAACATCCTTTTTAGCTTTATCTTTTTCTCCTATATATAAATATGCTGCTGCTCTGTTGCATAGAACCTCACTGTTATTTGAATCTAATGCCAATAACATTGTAAATAAGTCCTTTGCTTCATCATATTTTTCTAAACACATTTTACATAAACCAAGCTCGTTTAATGCATGGCTTTGTCCTTCTTCTATCTTAAGCACATTTTCAAAGTACTTCTCTGCTATTTCATATTCTCCTAGCGACCTGTATGCAAGACCAACAAAAAACAGAAGATTCCACCAGCCACTATATATTTCCACCAACGGTAACAATATATCTAAACCTTTTTGAGGTTCAGAATTAAGAACATAATTGTATCCTGTTTCATATTTTACATATATATCCAGCTGTTCTATTTCATTTCTTATTTCATCTTTTCTTAAATAGTCATCATCGAATTCCTGTTGCTTTTCCCAATAAAGCTTTGCTTTGATATATTGTTGATTATTTTTATAATAAAAACCAAGCTTATAATAAGCTAATGCAAATTTATCATCATAATCAAGAGCTTTCTCAAAATATATAATAGATTCATCCATAAAATACTTTGCAGTGTCAAATAAACTATTATTTAAACTCTCTATTGATTTTCTTTCTAAGGCTGAAGCATAAACAAAAGCAGTCTTTTCATTTTCACAAACATTTACAAGACTTTTTCCATAAACAACTGCGTCATTTACCTTTTTATCATCAAATTGATTTATACAATGTATGACATATGGGACTATATCTATTTTTAAATCACTTAATAGATTTAGGTACTCTTTCTTAAAATCAAATTCTTTTTCTGTACCTAAAACATATATTATTCCGTCAATTATGTTGCTAATTGCTATCCCATCATATTCATCTTGATTTTGAATGTCAGAAACTAAGCTATCAACTCTAATTGGAACTGGTAATTCTTTATCTGTAGTGTATTCATTGCTTCCTAATTTGATTTTTGCTGAAGCTTTAAGTGTTATAAATGATATTTCGTCTTTTTGTTTATCAAAAAACTTTTTAAAAAACTTTTCAGCCTTTTTCATTAATTTACCCCTTCTCTATCATATATTTTATTTATCAAATTATTTATTTTATAAGTCTTACATCTTTCAAAGATATTGTCTTTACTTTTATATATAAATAGTATAATGTCTCCAGATATATTTACTAGTCTAAAGTCATTTATTATTTTATGAGCGTTTATTTTACCAGCGTTTGTTTTACAAACGTTGGTATCATCGATATTAAAATACTCTTTTCTAAACCATTCATCCTTCGCAATAGTTCTTTTGACATCTCTTAGATTTTCCTCTAAATTTTTATCAAAAATACTTATTAATTCTTCTTTTTCATTGCATGATACAAAATCATAAAGCAAATTGTCCATAAGCTTATCTGACAAGATTTCCTTTTCTTTTGCAAAATTATAAATTATTTCATATAATTTTTTCCTATTGTGCATTGCCATATACAGGTTGTTATTTTTCCAATATACGCTAAAGTCCTCGTAAAAATCAAAAGGTTTATTGTCATAATAGTTTTCTACTACATATCTTATTGTTGTATCAAAATATTTTTCATTATAATATCTATCAACTAGCTCCTCTATATTTTTTAGCTTAAGAATTTGCTCATAGCTTATATATTTATTTTTTATTATCTCATATGGAGCCTTTTTATTGTATTTTATATCATGGATTTCTAAATCGTTGTATATTTTTGTCCCCTTCAAAACCTTCAAAAAGCCAAGCTGTAGTTTATCAGCATACAAATTGTGTATTTCATTGAAGGACATTTTAAAGGTATTATAATCTTCATATGGCAACCCAGCTATCAAATCAAGATGCATATGCATGTTTTTATTTTCCTTTATTTCATTTATAACATATATTAATTTATTTATATCTGTTTTCCTATTAATTTCATTGAGAGTTTGTATATTTAGGCTTTGTATACCTATTTCAAATTGAAACATATTTACTGGCATAGATTTTAAAAAATTCAAAAATTCATCATTTATTATATCAGCTGTTATTTCAAAATGTATTGTCATGTTATTTTTATTGTTGTCCACTATAAATTGCATGATTTTCATTGCTCTCTTATAATCAGCATTAAATGTTCTATCTACAAATTTAATTTGCCTTGCATTGGTACTTAATAAAACTAATAAATCACTTTTTACTCTTTCTAACGAAAAGAATCTAACTGATTTGTCAATAGAGGACATGCAAAATGCGCATCTATACGGGCATCCTCTTGAGGACTCATAATATATTATTTTGTCATAATATTTTTCATTATTTTCGTATGGAGAAACTAATTTATCTAAGTCATGATTTATTTCTCTAGAATTATTTATTATAATTTCATTTTCACATCTAAATGCTAATCCATTAATTGAAGATAGCTCTTTATTTTCATGAATAGCACATAAGAATTCATGAAAACTGATTTCACCTTCACCGTATATTATATAATCTACAAATTGATTTTCTTCCATAGTTTCCTTTGTCTCATATGACACTTCAGGACCACCTAAAAGTATTTTTAATTTTGGATTGGCGGTTTTTAAGATATATATTATTTCGTTAATATATTCAATATTCCATATATAGCATGAAAAGCATATCAAATCTGCACCTTGGCTGATAATTTCATCTGTTATATATTCAATTTTTTGATTTATTGTAAATTCTTTTGTTTTTATATCAAATCTATCACCACAGTAATTTTTAATATATTTAAGTGCAAGATTAGAATGAATAAATTTTGAATCTATAGACACTAGTAAAGTTTTCATTGTTTTCAGCCTTTCACATTTATGTTTCCTATCTTTGTTTTCACAATTGCTCCGTTTTCAGTTCTTTTAATCACAAGACATTTTCCTAGAATCGGATGAGTGAAGCTTTCCTTCTCTAAATGTATTTTTAAATCTGTTTTATCACTCGAATTATATTTTATCTTATTTGGATCTAATATTCCTTTTCTTAATTTATATAAGTAGGAGCTAAAGCTTAATAGATATGCTTTATTTGAATCTGCAACTAAAGCACTTTCTAAAGAGTATTCTTTAGAATTTTCTTGAGAACATTCTTTAGAATTTTCTTTGTGATTATTATTTAATATATAATTAATTAACTTTTTATTAGCAATTGAAGGTATATCAAATATATTATCTTTTATTAAATATGAGATACGTTCCTTTTCAAAGCTTATAATATAATTATTTTTCACTGAAATGTTAAAATTATCCTTGTAAAAATCTTTTATTGAGAATTCAATTATTCTTTTTTTAGCAACATCATGTAAATAGTCTATATTTAAACTACTGCCTTCGATATATTCATGTAACACGGATGAAAGAACAATAGCTTCTAATATACTATCCTTGCTATACGTATAAAAAACTACACATTTTAATGCTTCATTTATAATGTTTTCCCAATATGTATTTGCTATAACTATAGGAACTATTTTATATTCAATTAAAACGTCTGATTTGGTTAATGGCTTATTTTGTTTTATTTTATTAATAACTAATTCGTCATTTCCGTTTAAGTAATAGCGTAATGTTTTTACTTCATCTGAATATCTAGCTTCATCAAACTTACACCCGATCTTATTTTCAAAAGGAAGCATAGATTTTAAAGACATAATAAAAAGCTGATAGTTTAGCTTGCCAGTTTCTTCAGTTAAGCTATCTGAATAGCAATAATTTAATAATTCAAAAATCCTTTGCTCCATAATAATCTCCTAGGAATAAATATAGCTGATATTACTATCAGCTATATTTTATCACTATTCTTCAAATTTTTCAAATTGTTCTTTGAACTCATCTCGATATGCTAGTACATCTACAGAATATGAGCTCATACTATATTCTTCAAAGGGTGACCTTTTATCTCTTATATAGTTTTCTAGACCTTTTGCTCCTCTGTTATATGCTGTTAGCATTTTGTGCTCGTCACCGCTATACAATTGTTTTAAATAAGCTAGATGCTCTACTGCTAAATCAATATTTCTTGTAGGCTCATAAATCAATTTTTCATCGTATTCATAGCCTAATTTATTGGAATAGTATTTAGCGGTCTTTTCCATTAATTGTCCAAGTCCCATCTCGCCACTGCTTCCAGTTGTATTTGGATCAAACCCACTTTCTTTTTGTAATAAACCCATTAGTAAAAATAAGTCAATATCCTTATCATTACACTTATCAATCATAAATTGACTTTCGCTATAATTTAGTCCGGTTTCAACATTGACAAAGACTAATAGCTGATTTTCAATGAGCTTTGTTGGTGTTAATAATTCATATGTATTTACAATTTTTTTTAATCTAACCTTTGTTGTTTCTTCGTAAGATAAAATCTCAGCATCAACAATCGCGCTTAATTTGAATAAAAATACATATGAAATCAAACATACAAACATGATTAGGCCCATATATTGTTTAATATTTTTGCTTTCCATTCTTTCTCCTATTCTTAATTTTTTAAATTTACCATGCATTTTTTGGTAAATACATTTTAAGCACAGAATGTATTATATTTAACCTTATATGGAAAGTCAAGGATATTTTTTTTACATTATTAGGGTAATTTCGATGAAAGCATTGAAAATATCACATTTGTTCAGGTGTTTCTATACCTAGTAGTCCTAACCCTGCTTTTAATACTATATTTACTATTTTTGTCAGTAAAAGTCTCGATTTTTTAATATTTTCATCATCAACTAGTATAGAGCTTTCATGATAAAATCTATTATAATCTTGAGCAAGACCTACTACATATCTAGTTATAAAATATGGCTCATATCTATCGTGAGCACTAGTAACAGCACCTTTAAAAGCATCTAGTTTTTTAACAACATTAAATGCAACTTTATCCGATAATACGCTAAAATCTACATTTTCATCAATCTCTATATCAGCTTTTTTCAAAACGCTACAAGTTCTTGCATAGGTATATTGTACATAAGGCCCAGTTTCACCTTCAAAGCTTAGAGTTTTTTCCCAAGAGAACATATAATCTTTAATTCTAGTATTAAATAATTCTTGGAATATAACTGCTCCTATACCAACTTGTTTTGCGACCTCTTCTTTGTTTTCTAAATTTGGATTTCTAGCATCAATAATTTCTTTAGTTTTTTCAATTGCTTTTTTCAAAACATCTTCTAAAAATACTACTCTTCCGCTTCTTGTTGATAATGCACCATCTTCTAGACTAACTGTACCAAACATAACATGTATACAGTCCTTAGCCCATTCATATCCCATTAACTCAAGAACTTTTCTCCACTGGTCAAAATGTAGCTTTTGCGGAGCACCAACAACATAAATATTTTTATAAAAATCATATGTTTTCTTTCTATAAATTGCTGCTGCCATATCACGAGTAGCATATAGTGTAGATCCATCACTTTTTATCATAACAGCATCAGTTAATCCATATTCACCAAGTTCTACAATTTGAGCACCTTGGGACTCTTTTAAAAGATTTTTTTCATTTAATTCTTCAACAACAGCAGGCATTTTGTCTGAATAAAAACTTTCACCAGCTAATGAGTCATATTTTATTCCAAACATATCATAAACTCTGTTGAACTCTTTAAGGCTAACTTCTCTAATCCAAAACCATAAACCATATGCTTCTTGATTACCATTTTCCAATTCTTTAAACCAGTATCTAGCTTCATCTCTTAAAGAATCATCACTTTCTGCTTCTTTATTAAATCTAACATAAAGCTTTAATAGCTCTGGTATTGGACTTGCTTCAATTTCCTCTTTATTACCCCATTTTTTGTAGGCTGATATAAGCATACCAAACTGAGTACCATAGTCACCTAAGTGATTAATTGCAACTGTGTCATATCCAAGATATGTGTATATCTTATATAATGCATGACCTATAACTGTTGAACGTATATGGCCTATATGAAATGGCTTTGCAATATTTGGTGAAGAAAATTCAACTATAACCTTTTTTCCCTTACCAATATTATTGCTTCCAAATTTCTCCTTTTCTATATAGGCTTGCTTTAATACTTTCTCTGCAAAATGTGTCTTATCTACAAAAAAGTTTATATATGGTCCTACATTTTCAATTTTTTCAAACTCCTCCACATTACCTATTTTCTCAATGATTTCGGCTGCTATCATAGGTGGTGCTTTCTTATATTTTTTTGCAAATCTAAAGCATGGAACTGCATAATCTCCCATTTCTGAATTTGGTGGTATTTCTATCATTTGTAGTGCATCATCAATTGTCAAATCTTCTTCTAATTTAATGAAAATTTCTGCTACTTTTAATTTAAAGTCCATTTTAACCTCCATGCTCCAATGCACAAATTGTCATTAAAATTTTGTGCATGGAGGGCGTGATTTATTTTATTATTATTCATACTTATTTTCACACTATTCCTCCGTTATTATTTATTATTTCTTTCAACCTTTTAGCTAAAACGACACTATTGTTACTCCATCTCCACCTTCGTTAAAGTTACCTATTCTAAATTCTTTAACGTGTTTATGAGACTTTAAGTATTGTTTAATTCCTTCTCTTAGTATTCCTGTTCCCTTGCCATGTATAATAGAAACCTCATTTAGACCGGATAAATACGCATCATCCAAATATTTATCTATTTCCATAATGGCTTCATCTAAACTCATTCCTCTTAAATCAATGCTTGGTTTAACTGATTTTGTTCTAAGTTTAACCATTCTACCTGTTTTTACTGTCTGCTGTTTTTCTTCTTCTGATTGAATTTTAACAACTTCATCTAATTTTACTTTCATTTTCAAAAGACCAATTTGAACTGTAGCACCATTTGAACTATCCATGTCTATAATATAGCCTTTTTGATTTAGAGTTTTAACTAAAACATAATCACCTTTTTTTAGCTCTTCATCTATAGCTATATCTTGTTCAATATAATCGGATTTTATGTTTTCAAATAATTTTTCATCAATATCACGCATTTTATCATTTAAATTTTGTCTTAGCTCGTATACTTGCCTACTTCTTTCACTGTTCATATCAAGGTTTATTTGTTTTAACTCTTTTATTATTTCTGCTGCTTCTTTTTTAGCTTCGTCAAGTATTCTTCTTGCTTCATAATTTGCTTCACTGATGATTTTACTATTTTTATCATTTATTTTTTTCTCTTTAGCAACCACTTCTTTATATAATTTATCTTGTTCAAGCTTAAGATTATCTATTTCTATTCTTTTTTGCTCAATGTATTTTCTATCCTTATCTATTTTGGCTAATACATCTTCAAATTGAATAGTTTCTTTTTCAATCATTTCCTTTGCCTTAAGTATTATATTGTCACTTAAACCAATTTTTTTAGATATAGCAAAGGCATTTGACTTTCCTGGTACTCCTATTAACACTTTATATGTTGGACTTAATGTTTCTACATTAAATTCAACACTTCCATTGCATACACCATCATTAGTCAATGCATACAGTTTTAACTCGCTATAATGTGTTGTCGCCGCAGTAACTGCTTTTTTTTCTCTTAATGTATCAAGTATTGCCATAGCAAGTGCCGCTCCCTCATCCGGATCAGTACCTGCACCAAGTTCATCAAATAGTACAAAACTTCTACTAGAAACCTCTCTCATAATTTTTACAATATTTGTCATGTGAGATGAAAATGTACTTAAGCTTTGTTCGATGCTTTGTTCGTCACCTATATCGGCATATACTGCATCAAATGTAGATAACATTGTACCATAGTCTGCTGGAACGTGCAAGCCAGCCATTGCCATAAGAGTAAATAGACCAAGAGTTTTTAATGTAACAGTTTTTCCACCTGTATTTGGTCCTGTTATGATTAACTGTGTAAACTCATCGCCAACCCAAACGTTAATAGGAACTATAACATTTTTATCTATTAGTGGGTGCCGTCCATTTTTTATTCTTATATGCCCTTTATCATTTAATTCAGGCATTATTGCATTTATACTAATTGCATATTCACCCTTTGCAAATATATAATCTAATTCTTTTAATATATTCTGATTAGTCTTTATCGGCTCTTCTATTTCAGCAATCATTGAACTTAGTTGGTATAAAATTCGTTCTATTTCCTTTTTTTCATCAATTTTTAGTGTGGCTAACTGATTATTCATTTCTACAATTTGCATTGGCTCAATAAATAAAGTTGCTCCACTCGATGATTGGTCATGTACTAAGCCCTTCACCACTGACCGATATTCAGCTCTAACCGGCAAAACATATCTATCATTACGCATAGTTACGATGTTATCTTGAAGATATTTCTGAGTTTCTGAGGAATTGACCATAGAGTTTATTTTGTTTTTTATAGCTGAATTTTTCATTGCAATCTCTTTACGAATTCTCTTTAACTCTGGACTAGCATCATCAGCTATTTCTTCTTCGGATATAATAACAAAATATATTTCATCCTCAATATTTTTATCAGTATATATATTTTGACATAGTTCATCTACTATCTCATAAATTCGCTCTTCTTTTTTATTAAGTAGAACATAATTTTTAAGTAGACGGGCAGCTCTTAAAGTGTCAGCACATCTTAACAAGCCAACTATCGATATGCTACCACCAAGTACTGCTCTTTTTGCATATTCAGTTATATTGTATATGCCACCAAAAGGAGGTCTGCCTTTTTCCATAATTATTGAATATGCTTCTGATGTTTCCTTTTGCATATACTTAACATCTTCTAAATCGCCTGTGGCATCTATTTGTCTTACCTTTTCTTTTCCCTGTTCTGTTTTAGCAAAGCTTTCTACTTGTTCTATAATCTTTCGAAACTCTAAAACATTTTTAGATTTCTGTTTCATACTATCCTCCCATTATGCCACGTAAGTGTCACCATAAATAGATAGTGCGAAGTGTTTTTTTCACACTACTTTCTTTACAATAATTATTTTGCTATAATACATTCTTAAAATAATGACCTCTTGTAAAGCTATTTGACTTTAATATGTCATACTCATCATTTTCAACATATTTATCATTTATCTCTTTATATAATACATCTATTACCGATCCTATATCTTCCGCCCATTTGCTATCGATAAAGTAATAATTAATATTATAGTCTAAAAATTCGCTTGTTTTTCCTATAGTTGTAAGAGGTACACTATTGTATAGCATTGAAAATTTATTTTCTGCTTCTCTTTCAATATTAAAATTAACATTTATCCTATCTTTTAGCTTATAACCCGATTTATACTCGCATATATTGCAATTACCAGAACTTTTACATCCTTTTATAACAGAAAAAGGACAGTTTTTCATGGTCATTAGTTGTATATATGCATATGATACTAATTCAGTTTTTATGTCTGTATATTCTGATATGGATTCAACATCATTAATATTTGACTCAACCGAAAAAGTTATGCCATCAGCGCCTTTCTCCTGTAAGGCTATAGCGTTATAAGAGTTTATGATATTGAAAAAATATCCGCAATGTATTTTTAACTTACTATGCTTTTCAAAGAATCTGTAAGTTCCTACATTATTTACACAAACACCATCAAAAATATCTTCGTACATTTTTAGATTATTTAATAAATAATCGTAAGTATCTTTATTTACTATATTTGGTATATATATAAACTTTTCAACATCCTTTATACTCTTAATATTTGATAATTCTAAATTATATGGTACATAAATTCTTCCAATTTTGGTTTTGTCAATGTATTTTAAATCATCCATAGAGTTAATTTTAAAGCTAATTTTTGGTTTTACATTTTCTCTACATTTACTTTTAGTGAATAGTTCATATTTACTAACCCTATCTATTTTTTTCCTATTATATACATTCGCGTTTAATTCATATAGTCTATCTACTGCATCACGTCTTAGCTGATTTAGAGTACTTTTTCTAGCAAATGCATTTTCATCAAAATCAATTTCTAATCTATCAAGTTTAAAGACAGTGCTTCCAAGTTTATTTAACTGTTCCTCTATAATTACCTTAGTCACAGGGTTTTTAATGCTTTCTTCGACTGTCTCATCGCTATAAACTATAACCTCATGTTTATCATCTCTAGCTAAAAATTTAATTTTATTTCCAATCTTTATTTCTATAGATAAATCAATGTTTTTTCGCCTACAAACGCTAAAAGGATTAGTTTTTTCTCTTATTTCATCAATTATATCGTCAATATCTGAGCCTTTAGAGCCAGTACTTACACCTGCTAGCATATCCTCTTTGCCATTATTTAAATATCCATTGGTAAATCCACGACTGAATACTGACTCAACTTTTTTTTCTAGGGTAGATATATCATACTTTGTTTTGTTTATATAGTTATCTATTAAATATCTGTAATATTCTACTACAATTGCTGTGTATTCAGGATTTTTCATTCTACCTTCAATTTTAAGAGTTTTAACACCAGCCTCAATTAAATCACAAACTGAGTTGCCAGCTTTAAAATCCTTAAGGCTTAAAAGAGGCTCTTCATTGAATTTTTCTATGGTGGATTTATTTTTTTCATTGAAGAAACTATAGTTAAGCCTACATGGCTGTGCACATTTACCTCTGTTGCCACTTCTTCCTCCAAGGAAACTGCTAAAATAGCACTGTCCGGAGTAGCACATACAAAGAGCTCCATGTATGAAAGTCTCTATATCGATATTTGTACTATTTGCAACTTCTTTTATCTGCTCTAGCGAAAGCTCTCTTGACAATATAAACTTATTAATAATATTTTTATTATTTGTATTAGTAAAATTGAAAAACTCTACACCATATTTATCATATATAGTTGCTTGAGTGCTTACATTTATGTTAAAATCCGGTAAGTATTTATTTATTAGATATATAAGACCAAAATCCTGAACAATTAAGGCATCTACATCTATTTCATACAAATAAAAGATATAATTAAGAGCGTCTACTATTTCAGTATCCTTCAAAATAGTATTTACTGTTACATATACTTTAACATTTTTATTGTGTGCATACTTTACAATTTCAGCTAATTCTTCATTGCTAAAGTTTTCTGAATATTGTCTTGCACTAAAATTTTTGCCTCCTAAATATACGGCATCTGCACCACTGTTTATTGCAGCATAAAATGATTCCTTACTGCCTGCTGGTGCTAATAGTTCTACATTGTTGTGCATTTTCTCCTCCCGTTATGCCACGTAGTGGCATCTAGATAGAAACGAAAAATCGTTTTTTTGATTTTTCTATAACGTGAAGTGTTTTTTTCACGTTCTCTCCTTACTACTTGATGTTGCTTCATCTAATAGTTTCATTAATTCACTATTCTCTTTTTTTAATTCTTCTATGTATACTCCATTTTGATAGTTTTCAGATTCTTTTCTGTTTAATTTTTCATTTATTTCATTAATTGAAAATTTGAGATTTTCTATTTCACTATTAGCTAATAACAACTCTTCTAGATATTTCTCTTTTTCATCGTTGACTCTATCATGCTTTTTGTTAATTTCTTCTTTTAATATTTTCAACTCTTCTATAAACTTATAGTTTTGGCCTATCATATCATCTTTTTCAGTTAATTTTTGTTTCATCACATTTATTTCATCAATTAACTTATTTTTTTCGTCATCTAAGTTCTTAATCATATCAGAAGATTTTTTTGTATTGTCATTAACAGTGTTTAATTTTTGACTTAGTTCATTTATAGTTTTTTTATTATTACTTATTGTTAACTCATTTTCTGATATTATTTTATCTTTTTCATTTAATTTATTAAGCATTTTAGAAATTCTTTGATTTAAATCATTTTTCTGTGTATCAGATTCAGATAGTTCTTTTAAAAACTGTTCTCTATCCTTACTAAGCTCAGAACATTTTTCATTTAAGCTATCAGATTGACTTCTAAGCTCTTCAAGTTCAATCTCTACTTGAACAAGATTTTGTTCTTTTTCATTAAGAGACTTTTCTAAATTATCTATCCTAGATATATTTTTTTCCTTATCTTCCTTCTGTGATTCTATTAATGTATCTAATTCATCTTTTTCCTTTAATATAGAATCTATTTTCCGTCTTAAATCTTCATTTTCTTTGTATAAAGAAATTATTTTTTCTTTTGAATCTTGAGTTTGTAATTTGTATTCTTCTTTAATTTCATCTAATTGTTGTATTAGCTTAACATATTTATCACATATTACAAAAGAAGCTAAAATATGTTTTTCAATTTCGCTAAATTTTCTATTTACTGCAAACACGTCTAACTGTTCATTTAAAATTTTTTCTACTTTTTTTACGTGTTCATTATTCTCGTCTGTTTTAACTGTAAATGTTTTATTTCCTATATTAACTTCTATGACGTTCATTACGCAGTACCTCCACTTTATAATTATACCTTTGTTTACTTATCATTGTTATACTCATGCACCTATTTACACATCATAAAAGATTTGCAATGGACTTAGTATTTATTTTTTATTTGTCATTTATTTCAATCTTTTCACTACTGCCTGTTTTATATAAGTTTCTATTATCTAAAACCCATATTTTATCTGTAAATTCACCTTCATTTATACCTTTTAGCGCATTGTCAAAATCAAATACTCGAGCATCTATAATATCAAGATAATGTAATATCTCTGCTTCTAATGTCATTGGTTTTTTAGGGCTTCCAAACTCAGGCTCATAATGATGTGACAGTATCATGTGCTGCAATACAATACTTTTCTCTCTGTCGAGTCCTATTTTTTCACCTTCAATTTCTATCTCTTTTATACCTTGAATTATATGGCCAAGTAGCTTTCCTTCCATAGTATAATCAGAAACCACTCCAAACTCGTCTGAATCCATCTCTAGTATTTTGCATATATCATGTAATATAACTCCAGCGTATATGTAATCAGTATTAATGCAATCATAAACCAAACTAAGCTTTTCTCCAGTTCTCAGCATTCTAAGTATATGATACAAAAGTCCACCACGATATGAATGATGGTTTTTTTTAGCTGCCGGAAAATATATTAATTTAGCTTTATATTTTTCAATTATATTATTTGTCAAAAATCTAATTTGCAAATCTGTAATTTTGTTAGTATATTCTATAACCTCATTTAGCATTTGTGATGGTTCAAGCGGGGCAGATGGAATTAACTCAGAGATTTTTATATCTTCTGTTGGCAAGAGCGCCCTGATTTTATTTACCTTTAACTGTAAGGAGCCTCCCCATTCAAGAACCTCTCCTCTTATTTTTACTATACTGTTATCCTTAAGTATGTCCTCATTTTCTTTAGCATTTTCCCATATTTTAGCGTTTAACTCACCTGTTTTATCAACAATATTTAAGTCGACATATTGCTTACCAGCAGTTGTCTTTTTTATATCAAAGCTTTTCACTAAAACGTATACATCTATTTTTTCACCAGGCTTTAAATCAATTATATTCTTTTGATTATCAGCGATATTTATATTATTCATTATATACCTCCATGCAATTATATGCACTTTAATCTTAACACACTAAGTTCTTTATAATTACCATTGTACATAATTTTTATTAATATGTAAACAAAAAGAGCGTATTTTACGCCCTTTTTTTTTATGATATTTTATGCTACGAAAGCCTCTATTTAGAAATTCTTTTTTTTACCACTCTAAATATTATAAATCCTATTATTAAAAGCGGAATAATAACAGGTAAATATGAAATTATCCAAACTATTATGCTTTCAATAAAATCTATTATATTGTTAACTGTTCTTACAAATCCTTCTTTTGATTTACCCCATAGTCCTTTTGATGTTGGAATATTAATATTTTTGCCTTCCACTTCTGTTATATTTAACTCTAAAGTTGCCATAATTACTCTATCATCAATATTGCTTAGATTAATGCTATAGGCATCTATTTCTGTTCTAATGCGTCTAATTTCATTTTCAAGGGCTAAAATATCTGTAATATTTGCTGCCTTGTCGTATAACTCTCTAAGTCTATTCTCTTGTACTTGTAAGTTAGTTAAAATGTTTTGAGTATCATAATATTCTTTGGTTACATCTGTTTCGTTTACACGTCTATTATATACCTCAGCTTGATTATCTACAAAATTAACTACATCATCAAAAGTTTCTTGAGGAACTCTTAGTTTTATACTAGCATTTTTATATTCTTTGTCTTCTGTTTTATATCTAACAGATGTTTCATTATATTCAAAATATCCATTGTTATTTCTAACAACATTATTTAGCTCTACAATGAATTTTTCAAAATCTAAGGTTTGCAGGTCTAATCTTCCAGATTTAATAATTTTACTTTCCATTTCTTGAATCGAAAAACTAGATCTTTGATTAGCTATCATTGTATTAGTATCTTTATCCAAAGCAGCTTCCTTGTTTTCTGTAGGCATAGGTGTTGCACTATCTTTATTCATACTAGTATCATATGTTATACTATCATCCATTGCCTTATTTTGATTAAACCCTATAAAATTATTTCCCGCAAAATAAATTGCTGAAATTATTAAAATACAGGAAGCGGCAATGCCTATATATTTTATATAATTATTGCGTTTTTTTCTAACTTTATTAATTTGTGCATCCTCAAGTTTACCATGTAACCTCTTACAATATCCCTTTGGCAACTCTTCCATTGGTAAGGCATGAATATCGTTAATCATCTTTTGATATGCTTTATATTCTTTTTCACAGGTCGAACAAGTTTTTATATGATCTTCAAAAAGTTTCTTTTGGGAATCATTCAATTCTCCTTCAATATAGCTAAATAATAACTCACTAAATTCTATACAATTCATATTCACACCTCCTAACTTTCACTTTCTTGTAACTTATTAGTAATTATGTCTCTTAATTTTTTTCTTGCTCTATTTAATCTTGATTTTATGGTACCTTCGTTGCATGACAAAATAGAGGCTATGTCTTTATATGATAGATTCTGTAAATCTCTTAAAACTATAACCGTTCTAAAATCATCATCTAGCATCTCAATACATTCATATAGCATTTGAGATTCTAACTTATTTTGAATAATAACATCCGGATTGTTGGAATTATCTGGTATATCTTGTAATATTTCGCTTTCATCACTTTCAAGAGGTTTGTCAATTGAATATGTAACAATTTTCTTCTTCCTCTTAAAATCAAGGCATGTGTTCATAACTATTCTGTATAGCCATACCTTAAAAGTTGATTGCATATTGAATGAATCAATATTTCTAAATACCTTTACTAAAGCTTCTTGAGATATATCTTCAGCATCTTCCTTATTGCGCAAAACTCTTAGTGCAATATTATACGCCATTTTTTTGTAATCCTTAATAAGCTCTTCAAAAGCGTCAACATCGCCTTTTATACTCCTCTTAATAAGAAGAAGCTCATTATCTTGCATTTTTCCACCCCACTCACTTATTTAGACGAACATTGAAATAATTTGTTCCATATAAAATTATAAATTCAAATTCGTCTTAATTATTTTTAATACCCTTTTTATTATCATAGTCTAAACTCTGTTAAGTCATTTATAATATAATATTATATCCTAGTATAACCTTTTTGTCTATAAATTACATTTTGATACAGCGTCAAAGATTAAATAT
>DDAM01000012.1:65875-71500 GCA_002332905.1 Firmicutes bacterium UBA2058 | reverse complement strand
ATTTATTCTTTAATACTGAATTATTATTACTAACTGGAGGATATAATGAACGATTCAATAGTGTTGTCAAATTTTATGTTTGGTGAAAATATAGATATTTATAGTAAAATTGTATATATGGGATTGAAAAAATATGTTAACAAGAATTCAGGAGCATGTTTTCAGCAAAGAAAAAATTAGCTTCAGAATGTGGTATAAGTATGTCTACATTAAATAAAGCAATAAAAGATTATCTGATTCAGGAGTGCTGAAAAAAGATTTTAGATTTAGAGAAAATAAAAGTCAGACTTCTAATTTATATATACTTTCTCCATTTTTAATTAGTGGAGAATATTTTTTTAATGTAAGACATATATATTTAAACTTGGATTACAGCCAAAAGGAATAATAGTATATTCATATTTATGTTCAGTTGCAAACCAGGATATCGAATGTTAACCATCTATTAAAACTATAGCAACAGCATGTAATATAAGTGAAACAACTGTTAAAGGAACACTAAAGGAGCTTATAAATAAAAATCTTATAGAAAAGATAAGTCAATATAGGGTAAACGGTGGAAAGAAAAATAACTTATATAAAATTATTCAGGAAGAAGTTATAACTGATGAGCTAATAAAAGAATTAGAAATAATTGGACAAGACCAAGTTAAGAGTAAAGTCCGGAAATTTCTATTGAGCAATCTCTTCATGAAGAAGTAGAAAAAATGGTTATGAAAAAAATAGAAAACAAAATAATAAAGATAATCTAATTAACAACATATCAAATAAAAAAATAAGAAAGGAAATTAAAAAATGAAAGTACGAGAAGATATTTTTGATTTTAAGCTTAAAATAGTTTTATAGTATATTTGTATATATGTACCTGTTACAGTCGTAATAAGCCTTATTTTCCATCTATAGAAGAAATGTGTCATAAATTAATAGTATCAAGTATTTAAATAAAACCCTCCAAAGTAGATTTGGTTATTTACCGTGTCTACTTTAAAGGGATCATATCACTATTTTTATACCTTGCTCTTTTAGTTCTATACCACCAAATATCTTAACTTAATGACATTGTGATAATACCTGTTTTTTTATTTTATAAAGAATCTATTTCCATAATTCTTTTGGATCGAATCCATAAACTTGAACTATTTCAAGATATGGACTAGTTGCCAAATCCATAGGAGTTACAATCATTCCGCCATCTGAATCTAAATCATATCCAAATTTCATAAATGGATACCATACTAAATGAGAGCAATGAGTTCCAATAGGATCAATTCCATCTTTGTATTTATTATTGAAAATTCCAGTTGTCAATTTATATGGAACTTTGTTAAGCTTCTTAACAGCATATTTGGCTATTTCATCAAGCTTTTCCTGTGGAACATCCTTTAATTTTAAAATCATAAAATTAGGATAAAATTTCCATTTGCTTATGCCCATAATTTGAGAATCATAACCTAATACTGCTGACTCTAAAGTATTACCATTTATTGTATCGGTTATTATAGCAGCATGACCATGTCTCCAGCCTAATGAATATGTTGCTCTAGTTACTAAAATATATCCGTTGTCATACGGTGCTAAATCCGTTCCAAAAACTAACTGACCTTTTTCATTTACAACACTTTCCTGATATGTAACTGGTGTAATTTTCTCATAATAAACTGATATATCTTTAAATAAATTTTCTTGAAATTTTAATATTTTACTTTTACCATATACTTTATCATTTAACAGTTTGTTTATTGCATCCTTACCAAGTCCCGTTTGATAAAATAAAGTTTCATAATCATCTTCTGTTAAGCTAGTTTTGTTTATTAACTCAACTATAGATATTTTATCGTAGCTTGGTTTGACATGAGCTAATGGCGCTGTTAATTTGCTTTTTATTTCAATAGCTAAGAATATGGTTAATAGAATACATAATATAATTAATAAAATTCGTAAACTAACAATTGTTTTCTTTTTCATACTAGTACCCACCTTCTCATTAATTATATATTATATAGCATAAATGTGCAAAAAATATTTATTTTATTTTATTCTATTAAAATATTTATTCAAAATATGAATCTTTTCATAAGTTTTTGTTTACATTATAAAGCAAAATTTGATATAATTAGATAATATAATGTTTTAAGCATTGTTGACAGGTGTTTTTATCAAAGTTATTGAAAAACAAAACAATTTTGAGAACAACTCTTTGTCATAATATATGTTTATCATTAATTTATGATATTTCAATAAATTTTGATAGACTATAAAAATTATCGTCTTTAGTTCAAAAGTAAGTATACTACTGGTATGTGAAAGAGGTAATATTGTGGATAAAAAAACGAATAATGATTTTAGTTTTATTAAAGCAGACAAAGAGATGCTTAACAAAGCATTGTTAGAACTTGGTTTAGGTGAGATTATTAATAAAAATAATGATGAATTAATTTTTAATACTACTAATCAATTTTTAAAAGAAATTTTAGACAATATCCCAGGTGGAGTTGCGATATATGAAATTAACAACGACGAGGTTAATCCTTTATATGTTAATGAAGTGCTACTGCGAATGTTTGGATTTACTAAGATTGAAAAAGATAAAAGTAAAAAAATTAAAAATACTGTTTTAGTAGATGAGGATATAATAAAAATAAGACAAGATATAGATGAGGCAATAAAACATAATAATACTATTGAAACAACTTTTCGTATAAAAAGTCCAGATGGTTCTTTTTCCTATATGCTGCTTAAAGGAGTTCAGATTGGCAATAACAATGGTTTTCCAATAATTATATCTGTCATATTAGATGTAACAAAGGAAATCAAAATAGAAAATGATTTAAAATATAGATTAGCATATGATAGTGTAACCGATATATTCAATAAAGATGAGTTTTATAAAAGAACAAAGGATATGATATCAAGTAATCCAGACAAAAAATATGATATCATTAGTCTAGATGTGGACAGATTTAAACTTATAAATGATATATTTGGTATGGATGAAGGCGATAAGCTTTTAAGATATATTGCTAATATGCTAAAAAAAGAATTAAACTTTACATTTGAAACTTGCGGTAGATTATACGCAGATAATTTTGCTATTTGCAAACTGCGTAAATCTGGCTATGAGGATAAGATGGTGGAACTTTCAAAGAAGTATTTATCTTTATATCCACTAGACTTAAATATAACTACTTGCTTTGGTATTTATCGAATAGATAATAATAATATTTCTGTTTTGAAAATGTGTGATAGAGCTAATATGGCGTTAAAAAGTATAAAAGGTAATTATAAAAAAAGATATGCTTATTATGAAGAAACTTTTCGTAATGTACTTTTAAAAGAGCAGGAAATAATTAATGATATGTACAATGCTCTAAAGGATGGACAATTTGATGTTTATTTTCAGCCTAAATATTATCTCTCAAATACTAAATTAACTGGAGCCGAAGCACTAGTTCGGTGGATTCATCCTAAAAAAGGTATGATACCTCCTAACAATTTTATCCCAGTATTTGAGAAAAGTGGATTTATTACGACTATGGATGAATATGTTTGGGAATTCACTTGCAAAAAAATAAGAGAATGGCTCGATTTAGATTTACCTGTAGTCCCAATATCAGTCAATGTATCACGTGTAGATATTTACAATCCAAAGCTTTGTGAAAATTTAAAAGGATTATTAGAGAAATATAATATACCCATAAATTTGTTAGAACTAGAGATTACTGAAACTGCATATACAGAAAATCCATCTCAGCTTATTGCAGCTGTTCATGAGTTAAAAGAAATTGGCTTTACAGTTGAAATGGATGATTTCGGTACTGGTTATTCATCTCTTAATATGTTAAACCAAGTGCCTGTCGATGTTTTAAAACTTGATTTAAGGTTTTTAAAACCTACCAAAGTTTATGGCAGAGGTGCTAATATCTTAAATTCTGTAGTTAGTATGGCTAAATGGCTAAATTTACCAGTTGTAGCTGAAGGTATTGAAACAAAGGAACAGGTTGCATTTTTAAAAAGCATAGGCTGTAATAAAGGTCAAGGTTTTTATTTTGCTAAACCTATGCCACATAAACAGTTTGAAGAATTGTTATATGCTGCTGATAAATATGATAATTTTAGCGATAATGAATTATCAAAATCCTTTATTAATTTAGATGAGCTTTGGGACCCAAATTCTCAAATAAATATTTTATTTGATAGTTTTGTAGGTGGATTATGTGTTTTTGAATTAAAGGGCAACAACTTCTACATATTAAGAGTTAATGATAGATTTTATGAGATAATGAATTTGGATAGAGAGACTATATATAATATATCACCACGATTAAAAGACTATATAGTAAAGGCAGATAAACCATCATTTTTTAGAAAACTAGAACGAGCGAAGAAAGATAATGGTGAAGCTATAATTGAAACTAGAATAATCAACCCTATAACTAATGAACTAATGTATATTTTGTTTCGAATGAAAGTTATATTAAATAATTCTGAAAGAACATTGTTTCTAGGTTCTGTAGATAACTTTACAGATCAAAGGTTAGCACAAAACAAGCTAAGAAGCAGTGAAGAAAGATATGAAAGTATTATGGAGCTAACCGAAGACATTGTATTTGAATATGATATGGAAACCATGAAAATTCTACATTCCAATAACTTCAAAAAGAAATTTGGTAAAATACCAATAAAAGATACATGGCTTCAATCAGTTATAGAATCAGGAATAATAAAAAATCAAGACATTGATGATTTTAGTAAAATGTTTAGACGAATCAAATACGGTCAAGAAAAAAAAGTAAATGGTAAATTTTGCGTAAAAAATGCTAAAAATCAATACATATGGTGCATAATTTCTGCAAAAGGTATTTATAATAAAGCAAATAAGATAATTAAAATAGTAGGAATAATCTCTGATATAGATGCAATGCAAAAAAGATTAATGGGTTAAAATGAAACAAATCTTATCTCCTAATTTTCCAAGTGAAGTTAGGGGATAATTTACTATATTCAAGTAAAATAAATAGGTATGTTTAATTAATTAAAAATTTTTTTTTAAAGAATAAACACTTGGTAAATAAATTAAATAGTATGATATATCAATATTTTATTTATTAGTACCAATAGTTAAATTAGTATTTTATTATGGTTTAACAGTAACATGAGATGTATTTAAATAACCACTATCTACCATTAATAAAAAAATACATTTATGATTAACAGTAACATAAGATGTATTAAATCTTCGTATGCACTCAAGTTTTTCACCCACTCTATAAAATTAACAAATTTATTAATTAAAATAACTATAAATACATTTACAGCTAGTTGTTTATACTATAAACGTATACTTTGTTTTGATAATTAATTATTGACAATACATTAATTATGTGATAATTTAAGATAAATAAATATTGCTTAAGGAAGAGTAATTGATATCATACTTGTTTAGCGATTCAGGGATGGTGAAAGCCTGTTTTAGTACTTCAATGAAGACACCTTTATAGATGCAAACTAATTAAGAGGGATTATTTATTGATAATCCAATTAGGGTGGCAACGCGGGTTATACTCGTCCCTACAGTGATGTAGGTGACGAGTTTTTTTGTTTATTGAATACTACGGGCTATGCCCG
>DDAM01000012.1:0-65651 GCA_002332905.1 Firmicutes bacterium UBA2058 | reverse complement strand
GTTTTACGGGTGGTTATGATTATGCAGACAGTAGATTTGCTGTTAGATATTATAAAGTTTAGAAAATTAAAATGGAGGAAATAGATATGGAAACAATGGGTAATTTAAGAAGAACCAATATGTGTAATGATTTACGTATGGGAGACATCGACAAAGAAGTTATACTTATGGGTTGGGTTCAAAAAAGAAGAAATTTAGGAGGACTTATCTTTGTTGATTTAAGAGATATAACTGGCTTAGTTCAAATAGTGTTTGATACTGATGTAAATAAAGAAGCATTTGAAAAGGCTGAAAGCCTAAGAGGTGAGTATGTTATAGCTGTCAGAGGTAAGGTAAAGGAAAGACAATCAAAAAATCCTGATATGGAAACTGGAGATATTGAGGTTTATGCTGACGAATTAAGAATTCTTGATACTGCTGAAACTCCACCAATTTACATCAAGGATAATGATGATGTACAAGAGCAAATGAGACTTAAGTATAGATTTCTTGATTTAAGAAAACCATCTATGCAAAAGAGACTTTTAATAAGAGCAAAGATGAACAATGTAATTAGAAACTTCATGTTTGAAAATGATTTTAATGAAATTGAAACACCATTTCTAACAAAACCAACACCAGAGGGAGCTAGAGACTATTTAGTTCCAAGTAGAGTTAATGAAGGTAAATTCTATGCTTTACCACAATCACCACAGTTATTTAAGCAATTGTTAATGGTTTCAGGCTTTAATAGATATTATCAAATAGTTAGATGTTTCAGAGATGAGGACCTTAGAGCTAATAGACAACCTGAGTTTACACAACTTGACTGCGAAATGTCATTTGTTGATGTTGAGGATGTTATATCTATAAATGAAAAATTAATTGCTAAGCTATTTAAAGAAATTAAGGGAATTGATATTGAATTGCCAATTAAACGTATGTCATATCAAACTGCTATGGACAAATACGGTTCAGATAAGCCAGACCTTCGTTTTGGTTATGAAATAAATGATATTTCAGATATATTTGTGGATTCAACATTTAATGCATTTAAGTCAACTGTTGAGGCTGGTGGAAAAGTTAAATGTATTAAGATTGACAGTTCAGCAGATGAATTCTCTAAAAAAGGTCTTTCAAACTTAGAAAAATTCGTTAAAACTTGCGGAGCTAAAGCACTCGCTTGGTTTAAACTTGAAAACGGAGTTATAGAATCACCTATAGCAAAATTTTTAGCAGAGTCAGAATTAGAAGCTTTAAAAGAAAAAATGAATCTGCAAGAAAAGGATATTGTATTTGTTGTAGCTGATAAAAATAGTGTTGTAAGTACTGTTCTAGGAGCATTAAGAACAGAAATAGCTCACAGCAAGAACTTAATATCAAATGATGTATATGAGTTAGTTTGGATAACTGAGTTTCCATTATTTGAATATGATGAAGAAGAAAACAGATACGTTGCAAAGCATCACCCATTTACAGCACCTATAGATGAAGATTTAGATAAGCTTGAAACTAGTCCAGAAACTTGTAGAGCTAAGGCTTATGATATAGTAATTAACGGAGATGAGATTGGCGGAGGGAGTATAAGGATTAACAACAGCACTCTTCAAAATAGGATGTTTAGAGCGTTAGGCTTAAGTGAGGAAGAAGCTAATGAAAAATTCGGTTTCTTACTAGAAGCTTTCAAATATGGTGTTCCACCTCATGGAGGAATTGCATATGGCATGGACAGATTTACAATGATTATGACAGAGACTGATAATATAAGAGACGTTATTGCGTTCCCTAAAACTCAAAGTGCATCATGCTTAATGACAAATGCACCTAGTGCAGCAACAGACAAACAGCTTAAGGAGTTATCTATAAAAGTAAATATAGAGGAGTAAAGAGTGAAATGTATTTCACTTTATATATTCTGTGACGCCGCGAAGCGGAGTAGTGGAGGTAACTATGATTAAATCTATTAAGATATTTGCATGGATTTTGACAGCACTAATTTCATTTGTTACGATTTTTGTAATAGGCTACGTTGTATACATGAGTGTCAATTATTACAGAATAGATGATTTTTTGGCTATAGAAACTAACAATCCACAAACTGAAGTCTTGAAGTTGTCAGAAGAATATACAGCATTAACCTATAATATAGGATTCGGTGCTTATAATCATGAATTTTCATTTTTTATGGATAGTGGAGTAATGAACGATGGTACTGAGGTTTCGGGATCTGATTCTGTAGCTAAAAGTAAGGAAGTAGTTTTAACAAATACCAATGGAACTATTGATGTTTCTAAAAATGAATCTGCGGATTTTTATCTATTTCAAGAGGTAGATACCAAATCTACAAGGAGTCATAATGTAAATCAATATGAGATGATAGAGAATTCATTCTCCATAAGTTCATTCCCTAAATATTCATCTGTGTATGCAGTTAATTTTCATTCATCTTATATGCTATATCCATTTAATGAGCCTCATGGTATTGCAAACAGTGGAGTATTAACATTAAGCAAATATAAAATAGATGAAAACATTAGAAGAAAATATCCTATAGATGAAAGCTTTTTTACTAAATTTTTTGACCTTGATAGATGTTTTTTAGTTTCAAGATTGCCAGTTGAGAATGGTAAAGAACTGGTGCTTATTAATTCTCATATGTCTGCATATGACGAGGGTGGACTTATTAGAGAAAAACAGCTAGAACTTATCAATAGTGTAATGAAAGAGGAATATGACAAGGGTAATTACGTTATAGTTGGAGGAGACTTTAACCATGATATAGCTGGGATGGCTGGTAAATTTAAGTCAGAACAACAGATACCTGAATGGGTATATACTCTAGATAATGAAAACTTGACAGAAGGCTTTAGTATTGTGGTAGCAGAAAATTATAATGAAGTTCCAACTTGTAGAAGTACAGATATACCATATGCAAAAGGAATTAACTATTCTTCAGTTCTTGATGGATTTATAGTTTCAGACAATATTGAAGCAACTGCTAAAAATATCGATGCAGATTTTGAATATTCTGACCATAATCCTGCACTGCTTAGATTCAAATTAAAATAAATTGATTTCAAAAGATAGCAAATTTTAAAAGCTATCTTTTTTCTTATAACTTGTTTTTTATAAACTTGTTGATAAATAAAATTTCTAATGATATTATAGATATGTACAAAACAACAATAAACATAAGTATAGGTTGAGGTTAATATACTTTTGAAAATTTAATTAGTGATATTAAAATTTATTTGGAATTTTAATACTAAGAATAGTATAATAAAATTCGTTTATACTTTAATTGTAAATAAATTTATTAGGTGATAATTTTGAATGACGAAAAACAAAGATTAAGAATAATATATGGCGATGAGACTTTAGAAAAACTTAAAAATTCTAAGGTTTTGATTGCCGGACTTGGTGGGGTTGGTAGCTACGCTGCTGAAGCCATTACAAGAAGCTTTATTGATAATATAGTATTGATTGATTTCGATGTTTATGATATAACTAATTTAAATCGACAATTGCACTCTACACTTGATAAAGTTGGCATGAGTAAAGCTGATAACATACAAAATAATGTATATAAAATTAATAAAAATGCTAAGGTTACAGTTATTAAGGATAAGTTAACTGATGAAACTATCCCAAGGTATATAACAAAGGATATTGATTTTGTTATAGATGCAATTGATGATGTAAAAGCTAAGATTAGTTTAATAGAATTCTGTTATAATAATGGTATAAAGATTATTAGCAGTATGGGAACTCTTAAAAAGGTACATCCTGAAAAGCTTCAGATTTCTGATATCAAGAAAACTTCAGTATGTCCACTTGCTAAAAAGCTTAGATATGAGCTTAAAAAAAGAAATGTAGAAAAGCTTCCTGTAGTTTTTTCTACCGAAGAAATAATTAGAAATAATGAAACAAATACTCTTGGAAGTACACCATTTGTTCCAGCAACTGCTGGACTTATGCTTGCTTCGTACGTAGTAAATCAAATAGCAAAAGAAGTGAAAAGTGTGTAATGAACTTTCACACTATGGAAGAATCAAAAAACGATTCTTCATCAAATTTATGGAGAATAGATTATTATGAATCAAATTGGTACAGTAAAAAGTATAAATGATAAGACTACAATAGTTTCTGTTAGAAGAGCATCTTCATGTGGTGATAATTGTGCAGGTTGTAGTGTTGCTTGTAAGGTTCCAATAGTTGAAGTAAAAGCAGATACGATCCCTAATATTGCAGTGGGTGATGAAGTTGAAATTTTTTCAGAGGATGTAAACGTGTTAAAATACTCATTTGTTTTATATGGAGTTCCTCTTGCAATTATGGTAGCAGTTATATTTTTAGTAAGTTTTTTAATTAAGGGTGAAAAGGGACAACTTTATGCGGCATTGCTTGGAATTTTGTCGTTAGCGTTATCATTTTTTATTTTAAGAAAATATGATAGAATGGAAACATCTAAAAAAAGTTTTAAATATGTAATTTTAAGAAAAATTGATAAAATAGCCTCAATTACATTGAGCCATTAGGGATAGTCTTATGAATATTTTTGAAATGCAGTATAATAAAGCAATTAAAAGCTTAGGACCCTTAGCTGAAAGAATGAGACCTGATAGTTTAGACTATTTTGTTGGACAAAAACACATAGTAGGGAAAGGCAAAATATTAAATCGTGCAATACAAGCAGACAAGCTAACATCTGCGATTTTTTATGGACCTCCTGGTACAGGTAAAACAACTCTTACTAAGATAATTGCAAAAACAACTGATAATAATTTTACAACACTTAATGCAGTTACTAGTGGCATAAAGGATATTAAAGAAAAAATTGATGATGCAATTAACTGTCTTTCTATGTACAACAAGCGTACTATACTGTTTGTTGATGAAATTCATAGATTTAATAAAGCCCAACAGGACGCTTTGCTTCCTTATGTTGAAAACGGCACTATAGTTTTAATTGGTGCAACTACTGAAAATCCTTATTTTGAAGTTAATTCAGCTCTTATTTCAAGATCACTAGTTTTTGAGTTTAAAAAAATAACTGATGATGATATTAAAGAGGTTTTATTGAAAGCTATAGCTGATAAAGAAAGAGGCTATGGGAATCTAAATATTCATGTTGAGGATGGTTCTCTTGAACATATTGTCAATAACTCAAATGGCGATGTTAGAAAGGCGTTAAGCGCACTTGAGATTGGTATAACTACTACAGAGCTAGACGAAAATAATCTCATAAATTTTACTGTTGATGTTGCGGAGGAAAGCATACAAAGTAAAAAGGTAACATATGATAAGAAAGGTGACGAACATTATGACACTATTTCAGCATTTATTAAAAGCTTAAGAGGTTCTGATCCTGATGCAGCAATATTTTGGTTAGCCAAGATGATAAAGGGTGGAGAAGATCCAAAATTTATAGCTAGAAGAATTATAATAAGCGCTTCAGAGGATGTAGGAAATGCAGATCCTAGAGCATTAGAGGTAGCAGTTAATGCCTTTAAGGCCATTGAAATTATAGGTATGCCAGAGGGTAGAATTATATTAGCGCAGGCTGTTGTGTATATAGCATGTGCGCCAAAAAGTAATTCATCATATTTAGCTTTGGATAAGGCTTTAGTAGCTATAGAAAAGTGTTCAAATGAAGTACCTAATCATCTAAGAGATGCTAGCTATAAGGGTGCTCAAAGACTTGAGCATGGTATAGGCTATAAATATCCTCATGATTATAATAAGTTTTATGTTAAGCAGCAATATTTACCTGATGGAGTAAAAGGTAATTTCTATGAGCCTAAGGAATCAGGCTATGAAGCGAGAATGAAAAAGTTTATGGAGTATTTAAACTCGTAGCTCACAGCAGTTGAGACCATAATGGTTCAAACGTAGTTTGAAACTATGGCATAAATGGGAGGTTATAATGAAGTATAGTTTAAAAAATACTAAAATAACAGATTTTGATATAATTGAAAAGTTATCTAAGCTAGTTAATATAGAAGAATATAACATAAAAAAAGAGTATGATATAGATATAGATTTTTATAACGATGATCTTGATAAGGACAAACTCAATACAGATGTTTCCTACGAGATAAAAAAGCAACATTATGAGTTTATAAGACATATAAGAAATTACTTCAATGAAAATGGCATTAAAATTAATGAAGTTAATTTAATTGGTGCTGTAACCAATATCAAAGTTGGTGAAATAGATTTTGAAGTATATAAATCAAAGTATCAAGATTTTAGAAGAAATGATATTGTTCCTTGCAGAGAAATGTACCTATATGAAGATGGTAAAAAAGCTCTAGACATAATGCTTAAAACTAAGCAGATAAGCGAGGAAGAATACGAAAATAACATTGAAATTCTTCAAGAAGAATTAAACATTGCTGAAATTGATGATGAAAGTGGATATATTAATTAGGTATAAAAGGCACACAGATATGAGCTATATTATTATAGTATATTGTGTGCTTTTTAAATTTGCTGTTTTTTTATACTTTTTTTAAGATTATTAGCTTTTTATTAATTCATAATATGGGAGAGTAATTACTTCTTCAAATCCTAAACTTTTTGCTAATAAATATGATCCTGTGTTTTCTAATCTACATGCCCATATAGGAGAATAATTATTTTTTTGACAGTAAGAAAGCAATTCTTGACAGACATACTTTGCAAAGCCCATGTTTCTATATTTTTCTGATGTTTCTACACCTATTTCTAATACGTTGTCAAACTTGCATGATGAAAAGGATATAGATACAATATCATCACCATTCATTAGTGCATATCCTATTCCTTCAGATAAAAAAAGCTCCTTTGATTTCCAAAAAAACTTTGGAATTACACTTCCTTCTATCC
Source organism: Firmicutes bacterium UBA2058 (assembly GCA_002332905.1). Taxonomy (GTDB): domain Bacteria; phylum Bacillota; class Clostridia; order Tissierellales; family Sedimentibacteraceae; genus UBA1535. Next base: position 58,802 of record DDAM01000012.1, on the reverse strand, counting down.
TATCGTAAATTTCTGAATCTATTAATTTTATTTCATGTTCTGATTTAGTAAATATAGCCTTATCAATTTCTTTATAAATTAAGTTTACTCTTCCCCATTGAATTATATGGTTTTCTCTATATTTTTCTATTAAAATATCTGCTTCAGATTTTGAGTAATTATCTAATAGTTTAAAATATTTAATTATATTATCATTTAATAATTCTTTTAATTTATAATTCCATTTTTCTGGATAAACCTGTAACCACTCATATTTAATTCTGTCCTTGTTTTCATTTAATAAATATTTTTTTAGCTCTAAATTAAACTCTAAATTTTCAGTATCTCCAAATAAAAGCGACATACCATATTCGTGAGCGATAAAAATAGTTTTAGGTTTGTTAATATTATCAACAAATACCTTCCCAAAAAACTTTGATTCTAATACAGCTCTTGCAAATAAGGTGTTAAAAGGTATGCTTTTTAAATGTATTAAGATTTTTTCGTATTGATCCTCATTTACTAGTATCATTCCATCATTCATTATAGTGACCTCCATAAATTCATAAAATTTGTATTGCTTTATTTATATATTAGTTTATACTAAAACATATAATAGTACAAATATGATAAAATCAATCTGTACTATTACAGAATAGTATAAATAGGGGTTTATAATTGAAATGACTAAAATTCAAATTGTTAGAAAATATATTTTAGAAGAAGTAAATGCAGGAAGAATAGCAATGGGACAACGACTTCCAAGTTGCCGAGAAGTGGCGGCTTTACTCAATGTAAATAAAATTACAGTTAATAAAGCTTATACACAGCTGGAAGAAGAACATGAGGTATATAGTATTCCACGAGGAGGCTTTTATTTGGTGGATTATAGAGATAAATCATCTGTTGTTAAAAAACAAATTGATTTTTCTATTGTAAAACCAGATGAAAAGTTGATTCCTTATAGAGAGTTTACTCATGTTATCAATAAAGCGGTTGATATATATAAAAGCAATTTGTTTGTGTATGAACAAAATCTTGAAACATCTAATTTAAAAGCAACTTTAAAATTATATTTGGAGAGAGAAGGTATTTATACAATCTCAGAAAGTATTATTATAACAAATGGAGCACAACAAGGGATTGGTCTAGTGCTTCAAGCTGTTTTTCATAACAATAACAGAAAGCTGCTAGTTGAAGTTCCATCATATAATCTAGTTATAAAATTAGCGAACTATTTAGGGATTGAAATGGTAGGCATCGAAAGGAAAAATGATGGATATGATTTTAAAAAAATGGAAGAAATATTAAAAAATGAGGATATTGAAGCTTTTTACGTTATACCAAGACATCATAATCCAACTGGATACTCTTTAGCTGAATGTGAAAAGAAAAAAATAGTTGAATTATGCAATAAATATAATGTTCTAATCATTGAAGATGATTATCTTTCTGAATTAGGTGACAAGAAGACTGCAATGCCGATTTATTATTATGATACAAGCAGATGTACTGTGTATATTAAAAGCTTTTCAAAAACTTTTATGCCTGGCCTTAGAATTGGAGCTATTATACTTCCAAAATGTTTACTTAATGAAATAGCAACGCTCAAATATCTAAGTGATTTAAATACTTCAAAACTTCCGCAAGTAGCACTTGATTTGTTTATAAAATCAGGTATGTATGAAAAACATATAAAAAAAGTCAGAAAATCCTATGAAGATAAGCTAAAAAAAGCAAAAGAAATATTTAAATCACTTAGCCCACAAGAACTTATATGGCATGTACCAAAGAATGGTATATTTATATGGCTAACATTACCTGAATATGTTAAAGCTTCTATGCTAGCACAAGAGCTTAAAACTAAAGGAATTATTATTGACTCAGATAATCAATTTTTTTTAAATGATATAACGGAAAAAGAAAATTATCCAAACAATCATAATTGTGTTAGGTTATGTATATCTGGTGTTGCATATGAAGATATTAGAGCTATAGAAACAATAATTTCAACAATAAAAACACTTAAAAAAATAGCACGCAGATAACATAATCTGTGTGCCATTTTTAAATTTGATTATTTACACTGTAGTAGCTGTTAAAAGAAGCTTCATATTGTCCTCATAAATTTGCGGTAATTGAGTAATTGGCAGAGGGTTTTTGCCTTTTCCTGTTTCGACTGTATAGCCTGGTTTTCTGAAATCTTGTATAAACCAATCCTTAAAGCCTGCGTATGATGCAACTCCTGCTGCTGTATCTAAATAATATCCACTAGCTTTAGCTAGCTTTTCTCCAATTTCTCTATCTCTTTCTGTGGCTAAATCCATGAAATTCCAATATATAACTTCACCCTGTGTATGGTAAGCTATAGCAAGGTAAAAATCGTTATTCAGAGTTAAATTTCTTAAAGCTTGTGTTTCTGGCTCTGAAAATGGAAAGAGTCCTGAGTATCTTGTTGGGCCAGGTCCTGTAATCCCTATCGCTTCTTCAGATTTCTTTGATAGCTCCCAAGCAGCATCATAATTATGATTTAAATCTACACCTCTAATATTAGCTTGCCAAACCTCGCTAAATGGCTTACCAGTGTTATTCCATCTTATTAAATCATTATAATATGGATTATTTAGCTGAAGCCCTTCATTTACTAAATCAACACCGTCTGGATTTACCATAGGTACAATATAAAAAGTATGAGTAGTAAATATACTTTTAATATCAAATCCGTTGATATCTTCTCCATTTATAAAAGCTCTAGACATGCTCTCGATAAATTTCATTATAAATACGCTGTTTATCCATTCTAATGCATGATGAGATGCATTTACATGCAGTTTTCTAGGGCCATTACCAAATTTAATTAAATATATTTCCTTGCCAAGAACACTTTGACCAATAGTGCTGACTTCTAAAAATTGATATCTTTGTAAAAGCCCCATAATATTTAGCCTCATCATGTTATATGTATACTTTGCATCCTCTGTTACTATATTGTAATTAAATGGCACTGATATTACAGTTCCAGGTACTAAATTATTTGGATTAAGTCCTGGGTTTGCTGATAGTATGAGATTGATAGTTGAATTATATCTATTAGCTATGTCATATAAGGTATCACCGGGTTCAATTCTGTAGAAAGTAAAACCTAATATATACTTTTCTAAAGCTTTATATGTAATAGGTCCAACCATACCATCAACTTCTAAACCATTCTGCCTTTGAAAATTTTTTATTGCATCTTCTGTTTCTTGTCCATATAAACCATCTATTTTTCCTTTGTAGTAACCAAGCTTATTTAAAATAGATTGGATTTCCATTACTTGTGTACTGTTTGTACCGTTTTGTAAAAAAAATATCATATTTCACCTCTTATATTGTAACAATTTGTCATTATTTTAATAATTTAAAGTAAAGGAGGAGTACTATGGAGCATTATGTTATAACTTTTAGATTCGGTAATTACACCATGGCTGCTTATAGCAGACTTCAAAGTTTGAATATTAAAAACATTAAATTAGCATCTGTACCATTTGCGATAAAAACAGAATGCGATCTTTGTATTATTGTATATGATTATGATACATTGATTGCCGTTTTAAATGAGTCTGTCAGATATCCAATAGATAACGTTTATGAGGTGTCAAGAATTAACGGTTCATTTGTTTATAAGTTGATACAAATTTAGCATTTATACTAATTTCATTTGAGATTAGTGTTTGTTGCTCTTTTTTTAATTTATATGTAATAGAAAATAAAATATTAAAATGTTTTTTTAAAATGTCAAAAATTTTTTTAAAAACATTTTAATTTTTTTTAAAATCAATGTTGACAAAATTAGTCGGGTATTATATAATAAACCCGACTAAATAAGTTGGGTTTAATTTTAAAAATATAGGAGGCTGTTATAATGATTTTATCAACAAAAGGTAGATACGGCTTAAAGGCTGTATTTGAGCTGTCTTTATCATATGGTGATGGTCCAATACCGCTAAAAAGAATTTCTGATAAGTATAGTATTTCTGAAAATTATTTAGAGCAGCTATTTGGAAAGCTTAAGAAAGCTGGATATATTAAATCAACAAGAGGAGCACAAGGTGGATATAGCTTAGCAATGGAGCCTAAAAATATAACAGTTGGAATGATACTTAGAACACTTGAGGGTGAAATTACAGCGTCAGATTGTATTAATAAAGAGGTTTGTTCAAGAGAATCAATTTGTGCAACAAGAGTAATATGGGAAAAAATCGAGATGAGTATAAACAATGTTATCGACAACATAACATTATTAGATATGATAAATGAACATAACAAAATTACATTGGAGGAAAAGTAATTATATGAATAAAAAAATTTATTTTGATAACGCTGCAACTACTATGGTAAAAAAAGAAGTTGTTGATGAGATGATAAAGTATTTAAGTGAATATTATGGAAACCCATCAAGCGGAATTTATGATATTGGAAGAAAATCAAAAGAAGCAATTGATAAAGCAAGGAGAATAGTTTCATCATTTATAAATGCAGACGAAAATGAAGTATATTTTACTTCAGGCGGAACTGAATCTGATAACTGGGCAATTAAAGGAGTAGCATTTGCTAATCAAAATAAAGGCAAGCATATTATTACAACTAAAATAGAGCACCATGCAGTATTGCACACATGTGAATATCTTGAAAAGTTTGGTTTTGAAACTACATATTTGGATGTAGATAAATATGGAATGATTGATTTAGAGAATCTAAAAAGCAGTATAAGACCTGATACTATTTTAATATCAGTTATGTATGCAAATAATGAAATAGGAACTATTCAATCAATTGAAGAAATAGGTAAAATAGCAAGAGAGCATAATATAATATTCCATACAGATGCAGTTCAAGCATTAGGTGGAGTAAGAATTGATGTTAAAAAGCAAAATATAGATTTAATGTCAATGTCAGCACATAAAGTACACGGACCAAAGGGTGTTGGCGGTATGTACATTAGAAAAGGCGTAAAAATTGACAATTTCATGCATGGTGGTGCACAAGAGAGAAAAAGAAGAGCAGGAACAGAAAGTGTACAAAATATAGTTGGATTTGCAAAAGCAATTGAACTAATGGGCGTTGATTTTAATGATAAAATTAGTAAATTAACAAATTTAAGAGATAGGCTTATAAATGGAATCCAAAATAGTATAGAGGATGTTGTTTTAAATGGTCATCCTACAATGAGATTACCTAACAATGTTAATTTCTCATATAAATACATTGAAGGTGAATCAATATTATTATGGCTTGACATGGAAGGCATAAGCGCATCTAGTGGCTCAGCTTGTACTTCAGGCTCATTAGATCCGTCTCATGTGTTATTGGCAACAGGGCTTGATCATGGAACAGCGCATGGCTCAATAAGATTTACGATAGGTGATGAAACAACAGAAGAAGAAGTGGATTTTGTAATAGATAAAATGAAGCATATAGTTCAAAAGCTAAGAGATATGTCACCACTTTATAAAAGACACTAAGGAGGAGAAAAAATTATGTATACAGAAAAAGTAATGGATCATTTTAGAAACCCTAGGAATGTAGGTGAAATAGAAAAAGCTGATGGCGTTGGTGAAGTAGGTAATGCAAAATGTGGAGACATAATGAAAATATATTTAAAAATTAATGATAACCACATAATAGAGGATGTTAAATTCCAAACATTTGGCTGTGGCTCAGCAATAGCTTCTTCAAGCATGGCTACTGAATTAATTATGGGTAAAAGCGTTAATGATGCAGTTGAATTAACCAATAAAGCTGTTATCGAAGCTTTAGGCGGACTTCCACCAGTAAAAGTTCATTGTTCAGTTTTAGCAGAACAAGCGATAAAAGCTGCGCTATATGATTATGCACAAAAGAAAAATATTCAAATTAAAGGATTAGAAGACTTTAATCCTAATGCTGATGAAGATTTTCATGACCATGTACATGGGGAAGAGTAAACTTCAAACAATACTTACAATTAGTAAATGAAAATAATTGACCACAAAGGCGCTAAGTGCACTAAGTTTTAAGATCTTCTTTGTGCTATTAGTGTTCTAAGTGGTCATTTTATTTTTTGTGAATATAAATTTATATTTATATTTGTATATTAAATTAGTCTTTCAAACTAACTAAAAATATATAACATATATGAGGTGAATGATGGATAATAAAAAAGTTTTATTAGGAATGAGTGGTGGTGTAGATAGTACCGCTTCAGTTATTGTTTTGAAAAATTCAGGTTATGAAGTCATTGGAGCTACTTATAAGCTTACCGATGATGAAAGTGTAGATCAAAGCATATTGGATGCAAAAAATGCTGCACAAAAATTAGGAATTGAACATATAGTCGTTGATTATAGAAAAGAATTTAAAGATAAGGTAATATCTGATTTTATAAATGAATACATGATTGGTCATACCCCTAATCCTTGTGTTGTATGTAATAAAAATATTAAATTTGACAAATTTTTAAAAACTGCGGATGAAATGGGAATTAAATATGTAGCTTCTGGACAATACGCTAAAATTGATAAGAGAAACGGTAGATATTACGTTGTTAAAGCTAGAAATATTATAAAAGATCAGACATATTTTTTATATACACTTAAGGAAGATATTTTGGATAGGGTACTGTTTCCAATGGGTGACATGGAATCAAAGGATGATACTAGACAATTAGTTAAAGATGCAGGTATTGAAATATATAGTAAAAAGGATAGTCAAGAGATTTGTTTTATTAAAAATATGAAATATACAGATTACATTTCAAGAAATAGTGATGTTGTTTCTAAAAAAGGTAATTTTGTTGATATGAATGGAAATATATTAGGTAGTCATGAGGGTATAGTTAACTATACAATAGGGCAGAGAAAAGGTCTTGGTATAGCTTTAGGAAAACCTGCATTTGTTATTGATATAAATTATGAAAACAATACAGTTGTTCTCGGTGAAAATGAGGATTTGTTTAACGATGAATTAAAGCTATATGATTATAATTTTATAAATGATGAATATAATAAAGACAATATTAAATTATCAGTAAAAATTAGATACGCAGCAAAAGAAGAGAGCGTAGCTATAAAAAAAGAAGCCGATCACATACTAGTTAAATTCGATAACCCAGTAAGGGCAATAACTAAAGGACAATCAGTAGTGTTTTATGATGGTGATGTTTTAGTTGGCGGAGGAGTTATAAAATAGTTGACATATGTTGGTTATTTACGCTATAATCAATTGATACGTAGCGATTTTGGAGTAAAGAGTGAAGAAAAAACACTCTTAACCAGTGTGAAATATTTTCACATTGAGAATAACATTTTACACTATATTTTGTGATGCTGTAAAGCGGCATAATGGAGGAGGAAATTATGGATAATAATTATTCGATAAATAATATAAGAAAACAATATTTAGACTTTTATGAGTCAAAACAACATTTAGTTAGACAAAGTGCTTCACTTATACCTAAAAATGACAAGAGTTTATTATTGATAGCAGCAGGTATGGCACCACTAAAAAAATATTTTACAGGTGCAGAAACTCCTCCAAGCAAAAGAATGGCATCATGCCAGAAGTGTGTTAGAACTAATGACATAGAAAATGTAGGAATAACTGCACGTCATCTAACTTTTTTTGAGATGCTTGGAAATTTTTCATTTGGTGATTATTTCAAAAAAGAAGCAATTATGTGGGCTTGGGAGCTTTTAACTGATAGATTGCATATACCAGCTGAAAAGCTTTGGGCTACTGTATATGTAGATGACGATGAAGCCATTGAACTTTGGACAAAATTTACTGGAATGCCAAGAGAAAGAATTGTTAAGCTTGGCAAAAAAGATAATTTTTGGGAGTTAGAAGTTGGTCCAAGTGGTCCTTGTTCAGAAATTTATTATGATAAGGGACCTGAGTTTGGTTGCGACAATCCTGATTGTAAGCCAGGTTGTGAATGTGACAGATACACAGAAATTTGGAATTTAGTATTCACTCAATATGATAAGGATGAAAAAGGTGTATATCATCCATTATCACATCCTAATATTGATACTGGTATGGGACTAGAAAGAGTAGCGATGACATTGCAAGGTAAAGAAACTGTATTTGATGTTGAACCTCTTTATAGTATAGTAAAAAAAGCTGAAGAAATAAGCGGTGTTAAATATAAATCAAGTCTAAAAACTGACACTTCTATGAGAATAATTTGTGACCATTCAAGAGCTGTTACATTTATGATTTCAGATGGTGTAATACCATCAAATGAAGGAAGAGGATATGTTTTAAGAAGACTTATAAGAAGAGCATTAAGACAAGGTAAATTATTAGGTATAGATAGAGATTTCTTGACAGAAACTGTTCAAGTAGTTATAGATAATTGGAAGCAAGCATATCCTGAGCTAGGTGAAAAGGAAAGCTATATATTGAAGGTTGTGAAAATAGAGGAAGAGAAGTTTAGAAATACTATTGACCAAGGATTAGAGATTCTTCATAAGGAAATATCTAATGTTATGGAATCTGGCAAGAATATGTTAGATGGTCATATATTATTTAGACTTTACGATACTTTTGGTTTCCCAATTGAGTTAACTGAAGAAATATTAATTGAAAATAACTTTAAATTTAACAAACAAGAGTTTTTAGATATAATGGAAGAAAACAGAATTAAAGCTAGAGAAGCAAGAGAAAAAACAGGTAGCTCTGGCTGGAAAGACAGTTCTATTAATGTAGAAGGTATAGAGACTGAATTTGTTGGATATACTGAAAATTCATATGAATCAAGGATTTTAAAGATTTTTGTTGATGATTTTGAGAAAAATAGAATATCAGCAGACGAGAAAGGTATAATTGTTCTTGATAAAACTCCATTTTATGCTGAAGGTGGCGGACAAAGTGGAGATAGTGGAAAGTTAACAAATGATAATTTTGATGCTACAGTAATAAATACTAAAAAGCTAAACAACGTTATAATTCATGAAGTAATTGTTAATGATGGTACTGTTTGTGTTGATGAAGAGGTATCAGCAGTTATTGACATGGATAAGAGAAAAAATACAGCTAAAAATCATACAGCAACTCATCTTCTTCATAAAGTTTTAAAGGAAGTTTTAGGAGATCATGTTAACCAAGCAGGATCTTTAGTAACTGAAGATAGATTGAGATTTGACTATACTCATTTTGAACTAGTTGATGAAAATACACTAAGAGAAATTGAAAAAAGGGTTAATAAAGCTATTTTAGCAGATTACATTGTGAAAACTGATAATGTTACCATAGATGTAGCAAGAGAGCAAGGTGCTATGGCATTATTTGATGAAAAATACGGTAATGTAGTAAGACTTGTTAAAGTTGGTGATTTTAGTAAGGAGCTTTGTGGTGGTACTCACATTGATGAAACTGCTAAAATAGGTATGTTTAAGATAATTTCAGAGGGTGGAATAGCATCTGGAGTTAGAAGGATTGAAGCAGTAACTGGAAAAGCTGCAATTGATTATCTCAACAATATAGATTCTATTGTTAATGAACTTATGCAATCAATGAAATCTACTAAGGAAGAGCTTATAGGTAAGGTTTCTGGACTTAAAAAGGATATTAAAGATAAAGATAAAGAAATAGCTAAGCTTAACAATGAAATATTAAAGTCAAATATGGATGATATGTTAAGTAATCATGAAGAAATAAATGGCGTTAAAGTTTTCATAATTAAGTTAAAGGATACTGATGCGAATGCTCTTAGAGATATTGCAGATAAAATTAAGGATAAAAATCCAAGCTGTGTTATTATTTTAGCTTCTGAGTACGATGGGAAAGTTTTATTTGTAGCTTCTGTTACAAAGGATTTAAACCAAAAAGGTATTCAAGCTGGAAACATAGTAAAACAAGCAGCAATGATTGCTGGTGGAGGCGGAGGCGGAAGGCCTGACTTTGCTCAAGCTGGTGGAAAAGATGTAACAAAGATTGATGAGGCTTTAAATGCCGCAAAGGAAGGTTTATCAAAGCAACTTTAATAAAGGTACAAACTAATTGTTTGATTTTAATTTAGTTATATAGTATAATATATATAATGAGACGCTAAGGTTGAAAGAAATCATGCGAAGGAAATTCAAATACCTAATCCATGCCTTAGTCTATCATGGCAATATGTGTATTGGAGGCATGGATATAATTATGGCAAATGATACGAATTATAATAGTAATACAGCAAAATTTGAATATAATACCGAATCTATGAATAAGGCGAGGGAAATACTATCTCAAGTATATCAATCTTTACAAGAGAAAGGATATAATCCTAATACTCAATTAATAGGCTATTTACTTTCAGGTGACCCTACGTATATTACAAACTATAATAACGCTAGAAGTCTTATAAGAAAGATAGAAAGAGATGAACTTTTAGAAGAAATACTAAATGTTTATTTAGATATTTTGAAGTTATAGCGGTATAATTTATACCGCTTTGTTTTTTATGCCCTAACTAAATTTCATGTAGAGAAATAATGGTAAGTCAATCGCAATTTTTTTGTTCGAAAATACGAACTGGGATTAATAGTGTGAAAAAAGACACTTTACAACGTGAAACTTATTTCACGATTAGAAAAATCAAAAAACGATTTTTCATTTCTATTTGTGATGCCACCTTGTGGCATGATGGAAGGATAAAATGAAATATATTGATTATAAAGATTTAAAAAAAATTTCTAAAATATGCTTTGGTACATTAGCTCTTAGTAACTTGCAAAATAACGAAGATTTTGTAAATAAGGTTAATGTATTAAACTATGCTTATGAAAACGGAATTAATTTTTATGATACTGCTGAACTATATGATAATTATGATATTATTGGAAGTTTTTTGAAAAATAAAAAAAGAGACAGCTTATACATAGCAACAAAGAGTTATGCATATAATAAAGAAACTGCTAAATACAGTATAGAAAAGGCTCTAAATGAGTTAAATACTGACTATATAGATATTTTTATGTTACATGAACAGGATAATGGAAACAACTTCTTAGGACATTATGAAGCTGTAGAAGAGTTTATGAAATATAAAGAAAAGGGAATAATAAAAAAATTTGGTATATCTACCCATACAATTCAGGCTGTTACAGATAGCATAAAATTTAATGAAATAGATGTTGTATTTACAATTGTAAACAGCACGGGAATTGGCATAAATGACGGCACAAATTTACAGATGATTGAGGCTGTTGAAAAAGCAAAATCAAATGGTAAATTTATTATGGCAATGAAACCCTATGGTGGTGGGCATTTATTGTCAGATACAAAAATAGCATTTAATTTTGTTAATAAGATAGAAGCGGTAGATACTATAGCTATAGGGATGAAAAGTAAAGCTGAAATTGATACAAATATATGTTATCTTGAGAATAAAGAGGTATCAAATGATATTAAATCTCAAGTAAAAAATATAAATCGTAAGCTTAACATAGCTTACTGGTGTATCGGTTGTGGAAAATGCGTAGAAAAATGTAAACAACAAGCACTTAGTCTAATTGATGGTAAGTGCTGTGTTAATATGGAGAAATGTGTTTTATGTAGCTATTGCGCTAGCGAATGTGATAGCTTTTGTATAAAAATAGTGTGAGGAATAAGGTTGAAAGAAATGAAAAAAAACTTTTTAAAAAAAGTCAATAAGAAAGTAGGCACCGAATCCATGCATAAATCTTTAGTCTTTCTTAAAAAGAAAGACTGGTTCTTTTGTGCAATAGGTGCATGGATATAATAATGGATAGACTAATAGGGTTAGATGTAGGAGATAGAACAATAGGAGTAGCAGTAAGCGATTTACTTATGATAACAGCACAGGGAGTTACTACTATAAAAAGAACAAATTTAAAAGCAGATATACAAGAATTAAAAAAAATCATTGATGAACATAATGTAACTAAAATTATAGTAGGAATGCCAAAAATGATGGATGGCACAATTGGAATTCAAGGTGAAAAAGTTATTGAATTTACAGAAAAAATGAAAGCTAAAATAGATTTACCAGTTAATTATCAAGATGAACGCCTTACTACTGCATTATCTGAAAAGATATTAATAAGTGCTGATGTAAAGAGAAATAAAAGAAAAGAAGTTATTGATAAGCTTGCAGCTGTTCAAATTCTAACTACTTATATGGAAAGAATGAAAAGATCCGTATTATGATATTCTTAAAGTGAAAATATTATTTTAATAACAATATAAATATCCCACAAACCCATGTGCATTAAGCAGCATGGATATATTTCAATAAAAGATAGGAGGATTTATGAATAATAAGGGAAATAAGGAAAATAATAAAGATAATGATGCTTTAGATGTTAATGAATTAGACGATGAAGATTTAGATTTTATTGATGAAGAAGAATACGAAGAACAAATAGTTGAATTAATTAATGATGATGGTAAAGTTGAAAGACTTGTAATTGAAGCAACTTTTCATTTGGATGATGTTCAATACGCTGTATTAAGAGAAGAGAACTCTGATGAAGGTATGATCTACAGCGTTGACGAAATGGAAAATGGAGAAATGATGTTTAATATCATTGAAGATGAAGAAGAGCTAAAAGAAGTAATAGAGATTTATGAAGCTATGGCAGATGATTTAATATAGCTTATTTATTTGTATATAACGAATGTAAAATAAGGAGATGAAAACTTGGCACAAACCAAAAAAAATAAATTGAAAATTATCCCACTTGGAGGCTTAGGCGAAATTGGGAAAAATATTACAGTTATAGAATATAATAAAGATATAATTGTTATAGATTGCGGAATGGCATTTCCAGAAGATGAAATGCTGGGAATAGATATAGTAATACCAGATGTTACTTACTTAATAAAAAATAAAGACAAAGTAAAAGGATTGTTTTTAACTCACGGGCATGAAGATCATATTGGTGCAATTCCATATGTACTTAAGAAAATAAATATTCCTGTTTATGGAACAAGATTGACTATTGGATTAATAGGAAATAAGTTATTAGAGCATAAGCTTGAAGATGTAAGCCTAAATGTAGTAAATCCTGGAGAAAATGTAAAGGTAGGCTGCTTTAAAGTTAATTTTATTGGAACTAACCATAGTATACCAGATTCTGTTGGATTTGCAATAGAAACACCAATGGGTACAGTTGTTCATACAGGGGACTTTAAAATAGATTATACACCAATAAATGGAGATGTAATAGATTTAAATACCTTTGCAGAGTATGGAAGAAAAGGTGTACTAGTAGCTATGTCTGATAGTACAAACGTAGAAAGACCAGGATATACACAGTCAGAGCGTACAGTTGGCAATAAATTTATGGATGTATTTAAAAACTCTAAGCAAAGAATAATTGTTGCTACATTTGCTTCCAATATTCACAGAGTTCAACAAATAGTTAATGCAGCTGTAGCATATAATCGTAAAGTTGCTGTTTCAGGAAGAAGCATGGTAAATGTTATCAAAGTAGCACAGGAGCTTGGATATTTAGAAGTTCCTGATGGGACATTTGTAAATGTTAATGATTTAAGAAAATATAAGGATGAAGAAATTGCACTTATAACAACAGGTAGTCAGGGAGAACCTATGTCTGCCTTAACTAGAATGGCAAACAGTGATCATAAAAAACTAGATATTAAGGCTGGTGATATGGTTATAATTTCTGCAAATCCTATACCTGGAAATGAAAAAACTGTTGCAAGAGTAATAAATATGTTGTATCAAAAAGGTGCAGATGTTTTATATGATGCATTAGAAGAAATTCACGTTTCAGGTCATGCTAGACAAGAGGAATTAAAGCTTATGCTTACTCTATTAAAGCCTAAGTTCTTTATGCCAGTGCATGGAGAGTTTAGACATTTAAAACATCACGCAAAATTAGCAGTGGAGCTTGGTATTAGTGAAGAAAATATTATCATAGCTGAAACAGGTGATGTTATTGAATTTAATACTAAATCCGGTATGATAAACGGTTCTGTACAATCAGGTAACATACTTGTTGATGGGCTTGGTGTAGGTGATGTTGGCAATATAGTATTGAGAGACAGAAAGCATTTATCAGAAAATGGTCTTATAATTGCAGTTATAACAATTGATAAAAATACAGGTGATATTATTTCTGGTCCTGATATTGTATCAAGGGGATTTATATACGTTAGAGAAAATGTAGACCTAATAGATGAATCTAAAAAAATTGTTAATATCGCTCTTAACAAGTGTAAAGATTCTAATATTAAGGATTGGAGCTCTATAAAGACTATGATTAAGGATGATTTAAATAACTTCATTTATGAAAAAATAAAGAGAAGTCCGATGATTTTACCAATCATAATGGAGGTAAGCGTACAATAATGAATCCATATGATGCAGCAAGGAATCTTGCAGACTCTATAAAGAAAAGCAATGAATATATTGATTTTAAAAATTCAAAAGAAAAAGTATATAGTATAGCTAGCTCAAAGAAAATGCTTGATAATCTACAGGAAAAAGTTATGGAGCTGCAGATGATGTCAATGCAAGGAATAGAAGTATCTGATGAGCAAATTAGCAATGTTCAAAAAATGCAAGAAGTTGCTATATTAGATGAAAATATTAAAGATTATTTTGATAAAGAAATGAAACTAGAACAGCTAATGAATGATGTTTCTAAAATAATTTCAGAGGTTGTGGAGATATAAATGACTCTTTATAAATTGTTGGGGTGAGGATTAATAAATTCCTTGCTCCATCAAGACAAAGAGTCATTTTTATAAAGAGCTGTAGCAAATGTTAACAGCTTTTTTCATGAGTTAAAAATTGAGACATGGTTAAATATTAAGAGATTTATTATTTTTATTGATAAATTAGCATTTGAGTTGTATAATATTAATGGATTAATTAGCCTTAACAATTAATTAATAATTGAAGAATTTTAAATAATTAAGGAGAGTACATGAAAAAGTTTATAATATTTTTAGTAGTTGTTGCAATCATTGCATTTGGCGTGTATATGTTAGTAAATGGTTATATTGATAAATCTTTAAATGCAGTTGATGTAAATGATACTACACAAGTGAAAATAGAAATACCTTCTGGCAGCTCAACAAACTCTATAGCAGAAATTTTATATAGTAACAATTTAATTCAAGATAAAAGTGTTTTTAAATATTTTGCTAAAAAAGAAGGCTATGATGTAAAACTAAAAGCTGGTGTATTTACGCTAAGTAAAAGCATGAATGTAGAAGAAATTTTAAATGCTCTTATAAATAAGGCGAGCTTTGATAACACTGTTAATTTAACTATAATCGAAGGATTAATTCTTGAAGATACGGCAAAGGCTATCTCAGATCAACTATCGCTTGATTATAATAAATTAGTTGAGCTTATGAAGAATGCTGATTATTTTAGAGATAAGTATCAATTTTTAACTGATAATAAAGAAATTGAGGATTTACAAGGATATTTATTGCCTGAAACATATAATATGTACAAGGGTTTAAATGAAGAAGAGGTTATTGATTTTTTATTAACTCAATTTGAAAAGTATTATGAATCAACAATTCTTCCTGCTATGGCAAATAGTGAACTAACCTTTAAAGAAATGATTACTTTAGCTTCAATTGTTGAGAAGGAAGCTGTACGTAAAGAGGAAAGAAGTACAATCGCAGGAGTTTTTTTAAATAGGCTTAAAGTTGATATGATGCTACAATCTTGTGCAACTGTAAACTATGCACGTGGGGAATGGAAAGAAAGATTGACAAATGAAGATATTGCAATAGATTCTCCATATAACACATACATTAATGTTGGACTTCCGCCAACTCCTATTAATTCGCCGGGTAAAGCATCTATAGATGCTTGCTTAAATCCAGAAAATACTGAATATTTATATTTCTTAGCAAAAGGTGATGGTTCGCATTATTTTTCAAAAACATATGATGAACATCTTGCTGCAAAGGAAAAATATTTAGATTAATATTAGATTAATAGAGGTAGCATAATGAATGAAATAACTAGAGATTATATACAGACTTATATACAAGGCTTAATAAAAGATGAAGATGAAGAATTAGAAAAATTCAGAGAAAACTGTATTGAAAACCATAGACCTATTATACAAAAAGAAGTTGGACAATTTATAAAAGTAATGTTAAATATTATTAAACCAAAAAAAATACTTGAAGTAGGTACTAATGTTGGATTTTCATCAATATTCATGTGCAAAGCTCTTAATAAGAATGTAGATATATTGTCTATTGAAATAAATGAAGATGTTTGTAATGAGGCAATTGATAACATTAAAAAGTTTAAATGTGAAAAGAATATTAGAATTATCAATGATGATGCTATAACTGCACTAGATTACATTAGTGAAAAATTTGATATAGCATTTATTGATGCTGCAAAAAGCCATTATGATGAATTTTTAGATAAAATTTTGAAAATACTAAATCCAAATGGAATAATTATCTGCGATAATGTACTATATAAGGGTTTAATAGCAAATGATGAATTAGTTACGAAACGAAAAAGAACAATCGTAAGAAACATGAGAGAGTTTTTAGAATATGTTTCTACAAATGAGAGATTTGAAACTTCGATTATTCCAATCGGAGATGGAGTAGCTTTGATTAAAGTTAAATAATAAGGAGAAGATTATGTTACCAAAAATATTAGCCCCTGCTGGCAATTTAGAAAAATTAATGATGGCAGTTCAATATGGAGCAGATGAGGTTTTCTTTGCTGGAAAATCAATGGGTCTAAGAGCTGGATCTAAGAATTTTGGTTCTGATGATTTAGAAAAAGGAATTGAGTATTGCCATAAGCACGGCGTAAGAGCACATATAACAGTAAATATAGTACCACACAATGATGATTTAAAAGGTTTTGAGGATTATCTTAAATACCTACAAAAAATAGGAGTTGATGCACTTATAGCTTCAGATGCTGGGGTTATAGATATTATAAAACAAACAATACCAGATATGCGTATACATCTTAGTACACAAGCTAACACTACAAATTCAAGTGCTGCAAACTTTTGGTATAAACAAGGTGTAAAAAGAATAGTTTTAGCTCGTGAGCTATCATTTGTTGAGATAGAGCAAATGATACAAGATACACCTAAAGAATTAGAATTTGAAGCTTTTGTACATGGAGCTATGTGCATTTCCTATTCTGGAAGATGCTTATTGAGTAGTTTTATGACTGGAAGATACTCAAATAAAGGTGATTGTTCTCAACCGTGCAGATGGAAATATAACATAGTTGAAGAAAAGAGACCTGGAGAATATTTCCCTATAGAAGAAAATGATGAAGGAACATTTATATTTAACTCTAAGGATTTATGCATGATTGAATATATGCAAAAGTTCATAGATTTAGGTTTAACTGCCTTGAAAATTGAAGGTAGAATGAAAAGTGAATATTACACAGCAAATGCTGTTAAAGCATACAAAAATGCCCTTTTAGAAGTTGCAAAGTATGGAGAAAAGGCTGATTTAAAATATTGGAAGGAAGAGCTTGAAAAGGCTTCATATAGAGATTATACTTATGGATTTTACTTAGGAAATCCATATGAAGCTGGACAACTATATACTTCAAGTAGCTACATTAGAACCTATGATGTAGTAGGTATTGTTAGAGATTATGATAAGGCTACACAAATCGCAACAGTTGAACAAAGAAATAAATTTAACGAAGGCGATATTTTAGAGGTTTCCGGGCCAGTTGGAAGACATTTTGAGATAGTGGCTAAGGATATGAGAAATAAAAAAGGCGAAAAAATTGATTCAGCACCTCATCCACAAGAGCTAATTCAAATGAAAATTGAAAAAGAGGTTGCTCCATACTATATAATTAGGAAAAGAAAGGACGCATAAAATGAAAACACCTTTATTTATTGGTATAACTGGAGGTAGCGGTTCGGGAAAAACTACAATTGTTAATAAGATTTTTTCTGAGGTTCCAGAAAGAAGTATAGCTATAATTGAACAGGATGCTTATTACAAGGATCAAAGTCATTTATCATATGAAGAGAGATGTAAAACAAACTATGACCATCCATTTGCATTTGACACTGACTTGTTAATAGAGCATATTCAATCATTAAAAAATGGACAGGCTATTGAAAAGCCATTATATGACTATGAAGTTCATAATAGAAAGAAAGAAATAGAATTAATTGAACCAAAGGAAATAATAATAATTGAAGGCTTATTAGTTTTCTATGACGAGAGAATAAGAGATTTACTAGATATAAAAATATTTGTAGATACAGATGCAGACTTAAGGCTAATAAGAAGAATAATAAGAGATATAAACGAGAGGGCTCGTACGGTAGACTCTGTTATTGCTCAGTATATCAATACTGTAAGACCTGCACACGAACAATTTATAGAACCAACTAAAAAGTATGCAGACATTATAGTAACTGAAGGTGGAAATAATTTAGTAGCAATAGATTTAATGGTGACTAAAATTAAAGCATTTATGGAACAATAAATATAAAATAGCAAATTAATCCTTATAATTTGCTATTTTTTTGATATCAATAGTACTTTCATTTAATGATTAATTAAATTTTCCTTGAATTAAACACATATTTAGTTTAATATAAATTATATAAGTATTATAGGAGGGACTAATTTGATTTTATATATTAAGCAAAAGGTTTTTTCACTTACAGATTCTTATAATGTTTTTGATGAAAATTTACAGCCTGTATATAGAGTAGAAAGTGAATTTTTATCTTTTTTAAGTAAAATACACCTATATGATATGTATGATAATGAATTGTTTTTTATTAAGAAAAAGTTAACTTTTATGTTTGCAGAATATGAAATATATAATGGTGAATTGCTATGTGCAGAAGTTAAACAAGAATTTTCATTCTTTAGGCCAAGGCTAACTGTTACAAGTTCTTATGGAAATTTTGATATTCAAGGTGAATTTTTTGATATGGATTTTGATGTAATCTGTAACGGAGCGTTATTAGGTAGAATAAGCAAAGAGTGGATGACAATTGGCGATAGTTATAAACTAGAAGTAGCTAATGATAAGGATGCAGCTTTCTTTACAGCTCTTACTATAGCTATAGATAATTGCTTGCATAATGGGAATAAAAATTAATTTATAAAAACAAAAAGTCCAACACAAATTATCTTGTGTGATGGACTTTTTATTTATATATTTGACATTTGAAACTGTGATAATTATACTTCTTTAATGTCACTTCTTTCATAATTCAACAATGCATCGTATAATTTTTTTAGTGCCTTTTTTTCAATTCTCGAAACATAAGAACGAGATATTCCAAGTTGTTTTGCAATTTCACGTTGAGTTTTATGATCGTTGTTTCGTATACCATATCTCATTTCAATAATTGTTTTTTCTCTCTTTTGCAAAGTTTTATCCCATATTTTATTTAATATATCAATCTTTTGCTCCTTATCAAGTCGTCCTATAACTTCTTCACATTCATATCTTATAATATCAATTAAGTATATACTATTACCTTCCTTATCAGTTCCAAGTGGTTCATGCAATGAAATTTCGTTCTTTAATTTTTTGTCACTTCTTAGTGTCATAAGTATTTCATTCTCTATACATTTTGCAGCATATGTAGCAAGTCTAATTCCCTTATTGTTGTCAAATGTGGTAACCGCTTTAATTAATCCAATTGTACCTATAGAAATTAAGTCCTCAGGATCCATATTCACAGATTTGTATTTTTTAACTACATGTGCCACCAAACGTAAATTCCGTTCAATCAGTATATTTCGTGCCTCAAGGTCTCCCACTTTTGATTTCTCTATTAGCTCATATTCTTCATTCTTATTTAAAGGTTGAGGAAAGGAGCTGCCATTAGTTATGTATCCAAAAAGAAAAATTGTGAATGGAAAAATAAATTCAATTAATCCATCAATCAAACAAACACCTCCACGGCTACATTATAATTATATGTAAGAGGGACAGAAAACTTGTTTGTACCAATATATTTCAAGGAAAAAATAATTACACTAGAATCAGAATCTTAAGGGTGACTTATGTTTTAAGAGATTCGTGAAAAATCATAATAATAGTGCAAAATAAGTGTAGAGGAAAATTCCAGTATTACTATTAAAACAAGAAATTAATAAAGGGCAAGTCGTCGATAAGCGATGATTGCTACAAACTGTGTCCAGGACAAAAGCATGAACTAAAAAAGTAAAAAAAGAAAATGCTGTTATTGGTAGAGAAAATAATGCATACTAAAAAAAGGAAATAATACCAAAAAAGCGAATACATTAATAATGATATATCTGGAACAAATGCAACATGGGAACGCAGACAGAATTATCAAAAGCAATAAGAGGAAATAAAGCAAATTATAGTTGGCATTAAAAGGTAATCAAGCAAATGATATGAAGAGGTAAAAGAATTAGTGCAAGTTTTTTTAACCAGATGTTTGGGTTGTTGAATTACCTGCGTGTAGAATGGTGACCTCTAGTGTAAAACAAGGAGATAACCACGAAAGATTTAATGAAATGTGGGAGCGACTTGATAAAAAGAGAAAAGATCATTTCTTCCAAGGGATTTTATGTGGTATGATTATGAAAAAGGTAGCACAGTTTGGTGGTATGCTGTTGAAGATTGGGTGACCGATAAAGACGGAAGATTTTGAAATAATAAATTTCGAAGGCGGTCTATATGCGACCACTATAGCACAGGATTTCGAAATAAATGAAGCTACGAAAGCTTATAATGGTATAAAAGAGTGGGTTGAAAAAAACGATAAAGTTGAACTTAATGAGCACCCCAGGACACTATGTCATGTTTCATGTTACTACTCCTGATACTTTTAAACTTGGATTAGGATATAGGTAAGTTGAATATTTTGTTCCTATTAAATTAAAACCAGCTAGTAAAAGTCAATAAAAAAATTCTATATATTATACAAAGGAGGATAAATAAAATGTATAAATTTCATGCTCAATATCAGGCAATTGAATATGCAAACTCTATACTTCCTATACCAGAAAACTATCCATTAAGAGAAGGCTTAGATAAGAACTTCAGAGATAATTTCAAGGAGTTGACCGAGCTTGCAAGAGTTATATATCATGATATAGCAGAAAATCCTGAAGAATATGGTGTGCTGCTATATGACATAAATGATTGCAACAACGGTAGGATAGGTCTGTTTTGCCCTGGACCTGTTCTTGATTCTTGGAAATCGCTTCGCAGACCGGTTGATATTATATATGCGCTTTCATGCTCGGGTGAGATTAAAGGCGAAGTTTTAAAAGTAGATGCACGGGTATTAGCATCCAAAATCAAAGAAATGAAACTGTCCCGATATAATTTAATATTAGATAGATTAGCAAATATAGGATTTATCTTTGAGGGATATGCAAATAAAAAGATTCAGGATGACTTTATAACAGTTTCTTATCCACAGAATCCAAAAATTATTAAAACTTTAAAAACATACTGTAACTGCCGAAATGTCGAAGAATCTCAAAAAATTCATATTAAAACTGATATGAATTTTTACACCTTCGATTATAAATTCACCGCGGACTTAAGTGTGCTGCCAGAGATTGATTGGGTGAGAGATAAGGTTTTTACTTGGGATACAAATGCAAAAGAGTTTTATTTAGCTTTTTATCAATATATGAAAAAGAATACAAATGTCATATATAAAAGCGACGATTTCCATAGCGATTTTTACATAAATGGTCAGATGGCAGCAAAAATCAGGTACGAAGATGATCTTTGGCGTCAGGACTATTAAAATAATTGAATTAGTACAAAGTTATGTAGATGGTGTGTGTATTTATATACCAAGAAAAGCCGATTCGAGATGTACATGGGGTGGTAATACTAGATATAGACAGGATATAAATGAGAGAAATAATAATATTTTTATTGATTATAAGAATGGATTGAAAATTCATGACTTAGCTAATAAATATTAAGTATTCAACGTATAATTTATAAAATAAAAAACAAATAGTAAGAATTAAGTCGATACTTCTTATAGGTATCGGCTTAAACTTTTTTATTAAAAAAGTTTAAGGTATAAATTAACTGATCTAAGTTGTATTATGAAAGTAAATAATTTGCTATTTTGGAGGGAAAATGAATTATAAAGAACGTATGTATAAACAACTTGCTATTGATTTGGACTGTTCTGTAGAGGAACTAAAAAACACAAAGAACATTTTTAAAATTTCTGGAAGAAATAATAATATGCGTCGAAGTGAAACTCTAGAACGTACACAAATGCATTTGATTTGTATAAATGATAAAATGGTTGCAAGATGTAGTGATGAAAGAGTAATTAAATGGTTAGAAAAAGAATATTCAAATTTTAATTCAAATTGGTTAGGTAGTTATCATATTACTAGAAAATTTGATGAGGGTTTAAAACAGTTTGGTATTAGAGTTGCATTATTTGATACATTCTATATACCAAATGATAATATAAAAGACATTAATTGTGATGTTTTAAATAATTTTATGTTAAAATGGTATAATTCAAATGAATTAAAATGTTTTGAGGGCGATAGACGCTTTGAAGAGGCACTATTGTTTTATCAAAACGCACCTGATATGATAGCGCTAACTGCAAGTAAAAATGATAATATTATAGCTATGGCAGCAGCAAATGCTGATAGACCTAATATGTGGCAAATGGGCATTAATGTTCTTCCTGAATATCATGGACAAGGTATAGCAACTGCATTAGTAGCAACATTAAAAAATAAGATTATTGAATTAGATATCTTACCTTATTATACAACTTCAGTATCCCATGTGGTTTCACAAAAAATAGCGATTAAAGCAGGATTTATACCAGCATTTACTGAACTTGTAACAATGACAGAAGATGAAAAAATATCTTTGAATTAATGAATGCAGGAATAACCTTAAGGTTATTCATAGCCTGTCCAAATTCATTTTGTGTCATATTTAATTTAAGCCTTATCTCATTAATTTGTTCTTCATAATTACCAGTAATAAACTTTATAATCATCATAAAACTTCAGGTTCTATATTAAAAACTTTTGCTATTTTACTAGCTATTGATACAGAAGGAAGAGTTTATTCTTTTCAAACCTCTTTGGAAAAATAAATTCAATTAATCCATCAATCAAACAAACACCTCCACGGCTACATTCAAAGATTAAGAAATGAAAGGAAAATCAAGAAAAATTGGAACAGATTTGGGTGCAGTTTCTATTGGAATAAATTGCACAATTTTTATTTATATAATATAATAAATATAGATTATTAATATAATAGTGTTTTTGATTATGGTATGCCTTGTTGTGGATAACAAATTAACTGAAAGTTTATATAGGATAGTATAATAAAATATATTTATAAATAAGATGTTGAGGAGGAATGTTATGAATACAGAATGCGATTTCTTTATAAGTTACAACAAAGAAGACAAACAGTGGGCAAAATGGATCGCTGGCATATTGGAAGAAAATGGTTATTCAACTATTATTCAAGCATGGGATTTTAAACCAGGTAATAATTTTATATTGGAAATGCAAAATGCTCTATTGTGTTGTAAAAAAACTCTGCTTGTTTTGTCAGAAGACTATCTGTCATCCGAGTATTGTAAGCCTGAATGGGCGGCCATTTTCAATACCGACCCAACTGGAGCAAATAGAAATCTAATTCCTGTACGAATTGCTGAAGTAGTTCCAAATGGCTTACTATCAGCAAAAATTTATATTGACTTATACGGTGCAACCGAAGAAATTGCAACGAAAAAATTACTTCTTGGAGTGAGCGATAAGGAGAATCCTCGAAAAAAACCCGAATTTCCTGGAAATAGACAAAAAGTAACATTTCCTAGAAACATAGATAATAGTGAAATTTATTGCTTTAATTTTGATTTAAATGAGGATAATAAAGTTAAACCTTTGTCTGTTAAAACAAAAAATTTATTAAGAAAATGGTATATCAACGAATGTACTGAAGCATTTCAAATTGCTATAAATGACAAGCGAATACATAAAATAAAGGATAATTTATCTAACATATTAGAAAAGATACAAAATGAAGATAATCTCACCATTGCTGAGGAAAAACAGTATAATTTATATATGCATGTTCTAAAAAAGTGTGAACATGAGACAGCTCTTAAAGTTCAAGCATGTATCTTCTTTTTGAAAGACACTCATTTACATGCATATTTTTCGCTATCAAGCTATTTAGAAATTTATGAAATAATTCAAGAAATATTAAATTTTGATTATTACAATGATAAGCGTAAAAAAATGAGTGATTTAAATTATACTGGTTTGGATTTTACAATATATGCACCACCTGAAGAGTGTAATAATTATTTCTCAGTTCCAATCGAAAATTCCAAACTAGATGAAATTTTTGGAGGAACAACCATGCATCATATATTCGGTGATGCAGCAGACCTTGGCAGTAAGCTGTTAAGAGATGTGGTTGTGTACTATTACTTTTTCTTAGCAGAAGAAATTATTACATTTAAAAATTTAAATATTGTAGATAGCTCTAAAATGCTTAATCTGTTTAATTATCAAATTGGATTACATTAGATAGACAAAAATATTAAAGGATTGCCTTTTTCACTTATGAATGGTATATTTAGGTAAATTAACGCTTGTTGGGAATGAGTTACTATGTTATTAAAGATTATATAAAAATAGGAGGTATTTTATATATGCTGAGATCAATGATGCAGGTGTATATTAAGGGAAGTAGTGAAGCTGTCAAACTCTATCAAAGTGCTTTTGATGCCAATTTGGTAAGCGAATATAAAAATGATGATGGAAGCTATTTACATGCTGAGTTAAATGTCTATGGACAAATATTAGCACTATCAGAATCAGAGGAAGATGAGAAAATATCTGGTAACACTATGCAATTTTGCTTGCATTTTGAAGAATCTGAAAAAGAAAAAGTTGAAAAAGCATATGAGATATTAAAAGAAGGAGCTCAAATATTGTTCCCATTGGGTCCATCTTTTTATAGTTCATGCATGGCTGATTTTATCGATAAATTTGGTGTTCGTTGGTGTCTTTTTGCTTAACTGAGCAAATAAAATTTCGTTTTGATAAAAATTATTCCTGTATTTGGGGATGTATCCTTAAAACTAAATAACAATCGCATTTTAAGGTTGTGTCCTAATAAATATGTAGAAGTGGATAACAGCATGTATTTTGGGTAGTTAAGTAATAAAGTAGTAATAATTAATGCATTAAAATACATATTAATGAATCAATGAAAATGAGTTAAAAAATGTATATTAACTTATAGGAGGTAGTGTAAATGAAACAATTACAAAAGATATCAACTATTTTTCTAGTTTTTTTAATAATCACTTTAGTATTTTCAACAATAGCTTATGCTAATTCAGCAGAGCCACCTTGCTTAACAGTTATTGTATCTTTTCCGCCTAAAGACTTAACTTTATCTATAAGTTTTGCTGACGGGAATGAGACGGAGGCTATTTTGCTGAAAAAAGATCAAAAAGCATGGGAAACATATTATCGTTTTTTCTATGGTATGGCTAACACTTCAGGTGCATCATTAAATGAAGATGCTAAATTAATTGTTGAATCAGGTGAAAAAAGTTTTGAATGTAAACTGCCAGTATCAACATTTAATCGTTATAACAATTTGTTAACATTGGATTTTAACAGCCAAAAAGTTGTTTTAGGTCAGTTCCCATATCGAACCCCACTTCTAATAGCTATGCGTGTTACTCTAACATTGCTAATCGAGGGTTTGATTTTCTTTATATTTAGATATAGAAAAAAATCTAGCTGGATAACTTTTCTTTGTGTTAATCTATTTACGCAGGGAGCTTTGAATATTTTGTTGAGTGGCCCAAATTTAACTGCTTATTGGATATTTGGTTTAGTTTTTTATGAAATTATTATTTTTATTGTTGAAGCTATTTTGTTTGCCGCTATATTAAAAGAGCATAAAAAAGGCAGAGCAGTTACATATGCTTTTGTTGCAAATATAATAAGCTTGTTACTTGGATGTATACTTATTTCTTCTTTGCCTGTATGATGATTTGTTTATTGATTTAGGACCGGATGCAGTTAATGCCTGCATGGAATACAACGTTGACATCTCCGCGATAAAATATATCTTGCAAACACACGCTTATTCTGATCACTTTGATGCAGGACATTTAATCACTAGGCATAAAGACTATGCTTGTGAACATGTAAGTAATATTATTCTTGTTTCATCATCTAAAACAATGGAAATTTTAAATACTTATTATTTTATACTAAATTAGAGATTAATGTGGGTGTTATAGCTTTCACAAAAGGAGAAAAAATGAGTAGAATTGAAAAGATAATGCAATATATTGATGATATTTTTTTTAACATATCAAATAGCGACGAGAGAAAGGTAGCTTTTATTCACTCATACGGTGTTGCACAGTGCTGTTCATTGCTTGCTGTAAAGCGTGGACTAAATTCTGAACTTGCCTTCGTTTGCGGTTTACTTCACGATGTGTATGCTTATAAGACAGGTGTGCGCAAACACCATTCTATCAATGGAGCGGAAATGATAAGAGTTGCTTTTAAACATGAATTAAAGGATGATTTTACAGATGAAGAACAAACTTTAATTAAGTCAGCAATATTTCATCATTCTGATAAGGAGCATATTCATGACGAATATGATGAAATTCTAAAGGATGCGGATGTACTTCAACATTGGTTGTTTGATGTGACAAGTGATTATTTTGTATGTGAAAGACTGATTGAAGTGCAAAAAGAGCTTAATCTTTCAATCAGTAAATTGCCATCACATTCAAAAGCGAAAAACTCAAACTCATTTAGCCGTATTACGCTTGGAAATATTGCTGAAGAGTTTGCACAAAAAAATATACATGGTGAAAAGTCATATTATGAATTTATGGATATTATCAAATTTTATCCTGAAGAATCTGCATTTGATGAGCTGAAAAATGCATGGTGTGCGGCTTTTGTTTACTATTGTGCAGTAAAGGCAGGGCTTGAGATACCTATTAGATTTGAGCCTATGGCTAATACTCGCTTTGCCTGTGTAGCAGGTTGGCTTAGATGGGGAGAGAAAAATGGTTTTTGCTTTAGGGAACAAGACGGGTTTACACCGTCAAGAGGTGATATTATAATTTACGATAATATCATTCCAAAGGAAAACAAACCTGAAAATACTCCGTGGTACGATCATATTGGAATTGTACTGTCTGTTGATGGCGAAAATCTAACTGTTGGAGAGGGAAATATTAACAATAATAATATATCGGGAGTAACTAAGCGTAAACGTGGTGAAA
Source organism: Firmicutes bacterium UBA2058 (assembly GCA_002332905.1). GTDB lineage: Bacteria > Bacillota > Clostridia > Tissierellales > Sedimentibacteraceae > UBA1535. The sequence goes on along the minus strand of DDAM01000012.1, from coordinate 31,524 downwards.
ATATCGGCTGTTATTTACGTATACCTGACGGATATAAATATGATGGTTGGATGTATGATTATAAAACACAAAAAATCCGTATGCAAAATTATTAGCATAGTTAAAAAATATATTTTGTGAAATAATCGATATAAATTTAGAGAGGGGACAAATTATGTTTACTGAATGTGGTAAAAAGATACAAAAGATAGCGAAAATATTATTTATTATAGGTATGATATTATCTATTTTGTGGTTAGTAATATCTTTTTCAGCGGGAGATATAGAAGGAATTTCAGCATCAATATATTTAATGGTAACTTGTTTAATTTCAGTATTTCCTTTTTATGGTTTAGGAATATTAGTAGAAAATGCTGAAGAAAATATTAGGGAAAGAAAAGAAAGAGAGTATAACGAAAGAAAAATTATTAAGTCATAATTTTAATATTAAAAATGTAAAAAAAGTGAGTATTTTTAGCTGTAAAATTAGAAAAATATTCATTTTATTTATATTGTGGATATGTATAAAGATGAGGTGATTAGTTTGTATAAAGATACCAAATGGGCTAAGGGCATTATAGCTTTGCAAGACACTGAGGGTGCGTGGGGGCATTTTCACACATTAAGTACATCTAGTAAATCTCCAATTTCAACAGAACAGGCTCTACGAAGACTGTATATTTTAGGTTATACTATAACTGATATTTCTATTCAAAAATCGGTAGAATATATGATTGATTGCTTAAGAGGTAAAAAAGCTATACCTGATAGAAGAGAGAAAACTCACAATTGGGATATCTTCACTGAGCTTATGCTCTCAACATGGATTAGAAAATTCACTTCATTTGATGAAATTGCATACAAGGTCGCAAGTAAGTGGGCAGAGATAATTACAAATGCCTTTTCATCTGGCAGATATAATCATAATGATTATATCAACGCTTATTGTGAAATATTTGGAGAAAAACCTCGAGGTGGACGTTTAGTAGATTTTGTTTCTTTTTATCAAATTTCAATTTTATGTAATATGCTGGATGAAGAAATTGAAAAGATTATGATTGATTATGTAATCAATCATAAAAACAGCATTTATTATATTTATGATAAACCTATTTCACAATTGCCAAAACTTTTTATGTCAAGAGAAGCAAGTAGGTATATTAGTGCTATTGAACTACTTTCTAATTACAGATATAGTCGTGATAAATTATACTTTGTTGTTGAATGGCTCAATGACAATCGTAATAATAATGGAAAGTGGGATATGGGTAGTGAAGTAAATGATAAAATTTATTTTCCCCTTTCTGATAATTGGAGAAGAAAAAGTACAAGAGAACAGGATTGTACATATAGAATACAAAAATTAATTGATAAATTAATATAAAGAAAAAATTAGATATTAAGCTTCGTATATTAAATTTTTGGAGGTTTTATAATGGATCAATTGTATTTGTTAGCTAAAGGATATACAGCAAGATTTCCTAATGGAAATGATCCTTATCAAATAGTAACAAGAATATTGGAGGAATGTGGTGAGGTAGCAAAAGAAGTAAATCATTTTGAAAATAGCGGAATTAAATTACAAAAATACGGGATGCCACAAAAACAAACTATGGCTAATGAGATTAAACAAGCTATTAACGCGTTAATTCAGCTTGTAATTTACTATAATGTTGAAGAAGAATTACAAATATCAATCGAGAACTCTCTTAACAGGATGAGAGAAGAGGAATTAATCTAATATGTTATTTAAATATGATATTGAAAATTTAGAATCATGGGGAAAGGTATTTCAATCAATAAATTATTTTTTACCTTTGATTGAACATATACTTATCAAACATAACATTAAATTTAAACGAGTAGAGAATTGCATACCGGGTTCAAATGCTGTTTTTAAAATTGATGATTATATTATAAAAATATTTGCACCTTTAGAGTCTGAAATTGGTGATGAAATAGATTATATTACTGAACAGTTTGGAATTTCAAGAGCGAATGATTTTGGGGTGCCTACGCCAAAGCTTATTGGGAGTGGAGAAGTTAAGGATAAGTATGTATTCAGATATCTGATAATGGAATATGTTGATGGAAAACCCTTATCTGAAGCTTTTAATAGGTTAAGTAATCTAGAAAAGATAAGTATTGGCAAACAGTTAAGAAATTTTACGGATATACTGGATATAAAATGCAAAAGCTTTAATAATCATGTTTTGTTTGGTGAAAAAGCAGAAGATAGATGGAAAAATTTCGGCTTAGAATTTACAACTCAGCGCATGGAATATATAAACAAGCAATCAAAAAGAGAAATGGTTTATGTTCACGGTGATTTGAATCCTGACAATATTATATTGTCACCTAATAACGAAATATGTATTATAGATTTTGCAGATGCATTAATAGCACCAATTGAATTAGAATATGCAGGACTTATTTGTGATGCTTTTAAATTTGAAAAGCCTTATCTTAAAGGATTTTTTAAAGATTATGATAAATATGAGCTGACAGAAATATGTCTATACGGTTTATTAATTCATGATTTTGGGTTTAATATTATAAAGGATAATATAGGTAATATTCATGAGATAAACAGTATTGAACAGTTAAGGCAAATGATTTTCAACAGACTATAAACTTAGACACAATAACAACAGTTAACCTTTAAAAACTTAGAATTCATAACGCAGCTACCAACACAGCCAACCTGAACATTTTCTTTACCGACTAATTCTTTTAATCTATCTATTATTACACATGAACAATTTTCACAAATTTTTATCATTGTATCCTCCATTAATTTTGTTAATTACATAATAAATATACCATTATTATTTAATTATAAACATGTTAAATATAATAAAGATAGAATAAAGTTAAGTTTAGTATACAAATTATGTGTAGTATTTAATAGGAAATAATTATATAATAAAAATTATAGATTTAAGGAGCGTGTTAAAATGGGAAAAACAACTCAATTGTGTGGAGCGAGTATTATAATTTTTAAGGATGAAAAAATATTATTGCAACAAAGAAAAGATAATAAATGCTGGGGGTATCCTGGTGGAAAGATAGAGGTAGGAGAAATAGTTGAAGATGCTGCCAAAAGAGAGATATACGAAGAAACGGGATTATTAGTTAACTCTATGAATTTGTTTGGAGTATTTTCTGGACCAGAACTACATCATATTTATCCTGATGGCAATGAGGTTGATATTATAGATATTGTTTACACTAGTGATGATTTTTACGGTGAGTTAATTGCACAGGAAGAAGAAGTCGATGATTTAAAATGGTTTCATTACAATAATATACCTATGGATTTAAGTCCGCCAATTAGAACTCCGTTGCTTAAATTTATTGTACAACATTATAAAAATAATTAATTATATAGAGATTAAAAAAATTTTGTGGAGGAGTTATGAAGTTAGTAGTTATTTTTGGACCTCATGCAGTAGGCAAGATGACAGTTGGTCAAGAGCTTGCTAAAATTACAGATTTAAAGCTATTCCATAATCATATGACTATTGATATAGTATCAGATTTATTTGCTAATATTCCTGATGAAAGGCGAAGACTTATAGAATTATTCAGGCACGAAATATTTGATGCTTATTCAAAGAGTAATGAATATGGAATGATATTTACATATATGTGGGCACTTGATAGTCAGAATGATTGGGATTATATAAATTATTTAGAAAATATTTTTAAATTGAGAAACTCCGAGATTTACTATGTGGAGCTAGAAGCTGATTATGATATTAGAATTGGACGTAATAAAACTGAAAATAGGCTTTTAAATAAGCCTACTAAGAGAAATCTTGAAAAATCAGAACAGCTTTTTATAAAACTTGAGGATAAATATAGATTAAATTCTTACGAAGGTGAGCTTGACAAAGAAAATTATATAAAAATAAATAATACATCTATGGAGCCAGCTGAAGCTGCAAAAATAATTAAAGAAAGGTTTAAACTATGAACATAAAATGGAATATAGATGGTATTGAATATACCTATAATACAGAGGTTAAAGAGAATGCAAATATTCGTTTAAGCTTTAATAGATTATCTCAAAAAACATTTGGTATATCATTTGAAAAATGGTATCAAGATGGATATTGGCAAGATGCGTACATTCCTCATGTATTAATACATAATGATAAAGTTGTAGCAAATATATCTGTTAATATTATTGATATAGAAATAGAAGGGCAATCAAAAAGATATATTCAGATTGGTACTGTAATGACTGATTGTGAGTATAGAAATAGAGGTCTTTCTCGTAAGCTTATGGAGAAAATTTTGCATGATTGGAAAGATAAAAGTGATGCTATTTATTTATATGCAAATGATTCAGTGCTTGACTTTTATCCTAAATTTGGATTTAAAAAGGAAACAGAATATCAATGTAGTAAGAAAATTGTTTCTACAATAGGTAATATAAGAAGGCTAGATATGACAGATGATTATGATAAAAAGCTACTTAAAAGCTATTATGAAAAATCAAATCCATTTTCTATGTTGCCTATGTTAAATAATTACGGACTTTTGATGTTTTATTGTTCATCCTTTATGAATGATTGTATTTATTATTTAGAGAATATAGACGCAATTGTAATTGCGAATTTTGATGATGAAACGATGACTTGTTATGATATTTTTTGTGATGAAGATAAATCAATGGACGAGATTATAGCAGCCTCTGCTGATGAAAATTGTAAAAATATTATATTTGGATTTACACCTAAAGATACGAACGGTTGTATAGTTAAAACCATTGATGAGGATGATTCTACATTATTTATACTTGAAAGCAAAGAAAACATATTCGCTAAACATAAAGTGATGTTTCCTCTGTTATCACATGCTTAGATAAACAAAAATATTAGTATAAGGAGAAACTTAATGAATATTACAGTAATTGGATGTGGACGATGGGGTTCATTTATTGCTTGGTATTTAGATAAAATAAATCATAAAGTAATATTATATGGACGAGAAAATTCTGTTCATATGAGTAAGCTTATAGCAGATAGGAAAAATGAGTTTATAGATTTAACTAATACTTTAAAGTTATCAACTAACGTTGAATGTATTATAAAATCAGATATAATTGTTATTTCAATTAATTCACAAGGGCTTCAATCTCTAATGGAGGAACTTAAAAGTCTTAATTTAATGGATAAAATAATAGTACTGTGCATGAAGGGAATTGAAATTTCTACAGGACGTAGATTATCTCAGATTGTTAAGGAGAATTTAGATGATTCAAATTCTGTTGCAGTATGGTTAGGGCCAGGTCATGTACAGGAATTTTATTGTGGAATTCCTAATTGTATGGTTATAGATAGTGAAAATGATTTAGTAAAAGAAAAGCTAGTAAATGAATTTTCAAGTGAACTAATTAGATTCTATTATGGACAAGATTTAATTGGCAATGAAATAGGAGCAGCTGCTAAGAATGTTATTGGAATAGCAGCGGGTATGTTAGATGGATTAAAATTATCAACCTTAAAAGGTGCTCTAATGTCAAGAGGTACAAGAGAGATTGCACGATTAATTACTGCTATGGGAGGAAATGAGTTATCTGCATATGGCTTATGCCATCTTGGAGATTATGAGGCGACTATATTTTCAGAATTTAGTCATAACAGAAAATATGGAGAAATGTTTGTTCAAGGTGTAAAATATGAAAAATTAGCAGAAGGACAATACAGTAAAGGCATTGCTTAGATTAGAGGAAAATTATGACGTTGAGTTGCCAATATGCAATGCAGTATATGATATACTTTATAATAACAAAAATTCAAAAGAGGTACTGAATAACTTATTTACTAGAAGTTTAAAAAAGGAGTTTTGATTGTATAAAATGAATAAATAATTGCGATAAATAAATGCTAATATTGTTTTTTAAAACAATATTATATTGTTTTTAAACAATATTAATATAGTTCTTGACATAAAATTTTTATTCAATTAAGCTTATTGTAAAAGAGATAGCGCTAGCTCTTAAATAAAATTTTAGGAGTGAAATTATGTATCACGGAAGATTTAAAGGAACACACTATGAGGTAGGTTACAAATGGGGTCAGTTATTGTCTAATCATGAAAAAAAACTTGATTTTTGTCATACTTTTGAATTAACAGAAGAAAAATATGAATTTGCTAGTCAATGCTTAGAGGAATATGAAAAATATTTTCCTGAGATTTTAGATGAAATTAGAGGTATCGCTGAAGGAAATAAAGTTCCGGTAGAAACACTTCAAGCCATGTTGTTTTCAATGTACTGTTTTGAATTTGATAACAAATGTACCTGCTTTGCTATAAGCACTAAAGATGAAATCATCTTTGGCAGAAACAGTGACTTTTTAGTAAGTCTTGAAAAATTATATATGAACTGTATTTACCATCTTAACGGCAGTTATTCCTTCAATGCAAACACTACTGCTTATGTGCAGATGGAGGATGGAGTTAATGAGCACGGATTTTCTACAGGATTAACCTTTATATACCCAAAACTAAGAAAACCGGGGTTTAATGCTGGCATGCTTATTAGATACTTGCTTGAAAAATGTAAAACAACAGAAGATGCTATAAAAGAATTACACCGCCTTCCAATAGCATCTGCGCAGACAATTACCCTGACCGATTTAAATGGTGATATTGCAGTAGTAGAATGTAACCCTGAGAATATTGTAGTGATTAGACCAGAACCAAAAGAGCACTTTGTTGCAACAGCAAATAACTTCAATTCTATGGATATGAAACAGTATCGCAATCCTGATATAGATGATTGGAGGTCTGATGAACGCTATTTTACAGCATATAATGCACTGAAAAATAATAAGAACAGTTATTCTGTCAAGCTTGCTGATGATATTTTATCAGGAAAATACGGTTTTATGTGCCAATATAATAGAAAAACAAATGCAGATACTGTTTGGTCAGTAATTTATGATTTAAAAAGAAAGCAAATTTGGAGAGTAGAAGGAAACCCATCACGTAAAAGCTTTAAAGAAGATTTAAGAATGAAGATAAACTAATTATAATTTAAAACACATTAAGTATCCAGAAATGGGGGTGAGAAATTGAAATATATAAGTGGCGAATGGAGTGAACAGCATAAAGAGCTTGGAAGTATTATTAGAAAGAGAGATAACTTTGATGAGGCTGTGGAGTTGTTTTTGAATATACATTCTCAATTACACAGTTATGCTGTTTCACATAATAAATCTAATTATATCAATCCATTGATAGATGATTTAAAGGATAATGAATACAAAATTATGCCTAATAGAACTGATGAAACTATGGCATGGGCTATGTGGCATATAGCAAGAATTGAAGACTTAACTATGAATATTTTAATAGCAAATGAAAAGCAAGTATTTAATAATGAATGGAAAGCTAGAATGAATGTAAGTATTAGTGATACTGGAAATGCAATGACAGATGATGAGATAATGAAACTTAGTAAAGATATATACATAGAAGAATTGCTAAAATATAGAGATACAGTAGGACTAAGAACACAAGAAATAGTTAAAAATCTAAAACCTGAAGATATGAAAAAGAAGATTCCACAAGAAAGACTTAATCAGGTGATTGATGAAGGTGGACTTACAGAACATAAGGATTCTATTTGGTTATTGGACTATTGGGGAGGTAAGGATTACGCTGGGTTATTGTTAATGCCGCCAACTAGACATTTATTGATGCATATTAATGATTGTTATAAATGGAAAGAGGCTATTAGAACAAAGAAAAAATTTTATTATATATAATGATAGGTTGAACTGGAAGAATTTTATGAAATTTGCTGTATTTACTGTTTTGCACTATGATATTATTTATGATTCCGAAAGACGTCTAAATGAACTGTTTGACTCATTTATGAAAGAAGCTGTTTTCTCTCATCAAAGCAATGACTTTATGAACAGAGGTACTGTATGAGGATGCACTTCATGCTATAGTTACTATTGATGAAAATGCTAATATAAGCATAAAGAGTATAGATGGAAGTTATCAAAATGTTAAGCCTGAAGATATTGGGATGCCTAATATTTGGAATGGTATATCAATTAAGCCGAAAACCTCATCCTTAAAAATAAAATCATGTAACTAAATTAAACGATTTTAATACTAAAAGGAGTTTATACATTATCTAAACTCCTTTTAAATTCTTTGGAGATATTAAATGTTAATAAAAACTATAAAAGTAACAACTACGAAGGGACCTTCTAATAATCAGTTGATTAAAGTTGGTGAAATTCAAGAAAAACTTGGATTATCATATATAGAAAGAAAAAATAATAGTATTCTACAAATGCTTATTAAAAATGATTGTACCCATCTTTTAGTAGTTAAAAAAGATAAATTAGTTTTAACAGATGGAAAGGATAATTTGTTTTGGCATCCAAACATGTCATATTTAAAAATTAAAGCCTTGCAAAATGGTGATGTAGATCCTATTATCAAGGCTATGGATTTGAAATCAGGAGATAGTGTTCTTGATTGTACTTTAGGCTTTGCAGCAGATGCTTTAGTTGTATCAGCGTTTATAGGAGAGAGTGGAAGAGTAATCGGAACAGAGGCTAATAAATATATAGCATATTTAACTCAGGATGGACTACAAAACTATGCTGAAGCTACAGATGATATGAAGTCCATAATGAAAAGGATAGAGGTTATTAATGCTAATTACAATGATTATTTAAAGTCATTAGACGATAATAGCTTTGATGTGGTATATTTTGATCCTATGTTTAAAACACCTAATATGAAGTCAGCATTTATGAACTCGCTAAGACCTTTTGCAGAACATTCTTATATAACAGATACTATATTAGCGGAAGCGTTAAGAGTAGCGAGAAAAAGAGTAGTAGCAAAAGAAAGAATGTTTTCTAAGGAGCTTGAGAATCTTGGATTTAAAGAGTTTTATGGTGGTGGATCTAGAGGCTCAACAAAATATGGTGCATTTATATTATAGCAGAACATTTTTTCGATAAATAGATTGCTATCATGTAAAATATATGTTAAAATATTAATAAGATTGTAAGTAGAGGTGAATGTTATGGATAGTAGTGATTGGCAGATTTATAAATTAACAAAAATAAAACAAATAAACATAACTGGATACGACTATTCATATTCACATGTATTATTTATAGCTATTAAATAATGCTCTTTTTGTGCATGCTAACTGTCGTACCAGTGTATGGCAGTTTTTTTATGTCAAAAGGAGGGATTATTATGACAATAAAAGTTTTACAAACACTAATTGAAACAAAAAAATATAAATCAATACATGAGGTTTTATCAGAATATAACTCTGTGGATTTATCTGAATTACTTTCTAAGCTTGATGAAAGTGATAGAGTATTAGTTTTTAGAATGTTAGATAAGCAGAAAGCAGCTGAGGTATTTTCATATATGGATAATGATTTACGTCAAAGCTTGATAAAGACTTTTACTAAACAAGAAATAGGAAATATTATAAATGAAATGTTTGCTGATGATGCAGTAGATTTTTTGAATGATATGCCATCTAATGTTGTAACACAGTTGCTTGAAAATGTTAGTCATGAAACAAGAGAGTCAATTAATCATTTGTTAGGATATTCGCAGGACAGTGTTGGAAGTGTAATGACATCAGAATTCATTAAACTAAAACCTAATATGACTGTTAGACAGGCTTTAAATAAAATTAGAGAAATAGGTTTAGACAGTGAAACAGTGTATACATGCTATGTGGTTGATAAAAGAAAATTAATTGGTATTGTTACTGCTAAGGATTTAATGATAAATGATGAAAGTGTATTATTAACTGATTTAATTAACACAAAATACATTTCAGTTCATACGAACGATGATAAAGAAAAAGTGGCAAATTTATTTAGAAAATATGATTTGATAGCAATACCAGTTGTTGATTCGGAGAATTGCATAGTAGGAATTGTAACATTCGATGATGCCATTGACGTATTGACAGAAGAAACAACTGAAGATATGCAAAAAATGGCCGCAATGACAGCTAATGATGAGCAATATCTGAAAACATCTGTTTGGAAACACGCTAAAAACAGAATTGTTTGGCTTCTTGTTCTTATGTTTTCTGCAACAATTACAGGAATAATAACAAGGTATGAGAGTGCTTTTGCTGTGGTACCTCTTTTGGTTTCTTTTATTCCAATGCTAATGGACACTGGTGGTAATTGTGGTTCACAAAGTTCAACCCTTGTAATTAGAGGATTAGCGGTAGAGGAATTGAATTTTTCAGACACTTTTAAAATAATGTGGAAAGAGTTCCGTGTTTCTTTACTTGTAGGCGGTGCATTATCATTAGCTAATGGGTTAAGAATAATGTTAATGTATAGAGACATAAAATTGTCAATTGTTGTATCGCTTTCTCTTTTAGGTACTATAATAATTTCAAAAATTGTAGGTAGTGTGCTTCCTATAGCTGCAAAAAGATTTCGACTTGATCCTGCAATAATGGCTGCACCAATTATAACTACAATTGTTGATACTTTTTCAATAGTAATATATTTTCAAATTGCTACAATAGCTTTTAATTTGTAAGATAAAGCAATTAAATAAAAAGGGCGCTGAACTATCTAGGTTCAGCGTTGTATTTTTTACTAGTTTACAAAGCTTTATATTACAGTAATATTTAAATATAATATCTTGCTGTCTCTATCGTACTTATTACTACGCACTTGCATCAGCTCCTCTAGGTGTATTTGAGAACAAGAAGTTCTTTCTAATAGAGCAAAGCTTTTAGATAAATGATTAGTATTATTATTGCATATATTTAGTCTACCATCTAACATGTAGTTTTTTTGTAGAGTTTCGAGAAAAAAAGTAGTAGCATAAGAGAAAATGTTTTCTAAAAAGCTTGAAAACCATGGACAAAGATTATACACTACCGTTTTTATTTTATTTAAACTTCGTTTGTTTCTGCAATTTTACCTTTATTTAAAAATATCTTTTTATTGCAAAAACTTGATACATCATTGTCATGGGATGTGATTAATATAGTTATGCCTTTTTGGTTTAATTTACCTAATATATTAAGTACTTCATTTTTATTGCTAGTATCCAATGAACTTGTTGGTTCATCAGCTAAAATTAATTTTGGGTTTGTAATTATTGCTCTTGCTATAGCTACACGTTGACATTCTCCACCTGATAACATATTAGGATATAGTTTAAGTTTATCGAAAATACCTAGAGAATTTGCAACCGCATTAACCCTTTCCATTATTTCATTTTTTTTATAACCCTTGTATTGAAGTGGAAGACCTATATTGTATAAAACATCTCTATCATTAATTAACGCAAAATGTTGTAAAATGAAACCTATATTTTCTGCTCTAAATTTAGCCATATCATCATCTGTACCATCAATAGCTTCCTGATTAAACAAATACATTCCACTAGTTTGCTTTGATAAGCCCCCAACTATATTTAATAATGTTGTTTTTCCCGAGCCACTTGGACCTGAAATCAATACTAAATCTTTATTGTTTACAACAAAACTAACATCATCTAGTGCTTTTGTAGTGTTTTTCTTGTATTTATAATATTTGCTTATATTTTTAAATTCTATCATATGCATTTTCCTTTTATATTTTATATTAATTTTCTTTACTTATAGAATAGTAAATTTCATTTTTATTAATATGTTTATTTAGTATTAAACATATTAAAACCATAATAACAATGGATAATAATGTAGTTGATTGCATTGATAATTGAATTATATTTTTATCAAAAGTGCTAAGATTTCTATAATTAAAAATCAACTTATTTATAGTAGTGGCAGTAAATAATGCAGCAATAAATTCTAAAAGAATTTCTATAAATATTTTGGTTTTAAGTTTAATAAAACTACAACCACTAATCATATGGATAGCATAGATTTTTCTATTTTTGTTAAATTTCCATATATATATATATATATATATTAGTGAAAATATAACAAATAAGATAATTGAGGCAATTAAGAATAAGCCTTTAGTAGAATTTATTGTATTGGATATATTTTTAATATAAGGATGAATATACCCTTCACTTATTTCATATTTTAAATTTAAATTTTTACTGATTTGAGTAATCTTGTTTTTATAATCTAAATAGTTATCACCGGTTTTAATTTTAATATAGCCCCAGTTCTTTTGTGAATATAATATATTTTGAAACATTTCCTCATCATTGTTTGCAGGGTTATAAACAGTATCTATTAAAGGCACTATAATATATCTGTCAAGATAATATATTTGATTATTTAAAGTTATGATAGAATCAATTTCCAAAAATCCAATTACTTCCACAGTTATTTTTTTTGATAAATATTCGAAGTTAATCATATCACCAATTTTAACCGTATCTTTATATTCATTGCCTAATATAGCTGGAATAGGTTTTACATTATCATACAAAAAGTTTTCAGAACTAAATCCAACACCACTGTATATTTTGTTATCTATATCAAATTCTTTATATGTATTTGCACCGATTTGTACAGACTTTAGTGAGATACCAATATTATCATTAAAGCCATAATCCTCTCTACCATAATCAATTCTAAACTCATCTTTATAGTTAAATTTATCTTTTATCAATAATGACTGAGAATCAAATTCAAAATAATTAAACTCTTTATTTAATGTTTTGCAAAGTAACTTTAATCTTTCCAATGAATTATCTTCCTTAAAAAATTCTGATAATGATTTTTGATTATTTTGTCCATAAATGTCATACACTTTTAAATATAATGAGTTTACGTTATTTTCATCAAATTCTACAATTTTTTCTGATATAACATCAAAATTTCTTTTTGAAATCATAAATAAAGTCATAGCAAAAGTTAATAAGATAAAGCATATTGTTACATGAATATATTTGCTTAATTTGTATTTCATTAGTTTATTTCACCCCATATTTATAAAAAAATTTATTTGATACGTGCATATATAAAAATACAGAAATGCTTAGTAATGTGATACTAGCAAGATTAAAAACAATTAAATGTGTAGAAAAGAAGTTTAAAAAAATTTTTGATAGTATTTTAAAATATACAGTTTTATACATTATAAGAAAAATAATGGTATTAAAGGTGTATAATGTTAATATTTTAATAAACAATGATAAATAGTTTCTATAATAGTTTAAACCAATTAACCATTTTATTTTAATTTCTTCATTAAATGAGTATATTGTATATATCAGAAGAACAATAAATATCAAAATCATAAAAATTATTATAAATAGATTTAGCAATTTTATATCTGTATAATTGAAAATATATCTGCTCATAAAATTTTTATTTTCATTTATTTTATAAATCTTATATTTACTCTCTATTTCTTTAACAAAATTATTTATACCATTTAAATCATGGCCATCAATAATTAGTTTATGTATATTTTTAATGTTTTCTGAACTTAAATTTATATATGTAGTGTTATCTAACATATTACTGATATTTGATGATATTATCCCAATTATCTTATAATTAATATTGCCGAATTTAAAATAACCTTCTTTATTATTATTTAAAAAATAATTATTAGTATCTAATATATTTTTACCAATAACAGCTGTATTAATTTTATTATTAAATGTACTCTTATCAAAAAATTCTCCCTCTATCATAGAGTAGACATTACTTTTAAATTTACAATCTCCATATATACCCCAAACGGTTAGATCATCGTTGTTATATAATTCAGTAAAAATTGTTATATCATTATGTTTATCAATTAATGTTGTTAAGTCTTTTAATATTATGTGACTATCTGTTTCAAGTATAATAGAAACTGAATTATCTGATATTAAGGAATTAGATATTAATTTTTGTAAACTAATATAATCAATATAACTAAAGTATGAAATAAATAGCGAATTTGATAACATAACAATTATTGAAAATATAGAAAAAAATTTCTTAGTCATAAATCACCCTAATGAAAATGATGTCATATTTAATATGACATCATTTATATGTATTTGTAATTATTAAAATAAAAAATACTATATCTTATTACCAACCATAGAATATTCTATAATGATGCATTGCTCCTCGTCCACAGTCTCCAGTAGAAGCCGATACTTTTCCTGATCCCCACACTCTGCCTGATGTATAAACGTCCTGTTCAGCACTGTCATAATAGCATGCAACATTTGTATAATGGTATCTATACGAACCATCACTTTTTTCTGTTATATTTGTCCAACCTTTTGCCCCAACACCTATATTATTACTGTTAAATATCCACTCTCCATCACTATATACATTGTAATCATCAAACAGTCCATAAGGTGTAATTTGACCATTGTATTCTCTTTCAGCTATTACTTTATTTTGATTTATGTCTGCAAATGTAATACTACTTAATGATGTAATAAAAATAGCTACAATTATTAAACTTAATATTTTTTTCATATTAATCTCCTTAATTATTTTTTATAATAAATATAATGTATGTCCCCTAACATACACTCTATCTGTTTAGGGGAAAAACAGATAGTATTAATTATATATATAGTATAACAATTACAAATATGTAAGTAAACACCAAAAGAAAGACAATATGCAACAGAACTCGACAAATATATATAAAAATAGACTCACATCTTATAATAAATGTAGGTCGTTTCTTGTCAGATAGCAAGTAGGATATTTTACTTAAAGTTCTGTTATCAATTTCTTATTGTTTCTACTGCAAGAATAATAAAACTTATAAATAATAGCTGCATGCGGTACAGTATTTTAAGTTAAAAGGTGCTTCCTATAGCTGCAAAAAGATTTCGACTTGATCCTGCAATAATGGCTGCACCAATTATAACCACAATTGTTGATACTTTTTCAATAGTAATATATTTTCAAATTGCTACAATAGCTTTTAATTTATAATAAAAATCAATTAAATTAATATAACGCTGAGCTATTTAGGCTCAGCGTTGTATTTTTACTATGGAAAAAAAATCTTCATATGATATAATATTCGTAGAATAAATCTTTAATTAGCTCTAAAAAAATACTTAAGGAGTAATACAATGGCAAAAACACTAGTGTTAGCTGAAAAACCATCTGTTGGAAGGGATTTGGCTAAGGTATTAAAATGCAATCAAAATAAAGGTTCTTATATAGAGGGTAATAATTATGTTGTAACATGGGCGTTGGGTCATCTTGTCGGTCTTCAGGACCCAGAGGACTATGATGATAAATATAAGCAATGGTCAATGGAGACTTTACCTATGCTTCCTGAGCCAATGAAGCTTACTATATTAAAGAAAACCGCTAAGCAGTATCACGAGGTAAAAAAACAGCTTTTTAGAGATGATATAAATGAAATAGTAATAGCTACAGACGCAGGCCGTGAGGGTGAATTAGTTGGAAGATGGATATTAGAAAAAGCAGGAGTAAAAAAACCTGTTAAAAGATTGTGGATATCATCACAAACTGACAAGGCAATTAAGGATGGATTTAATAATCTAAAGCCAGGATCAGCATATCAAAATTTATACAAAGCAGCGGTTTGTAGAGCTGAAGCAGATTGGATTGTAGGATTAAATATCACAAGAGCACTAACCTGTAAGTATAATGCTCAACTATCAGCTGGAAGAGTTCAATCACCAACTCTTGCTATGATTGTGCAAAGAGAAGATGAAATTAAGAATTTTGTGCCTAAAGATTATTATACTGTATCAGCAAAATCTAAGGATTTTTCTATGCAATGGACTGATAAGAATAACAATCAAAGAACCTTTAATCAAGACTTTGCAAATGATGTACTAGAACGTATTAAAGGTAATGATGCAAATATAGTTGATTTGAACGAGAGCGTAAAGAAAAAATATGCACCAAATTTATATGATTTAACTGAGCTTCAAAGAGATGCGAATAAAATTTGGGGATATTCAGCAAAACAGACTCTTTCAATTATGCAAAGATTATATGAAAACTACAAGATTTTGACATATCCAAGAACAGATTCTAAATATATTTCAACTGATATAGTTCAGACTTTACCTGAAAGGTTAAAGGCTATAGCTATAGGAGATTATAGAGTATTGGCGCTTGATATTCTGAGAAAAGGTGTTAAATCGAATAAAAGCTATGTTGATAATTCAAAGGTTACAGACCATCATGCCATAATTCCTACTGAAGAAAGTCCAAAACTGTCTAACCTAAATACCGAGGAAAAAAATATATATGATTTAGTTGTTAGAAGGTTTTTAAGTGTTATGTTACCTCCATTTGAATATATACAAACTAATATAATTGCTGATGTAAATGGTGAAAGGTTTGTTGCTAAGGGGAAGGTTGTTAAAGCAAAGGGCTGGAAAAGTGTTTATGATATAGAGGACGAGGATGAAAATGAGGATGATATTAAGGATCAAATTTTGCCCAAACTTTCTAAAGGAGATACAATAAAAATCATTTCGTCAACAGTATGTAATGGAAAGACAAAGCCACCGTCAAGATTTAACGAGGGTACACTTTTACTTGCTATGGAAAATCCACATAAATATATTAAGGTTGACAGTGCTTCAGCAAAAACGTTAGGAGAAACAGGCGGACTTGGAACAGTTGCTACAAGAGCTGATATTATCGAAAAACTATTTAATTCTTTTGTTATTGAAAAACAAGGCAAGGAGATAATTCCAACATCTAAGGGGAGACAGCTTATTGAGCTTGTTCCAAAAGACTTAAAATCTCCTCTTTTAACTGCAAATTGGGAAAATTATCTGGAAGATATTAGTAAAGGTAAATTGGATGATAAAAAATTCATAGATGATGTGAAAAAATACACTAGAGAGCTTCTCAATGATGTAAAAGGTACGGATAGTAAGTTTGTTCATGATAATATAACAGGTGTTAAATGTCCTGAGTGTGGTAAAAAAATGTTAGAGGTTAAATCAAAGACCGGTGTTATGTATGTTTGTCAAGACAGAGAATGTGGACACAGAGAAACCATCAGCAGAAATACAAATGCAAGATGCCCAGAGTGTAAGAAGAAATTAGTTATCAAGGGCAGCGGCGAAGGTAAAATTTATGTATGCTCGGGGGAAAACTGTAATTTTAGAGAAAAGGCTCCCGTGTTTGAACAACGATTTAAAAATGATAAAAAAGCTGATAAAAGAGAAGTCAATAATTATATGAAAAAAATGAAAAAACAAGCTGAAGAAGAACTATCAAAGGACAATCCATTTGCAGCATTAGGTGATTTGTTTAAAAATTAAATGTAAATATAATCAGTTAATTTGGAGATTATGATAAGTATAAACCACGATTTCGGATTTTGTGCCCTTGGAAAGGAATGATTAATATATGAATTTATATGAATTAAGTAAAAAATTTATGATTGAACATATTAATAATGTGGTTTTGGATGATTTACCTCTTTCTGAAAGAGTATATCGTATAGAACACAGTATAAGAGTATCTAAATATGCTAGGATGATTGCAAAAGCACATGGTTATGATATAACTGTATGTAGTGTAGCTGGGATATTGCATGATGTTGGTAAATTTGAAAGTGAGATTAACAAAGACCATGGGCGTATATCTGCTGTGATAGCACGAGAGTTTTTGGAATCTTTACAGCTAGATAAAAAATTAGTAAATGATATATGTTATTGTATCGCTAAACATTGCGATGGTGAAGCTGGATACGAATATGAGCAGATAATTGAAGCAGAAATTGTGAGTGATTCTGATAACATAGATAGGTTTGGAATATATCGTATAGTTCAAGCACTGCATTACAGTGACTTTGACTCTTTATCACTTGAAGAAAAACATAAATTTTGTAACGAAAAAATTATAAAATTAGAAAACTATGTAACAAAAAAATTAAGTACCCCGACCAGTACAAAGCTATTTAACGAAACATGTAGCTTTCAACTTGATTATTTTAGACGTTTAAAGGAAGAAATTGAGTTTACACTTGATGAAAAAGTATATATTGACTCAAAGCATTAATGTTTAAAAAATGGAGTGGTTAGAGTTTTTATTGCTGACGAAAAAGGTAACAGAAAGAAATAATTTATACAGGCTAAATAGTATCGTCAATAAAGTAATATCCTTTTATGATTTAACTGAAATAACTGAAAGCTTAAAGACTGATAATAATATGTAAATTAAGACCTTTTAGAGGTTGAAAGAAATTAAAAATAATAAGAAAATAGGCACCGATTAGAAATTATAAATTTAAGATAACTATATATAAAAATTTTGGAGAAAATATGTTTTTAGATACTATTAAAAAAATAATACTTATTGGTAGTGCAGGTAGTGGTAAAAGCTATATGTCAAACAAATTATCGGAAATTACTGGTTTACCACTTATTCATCTTGATAATGAGTTTTGGAAACCCAATTGGAAAGAGACTAAAAGGGATGAATGGATAGAAAAGCAAAATCAAATTATAAATACTAAAGAGTGGATTATTGACGGTAACTATAATAGTACTATGGAGTTAAGATTTGCAGCTGCTGATTTAGTTATATTTCTAGATATTAATCGTTTAGTATGTATTTGGAGTGCTATAAAAAGACACGGGAAAAAACGCTCAGATTTACCAGATTATTTAGAAGAAAAGTTTGACAAAGAGTTTTTTGATTTTTGCAAATTAATTTGGAATTTTAAGAATACAGATAAAAATAAAATTTTAGCACTTCATGAAAAGTATCCTGATAAAAAGTTTATAACTATAAAAAATCGCAAAGAAGTTAATAAGTTTCTTCTTAATGAATTGGCTAAAAAATAATTATTTGGAGGAAGTCATGTCAACATGGAACCCTTGGAGAGGATGTCACAGAAAAAGCGAAGGTTGTGAGCACTGTTATATATTTAGAGCAAATGATAGAAAGAAAATAGATACTAATATTGTTTATAAGACTGAAGAATTTGATAAACCAATTCAAAAAGATAGTAAGGGTAATTATAAAATAAAATCTGGTCAAATGGTATATTTGTGCTTTAATGCAGATTTTTTAGTGGAAGATGCTGACGAGTGGAGAAGCGAGGTTTGGGAGATGATTCGCATACGTAAAGACCTTACCTTTATGTTTTTGACTAAAAGGATTGAAAGATTTAATATTGGCTTACCAGAAGATTTTGATGGTAACTTTAATCATGTTATTGTTTGTTGTACTATTGAAAATCAAGAAAGAGCAGATGAGCGCTTGCCTATTTTTAAAGCTTTACCGATAAAGCATAAGATGATAACTATTCAGCCTATGCTTGAAAAAATTGATATATCTAAATATCTTGATGATGATATAGAATATGTTATAGTTGGTGGAGAATCTGGAAAAGATGTTAGACCTTTAGACTATGAGTGGGTTTTAGATATAAGAAGACAGTGTATAGAAGCAAATGTATCTTTTGATTTTAGACAATTAGGTTCAATTTTTATAAAAGACGGGAAAATTTACAATGTTAAGAGACAGCTTCTTTGTTCGCAAGCACGAAAAGCTGATATTGATTATATAAAACAGTGATTTTAATTTCTAACAATTATTATTAACAATATTGGAGTTCAAATGAAAAAGTATAATTGCATAATAATTTTAAACAAAGAAAATACAAAGCTATTGTTTTGTAAGAGAGTATCAAATCCATATAAAGGCTTATATAATTTCGTTGGTGGAAAAATTGAGGACAATGAATCGTCAATAGATGCTGCTTATCGTGAGCTTTACGAAGAAACAGGTATTTCTAAGTTAGATACTAAGCTTGAGCCATTTATGGATTTTATATGGCATATGCATAATATTTATATGGAAGTTTATGTAGGAGTTTTAAATAAAGACGTAACTTTGTTGCCTGAAAAGAACCCACTGCATTGGCTAGACTTTGATGAGAATTTCTTTGACATGAGCACTTTTGCAGGTGAAGGAAATATAGGACATATGATAGAAATATTGAAAATTACACCGCAGATATATAGCAAAAATGCTCCCTGATGGAGCAACATTTGTGTATAATGATAAATAAAATTATTATGATATAAGGAAAAGTAGGTGGTTATTGATATGATAATTTGGATAAACGGAGCATTTGGTGTTGGAAAAACTTCTGTTGCAATTAAATTAAGTAAGGTACTAAAAAATTCCTATATATTTGATCCTGAAATGGCTGGCGAATACATATGGGATAATCTACCTGAGACATTAAGTCGTAAGGGTGACTTTCAAGATATTCCTCTTTGGCGTGATTTTAATTATCAAATGCTTGATTACATACAAAAAGTTTGGGATGGAATTATAATAGTTCCAATGACTATAATAAATCCACTCTATTATAAAGAGCTTATTTCAAAGCTTGAAGAAAATGGCTCGGAATTACATCATTTTATATTAACGGCGGACAAAGAAATTTTAATAGAAAGATTAATTAAAAGAGGGGATTTAAATACATCATGGCCTGCAAATCAAATTGATAGTTGTATTTATGCATTTGAAAGTTTAATTAAAGGAAATAAAATTGATACGTGTAATTTAAGTATAGATGAGGTTGTTAATAAAATAATTGTTGAAATAAAGTAAGGAAATAACCTTACTTTTTTTTGAAATTTTAATACAGGTTCAACATATTAGACAAAATTCTACAAAAAAATATTAAAATAATGTCATATATACAATTATTTGGTAAAATTTATTATATTATTTTTTAAATATAATATATAATCAAATTGTATACGTTTTATGTATATGTCAAATGAAAGGAGGGGTGAAATATGTTAAAACCAACTATAGTTAAATTACCTACTGCTATTGTTCCTTTTGAGTCCTCAAGAGATTATGCATGTGCTGAATATACTGGAGTTGTGAATTTAAAGTCTGAAGATGAAAAAGTAGATCCAGGTGATGCTGGTGCTTATATTATGTGGGTTGTTGTAGGAACTGCTATGATAGCTACTTAAATTTAAAATTAAGTAAAATAATTATTCAAAATATGATGTAAATATACATAAGGTTTGATTTGTGGAGTTTCTTGTACATAGAGCGTATACGATATTAAAATTTTTTCTTATATTTAGGAGGACAAATGACTGATAGAAAAAGAATAGAAATAATTTACAATAGTTTTTTTAAAAAATATACTATTCAGTTAATTTGTATTTTATTTTTGCTTATATTTTCTACTTCGATAGCTTTTCTAGATAATTTGTTAAACAAATATTTAATAGATGAAATTATTATTGCTAAAAAATTTGAATTTTTTATCATTTTTATTCTACTATTTATCGGTCTAAATTTATTTTGTATTATTTTGTCATTTATCATAGGTAGATGGAATTTAACTCTAACACAAAATTGTTCTATAAGTATGAGAAAGCATCTATTAAATTGTATTCAGATGTCAAGGATGATTGATATATTAAAGCTTAACTTATCAAATTATATGGTTTTGATGATGGATGATATAGCAGTTGTTTCTAATTTTTTTAGCAATGTTATTATTGGAAATATTGTATCTATATTTTCTGTAATTTTAATGTTTATATTTGTTTTGTATTATTCTAAAATCATAGCTTATTTAATATTGTTCTTTTCAATTTTACAAGTAATTACATCTGTTTTATTTTCTAATAAAATTAAGAAAAATCAAAATGATATAAAAACTGTAACAAGTGAGCATATAAAAAAAATCGACATAAATTATAGAAATTTGCCATTTATTAAGTCTTTTTTATTATATTCAAAAGTTATGCAAGATTATATATCTACATTAAATAAAATAAAAGGAGTTGCTTATAATAATTTTAACATTGAATTTTCATTAAACTCTATCTTAAAAATAATTGTATTAATAAGAAATGTTATCATAATTTCAATAGGCTGTTATAGTATAAAAAATGACACATTAACTTTAGGAGTGTTTGTTATATTAATAAACCTAAGTGAATCAATTAGAACTACATTTTCACAAATAGTATTAGCTAATGTGCAAATTCAAAGCTTTAAAGTTTCTGTCAATAGATTGTTTAATGTTCTTGAATTGGATAAAGAATTAGAAATAATTGATAGTAAAAGATTAGTAAGTATAAATGATGAAAGAATTAGGAAAATAAAATTTATTGATGTAGGCTTTTCTTATAATAAAACTGATAATAACATATTAAACAATTTTAATGCAAATTTAACAGTTGATAAGGTAAATATAATTATTGGTAAAAGTGGACAAGGCAAATCAACATTAGCAAATATATTACTTGGTCTATTCAAAATTGATAGTGGCGATGTTTTATTTAATGAAAAAAGTATCAGTGATTTAAATGTTAATGATCTTCGTAGCAATATATCAATTTGTTTTCAGGATGATTATTTTTGGGGAGATACAATTTATCAAAATTTTGATTTAATTGATGAAAAAGTAAATAATGATAAGATAAATTATATACTTGATATAGTAGAAGCAAAAAAATTTATAAACAATTTACCAGATGGAATTCATACAAAAATTGGTGAGGTAATGAACAATCTTTCTGGAGGTGAGTTAAAACGTATATCTTTAGCAATGACTTTGCTTAAAGAAGCACAAATATATATATTTGATGAATCTTTTACAAATGTAGATTATGTTATGCGAAATAAAATCTTTAGAAATATTACAAATTATTTAAATGGAAAAATAGTAATCGTTATAACACATGATGAAAATTTATACGAAGGATTAGATGTAAATTTGATTGATGTAGTTAAAAATTCAGGAGAAGCCTATGTATGATAAAGATAATTTTTATTTTGAGATTTTTAAGCAAATTAGAAATTCTAGAAATGTTTATATAAATGATTGTGAATATTATGATGATGTTTTTGCAGAAGTTTATGATGCAAATACTGATAAATTACAAGATGAGATAAATTTTTATATAGATAATAGACATTCATATAATAAGTCGGTTTTAGAGATAGGATGTGGAACGGGAAGAATAATGATGCAGCTAGCAGCCTTTGGGCTTGATGTGACAGGAATTGACATATCAAAGCCTATGATTGATAGGCTGAATATGAAATTAGATGAACAAAGTGATGATATTAAAAAGCTATGCAAATACGAGGTTACTAATATTTTTGACTATGAAACTGATAAAAAATTTGGAATGATAATTATACCTGCTACTACAGTTTGTTTATTATTTGATAACTTTGATAATTCGTTGAAATTATTAAATAAAATATATTCTTGGCTGGATTTAGGAGGGAGATTAGTTTTTGATTATAGAATTTATATGGATAGTAAATCTTTAAATAAGAGTGAACCTATATTTTCTAGTATTATAAACAAAAATAAATGTAGAATGTGGGTGTTTCAGGAGTTTAATAATTATATTAAGGGAAAATCAATAGTTAATTATTATTTAGAAGATATAGAAGGAGAAATAACTACTAGATATATGTGTTATAGTGTAAAAAATATTCTAACACCACATATGATAGACAAGCTTTTTGCACATACAAATTTTAGTATAAATGCCATGTCTACTTTTAATTATTTTAATAATCTAAGCTTAGTTTTCACATCGTATGAAAAATAATAGATGAAAGGAGAGCAAATTTAATTTGCTAAATTTATATGATAAATACAAATAAACGAGTTGAAGAAATTACAAATAGATGGAAAATAACTGATGAAATAGTATATATAAATAATCCACCTGAAAATTATGTATTAAATGAAACTGGTACAAAAATATGGAGATTAATTAATGGATACAACACAGTAGAGGATATTATTAATAAATTAATAAAAGAATTTAATGAAATTGAAGATGAGGCTACTGTTAGAAGCTATGTTATTGAATTTTTCGAACAAGCAATTGAAAATAAGCTAGTTGAATTAAAAGAAGTAAGTGAAGAGGACTGGTAATAATTATAATGAAAGGAGAAATATTATGATAGATATTTTATTAGTAAGTCTTCCTATTCAAACATTATTAACTAAGCAGATTTTAGAGGGTTATGATTTTTCACCTTCAATGGGATTAATATATCTAAACACTTATTTAGAACTTAATGGTTTTAGAGCTGATATTATTGATCTAATATATGATAATTTAACAAAGGAGCAATTTTTAAATAAGGTTGATGAGTTATCTCCATTGGTGATTGGTATTTCATCATATACAGAAAATATTGAGTTAGCTGTAAAAGTTGCTAAGTCTATAAAAAATAGATTTCCTAATATATATACTGTTATAGGTGGTCCTCATATAAGCCTGTGTCAAAAAGAATTTATTGATAATAAGGAATTTGACTTTGCAATAATTAATGAAGGAGAATCTACAATTGTAGAGCTTTTAGAGGCTATCAAAACAAATCAACAAATAATTAGATATAATGACATTGATGGTCTTATGTATAGAATAGATAATGAAATTTTTCATAATCCAAATAGACAATATATTAAAGCTCTTGACTTAATACCAATACCTAAAAGAGACTATTTTGGATTAGAGAGATTTAAAAATAATAAATTACTTTTAATTAATTCAAGCAGAGGTTGTCCAAATAAGTGTATATATTGTTCAGCTAATGTATTGTCTGGAAATAAATATAGAGTAAGAAATATAGATAATGTTTTTCTCGAAATAATAATGCTACAAAAGCTAATAGATCCTATACAATATACTATAACTGATGATAGTTTTACAATTATAAGATCTAGAGTAAATAGATTTCTTGATTTGATAGATGAGTATAAAGCTACTTTTAGGTGGGAATGCGAATCTATAGTTAAGCATATGGATGAGGAACTTTTAGACCGCTTGAAAGACAGTAATGTAATTTCAATTCAGTATGGTATGGAAAGTGGAAACCAAGAAGTACTTAATAAAATAAGAAAAGGTATTAATTTAGAATACGCAGAAAAAATTATTAAAGCTACCCAAGAAAGAGGTATTACACCACTATTATCTTTTATATTTGGTCATTTCTGTGAGACTAAAGAAACTGCTCAGGATACTTTAGATTTCATGAGAAAGGCCGTCACACAATATGATGCTAGTGTAGCTGCTTCATACAACACACCATTTCCAGGTACTTATCAATATGAGCATATGGACGAATTAAACATGTATTTATTAACTGATGATTTTAAAATGTTTACATTAAAAACTCCTGTAGTATATAATGATAATTTTTCTGCTGATGATCAGCGTAACTTTATGTATGAAGTTGCAAATTTGAGAAAAGAAAGAAAATGTTATAAATATAATCAATAATATATGAGGTGGTATAATGATAAAAGATGAAAAAATTTTAGTTAGAACAACATCACTGTTATCTTTTGCTGGTAAAGTAATAGAGAGTAAAATTAATTTTAACAATAATGAATCATTAGTTCTACAGACAAGCGACCAATCTTTAATTCTGATGATTATTCCATATAGTGAGGTTAAAGAAATCTTTTATATGAATGGAGAGGTTGAAAAATATAATGATTAATAATATTTATTTAAAAAATAGTGAGTATAAATATTACAATATAAATGAAAAACATATTTTTATTAATTATCATACTGGTGATTGGATAAAAATTAACGATTCAGCATTTGATTTTTATAATAAAATTAATGGAACAAAAAGTATCTCAGAAATATTTAATGAACTGTCTAAAGAATTTGCGCTTAGCGTTGAAATATTACATAATCTTTATAAACCGACAATTGATAATTTAATTAAATCATCACTAATAATAGATAGTATAAAATCAATTGATGAGGTGTTTGACAATAAAGAAGAATTAGGATTTCCTAAAAAGATTTGGATACATGTCAATGATGTGTGCAATTTGTCTTGCTCATTTTGCTATTCAAATGTGAACTGTGAGAACAATGGATACAAAGACTTAGATTATAATAGAGTAGTAAAATTTTTACAAGAAATACCTATAGAAAATCGTAAGGAAATAGTTATAAGTGGTGGTGAACCATTTTTGTATAAGCATTTAGAAAATTTAACATTAGAATTAAAACATCATTTGAAGTTTGAAGAAGTAACAATTATTACAAATGGAACAGTTAATCACGAAAATTATGAAAGAATATTGCCAAATATTGATATACTTCAAATATCCTTAGATGGTACAAGCAGTGATTTTAATGATAAATTAAGAGGTAAAGGGAGCTTTAATAACACAATACAGGGTATTAATAAAGCAAATAATTTAGGCTTAAATAACCTTGCTTTAAAAATTTCGGTTACGTTAACTAAAGATAATATTGAAGATTTACCTAATTATCCTAAATTTGCTTACGAGAATAATATCGAGCATATTCATATAAATAAAATTGTATATGTAGGAAAAGCCATAAATTTCTGTCAAAGACCAACATTTGATGAATATTCAGCAGTTTATACAGAGTTTTTATCAAATTTAAAGATATATAATACAGAAGTATTATATCAAAGAGCAGCGTTAGAAGTAGGAAAGGAAAAAAGAAGACCTTTTATAAAAGCAACATCTTCTTATGATATATCATCAAAATTATATGTCTCAGGTAAATTATCTAGCTGTGGTATGGGGACTACTCAAATTAGTATTAATAATAATGGAACTATATATCCATGTCCTTCTCTTCACTTAGATGAATTTAATATTGGAACTTTAGATGATAATATTAATGATGTCATGGCAAAAGGTTTAGAATTTAACAATGCTAACAATGTAGATAATATAGATAATGATTGTTATAAATGTGAATATAAGTATTTTTGTGGTGGAGGTTGCTGCGCTGAAGCTCTTAGAAAAACAGATAAAAATCTAATTTATAATGATTGTTCAAATTATGAAAAACAGATTTTAAATTCAATTGAAAAATTTGCTATTTAATTTAAAGAGGGATATATGAATACTGTAAATTTAAGGAAATCTTCTAATTTTTATCAGGAACATATTTTATATCCATATGGCGATGTTTCTAAAAATAATATAGATAGTCGACTTAATATCAAATCTGGAGATGGTATATGGTTAATTTCAAAAGATGATAGAAAGTACATAGATGCTATTAGTGGGCTATGGAATGTTTCATTAGGTTATAAAAATAAAAGGATAGAAAATAGTATTAAAAAGCAAATTGATGAAATATCATTTTGTTCCTTGTTTGATCATACAAATGATATAATAATTAAAAATTCAAATAAAATATTAAGTTTACATAATAATATGAATAAAGTTTGCTACACATGCTCTGGATCTGAATCTATTGAATTAGCTATTAAGCTTATGCGTAAATATTGGGATGATATGGGATTTTTAAATAAAAAAACTATATTATCATTTAGCCATTCATATCATGGTACTAGTTATGGTGCATTAACCATTAGTCACGATGAAGATGATTTTTTTAATCAATATAAACCTGGAATAGAAGCTGTTGAAAAAATTGATATTTGTAGAGGAGATTATAATAATTGTAGGTTTAATTCTGAATGTAACTATTGCCAAAAGATTGAAAAGTTTATATGTGATAAAAATAATTTAATAGCAGGAATTATAATAGAGCCAATAATTCTTTCAATGGGTGTTAAAGATATATGTAAAAAATTATTAAATAAAATAATTGAATTATGTAATTATTATGATTTATTAATTTCAGTAGATGAAGTCGCTACAGGTTTTTATAGAACCGGAGTACCTTTTTATTATCAAAAGCTAAATATATTTCCAGATATTATTTGTATGTCTAAGGGTATAAATTCAGGATATTTACCTTTAGGTGCTGTCTGTTTTAATAAAAAAATAGAGGATGTTATAGCTGATTCAATAAATAAATGCATAGTTCATGGATCAACACAAGGAGGGAACGTACTTTCTTGCGCAGCCTCAAATACTGCTATTGATATATATAATGAAATGTTTAATGATGATACTTCATTGAATTTAGTAAATAATTTTTCTATTGAGCTAAATGAAAAGCTAAAAGATATTAGCTATATAGACAAGGTTGTTTCAAGAGGCTTTTTAATTTGTATAGAATTTTCAAATAATAAGTTTTATTTTAATTTAAATGATGTATTAAAAATCAGGGATTCATTAAAAAAGAGTGGATTAATAGTTTATGGTTGTAATGATGGTATTTTGATGCTTCCAATGTTTATAACAAATAAAGATGAATATAATTTAATAATTTCTAAATTGGTAGAGTATTTTCATTATAATTAACTTTATAATTAATTAGAGGTAGTCCATGGAATATATTTTTATTTATTTTAATGTATTAAATAGTAATTTTACAGGAGCAGATTATGAAATTAACTGTTCATATATTAGATCGTATTTAAAAATGAAAGGTATTAATACAATGCAAGCTATCTTCAGAGGTGAAAATTCTAATTTAAATCCTGCTTGTTTTGTAGAGTATATCTTGTCAATCATTGAAGATTCAAATATTGTTGTCTATATTAATGAATATAATTATTATGTTTCAAAAGTATATATAAGTGAGTTGAAAAATAGAATAGGTAATAGATTTATATGTATTGGTCCGAGTACGCAGTATATTGCTGAAAGTTTACATAAAGATATAAACTTTGATATATATATATATGGAGAGCCATATTATATATTAGAAAACCTTACAGCACATGATAATGCTATTCAAATATATTTTAACATCATTGAATCAGGAGCATTAATATCTAATCAATATCTAAAAGATATTGATTATAATAAAATACCACATCCATATTCAAACTATACAGTACCAGCAGAAGAAATTTTTAATGTTGGTATGTATTCATCAAGGGGATGTATTGGTAACTGTTGTTTTTGTTCATATTCTTATCAAAATGAAATTAATGAATTTTCAATTAATTCTGTTATAGAAGAGCTAAAGTTTATAAAAAATGAAATACAAAATTATGATGGAGAAATAATGTTTTTAGATGATTGCTTCTCATCTAGCGAGCAAAGAATTATTGAAATTTGTAGAGGTATACAAAGCAATGATATAAACTATAGATTTTGGTGTTCTACTAGAACAGATGTTTTGTCAATATTAGCATTAGATGAACTAAAAAAAGCAAATTTTACTGTAGTAGTTGGATTAGAGACACCCTCGACAGCTTTACTTCTTAAAACTGGAAAGCTATTAGATTTAGAAGCAGATAGCTTTATAGATAGTGTATTAAAGCAGTATAAGTACGCAGAGAGTATTAAATTAAACTTTGTAGTTACATATATGTTTTTACTACCAGAAGAAACCTTGCTTGACATAAACAACTCATTTGAATTTTTAGAAATGAATAATATAAATAATGTTAGCTTTAATTTTATGACTTTATTTCCAAACAGCAGATTATTTAATAAATATAAAAGTCTTAATTTTTTGTTAAAATCACCTACAGGTCTTCCATTTAGAACACTTGCAGCTAATTATGATGCAAGAATTTTGTGGAAAAAGTTATTTGAAGATAAAAGATATAAAAGACAATTTAATATGATTTCTAACTTTCAAAATTTGTACTCAGATTTTATTGAACATTATACTGGAATAAATAGTATATATACACTTAAAACTAGTCGGTTTGTTAAAAGCATTGATATTGACAATATTAATGATAATTTAGTAAAATGGCTTAAATATAACATTGATGCTGATATATCAATTTTTTTGAATGTAAATAGTATAACTAAAACTGATAGCAAATTATATTGCGACGATAGAAAGTCTCTTAAAATAAGTATTAGGGAATATGATGATTTAATCAATTATTTATATAATAATAATATATATGTTGAAAAATTAAGTCTTGTAATGAATGATATAGATTCTAGCATAAAAATAAAACTAGGCGAATATTATGAACAAAAATTAAATAAAAAAACATTATTGAATATAAAAGATGTTGATTTTGAAGAAAAAATAATAGAGTCTTATACTAAGTTTAAGGAAAAAACATCCTTTAGTGTAAGAGATTTTGATATCTTAACATTTAGAAATGCATGTGCTCTAACTAACAAATGTACTGTAAATAGTTCAAGGAGATATTCAGTAAAAAATAATGAGTTGTTTTTATGTGATACATACAAAATTAGAGAATTAAATAATATTAACGATTCTTATATGGATGAATGTTATGATTGCAAATTTATAAATTATTGCTCTAAATGTTTTATTTTAGATATAGAGGATAGAAAAAAAATATGTAATTTAAGAAGAAAATGTACTGATATTTATAAATTAATAAACACTGCATGTTTTATTATTAAAAACTATATTGATATGGATACCAAATTATATGTTTACTCTTCTATAAATGCAAAAGATACCTATATATCTAATAATATAAGTGAAGAATTATTTTTTATTTTTGATAAGCATAGATGTATTATTTATAATGCTAATAAGAGATATAATTTCACAGTTGATTTTGGTGAAAAACAATATTTATATAATATGTTTTTAAAACAGACTATGCTTTCTAATAATATTTGTTTAGATGATAAGATTCATAAATTTTCTCTATTAAAATAACACAAAAAATACAGACTGTTTTACTAACATATCTGTATTTTTAAATGTATCAATAAAAAATTTATGAAATCATCTCTTCACCTATTTTAAAGTTCCAACCATCTTTAGTTTTCTTAGCTGTGCAGTTCTGGAAGAAGTACGCTCCTATTCCACTGCGCCATTTTTTTGCATTAAACATAAAACTATTTTTTGATTCTTTTGTAACCTCAAAGCTAAATAATATTCCGTTTTCAAAAACTAGATTTTCTTTGTCAATATATCCATTCTCACTAAGTTGGTCAAAGGTTCCTGATACTGTTTCTAAACCATTTTTGTTTCCTAATACATAAATTAATGAACTTTTTTCAGCATCTGTTAAATTTGTTGTTATAGATAAGTCAAAGGCTAATATATCAATATCCATATTAAGTCCTTTGTCAGTTTCCCATAGCTTATCAAATGCTTTTTCATATAATCCAACTAGATCATCTTTTTGCTCAATAAATTTAATATATTTAACATCACCTAATTTAGCTGGATAAGTTTCCATAATCATACCATCATAACCTATTTTAACTATTGATTCAGGTTTAATTTTGCTTGTATCAAATTCAAAATCAGTAGATACTATATAAAGATCGCTAGATTTTGCATTATCTTCTGCATTTGAAATTAGTATATAATTGTCATAAATTTTTATTACTTTTCCTAATAAGATTGATTTTGCCTGTTCATTTGAACATGTATCATCAACCGGAGTATTTACTTGAGTAGCTGATGTGCATCCATTAAAAAGTATAAGTAATGTGCTAATAACTAACAAAATAGTTGTTTTTTTCATAATTACCTCCATTACGTCGCTTCGCAGCGTTACAAAAAATGATAAAGAATCTTTTTTTGATATATATTAATTGTTATTTAAGACGAATTATATTAAATAATGTTCCGATTTGGAGGACAAAAATGATCCTAGACGAAAGAAAAATCAGTATTAAAGAATAAATATATCACATAGCAAAGGAAAGGGATAAAGATTACAACCTTTTCTACTTCTCATTC